>VGNE01000005.1 GCA_016866215.1 Chloroflexota bacterium | reverse complement strand
GGTTTGCTTCTCGCCTGCCAGCCACCGTTGCGTCTGGTCATGGCTAACTTCGCCGTTGAGAAGTGAAGATAATCCCGTTGCGCTTGTTTGTCCAAAGGCACTAATCAGGTAGTCGCTGTACAAATCAAGGAGTTTGCCGTTTTTCATCTGTCAAGTTTACGCTAAAACTGCGTAAGGTGAGTTATAATGTATCTTTCTGCACAAAAATAGTTGTTGCAAATGCAACTGTTTAGACAGCTTGAAAGGAGGTCCAAAGAACAAATTGATCTTGCAAGTTTCGTCGCAAAACACATATTTTATAAGGAGAAGAAAATGCGTAAAAACCTTTCCCGCCTCGCAATGTTTGCGATGGCACTCATGCTCGTCCTGTCTGCTTGTGGTGGCACACCTGCCACTGAGAAACCCGCCGCGACAGAAGCACCGGTTGCAACCGAGGCCCCCGCCGCGACTGAAGCGCCGGTTGCTGAACCGTTTGTTTTTGGATTGCTGCTTGTAGGCCCATATAATGACAATGGCTGGAGCCAGGCTCACTACGAAGCTGGTTTGTATCTCGAAGAAAAACTCGGCGCCAAGATGATTTATCTTGACAAGGTCAACCCCGCCGATCGTGCCGGAACCACGCCAGATCAACTCGCTGAAGAGTTGGTTGCACAGGGCGCAAAATTGGTCATCTTCAATTCTGATGATATGAAAGATGCCTCCACCGCCTTTGCCAAAGCCAATCCCGATATATATGTCATTATGGCTTCCGGCGACCAGGTTTGGCCTGACGGTAAAATCTACGAGGAAATCCCAAACCTGACAAATATTATGGGTCGTATGGAATACGGCAAGATGATGGCTGGTTGTGCCGCTGCCCTCACCACTACAACCGGCAAGATTGGCTATCTCGGACCATTGATCAACGATGAAACTCGACGCCTCGCTGCTTCTGCTTTCCTGGGCGCGAAGCACTGTTGGGAAACGGCTGGCAATGACCCTGCCGCTTTGGAATTCAAAGTGACATGGATTGGGTTCTGGTTCCACATCCCTGGTTTCACCACCGACCCCGTGGAAGTTTCAAAGGATTTCTATACCACTGGTTATGATGTGGTCATCTCCGGCATTGACAACCCCGTCAACCTCGGCGAGGCCCAGAAATTAACTGCTGAAGGTACCGCTTCCTTTGGTGTTGCGTATGATTACGTTGCCGCTTGTGATGCCGCTCCCGAAGTTTGTGTCGGCGTCCCATATTTCAACTGGGGACCCGAATACCTCAAAGCCATTTCATCCGCACAGGATGGGTCATGGTCTTCACAATTCATTTGGGCTGGACCCGATTGGGCAGACATTAACAATCCGGATACATCTACAATTGGTTTTGTGAACGGCCCCGCCTTAGCCGATGATGATGCCGCCGCAGTGGATGCGTTTATTGCTGACCTGGCTGGTGGACTCAACCTCTTTACCGGCCCACTTAATTTCCAGGATGGATCTGCTTTCCTCGCTGATGGCGAAGTTGCAACTGACCAGCAAGTTTGGTATCTGTCGCAATTGCTCGAGGGAATGGACGGCTTGAGCGCTTCCGAATAAACAAGCTCTTTGTTGCAGGGGCGCGATTATCGCGCCCCTGCTTTTTGAATCATGGAGTCTCGCAACGCCCATGAACATCGAATTAAAGAACATTCATAAGCATTTTGGCAGGACCCATGCCAATAAGGGTATTAATCTAAATATTCCTTCAGGCACCATTCAGGGAATATTGGGGGAAAATGGCGCTGGGAAAAGCACTCTCATGAAAATCCTTTCGGGATTTATTCAAGCCGACCCTGGCAGTCAAATTATTTTAGATGGAAAACCTGTCATTATTCATTCACCCGCCGATGCGATCCGTTTTGGTGTGGGCATGTTGCATCAGGACCCGTTAGATTTTTCCCCCATGCGTGTTCTTGATAATTTTTTA
Source organism: Chloroflexota bacterium (assembly GCA_016866215.1). Taxonomy (GTDB): domain Bacteria; phylum Chloroflexota; class Anaerolineae; order Anaerolineales; family Villigracilaceae; genus Villigracilis. The sequence goes on along the minus strand of VGNE01000005.1, from coordinate 105,560 downwards.
CTTGGTCGCTCAGGTGGACTTTTTCCAAATCGAACAACCGTCGCACGAGACTTCAAACTGCTCGCTGAACAATTTGACTTTTCACTTGACCCGGACAATTACGTGGATTCGCTCACTGTTGGTGAGCGCCAGCAACTAGAAATAATCCGCCTGCTTTGGCTCGGAGCGCGTATCCTCATCCTTGACGAGCCAACCACAGGTATCAGCGCTTCGCAGAAAGCAAAATTATTCGCCACTCTGAAAAAACTTGCTGAACAGAGTATGACCATCATCTTCGTTTCGCATAAACTGGAAGATGTGGAGCATCTCTGTAGTCAGGTGGTAGTTTTGAGAGATGGTGAATTGGTGGGGGCAACCAGGCCTCCTTACATTACATCCAAGCTTGTGGAAATGATGTTTGGCAAAATGATCACCCTCGGTGAAAGACAGGCGGCCCAGGCGGGCGATGTTGTTCTATCTCTCAATAACATTTCACTTGAAGATGTCCGCTTGAAGATAAAAAACGTGAATCTGGATGTCCGTGCTGGTGAAGTGATCGGGCTGGCAGGTATGGAAGGTTCCGGGCAGGGCATCTTCATCCGCGCATGTGCGGGGTTGGTAAGGCCCGTCGGAGGCAGAGTCCAGCTCAACGGTCACGATTTGACCGCAAAGTCCTATCACAAGTTCAAGCATGCAGGCGTGAACTTCCTGCCCGCCTCACGTCTCGAAGAAGGCTTGGTCCCCGGCCTGAGTTTGACGGAACATTTTGTTTTGGCGGAAGAACCGAAAGGTGTTTTCATTGACCGTGCCGCCGGGCAAAAACTTGCCGAAGACCGTATTCGATCTTTTAATATTCGCGGTATGCCATTCAGCACGGTCGAGTCGCTTTCGGGCGGCAACCAACAGCGTGCAGAATTGGCTTTGTTGCAATCGCCGCTTTCATTGGTTTTGCTCGAACATCCCACCCGCGGTTTGGATATTGAATCCGTGATCTATATTTGGGGGAAATTAAAAGAGCGCTGTAAACAAGGCGCTTCGATCATTTTTATTTCATCCGATCTGGATGAAATTCTACAATACAGTGACCGTCTGCTTGTATTTTTTAGCGGCAACGTTTCGCAGCCATTGGATGCAAACGCAACCAGCGTGGAAGAACTCGGTCAATTGATCGGCGGTAAAGGCTGGACGGAGATGGGAGGCGAACATGCTTAAAGGTCGTTTGGGCGGTTTTCTTTTTCAACTCATCGCGCTTCTCTTTGCGTTTGGATTTGTTTCATTGATCCTGATTTCTGTAGACGCTTCACCTATGGATGCCTATAAAAATATGTTCACAGGATCTTTTGGTTCAATGCGTAAATTTGCAGAAGTGCTGGTAGCGTTTGTGCCTCTTTTGCTGGTGACGGCAGGTTTGCTGGTTACGTTCTCTTCCGGCTTATGGAATATCGGTGTGGAGGGACAAGTTGTTCTGGGTGCAATTGCAACCACTTGGGTGTTTCGATATTTTCTCGAAAGCGGCTTGCACCCCGCCTTGGTCATTACCTTAGCCATTCTTGGCGGTATGTTGGGCGGCGCGCTATGGGCTTCCTTCACTGGCGTGTTGAAAGTATTTGGCGGAGTGAATGAGATCTTTGGCGGACTTGGTTTAAATTTTGTTTCCACAGCCCTCACCATCTATCTCATTTTTGGGCCGTGGAAGCGACCTGGTGTGGCATCCATGAGTGGAACTGTGCCTTTCCCTGATGAATTTTCCCTGCCTCTTTTATTTGATTTGAGGATCAGCCTTTGGGCATTGGGTATTGCGTTGATTGGGATCGTAGCTGTATATTTTATTTTGCAGGGCACATATTTTGGCTTACGCTTGAAAGCCGTGGGGAAGAACTTTCGTGCGGCCTATTTGCTGGGCATTCCCACCTGGCAGTATTCGATGTATTCCTTCCTCATATGCGGCGCGTTGGCGGGTGCAGCGGGAGCTATGCAGGTGGCCGCCGTTTATCACCGTCTTATCCCATCCATTTCAAGCGGATATGGGTATCTCGGTCTCATGGTTGCCATGCTGATTAATTACAGGGCGGTTTGGGCTGTGCCAGTTGCCTTGTTCTTCGCGGCATTAAATATTGGCAGCATTCAACTGCCCATTCTTATGAAGCTTGACTCGTCTCTCTCAGGCGTTTTACAGGGCGCGCTGGTATTGTTCGTGTTGCTTGCAGAAGGCGTACGCCAGAAATTTGTGAAAAAGGCATAAACATGACTCAAGAAACTATTCTCATTGGGTTGGCTGGTGTTCTTGCAGCGGCTGTGCCGGTAATCTTTGCAGTGATGGGTGAGACCTTGTCGGAGCGTGCAGGTGTCATCAACCTTTCCATGAACGGCACAATTCTACTTTCGGCAATGGGCGGTTTTGCAGTAGCCTACAACACCGATAACATCGTGCTTGGCTTTCTCTCGGGCATGTTGATCGGGGCGCTCGTGGCGCTGGTTGTTGCTTTTGCAAGCATCACCTTAAAGCAATCACAGGTTGCAGTTGGATTCGTTCTTGCGCTCACCTGCCGTGACCTTTCCTACTTTCTCGGCAATCCCTACATGGGAGTGCCAGGTCCTCGCTTGCAGGCGCTTCCCATCCCTTTCTTAAGCGATATCCCAATTCTCGGCGCATTATTCTTTCGTCAGGATGCGATTACCTATATTAGTTTTGCCGCAATTTTTCTCGCGTCGATATGGATCTTTCGCACCCGTCCTGGCTTAATGCTGCAAGGTATTGGTGAAAAACCGGCTGCGGCGTTCATTCGCGGCGCAAACGTTAATCTCATGCGTTACGTGTACACCGTCATTGGCGGTGCGTTGATTGGCCTGGCTGGCCCAGCGTATTCCCTCGCCATCCGCGCCGGCTGGATGGGCACGATCTCCGGTCTCGATGGCATTGGCTGGATCGCATTATCCATCACCATTTTCGGCGGTTGGAATCCAGCCCGTGCGGCGTTTGGCGCATATCTCTTTGCGTTTTTACAATGGCTTGGCTTGGTGTTACAGCCAGTATTCACACAAGTTCCATCCCAGGTTTTACAGGTTGCGCCATTCCCGCTCATGATCCTCACACTTTTATTTGTCAATATTGGCAATACCGAATGGGTGGAACGAATTCTCGCGTCCATGCCCGATAACACGCGCAAGTTATTTTCAAAGGCCCTGCGGGCAATGCGCGTGTCACCTCCTGCTGCGCTGGGTGTACCCTTTGAATCGGAATAGCAGATAAAGGTTACTCTGTAAGAAATCAATGTTTGCACTATAAGCTTCGGATGTTAAATGGTGTTAAGCCGTGACCGACTAAGCCTGCAATGCAATATTGCATAATATGGGCTTCCATGAAAAGTTTACTTTAGGCGGGCGAGAATTCGTTAACTATTAGGCCGGGGATTCTGGATAAAAATCATACAATTTCAGTTACAAAATGTCTGACAACTTTTTGGGGTTTTCAGTATACTGAAACATCAGGAGACAGGTGGCTGCCCATGAAAAAATTATTTCAAAGCGAATGGATATCCCGCCTGATTGATGGGTTCCTGCCCGTCTTTGCTGCAATAGCCGCTTTGCTTATCGGCGCGGGCATGTTGTTTTTCTTGAAGGTTAATCCCATTGAGGCGTATAAGGCTCTTTGGGATGGTGCTTTCGGCAGTTCGAATGCCTTTGCAGAAACTCTCGTCAAGGCAACGCCTTTATTGTTGGTGGGAATTGGTATTTGCATCTCCTTTCGTGGAGACGTGATCAATATCGGTGGGGAGGGGCAGATGATCATCGGCGCGATTCTGGCTACATGGGTTGGGCTGACTTTTACAGGCTTGCCGGGCTGGTTGGTGATCACACTCTCGATGCTCGCTGGATTTTTAGGGGGCGGAATATGGGGCGGCATACCGGGGGTGTTAAAAGCCTATTACAATGTGAATGAAATATTAAGTACCGTGATGATGAACGCCATCGCAGTACAGTTGATGAACTTCCTCTTGCGCGGTCCGATGATCGATCCTTCACAGGCTGAGATTGCCTCGAAAATCCCTCAAACGGCCCGCCTTATGGAAATTTTCCGCCTGCCTCGTCTGGCGCCAACCCGATTGCACCTCGGCGCTTTCATCGCTGTCATCCTGGCTGTGCTTGTTTATTTTCTGTTATGGCGCACAACCCTGGGTTACCGTATCCGTGCTGTGGGGCAAAACCCGAACGCTTCCCGCTATGCTGGGATAAAAGTTCAGCGTTATGTTGTTATTGCCTTGTTGTTGAGCGGAGCTTTTTCAGGCCTGGCAGGTGCAACTCAAGTATTCGGTGTCAATTATCGGATGATCACGGATGGCTCGTCTTCGGGCTTTACGGGAAGCGCAGGGTTCAATGGGATAGTGGCTGCCTTGTTCGGTCAGTTACATCCAATCCTGACTATTCCAGCTTCGGTCTTATTCGGTGCGCTGTTGGTGGGCGCTAACAAAATGCAAAGGGTTGTGCAGGTTCCGTCGGCGCTGGTCATTGCTTTGAATGGCTTGGTGGTTGTATTTGTTGTTAGCAGTGAATTTTGGCGGCGGCGGAGACAACGACGAAGATTGGCGAGTGCAAAGCAGGAGGATGACTCCCCGCCTCGGCAAGATCATGAAAGACCGCCGCAAGTGGAGGCAGGCGCATGATTTCTGACCTGTTTACTGTCACCGTTTTAATTGGAATTCTCTCGTCTGGAATACGATTGGCCACACCCTATTTATTTGCCTCTATCGGTGAGACATTTGGACAGCGTAGTGGGGTGCTAAACCTTGGCGTTGAAGGCCAGATGCTATTGGGCGCGTTTGCTGCTTTTTACGTTGCATTGACAACGGGGAGTTTGTGGCTTGGCTTGCTTGCCGCCATGGTCGTTGGCGCGCTGATGGGATTGATCATGGCGTTTGTCACTGTTAATTTACACGCTCAACAGGGGATCAGCGGCATAGGTTTTTATCTCTTTGGCCTTGGAATGAGCGACCTGCTTTTCCAGAAATTGATGGGCACTGTTGAAACGGTAAAAGGTTTTCCTCTGGTCAAAATCCCATTGCTCAGCAAAGTTCCAGGCATCGGCGAAATTTTCTTTAGCCAAAATATACTGGTCTATGCTGCATATCTGCTTGTGCCAATCGCGTGGTTTGTATTGAACAAGACAACGCTTGGATTGAAGATCCGCTCGGTAGGCGAGAACCCGGATGCGGCGGATTCGCTTGGCGTGAGTGTGACGCGTGTCCGTTATTTCACCATCATCCTCGGCGGGACATTATCCGGGGTTGCAGGGGCTTCCCTTTCCATCGCGTTATTGAACGTCTTCCAACAAAACATGACCAGCGGACTTGGATTTATTGCAGTCGCGTTGGTCTATTTCGGCGGGTGGCGTCCGTGGGGTGTTTTGGGCGGCGCGCTGTTGTTCAGCATGGTCAACTCGTTGCAGTTATGGATTCAAGTATTGGGCGTTCCGATCCCATCCGATATTGCGGTGATGATGCCTTACGTGCTTACGATTTTGGTCTTGGTAGCTACTGTTTCAAGGGTTCGCGCGCCATCCGCGTTGACGCGACCCTTCGAGCGGGAAGATTGACTCTTTCATAAAGGAGGTGAGTTCAAATCAAGTAAATCTGAAACCCGTGTTTGTCCCAAGTTATTTGAAACATTTGATATTCACAATTGATATAAGGAGAAGAAGATGAAGAAATTTGCATGGTTATTGACTTTGGTTCTCGCGTTGTCCATGATCCTCACAGCATGTGGTGGTATTGCGCCCGCTACCGAGGCGCCTGCTGTTGTTACCGAGGCCCCTGTCATAGCAACTGAGGCCCCCACAGCAACCGAAGCGCCCGTGGCGGAACCGTTCCGCGTCGCTGTTATCATGCCGAGCGCCATCAATGACCTGGCTTTCAGTCAGAGCATGTACGATGCGCTCGTCCGCATTCAGGAAGAAATGGGCGGGCCCGATGCCTTTGAGTTCGTTTACTCTGACGGCATGTTCAATGTGGATGATGCCGCTGCAGCCATCCGTGACTATGCAACAGAGGGTTTTGATCTGGTGATTGCTCACGGTTCGCAGTACGGTTCATCCCTTCAGGAAATTGCTCCTGACTTCCCCGAAACCAGCTTCGCCTGGGGCACCACGGCGGAAACCTTCGGCGTACCCAATATTTTTGCTTACGAAGCGGCTTCGCAAGAGGGCGGCTATGTCAATGGTGTGTTGGCAGCTACTCTCTCAACCAGCAAGGTGATTGGGGTAGTTGGCCCGATCGAAGTTGGCGATGCGAAACTTTATGTGGAAGGGTTCAAAGCCGGTGTAGCGGCAACCAATCCCGATGTTAAGGTGAACGTGAATTACATCGGTTCATTCTCTGACGTTGCGCTGGCCTCTGAAGCTGCGACGACTCACATCGCTGCGGGCGCGGATGCGTTGACCGGTACCGCCCAAATGGTTGTGGGCGCGATCGGCAAAGCCGAGGAAGCGAATGCTCTTTGGTTCGGTACGCAATCCAACCAGACCTCTCTCGCTCCTGCCATCGTGGTTGCTTCACAGGTTTATCACTGGGAAGTTGCTCTCAATGAGATCATCGGTCTCATTCAAAACGGCACGCTCGGTGGACAGTCCTTCAAAGCCGACCTCGCCAATGGCGGTGAGGTCATTGAATTCAACCCGGACTATGCCCTTCCCGATGATGCTAAGGCTTTGGCTGAATCAACCATCCAAGGGATCATTGACGGGACGATCACGATCACCCTCCCGTAATTCATAGTAAATAAATATTGAAAAGACTTCGGAAGCCTTGGGGATTTCCGAAGTCTGAAAAGATTTTCTGGATGGCGCGATGACCGAATCAAATAAACTTCCTTCAGGCAAGACCCGCATTGAAAGTATTGAAATGCGAGGCATTACAAAGAGATTCCCTGGAGTGCTTGCCAGCGACCACGTGGACTTTGATGTGAAGTCCGGTGAAGTTCATGCCTTGCTGGGTGAAAACGGCGCAGGTAAAAGCACATTGATGAAGATCCTCTATGGCATGTATCACGCGGATGAAGGTCAAATTTTTTTGAATGGCAAACCTGTCACCATTGCCTCGCCGACCGATGCGATCAACCTTGGTATTGGCATGATCCATCAGCATTTCATGCTTGTGCAAAGCTTAACTGTCGCGGAAAACGTAGCTTTGGGGCTGCCGTCCTCCCGCGGTCCGTTGACCGATCTCGACCGCGTATCTAAACGCATTGTGGAACTGGCCGGTATCTATGGTTTGAAAATTGATCCTGATGCATTTATCTGGCAGTTATCCGTTGGCCAACAACAGAGGGTTGAAATTATCAAAGCGCTTTATCGCGGCGCCGCATTGCTCATTCTTGACGAGCCCACCGCCGTTCTTACCCCACAGGAAGTGGACGAGTTTTTCATCGTCATGCACCAGATGGTAAAGGATGGCTATGCCCTCATTTTTATTTCTCATAAATTACACGAAGTTGTTGATATCAGCAATCGCGTGACTGTTCTGCGCAATGGAAAAAAGATCGGCACGCGTCTAACCTCCGAGACTACAAAACAGGACCTCGCCAATTGGATGGTTGGTCGTGATGTTGATTTTGCTCCGGGCCGCGGCAAGGTGGACCTCGGCGAAGTGCGTTTGAAACTTGATAAAGTATCCTGCGGCAGTGACCGTGGAACACCCGGCCTGCGTGAAGTGAATCTTGAAATCCACTCAGGGGAGATTCTTGGGATTGCTGGTGTATCCGGTAATGGTCAACGCGAGTTGGCGGAAACTGTTGTAGGTCTGCGAAAAACAACCAGCGGGCGGATCTTTTTGGAAGGCAAGGATGTCACCGGCTTTGCTCCCGGCGACCTGACGGATCGAATGTTATCCTATATCCCCGAAGAAAGAATGCGCGATGGCATGATCAGGGAGTTCACCGTCGCTGAAAACATGATCCTGCGCGAACATCATAAACAGCCCTTCTCCCGTTCTGGTTTTTTGAAATTGAAAGACATCTCCACTCATACAGATAAATTGATCTCGCAATTCCAGGTAAAAACTCCATCGCAAGAGACACTTGCAAAAAATCTCTCAGGTGGCAATATACAAAAAATAGTCCTGGCTCGCGAGATTTCCAGCAATCCGCGCGCCATCATTGCCGCGCAACCAACTCGCGGGCTTGACATCGGCGCGACTGAATATGTACGCGAACAATTGCTCGATCAGCGAAAAAGAGGCGCGGCCGTCATGCTCATCTCTGAAGACCTTGATGAAATCTTTGCCCTTTCAGACCGTGTTGCTGTGATTTACGAAGGCAGGATCATGGGTATTCTTTCCCGTCAGGACGCAGCGCGCGAAAGGCTTGGCTTGTTAATGGCAGGTGTACATCCCGAAGAAAAAAACCCTGCCTGACCTTAAAGTAGTACAATCTCATTCCATCGGTTCGGTGGTCGTGGCGCGGCATGCGCCACGGCGTTGGGCAAACCCATCGAAAAGTGCCGCCGTCTAGCAAGAAAGAGGACACCACCTATGAACCTATGGCAAGAATTTATTCGCCCTGCCACCCTGTCACAAGCATTAAAGGCTTTTACTGAATCACGCGGCCCCGCGCTTCCTATCGCGGGTGGTACTGATTTAATGCTGGACCTCGCACAAGGCCGACATGCCCCTGTTCATACCTTAGTGGATGTAACTTCCATAGCAGAGATGATCGTACTCGAATTAAGAGGGGATGAACTCTTCGTCGGTGCCGCTGTCCCAGTCAACCGCATCGCATCGGACCCTTTAGTTGGTCGCCACGCCCAAGCCTTGACCGAAGCCTGCGAGTTGATCGCCGGCCCCCAAGTCCGCAACGTGGCGACTCTTGGAGGCAACGTCGCTCACGCCCTCCCCGCCGCAGACGGAACGATTGCATTGCTCGCCCTAAATGCCGAAGCCGAGATAGCAAGTGCAAAAGCTCCAGCCGCCGTCCTCGGCGGCGGGGATGCAACTGAGAACTTGGTAGAAACGCGCCGAATCCCATTCAATGAATTATTTCTCGGCCCAGGAAAATCCTCGCTCAAACACGGTGAGGAGTTATTAGTTGGTTTCTATTTACCACTTACCAGGCACCACCAAGCCTCCTGCTTCAAACGCATCCCCCGCCCGCAAGGTGTGGCCTTGCCCATCTTGAATTGCGCCGTCTGGCTCGAACGCGAGAATGGTGACATCAAGGACATTCGTATTGCAGTGGGTCCCGGCGGTGCGATTCCCTTCCGCGCAACAGAAGCCGAAGGTACCTTACGTGGACAATCCCTCATTAAAACTACATTTGAATCCGCGCTTGGTGCTTTGCTCGCCCAAGCCCAATTCCGCTCCAGCGCTCGCAGAGCGAGTGCAGATTATCGTCAACATATTGTGAGTGGGCTGTTCAAGGATGTACTGGAAACCGCATGGTCAAGAGCAGGCTAACCACCGAGACACGGAGACACTGAGATTCTTTATAAGGTTTTTCATGGCGAAAGGATTGAATAATGCAACATAACTTTCCTGTCCTGCATAACAAACATGCTATTCCATTACTGGAAAAAGAATTGACAGACAAAATCATCGGCGTGGCAATTGAAGTTCATCGCATACTTGGGCCTGGGTTGCTTGAGTCTGCTTATCAAGTGTGCGTGGAGCATGAAAGCGCCCTGCGAAAGATGTCATTTGAGCGGCTTGTAAACTTGCCTTTGAATTACAAAGGCATTGACTTGGATGCTGGTTATGTGATTGATCTTGTTTACGACAAGCGAGTGATTGTTGAGCTAAAAGCCGTGGAACGGGTCATCCCTGTCCATGAAGCGCAATTATTGACCTATATGCGACTCACGGGGATACGAGTGGGTCTTCTGCTTAACTTCAATGTGCCAGTTCTAAAAGATGGCATTTATCGCCGAGTCTTATAACGAAAAAGGCGCGAGAATTAAAATCTCCGTGTCTCTGTGTCTCCGTGGTTCAAATTTTTTTTGAGGCAACTTATGAACAATCAAATCTCTCTTATCGTTAACGACATCAAATATGCCCTCGATCCTGTCGCCGGCGAAACACTTTCTGCTCTCCTCCGTCAAAGACTTCATCTTACAGGCACAAAGATCGGTTGTGGAGAAGCGGAGTGTGGCGCGTGTACTGTCCTTGTGGATGGCGAGCCGATTATGTCCTGTGTTTATCCCGCCGAGCGCGCAGATGGAAAGATCATCGTCACCATCGAGGGACTTGCTACCCTCACCCCAACCCCTCTCCCTCAGGGAGAGGGGCAAGGGGTGAGGGAAAAACTTCATCCTTTGCAGGAAGCCTTCGTCGAGCATGGCGCTGTGCAATGCGGATTCTGCATCCCTGGGCAGATCATGACCGCCTACGCGTTGCTCAAGCGCAACCCGAATCCGAATTCGGAGGAGATCCGCTTTGCGTTGAAGGATACACTTTGCCGTTGCGCGGGTTATCCCACAATTGAGAATGCCATCCTCGCCGCGGCAGAATCTCTGCGAACGGGTGAACCTGTCAAACCGCCACACATTCCTGATTCGATTCATCAACATGATACGGTAGGCCATACACATACGCGTCCCGATGGAATTGAAAAAGTCACTGGCGACGCAATTTACACCGATGACCTTGTCTTCGACGGCATGTTATATGCCAAAGCGCGCCGTGCGATGATTCCGCATGGCATATTAACGAAGCTCGATATTTCAAAAGCCAAAGCTCTTCCTGGTGTCGTGGCGGTTTTAACCGCTGACGATATTCTCGGCGAACACAATCATGGACTGGTCATTTACGATTGGCCTACAATTGTCGGTATCGGCGAACGCGTCAGATACATGGGGGATACGATCGCGATCATCGCGGCGGAAACCCAACAGATCGCCGAGCAGGCGTCAACGTTGATAGAAGCGGAGTTCGATCTCCAGCCTGTGATTACAAATCCAGTGCAGGCACGTCAGGAAGGCCAGCCGCAACTTCATCCAAACGGGAATTTGCTCAAGCACATTAAAGTCCGCAAGGGTAATATGGACGCGGGCTTTGCCGAAGCGGACGTCATTCTCGAACATACTTTTCACACACCGATTACCGACCATGCTTTTATGGAGCCTGAATGCAGTATTGCCGTACCCACACTTGATGGTCGCATGGAAATTTATGTCGGCTCGCAAATTCCATATCAAGATCGAACTCAGGTGGCGCGTGTCATGGGTTGGGATGAGTCGCGCGTGCGCATTATTGGACAGTTGATGGGCGGTGGCTTCGGCGGTAAAGAAGATGTGATGGGACAAATCCATTCCGCCATGCTTGCGAATGCAACCCAACGCCCCGTGAAATTATTGTTTGACCGCCGCGAAAGTTTGCTCGTGCATCCGAAACGACATGCAACTCAAATCCGCGTCAAGATCGGCGCGAAGAAAAATGGACGAATCGTTGCGTGCGAGTCGGAACTCTATGGCGATACGGGCGCGTATGCGTCACTTGGCGAAAAGGTGATGACCCGCGCCACCACGCACTCGGCAGGTCCGTATGATATCGAAAATGTGCGCGCCGATTGTTACGCCATGTACACTAACAACCCACCCGCGGGCGCGTTCCGTGGCTTTGGTGTCACGCAGTCTGCCTTTGCGGTTGAGTCCATAATGGATATGCTTGCTGAGAAATTAAACATCGAACCCGTTGAACTTCGCCGCATGAATGCGCTCCACGTTGGAAGCATCACCAATACGGGACAGGAATTACGTGAGTCAGTTGGATTGATGGAATGTATTGATAAGGTGTCAATTGCCATGTGTCAGGCGTCAGGTTTGTCACGGGAAGACATATTCAAACCGCACGTGACACCTGACATGCCGCACCTGATACGCTCTTGGGGCTTTGCCGCGGCTTACAAGAACACAGGACTTGGCGGCGGTGCTCCCGATATATCTGGCGCGGAAGTTGAACTCTACGACGATGGCATGTTTGAAGTGCGAAGTTCCTCTGCCGAAATGGGGCAGGGGCTTGTCTCTGTCATGCGTATGATCGTTGCCGAAGAAATGGCTGTCCCACCGGATAAAGTTCGCGTGCTGGTCATGGACACTGACTTGACTCCCAATGGCGGTCCAACAACTGCCTCGCGTCAAACCTATGTCACAGGAAACGCATCACGTTATGCGGCGAAGACATTACGCGACGCAATTACTGCCACGCTCGCTGAAAAATATGACGTGAAGCCTGAACAAATTAAATTCAAAGATGGCATTGTCCATGCGAATGGACATTCGATGTCGTATGCCGAAGTTGCTAAAGAGATGAAACAGGCTGGGCAACAACCGCGCGCGCTCTACGAATATGAAGCACCCAAAACCCAACCTCTCGGAACTGGCGGTGACATGCACTTCGCATTTTCATTTGGCGTGCAAGCTGCTGAAGTGGAAGTCAATACACAAACCGGTGAAGTCCGCGTTTTGAAAGTTATCGCCGCCAACGATGTGGGCATGGCTGTTAATCCGCTTGGCTTGCAGGGACAAGTCGAAGGCGGCGTGATGATGGGACTCGGCAACGCACTCACCGAAGAATTCATCATGGATAACGGCTACGTGGTCACTGACCATCTCGCGCGCTATCGCGTTCCCGGTATTATGCTTACGCCTGAGATCACGTCCATTATTGTGGAACATCCCACCGCAGAAGGTCCCTACGGTGCGAAGGGCGTGGGCGAGATATGCAGTATCCCAACCACACCCGCGATCACGAACGCCATCTATAACGCGGTCGGCGTGAGGGTTGATAAGACGCCTGTGGATCAAGAAATGATTGCAAGGGAAATTTGGGAAAGAACAAGTAAATAAATCAAAACGGACTCTCAAAGTTTCAAGCCTGAGAGTCCGTTTTGGTTAAGAGACCTGCCGAAGGCGTTGCACGGACCGAAGGTGTCGAAGTGTGTCTTCGCGAAAGTTTTACCGACTCGCGTCTTTATCCACACGTGGGATATGGTCAACGGCGGCGCAGGTGAGACATGTCAGGTCTGGTCTGTGTTTATATCGGGTAAAATAGAAGAATAGAGAACAGGAGATAGCCATGGCTGAGTTATCCTTACAGGAAATGTTGCGAATGCTCCCTCCCACCCTGCAATCTGAGGTGCGGGATTTTGTTGCGTTTTTATTGGAACATCGAGTAAAACGACAGGTTCTCCCAATGAAGTTCCAATGGGAAGGCGCGTTGAAGGGTATGCGCGGGCAATATACTTCGGTTCAGCTTCAGCATCAGATTGCCGATTTGCGGGGTGGATATAATGAGAGCGCTTCTTGATACCAATATATTTCTTGAGATTATTTTGTCTCAAGAAAAAGCAGAGGATGCCAAAAACCTTCTGCTGAAATCCGCGCAACATGAGTTCTTTTTAACCGACTATTCGCTTCATTCCATAGGTCTTTTACTGTTTCGCAGAAAACAGCATGAAGCGTTTCGTGCTTTTTTGGAGGATGTGTTGGTCAATGGGGGGGGATTAGTTTGCTGTCTTTGTTGCCCGATGATATGGATGCTGTAATCTCCGCCTCTCAAGAATTTGGCTTGGATTTCGATGATGCTTATCAATATGCTATTGCAGGCAGGCATGATTTGGTGCTGGTCAGTTTCGATACCGATTTTCGGCGTACCGATAGAGGATGCAAAACCCCATCACAAATTTTATGAGTTAGTATCGTTAGTGCATTGATGTCAAAAGGACTCTCAAGATTTCAAGCCTGAGAGTCCTTTTTAATTAAGACCTGCCGAAGGTGTTGCACTGACCGAAGGTGTCGAAGTGTATCTCCGCAAAAGCCTGACGGGCTTGCGTCTTTGTCCACGTGGGTGAAATGCTTGCAAACGGCCTGCATAAATAAGAGTTGATTTCGCTAAATTTTCTATGTTACAATCGCCTTGTCAGATTTCAGAAATTTGAGAAACGGAGGTTCCCATGCCTGAAACAGTTTTACAAGTGCGGAGCAATGGACAAATCACTTTACCTACAACTGTTCGCCGAAAGGCAAATTTGAAAGAAGGCGATTTGCTTGAAGTAGTGGTTGAAGCGGATGGAACCGTTCGCCTTGTTCCGCAAATTGCCGTGGAACGCTCCCAGGCTTACTTCTGGACGCGCCGCTGGCAGGAAGGGGAACGCGAAGCCGACGATGACCTGATCGCAGGACGTTATAAAGACTTTTCCAACATGGATGACTTGGTCGCTGATTTGGATGAGGGCAAGTCATGATTTTTCGCCGCTCCGAGCGATTTCTGAAAGCTTTTCGTTCGCTCCCTGCCGATATTCAAAAGAAAGCCCTGAAAGCGTTGACTCTCTTCGGGCAAAATCAGCGCCATCCATCCTTGCACATCAAGAAACTGGAGGGGCGTGACGGCATTTGGGAAGTACGTGTGGACTTGAAATATCGTTTTACCGCGCATTACGAGAAAAACAAAGAAGGGGAAAGCATTTGCGTTTTGCGTAATATTGATAATCATGATGAGTGCTTGAAGAATCCATAGTTTTTATTATTCGAGAAGCCAGGAATATCTAAAAGGACTCGCCAGGTTTCAAGCCTGGGAGTCCTTTTCAATTAAGACCTGCCGAAGGCGTTGCATTGACGGTTCGTCTTTCGCTCACCGTGTCGAAGTGTGTCTTTGCGAAAGCCTGATTGATTCACGCCATTTTCCGTGCGCGGGTTTTGATTAAAAGTGGCGCGGATGAGACATATCAGGTCTGCTTGTATATCGGGTAAAATTACGGCATTATGAAAAACTTCCCTGGCTACAAATGTTCACTTTGCGGCGCAGAATACCTGCAAGGACAGGTTACCTACACCTGTCCAAAAGATGGGGGGAATCTGGATATTGTTCTTAATTATGAATATATTAAAAAGAAGTTCCAGCCCGAAGATATCACCTCGCGGACCGAATCTTCGCTTTGGAGATATTTGCCTCTTCTGCCGGTGGACGAACCAGAAGGGGATTCCACTCCCTTGCATGCCGCGGGCTGGACGCCGGTATTCGCTCTGCCACGATTGGCAGATAAACTGGGTCTCAAGCATCTCTGGCTCAAGGATGAGTCGCGTAACCCCACTGCTTCATTCAAAGATCGCGCCAGTGCAGTCGTTGTGACTCGCGCGCGTGAAATCAAAGCGGATGTGGTCGTCACAGCTTCCACGGGTAATGCGGGCGCGGCGCTTGCAGGCATGTCCGCCGCGATTGGGCAGAAGGCGATCATCTTCGCGCCCAAGTCTGCTCCGCAGGCGAAGGTGGCGCAACTGCTTATCTTCGGCGCAAAGGTCATTTTGGTGGATGGCACTTACGATGATGCGTTCGATTTGAGTATCAAAGCTTCGAATGAGTTTGGCTGGTATTGCCGTAATACTGGTTACAATCCATTCACGCTTGAAGGCAAGAAAACTGCCGCATTTGAAATTTGGGAATGGTGGATGAGAGCGCATCACGACTGGCATAAAAATGATAGTCCTTTGGATAATCATCCGCCATTGTCAATTTTTGTTTCAGTGGGTGATGGCAATATCATCTCAGGCATTCACAAAGGGTTCAAGGATCTACTTGCATTAGGCTGGATTCCCAACATGCCGCGCATTATCGGTGTGCAGGCTGAAGGTTCTGCGGCCATTGCAAATTCTTTTCATGCGAATACTGAAATCATCACGCCAGTCTCTGCGAAGACAATTGCAGACAGCATTTCAGTGGATTTGCCGCGAGACGGAGTCCGCGCAGTGCGTGCTGCGAAAGAAACAAATGGAACATATATCACGGTGTCAGATGAAGAGATCATCAAGTCTATTGCGGAACTCGGTAAAATGGGTGTCTTCCCCGAACCTGCCGGAGCCACAGCGTATGCTGGACTGGTCAAAGCGGCAGGCTCAGGCGGGGTGCGAAGCGATGATCCAATTCTGGTGTTGAATACGGGGAGTGGACTTAAAGATGTCCGTGCGGCAATGCAGGCTGTGGTTGAGGCTCCCATTATCGAACCAACTTTGTCAGCGGTGAAAAAGCTATTATGAAAAATAGAAATAACATTATCTGGAGCGAGCCTTTTCGTTACGTCATTGGGATCATTGTCTTTGTCTTGTTTGTCGCGCTGTTGATCTATGCGCGGGAGGCCGTGAAGATGCTGGTCATCGCAGGATTTATTGCATACATCATCAGTCCGGCTGTGACGATGCTGACGCATAACACGACATTATCGCGACCGGCCGCGGTTAACATTGTCTATTTTTCTTCGTTGGTCGTGTTGGTGGGTGTGCCCGCCACATTGACGCCGATCTTTTTCGATGAAATAAAAATTGTAGCCAGCGATCTCCTTGACCTTTCACGCCAGACAAGCGTTTTGCTTACACAGCCTGTGCAGTTTGGCAGCATGGTGTTTCATTTTGAGCAATTGGGTGAAAGCCTTGCGCAATTGCAGGAATCAGTTCTCACTCCATTACCTGAAGAGGCCCTGGCATTGCTCGAAACGACTTCCATCAATGTACTGTGGTCTTTGGTGATTCTTGTAAGTGTGCATCTGTTCATGAGCGAATGGCCGCGGATACGTGCATGGATGATTGACCTGGCGCCGGAAACGTACCAGAATGATATGCGTGAGTTGTATAAACGCCTTCGAAATGTGTGGATGGCATACTTGCGCGGGCAAATCGTTCTGATGGTAGTGGTTGGGATTGTGTTCACCATTGCATGGCTTATCCTGGGTATTCCTGGGGCGTTGGTTCTGGGTGTTCTGGCAGGTTTGTTCACCTTGATTCCCGATGTTGGACCTTTCCTGGCGGCAGCGCTCGCTATGGGTGTGGCTTTGCTTGAAGGTTCCAGTTGGATTCCCGTTTCAAATTTTTGGGTGGCTGGCATTGTCGGCCTGACGTATCTGGTGTTGATCAATCTAAAGAATTTCTTTGTGCGGCCTATTATCATGGGACGCAGTTTACACATGAATGAAGCGTTGATATTCATAGCGATCATGATCGCCACGATTCTTGAAGGAATTATGGGCGCCTTGCTGGTTGTCCCCGTCCTGGCTTCTGTTGTTGTGATTATGGAATACCTGCGCCGTCGTGTCTTGGGGCTATCTCCTTTTGATGCTGACGACGAAAAGCAGTTCGTGACCCCTCCGGAAAAAATAAAACCACGGCAGCAACTAAAAATTTCCACAAAGGAAAAACGGAAACAGGATTCATGAAAATAACCTATTCGATCATTGCTCCCATCTATAATGAAATTGATAATCTCTCCAAGTTGGTTCGCCGCGTCAAAGAAGTAATGGACTCCTCTGACGAGTCTTGGGAACTCATCCTCGTGGATGATGGTTCCACGGACGGTTCAACGGAACGAATCCGCGAACTGGCTCATGGAGATAAAACTATCCGCCCCGTTATTTTTGCGCGCAACTTCGGTCATCAGGTCGCCATCACCGCCGGCTGGGACTACGCGCGTGGTGACGCGATCATCATCATAGATGGCGACTTGCAGGATCCACCCGAAACCATTCTTGAACTTGTGAAGAAGTGGAAGGAAGGCTATGAAGTTGTTTATGCTGTGCGCGCCGAGCGTGAAGGCGAATCATGGTTCAAGAAATTCACTGCGGCCTTGTTCTACAGAATTGTTTACAGCATCACAGATGTAAAAATCCCTGTGGATACAGGCGACTTCCGCCTAATGGATCGCAAAGTCGTGGATGTACTCAAGCAGATGAAGGAACGTCACCGCTTCCCACGCGGCATGTCTGCCTGGGTGGGGTTCAGGCAGATCGGGGTTACGTACACGCGTGCCGCGCGTGTGGCAGGTGTGACGAAGTATCCTTTCCGCAAGATGCTCAAGCTGGCATTGAATGCCATCACGGGCTTTTCATATTTCCCTTTACAAGTGGCCACTTATTTTGGTTTCTTCTCTGCGGGCGTTTCTATTCTTGCGATCCCTGTTGTCATTTACATGCGTATCATGGGCTCGGGGGCATTCTTTGGTCAGGCCACTACCTTGATCGCAGTGCTGTTTCTCGGTGGCGTACAGTTAATTTCATTGGGTATTCTCGGCGAATATATCGGGCGCTTATATGATGAAGCCAAAGGCAGGCCGCTTTATATTGTCAGAGAAGCGCCTGAAGAGCTGTAATCACTGAATAGTAATCAGTAACCAGTTGGCGGTCACCCGAAAGGAACCGCCGTTTTATTTCTTTCTTCATCCTTCACCTTTCATCCTTACCCATGATCCTCTCCTTCCTGCGTGACCGCGCCTTCCTGCGCGAAATGTTAACCATCGCGCTTCCCATTTCATTGCAACAGCTTATCAACGCCTCACTCAACATGATTGATGTCATCATGGTTGGGCAATTGGGCGAATCTTCGATTGCTGCGCTAGGTTTATCCAATCAGGTTTTTTTCGTTTTTATTCTTTTGGTGTTTGGAACGACCAGCGGTATGGCAATCTTCGCCGCGCAATTCTGGGGCAAGCAGGAGTTGGATCCCATTCGCAAAGTGCTGGGTATGAGCATCCTGGCCACCTCCATCATTGCGCTGATCTTCACACTTGCAGCCACGCTGATGCCCCATGTTGTGCTCGGTTTTTACACGAATGATCCTGATGTGATTGAGATCGGCTCGCGCTATCTTCGGATTGTTGGTTTTTCCTACATTCCAGTTGCGCTTGCAACATCGTATATTGCCACCCTGCGGAGTATCCAACTGATCAAGATCGCTGTTATTGCAACCATCAGTGCCTTGATCTTCAAGACGATTCTTGGCTATATGTTGATTTTCGGCATTGGGTTCTTTCCCGCACTTGGCGTGGAAGGCGCCGCGATAGGCACCGCCTCAGGCTGGATATTGGAACTGGTCCTGCTTCTTAGTCTTGTCTACACCCAAAAGACTCCCCTGGCCGCCAACCCGTTCACATTTTTCTCCTTCGATATCTCATTCTTCAGGAGGGTTTTGCGGACAACATTCCCTGCGCTTGCCAATGAATTTTTCTGGTCAATTGGGATTACCACCTATAATGCCATATATGCTCACATCGGCACGGATTCCATCGCAGCGGTCAATATCAACGCGACGATGGAGGAACTCGGGTTTGTCGTCTTTATGGGACTTGGTAATGCCTGCGCAGTGATGGTGGGAAACCGCATTGGCGCCGGTAAAAAGGAGGAAGCCTACGAAACTGTGCGCCGTGTGATTATTATTTCTGTGCTCGCCGCATGGGTGGTTGGTTTTACGGTCTTGTTATTGCGGGATGTTGTAGTGGATTTGTATGATCTTTCCCCCAGTGGTGTGTACAATGTCCGCATGTTGATATTAATGATGGCATGTATCTTGTGGATCCGCATGTTCAATTTTTCGATATTTATCGGCGCATTGCGCGCGGGCGGTGACACGCGTTTTGCCCTGATTATGGAAATCTGTTCCATCTGGCTGATCGGCGTACCTGCGGCGTATATCGGTGCTTTTGTATTGCACCTGCCCGTCTATTATGTTTATCTTATGGTGGCGCTCGAAGAAGTTGTAAAAGCCTTTGTTAGCGCGTGGCGGTTCCGCTCGCGCAGGTGGATTCATGATCTGGTGAATGAGTAGGGTGAATGTTGCTTCGTTCATGGATACTCTGTTGCATTAAAATCAATATATGTCAAAGATAAAACTCTCAATAGTTTTTGCTCTATTATTTCTCATCTCTTGCGGAGGTCATGTGACGACACCTGCTCCATCAAGTCAATCTGTTCGTTTTCTTGCTTTGGGTGATTCCTACACGATCGGCAAAAGTGTCGTTGAAAATGAACGCTGGCCGAATCAACTGGCAGCGATGCTTTCCAATAAAAATATTCAAACCGATGTGACGATCATCGCCCGCACTGGCTGGACGACAAGCGAACTCTGGCAGGGGATTCAAGCCAATCCGCCACAAGGGAAGTATGATCTGGTGTCCTTATTGATCGGCGTCAACAATCAATATCGCGGGTATGACCTCGATACATATCGCGATGAATTCCGATTTTTGCTGGAGAAAACCATTGAATATGCCGGTGGAAAACCTGAGCATGTCATTCTGCTCTCCATTCCAGACTGGGGGGTCACGCCGTTTGCCTCAGGCAGGGATCGTGATAAGATCGCAAATGATATTGATGCCTTCAACCTGATCAATCTGGATGAATCTAAAAAAATGGGTGTCCATTATGTTGATGTGACTCTTGCCTCCCGCGAAGCATTGAAGGACCCTGGTTTGGTGGCTGGTGATGGATTGCATCCATCCGCTAAGATGTACGCCGAGTGGGCGAAATTGGTATTGCCTATTGCAATCAGGATACTGGAGTAAAATCAAAACCATAAATATAAACCTTCGAACGGAGAATTCATGCCGAAAATCACTGCCATTAATCACGTTGCCGTTGTCGTGGCTGACATGGAAAAATCGCTGATGTTCTGGCGGGATGCGCTGGGGATCGAGCTTCATGAATTGCGCGATGTGCAAGCTGAAAAATCAACGGTCGCATTTTTGCCGATCGCTGGCGCTGAAGTCGAATTGGTCATGCCGACGACAGACGACTCTGGCATTGCCAAATATCTCGCCAAACGCGGCGCGGGCATGCATCATCTCTGCCTTGAGGTGGATGATATCGAAGGAATGATGTCTCAATTGAAAACAAAAAATATCCGTCTCATCACTGAAGAGCCTCGCACTGCCGCCGATGGAAAAAAATATGCTTTCATTCATCCCGAGTCCACCGGCGGTGTGTTGGTCGAGTTATATCAGCTATAACTTCTGAATCCATCAGTACGCTGGTGGAACCTTCAGGCGGCGAGCCGCATCACGCCAGGGTTTTAATCTGATTCAATCGGAATCCCTCAAAAAATATTAACATGCCAAAGAATATTGAAACGATTTTAAAAGATGAATGTAGTCTTGTGAAAGACCGCCCTGTCATCGTCGGAGTTTCCGGGGGGGCTGATAGTTTATGTCTCTTGGAAGCATTAAGAACAGCAGACTATCCTGTGGTTGTGGCGCATTTCGATCACCAACTTCGGCCTGAATCGAGGTTGGATGCCCGCATGGTGGAGGAGACTGCCGCAAGACTCAATCTCGACTGCGTTATAGATGGGGCTGACGTTAGCGGTTACTCTGACGAAAATAAAATGTCGCTTGAGGAAGCTGCACGTACCCTGCGCTACCGTTTTTTATTTGGCCTTGCCCGCCGGCGAAGTGCCCAGGCTGTCGCAGTTGGCCACACCGCAGACGATCAGGTGGAAACTGTGTTGATGCACTTTTTAAGGGGAAGCGGGATGTCTGGGCTGAAGGGCATGTCCTACCGATCCATTCTTAAAATGTTCGATGCTGAAATTCCCCTGGTGCGTCCACTGCTGAGACTTTGGCGGGAAGAGACTGCTGCCTTCTGTGTGGCCAATGGTTTGCAACCGCTTTATGATTCGAGCAATGATTCCCTGAATTTTCAGCGCAACCGCATCCGCCATTTACTGATCCCCACCCTGGAAGGTTACAACCCGAAATTACGAGAAGCCATTCTGCACATGTCGGAATCATTGAAAGGTGATTACGCATTTGCGATGGAGACTTTGGCGATTGCATGGAAAGAGTCAGTCGTTACGATGGAGGATGACATCATCACCTTTGACTTTGACCTGCTTTCCAAATATTCGCTCGGACTGCAACGAAACCTGGTCAAACAGGCCATGCAGACTCTTAGCCCCGGCGTGGATATCAGCTTCACGGCTCTTGAACGTGCCACAAATATTATCAACTCAAGCGTTTCCTCCGCGCACGCGGACTTGAAAGCTGGGTTACGCATATTGCGCGAGTCTGAATTTATTTATATCTATATGCTGGGGGCAGAACTGCCATATTCCCTTTGGCCTCAAATGACCGAGGGTACCTCCCTCCATATTTCTCCTGCGGGGCAGGTGGCTCTTGCCGGCGGTTGGAAGATGAATTGTGATCTCAGAACTCTTCCGGCTGAAGCGATGGACCAGGCTGAACGGAACCAGGACCAGTTGCAAGTCTGGTTGGATGCGGAGAATTTACCCGAGTCGTTCGAGGTGCGGACGCGCCGTCAGGGGGATCATTTTATTCCCCTGGGGATGCAGGGTCATTCGCAGAAACTTTCTGATATTTTTATAAATCAGAAAATTCCACAGCGCGCCCGGGCAGGCTGGCCGTTGTTGTGCGCGGGTAAAGAGATCCTCTGGGTGCCAGGTTACCGCCCGTCGCATCTCTATCGTTTGACAGAGTCAACGCAGAGAATTATTCATTTTTCAATAACACGACCGCGTGAGAAATTATGATAAGAAGAACCCCGCCAATAACCTTGACGGGGTTCTTTTTATTTTATTTCACCATTTAGTTGTTTAAGTTTGATAAACAGTTCCCGCCATTGGATCTTGGAAACGCCGAGTTTTTGGCGGATTTTATCTGACTCGATCCCTGCTTGATGATCACGCAGAGCGCAAGTCCAGCGGCACATGTCGAAGGATAGGTGTTTGGTAAGACCAGCTTCTTCGCTGATATCTTCAAGCAGGTATTCCAGTCTGCGAGGTGACCAGGGGAAAACCTGATCGACAGGTTGATATTGGGCGAGGTATTCATTATAGGCAATTACCCAACCCTCATCCAATTCTATCTTTCGTTCCTTGTAACGATTGGCAGGGCTGGCATAGCGCACAAAAAGATGCGGGCCACCCTTTGCATCGAGATCAATATGGTTGATGTGAATGCCAAGGCATTCGCTTTTTTTTATGCCTGTCGTGAGCAGGAGATGAACCAGTGTGTATGGTCGGGCATCTGGTTTCTTCTCACGGCGATGACGGTCTGCGGCGAGAAAAACAGCTTCATACTCGACTTCCGTCAGGACTTGGGGAACTGGGCTGATGGCGGAGCGTTGCAGGACTTTTTCTGCGGGGTCAATGGTCAGTGTGCCATGTTGATGCAGCCAGCGAAAAAATGATTTTATGGATGTGATTCGGCGAGAGAGGGTTTTGGGACTGCAGGCTACGCCGCGTTCTTTTTCCATCCAGGTGAAGAAGCGGTTTATATCATCTGTCGTGATTGCGCCGATGGTCTGATCGGGTGCGGCGAATTGATTGAGCAAGCGGACATCGGAGAGGAAGGCCTTGACGGTGTTGGGGGAACGTCCCTGGTCGTGGAGGAACATTTCCCAGGCGTTGATTGCGGCAGGAAGCATGGTCTTCGAGGTAATGTGGGCGGAATCAGATGTTTTTTCCATTTAGTTATCCTTACGCGATGGCGCATAGGCTCTTCGTATAGTTTAACTAATCTGATGAGGGTTGTCAACCTAATGCGAGAGGTCTTCTGGCTGGAAACATGGTTCATAATCTGAACCAAGAATGACGCGGTATTGCACGGGGTTGTTTGCGTCTGGGAGAGAAAGCACATTTGCCCGCGAAGCGTACAAGCCGAGGGTGGAGATGAGCGTCTGCCTTTGAGTAGCATCCTGCCCGGGTGTGAAATCCACTATCACGGAAGATGTATAGTCGCGGCGGTCGGCACTCGCAATTTTGGTTTCATAACCTGCGTAATTGAGGCGCGATGAAGCCAGGGATTCCAGAGTGTCGAAGCTTGCGCCGTTTTGAACTTCGACAGTAATCGTTTGGCGGGTAACTGCATAGGACGATAGGGTAGTGGCTTCGATCAGCATTTGTTCAAGTTCCGCTTGGTTTGGCAATAGGACAGAGGCTCCGCCGGGGGTTGTCCATGAACTGACAAAGGGTGGGCGGATATAATAGCCGCGAATATTTGCGTTTGTGAAGTTGACAGCATACGGAGCCATGCGAAGCATATCAGCAAGACCGAGGTCTGTTATAACGGTGCTGGCGAAGTCATTGTAAAGTTGTGGGATTTTGCTGAAGGTATCCGTCTGCAAGGCCTTTTGGAAAATGGTGCGTAGTACTTCCTGCTGGCGGCGGCCTCTGTCAAAGTCGTTGGATTTGGAGCGCGAGCGGGCGTACCAAAGCGCAAGGTCACCATCCATATGTACCTGACCAGGCCCGACGGTGTAAAGCCACCAATTGTCTTCATTGTAAGGGTCGTAGGAGGGATCTATTAATCGCCAGTCGGTGTAAGCGCATGAGACTGGCAGATCAACCCCGCCGAGAGTATCCACGATGCGGCGAAAGCCATCAAATTCGACCATGGCAGTATGGTCAATGCGGATGCCAAGATTATATGCAATGGTTTCTTTCAAGAGACCTGGTCCGCCACCGGGGTAGCCATACACTTCTCCGCTTTGATAAGCGGTATTAATTCGCTGCATCCCAACCGTGGGAATGTAGATCCACAAGTCGCGCGGGATGGAGATCAATGAAACCTGTCCCTCTTTGGGCCAAAGGATAGCAATCACGAGCGTATCGGTTCGGTAGGATGAACCAGAGCGTTTGTCTGAACCAATCAACATGAAGTTGATTGTCTCTTTGTCCGTCAACGGCGGGAGGGCGGTGGGGTTGATGCCCGGCGCCTGTGCAGGCGGAGCGGCCTGCGTCGGGAAAAGTTGATCGAGACTGATGGTCGCTGTCGGTTCGATCGGAGGCAATGCGGTGGGTGATGGCGTCTCGGAGGGTAGATTAAATTGAGGTGCATTCACGTCAAACGAATATAACAAAGGCAGGGTCGCCGTGAAAAGGGAAGGTTGAAATGGGGTGGGAGTGGCAGTTGCGTTGGGTGCGGAGGTGATCAGGATAATTGGCAGAGGCGCCTGCTCAGGCGCTGATGGTGATGCCCCGCACGCTGATATTAAGATGGCAAGGATGACAATAAGTAGATTGCGAGAATATGCCATCATTTATTTTGTCGAGTTCATTGGGGTATCCACGCGGAGTGAACCTGTAATCAAGGTGTAGATGTTTCACTCGGTTCCGGTGTGCCTGTGAAGGGCAGGGAAGTTTGAGTCAATGGGTCGGTGGGATAAGGTGTGATCGTACTGTCGGGCGATGGAATAGAATACGGCGTGCGGGTGGCAACATATGGAACCCAGAGTACTTCACCTGTATAAATAAGATCACCAGTTCTGCAATTCACGGCTCGTAAAAAACCTGTGGTTGTGTAATGATTTGATGCAATTGCATAGAGGGTGTCACCTGGTTTTACGACATACGTTTTCACCCATCCAGCCGCCCCTTTACTGCATGCCAGCTGCGTACTGGTCGGCGCTGGGGGCACATAAAAGACGGCGCCGGTTATGAGGCTGTCGCTCGATAAGCAATTGGATATTTTCAATTGATCCTTGCTGATGCGGTAACGTTCGGCAAGACGGTCAAGTGTATCATTGTCTTGAATGAAAATTTGTCCCCAACCTGAAGGAGGCGAGCACGAACCTGGTATGACGGTAATTGTAAATGTGGGATTGGCGGTAAGTGTCGCGAGTCCCAAGCCCGGCTCGGGTGTAAATGTCAGCGGTAAAGTGGAAATAACTGTAATTGGCGCGATGGATGGGAGCAGGTAATGGGTCGAAGCAGGAGCCATTTCCGGCAGGAATACTATTAGAGAAATGGACAATGCCCCGATCATCAAACCAATCGAGAGCAAAGCTGCGATCAACGCTTTCCAAAAATCACGCGGTACCTGCACTACTTTTTACCCTTTTTGCTTTTCTTTTCGGATACCTTCTGGCTGGCAAAAGGCAGAAGCACGCTGAATGTGGAGCCAACCCCTTGCTCGCTTTCCACCCAGATGCGGCCATGCTGTGCTTCTGTTAGAGTTTTGGCAATGGATAAACCCGTGCTATTATCGCCCACTCCCTGGATGATGTCATTTTCTGAGTCGTATAAACGGGTGAAGACACGCTTTATATCTTTGGGAGCAATACCTCCACCGCTATCCGCCACGTTTATCACGATAAACCCCAATCCATTTTCGGTTCGCGTCTTGACCTTGAGCTTGATCGTGCCTTCAGGCGGAGTTACTGCCCCTGCATTTTGCAGCAAATGGATCAATATCTGCTGAAGCGCTTCCCGGTCACCCTGAATGGTTGAAAGGGTTTTCGGTAGGTCAAGATGCATGGAAATATTTTTCTCGCGCAGCTGTTTACTGGTTTGAGACATGGCATTATCAATGATCAAGTTCAAGTCGACAGATTCTGGTTTTAGATCATCCAACTCGCTTGTCAGAGTGGTGATCTGGATCATATCATCTGTCATACTTTGCAGGCGTTCCGTGGAGGCCTTGATGCGCTCCACGAACTTTCTTTGCAGTGCGCCGAGATTTCCCACTGATTCACCGAGGAGTAATTCAGTATACCCAACGATCGAAGATAATGGCTGACGCAAATCCAGTGAGAGGGAAGCAATCGTCCCAGACTGTTCCAGGTTCTTAATGGCAACGGTGTTTATTTCCTTCTCTTGCGTTTTCAGATTGGCTTCGGCAAGTTGGTCTCTTAACTGTGCCAACTCCTTTTCCATCTCTAAGGTTGATGATGGAGAAGAAGGAAAATCTTTTCCTGACTGTAATTCACCAATCTCCAGTTGTAATTGCTTGATGATGCGTTGTGATTCTTCCTGTGAAGCGAGCATGGAAGCCATTTCCTTTGAGTCGCTTCCTTTCATCTCTACGCGTGACTGCTCCAATAATTTGGTGAGTTCCTGCACGCTGCTTTCAAGCTCTTTTATTTTCGCGCGAGCCTGGTCGTTTTGCGTTCCGAGTTTATTTTCTTTCTGGCTTCTTTTAATGATGGGAACAAGGAGAGCGGCTATATTCGAAAGAAAGTCCTGATCTTCTGCAGTCCATGTTCGATCTGAGTATGGGGAAAGCAGAAGCACTCCGCCCAGGGTTTCTTTTTCCCCGGTGAGGATGGGTACGCTCAATAGATGGCCGGGATTGGTTAAGCCAAGAATATCCGCCAACCCTTTAATATCAGCTGAGGTACTGCTCGCAGGCATTCGTAATGGGCGACCGTGCTTTAGTGAATTTGCCAGCATGGGAATTGATTCTTTATTTAGCGTGCCCCCTTCCAAATTATCCTCACGGATCAAGTCATATCCGCCGCTGATGACAATCTGGTTATTATTATCCGTCATGTAGATCATAAAACACAGGTCGGAGAGCATCGTTTGGGAAATGGCGCGAGTGATGGCTTGACTCACTTTTGTGGGGTTTGATTCCGCCGCGAGCGCCAGCAAGGCTTGGAAGGTTTTTATGTCGGTATTGTAGCGTTTGTGCTCTCGAAGGCCGTTATCTTGTTTTTCTGTTGCAGGCCGTGGAGAGGAAACTGTACCAGCAGGGATGGCAAAACGTTGCGGCAAGGTGAGCAATATTGGGTAAGCCGCCATGTATGCAAGCCGCACAATGCCCGAGTAATTGCCTTCCATTCGGAAAAGCAAATGACCCGCGTGACCCAGAAACCCAAGAAAGAGCAAAATGATCCCATACCACATCCCATTGGGTTTGCGAATGAACAGGGTTGCCATGCCGGCCAGCGTCAGGAACAATGAGCCAATCTGCCAAATCCAATCGTCAACCGTCTGGTTGTAGCTGAGCAATGCGATTTGCGGCTGCCAGGACAGCAGACTCAATCCCAATGCAACCAAGATGAATAGACTCAACAAGCTTGTTGCTGTATCCCCTACCCGGTTCGGTTCTGGGAAGGCATATAACCATGTGATCCAAATAATTCCAAACATAATGAAGGCCCGGTCCATGGGAGGCAGGACTGTTTTCGGGTCTATGATGTGCTGCCAGCCAAGTCCGCTAAACAGGAACATGATAATTTGCGCAGATAGCAAAATGCCCAGTCCCATAAAAGCACGTTTGGCTTGTGGAAACTCGGTTGCCCGCCAAAGGTTTAATGCCGATTGAAGAGCGCTTGCGACCGCAAACACCAGCACAATATAGTAAATCAAATCCCCCGGTGGGACGGTTAGTTGGGTAAAAATTAAAGTGGTAAATGCGTTCATGCAACCATAATTATACTGCCAGTTCAAAAAATATGGCACATGCACGTATAATTGCTTTTGCGATGTACAACAAAAAATGGATTTACCTCCTTGTCGTTATGGCACTGCTTGCGGCAGCCTTGCTTCCCATTTTACTTACGGGTTATTCCGCTATTGATCGTGCAGAAATCGAATTTGCCGCGCAAAATTATTCAAGCGCCGCACAACAATATCAATACGCCGCACTTCTTTTGCCTTGGCGAGGTGACCTTTTGGAAAAGGCCGGTATCTCTGCCTATGCCGGCGGAAATTATTCTGACGCGATCAACTTTCTAAACCATGCGCCCAAACTCACCGAGCAAGGCTGGATTGCGATGGGGCATTCTTACATCAGCATAAACGACCTTACCTCTGCCCTGCGTGTATATCAACAAGGCTTGCAATTCCATGATTCGGCTTATTTATATGCAGGGCTTGCCTATATTTATCGCGAACAAAAAGACTGGCTGGCTGAACGTGATGCGCTCAGGAATCAACTTCGACTTGATCCAAGCAATGCCAATGCCCACTACCGACTCGGTCTGTTGCTGACAATCCTTGAGCCAGAACAAGCGCTTTCTGAATTGATGGTCGCCTCCTCTCTTAATCCCGAAGTTGACTCTGCCGTGCAGACATTGCGCGCCGCCTTGAATCTATCAGCCATTGAACCCGACCCTTCACTGCAGATGCTGACGATTGGACGCGCTCTCGGTCTGGTGCGGGAATGGGACTTGTCCATTGCGGCCTTCGAGAAAGCGACTCAATTTAACGCTGAAAATGCCGAGGCGTGGGCATGGCTCGGCGAAGCGAAACAGCAAAGCGGTCAGGATGGAAGCGAGGAACTTGATCGCGCATTGTCCCTGGATCATACCTCTGCCATCGTTCGGGCTTTGCGCGCATTGCATTGGAATCGTCAGGAAAAATACGATCAGATGCTGATGGAGTATTTGATCGCCGCAAGAAACGATCCAACGAACCCCGTCTGGCAGGCATCTATTGGTGATGCCCGTTTCAAACTTGGCGATCTCGCCGCCGCGCTGACGGCTTATCAACGCGCAACGGAGCTCGCGCCAAATGAATCAACATACTGGCGATTGTTGGCAGTTTTTTGCGCTGAGAACGGTGTGCAAGTGGAGGCTGTGGGGTTGCCCGCCGCACAACAGGCAGTCAGGCTTGCGCCGGACGATCCTTTCGCATTGGATGTGTTAGGTTGGTCTTATCTCTCTTCTGGCAGATATGCCAGCGCCGAGCAAACCCTGGAAGGTGTGATTGTGCGTTTCCCGGATCATTACCCTGCGCACATCCATCTTGCAATGACGCATCTGGCGCAAGGTAACCGTGGCGCTGCATATAATATATTGACTTACGTGCGCGATGCGGACCAATCTGGCATATATCGCCAGATAGCAGAACAATTGTTGGAACAGTATTTTCCATAACTCATCGTGATAAAATCACACCCATGAAACATATTAAATTATATGGTTTGTTATCGCTTTTTCTTGCCCTTGCTTGTTCCACCTCGACCCTCATCCCGACTCAACAGATATCCGTTGCTGAAACAGGAACCGTGCTCTTTCAGGATGATTTTTCGGATCCCGTTTCAGGCTGGGATCGTATGCTGGCGGATGAAGGCGTCATGGATTA
The DNA here is from genome assembly GCA_016866215.1 of Chloroflexota bacterium. Lineage (GTDB taxonomy): Bacteria > Chloroflexota > Anaerolineae > Anaerolineales > Villigracilaceae > Villigracilis. The sequence goes on along the minus strand of VGNE01000005.1, from coordinate 76,024 downwards.
TGACGCGGGCGGATACCGCATTCTTGTCAAATCATCGCAAACTAATTTTTGGTCTACTCCACAACAGAATTTTTCAGATGTGCGCATGGAAGTGGATACCGGCAAGCTGGCGGGACCGGATGAGAACCGCATCGGTTTGATCTGCCGATTCAATGGCAGTGATTATTATTTCTTCATCATTTCAAGCGACGGCTATTACGGTATGGGGCTATATTCAGGCGGGCAAGCTGTTTTGCTGGGCCAAAGCGAAATGCAGCCTTCTTCAAATATTAAGCAAGGACTTGCTGTTAATCACCTGCGCGCTGATTGTACAGGGAATACCCTCACGTTTTACGCAAATGGTTATCAGATTACGCAGACACAAGACTTTACTTTGACAAACGGGGATGTCGGTATTTTAGCAGGCACATTTGTCACACCCGGCGTGGATATTGTGTTCGATAATTTTGTTGTCTTGCAACCGTAAGGACGAGCCGTTGCCCGAACACCTCGCCCGACAACCTAAATCACATATCGTAAATCGCAAGATGAATGTCACTATTTGAAACGGGGAACTAATTGTATAATTTTTGTGCATAAATCAATCGAGATAAGGAGTAAGACATGACAGCGCAATTAATTGACGGTAAGTTGATCGCCCAGCAAGTGCGTGACGAAGTCGCCGCGAAAGTAGCCAAACGCATTGCGGCGGGTAAATCCAAGCCTACGCTTGCGGCTGTGCTCGTCGGCGAACGTGTGGACTCGGCAACCTACGTTCGAGCCAAAGGCAAGGCATGTGAAGAACTGGGGATGGGTTCGGTCAGCCACCACCTGTCCGAAGATATTTCTCAGGATGAACTCGAGAAGCTCATCAAGGATCTGAACGCAGATAAATCAGTGAACGGTATTCTCGTTCAATTACCCTTGCCTGATCATCTGAATGAAGAACGCGTGCTTCAATTGATCAGCATCGAAAAAGACGTGGATGGTTTCTCCCCGTTAAATATCGGTCGTTTGGCTCAAAAGGGACGCGAGCCTCTGTTTGTGCCTTGCACCCCTTATGGGTGTATTTATTTGCTTGAAAAAGTGGGCGTGAAAATTGAAGGCGCAAACGCGGTTGTGCTGGGACGCTCGAACATCGTGGGCATGCCTGCCGCATTGTTGTTAATTGGAAAAAATGCAACCGTGACAGTCTGTCATTCCCGCACGAAGGATATCGCGGCTGTCGTCCGTGAAGCGGATATTCTGATCGCGGCCATCGGCAAGTCCGAGTTTGTGCGCGGCGATTGGATCAAACCCGGGGCGGCCATTATTGACGTAGGCATCAACTCCAAGCCGGATACCACCAAGAAAAGCGGCTACCGCCTGGTGGGAGATGTCAATTTTGATGAAGCCAAGCAAGTCGCTGGCTTTATCACCCCAGTTCCCGGCGGTGTCGGTCCCATGACGATTGCGATGTTGATGAACAATACCTATCGCGCGGCGGTGATACAAGAGCCGTAGAGAAGTAAGCAGTAAATAGTGATCAGTGATTAGTCCCGCCTCACGGCGGGATTGTTTTTATTAAAAGCCTTGACATAGTGCGAAGTTTATATTATTATTGACTTATTAGTAATGCGAATTACACATTACCACCGAAAGGAACAAGGATGACTGAAATTACTGCACAAACCAAAAAATTTCAGAAAGAACTTAATTCAGGCACATCTTCACTTGTCTTGTTAAGTGTATTGAGCCGCGGTAAAGAGCCAATGTATGGCTACCAGATCGCCAAACTGCTCGAAGAAAGCGGGCCAGGCTTCCCTATGATGAAACAAGGGACTTTGTACCCCGTGCTTCGGTCACTGGAGGAGAACGGATTGCTAAGCAGTATGGTTGAACCTTCGGTCGCCGGGCCGCCGCGCAGATATTACAAAATCACTGATGAAGGTCAGTCTGTTTTGACAAAATGGCTGGAGATCTGGAAGCAGACGAAAAAATTTGTAGATGCAATTTTGAAAGGATGATGACGATATGTTTAATACCATTGAAGAATACCTTGATGCCTTGAAAACCGAAATGCAAGGAAGCGACTCTGCTCTTCTTCAGGATGCGCTTGCTGATGCGCGCGAACACTTATCCACTGCGTTGGAAGTGGCGCGCGAAAAAAATGCCGAGCTGAAAGAGCCCGATGCGTTAAAGATCATCGTGGATGAATACGGAACCCCCGAAGAAACCGCATCCGCTTACCAGGAAGTGGAACGGCGTACATCCCCCTCGTTGAAGCAAGCCACCAAGCCCCATTCGGTTTTGGGTTATTTCTTTGGTGTGTATGCAGATGCGCGCGCGTGGGGAGCATTGCTTTATATGTTGATCGCATTTGTCACCGGCATGTTCTATTTTACATGGGCGGTGACGGGCGTCTCTTTATCTGTAACTTTTGTCATCTTCATCTTTGGCTTGCCGCTGGCTTTGCTGTTCCTGCTCTCGGTGCGCGGACTGGCGCTGCTTGAGGGGCGTCTCGTGGAAGCTTTGCTTGGCATACGCATGCCGCGCCGCCCATTATTCTCACACCAAGGCATGAAATGGTTTGACCGACTTAAGGCTCTTGTAACAGATAAGCATACCTGGCTCATGCTGGTCTACATGTTCATTCAGTTCGTATTGGGAACAATGTATTTTGTGGCGATCACAACTGTGTTAAGTTTCTCGCTTTCATTTATTGCCATCCCCCTTATTCAGGAAGTTTCAAAAGAACCACTGCTGGTTTTTGGTAATGTAACACATTATGCCGTGCCACAATGGAGTTATCCGCTCTGCATTCTCGTGGGCATATTATTGTGGACAACCTTCATGCACATTGTGCGCGGCATCGGTCAATTGCATGGACGGCTTGCCAAGTGGCTGCTGGTCTCTGACTAAGGTATTTTTTCCAATAAAAACAGTCCAGTTTTTGCTGGATTGTTTTTATTGGAAGCCTTGGGGCGAGGCTGGTTATGGCTTGATGAATAAACCCAGATGATTAGCGACTGGGCGTTCTTTCCCTGTTTTGTTCATATCAATCGGGGAATTTAATACGCGGGCCTTTCCATTAAAACCCTTGATGGTCATGGTGGATGATCCACCGCCATCCATGTTTACGCCGGTATGTACGCCGTATGAGATGAGCAGTTCTGCCAGCTCCGGGAAAGTGACTCCTTCGCTGTATCCTGGCTGGCGGCCATCAACGACCATCAAGGTCAACCAACGGGCGTTTTTATTTATCCCAATTGCAGTGCGGGGATTGGGCGCATTTGCGGCGAGATTTTTTACGACCAGGCCGCCGTTCACGACAATGCGGTCTCCTGAGATTGCATTAAAAACCCTGCCTTGTTCCTTGTTTATGGTCACCTGGTTTCGAGGGCCGATATATATTATCGGCTGTGCAGTCTTTTTGGGTGAATATATTTTTCCACGCGAGGCAGCATAGTCGCTAATTCGGACTGGATCGCCGCCATTCGGACAATAAACAGCTGGATCATAGGAAGCATCCAGATAGCTGTAATAACCGCCGTTGATAGCGACGTGCAGTTTGAATTCTTCAAGGAATTTGGATGTGACGCTTGTACACAAAATATTGCCAATGTTTGGCGAAGGTGTGACAAGGAATTCCAACTTGGGGGCTTGTAAATCAATTGCCATGACGTGCACAACGATGGGGCGCGGTGAGGTCAGGTCTTTCCGCAGGTAGGTGATGCCGGGAAATAAACTTTGCCTGATGGATGCGGGATGTCCATTGCCTAGTGAAACGAGATAATTTTTGGAGCACCAGCCTGTTAGTCCATCGAGCCGTTGGATTTCTACCCAACCTGGATTGCTTGTGTCGTCCAGGGCGGGGATGGTTTCATTTTTCAAAACGCTCCCCACAACTTTAGCAGAGGCGTTGGGTGATTCACGCACGCTAAGACTCACCGCGTTGATGCGATACCAGTTTTTATCGCTATGGTCTGGAATGGGTGTGGTAGCAGGAGGTTCAATTGACACAGGCGTGTTTACGTTTTGGAGATATTCGCTTGTGCTCCAGCCTGTCAAAGTGCCATCAGCGTTGCGAATTTTTAACCATGATCCGTCGCTGGTGGCGCTGATTTTTTCCACCAGTTCGCCTAAGGTAACGAGGCCAAGTGCTTCGAAATCCAACCCAGGTTCTTCGCGCACTTTGAGCGATGATGTAATGACTCGATACCAGTTTTTAGCTTCCTCATTTTGCGGCGGCCCAGGTGTTGGGGTTGGTGTGGTCGCTGGGGCGGTCGTCTTTTGCAAAAATTCACTCGAACACCAGCCGGTTAAGCATCCGTCTGTTTTGTGGATATTTAGCCAGGTTCGATCTGAATTTGCGCCGATCTCCTGAACGACGTCGTTGCGGAGAATATTCCCGATCTGTTCGAACGTTGTCGCCGGTCCCTTGCGTACTCTGAGTGACGTGGCGGTGACTCGAACCCAATCTGTTACTGGAATTGGCTCAGGCTCAGGAGAAGGTTCGAGTGTGGGGTTAGGATTTGGTTCAGGCGCAGGGGCGGTGACTCTTTGCAAGTAAGCGCTGAAACTCCAGCCAGTCAAGCTTCCGTCTGCTTTACGGATGTTCAACCAGGTCCGATCTGCATTTGCACCGATCTCCTCAACAACCTCATTGAGCAGAATTCTGCCAACCTGGTCATAAGTCAAGCCTGCCCCAGAGCGGACTTTCAGCGCGGGGACGATGACCCTAAATTTTTTGCTGACGGGCACGGGTTCGGGCGGGGGGGATTCCTTAAGTCCAAATCTTTGACGGAAGGCGTCCAGGTCGCCATTGAAATAATTCAGGTCAATATTTTTACTTTCCACACCGTAAATGCTCCCGTCTCCTTTGTCTGTGAATTGCCAAAACACCCATTCCGTCCATGGTTTTGGGACAAGCGGTTTGGTTACGCCATAATTCGCGATCCACAAGGGATACTGCTTGAAATAATTTAAAGATGCGGCTGGGATGCCGGCTGATAAAGTATTTTCAACCCAGTAGTCATGGGCCGTATAGATGGCCACTTCTTTTCTATGCGTAAGTTCTTTAAGACGATTAATAAATGTGACCCAATGAATCCAGCCTTTGAATAATCCACCGTAGTTATCTTCAAAATCTGCGAATAAGGGTAGTTCGCCAAAGTCTCCGTTAAAGAGTGATATCCATAATTCGGCTTGTTTCTTTGGATCTGCCCGGCTGTCGTAAAACCAATAGGAGCCGCGCGGCAAGCCGGCCAGTTTTGCTTCCCGCCAATTTAACTTGAAATCCCTATCCGGCCAGAGGTTTTGACCTGCGCGAATGATCGCAAAGCCGGCAGTGAAGCGCATTTTTGGAAAATCTATCCCTTGCGGAGTTTGAGGATCGTCTTGATAAAAACTAACATCGGGTCCGATAACGTTTTCCATAATAATCTCCTTGTTGTTAGTTAAGTATATAAATTATACAACGATTTTTACAGCGCATTTTCAAAATGGGTGATGATGGGGATTTTTCCCGGCCTGCCTTCAATTGCGATCACATCAACCTGCCAATGATCAATTTCATGTTCGGTGGTGTAGTCTTGGGCGGCATTGAGCATGTGCTTGCGCTTGCGGGTTGTGATGTTGTGTTCAGGAAAGAAATTTTGGCTTGAGGTCAGTGTTTTGACTTCAACAAATATGATGAGGTCGCCTTTTTTTGCAATGATGTCAATTTCCCCATATGGTGTGCGGATATTACGGGCAAGGATTTTGTGATCATGTTCGGCGAGCCATTTTGCGGCTATGTCTTCGCCCCATGCGCCGATCTTTTGGTTGTGTTTGGTCATGAGTTGAATTGTTCCACAAATCCACGCAGGCGGGTGCGCCAGGTGCTTTTGCGAGGTCTGGATTCTGTGATCAATTTTTCATATTGGGCAAGCATGATCCTGGTGATGTTTTCAATGGCAAAGGCCGAAGATGCCTGGCGGGCTGTATCGCTCATTTGGGCACGCAGGTTCGGGTCCAGACAGAGGCGAGTTAGTTTGGCGGTGAAGGCAGGCAGGTCATGAGTCGCAAGAAGGCCAGTCACTCCGTCTTCTACGATGTCTCCCACACCAACTGATTCAATGCCCATGATGGGAAGTCCTGCACCCATGCCTTCGATAACGGAGAGCGGATGGACTTCGGTGACGGATGCGGTTACGAAGATGTTGCACATGGCGAGGTAGGCAGGCAGTTGGTCGTATGGAATCCTACCTGTGAGGCGGACGCGTTGGACAAGTTTTAATTCGCTAACGAGGGAGCGGATCTCATCCTCGTATTGTTGAACACCGCCGCCAATTATGAGGAGATGCACATTTGGAATGGCTTGCGCGATACCTGTGAAGGATTCGAGCAGGAATGGAAGATTCTTTTCAAGCGCGATGCGGCCGGCGTAAACGAGCAGGATATCATCTTCTTTATAACCAAAATCCGTGCGAGGAAGCGGGGAGGCGAAGTGAAAGTTTTTTAAGTCCACGCCATTTGGCACAACCTTTATTGGAACATCCACGTTGAGCTCGCGCAGGATTTTTTCCATTCCTGCGGAAGGCGTGATTACCAGATCGACTGCTCTGCAAAAAGTGGGCATGTAGGCCTGCAGGAGTCCCTGACTGACTTCGTCGGGCATCATCGGCAGGTAGGCTTGCGCATATAGATCGTAGCGCGTATGGTTGGTGTATACAACGGGGATTTGCAGCGGACGGCAATATCTTAAGGCGAGGCGCCCGCTTAGGAATGGGTGATGCACATGGACAACATCCATGGTTTGCAGTAATTTTTTTGCATAGCGTGAATACCGCATGGAGAGATAAAAACCGGTATCCAACAGCTGCAGGCCGCGGTTACGGATGACGCGAGGTTCTCCATCCGTATAATCCATGTCACCAAAGGTGAAAACAAATACATCATGTCCCGCTAATTCGAGATAGCGTTTATTGATTTCGACATAATTCGTGATTCCGCTGATGTACGGTTTGTAACTATCAACCATCATTCCTATTCGCATATGGCTATGCTAAGACATGCGAATAGGAATGTCAAGGACGGGTTTCTCTTGGAAAATTATTTTTACTGCTTATAGAGCTGACGGGTTAGTAGTTATATTTATCAAGGAAGAGAATTCCATGTCCCCTCGCCCTAACCTCAGTAACGAATTATTTATGCTGTGATGAGTTGTTGTACTGCGGGGCGGAATTTATAGCCGCATATTGGATGTGTGCCACACCGGGCAAATCTCTGTCACATTATGAGTGATGCGGTTGTGAGCCTCTGGCTTTCACAATTGCCTCCCCTCGGCTTGCAACCTGCAATTTACTAAAAATAGTCGAAACCTGATTGCGGACGGTTTTCGGACTCAACACCAATCGTTCGGCAATGGCATGGTTGGTCAGTCCCTGCGCGATCAGGTCGAGGATCTCACGCTCGCGCGGTGTCAATTCGGGGAATGGATGGGTTGATGGCCTCAACGATGGATTGGCGAAGAAATGAATCAATCGTTCCGCTACGCGCGGGCTGAAGATGGCCTCACCTGCGGCGGCGGAGCGGATGGCGCGTAATGTCTCCTCACCTTCCGCGCCCTTGAGCAAATAGCCGCGTGCTCCTGCGCGCATAGCTGAGAACAACGAATCATCATCGAGCATGGTGACAATCAGGATGGCAATTTCAGGATGCGCGCGCACGATTTGCCGCGTGGCTTCGATGCCGTTCACTTCGGGCATGTTGATGTCCATCAAAATGACATCAGGTTTTAATTCGACGGCGAGTTTTAACACCTTGCGCCCGTCGGAGGCTTCGCCGATGATTTTGATGTCCGCTTCCGTCGAAAGCAAAGCCTTCATGCCGAAGCGAAACACGGGATGGTCGTCGGCGATCAAGACACGGATGGTCATTCGTCCTCCGCGGAGATTGGCAAAGTGACAACAAGCCGCGTACCCTTCGATGCGCGCTCGATTCGGAACGTCCCGCCTAATTCTTCGGCGCGTTCCTGCATGGCGCGCAGTCCCACGCCCGCGCGGTATTTTGGCGGCAATCCCGCGCCGTCATCGCTGATCTCCAATTGCAGATTACCATCCACCCGAAGACAAACATGACAATCATTTGCATTCGCGTGGCGCACGACATTGGTGACGGCTTCGACTGCGATACGATAGACTGCCGTCTCGACCGCCGCGCTCAATGAGGGAATATTCTCTTGCGCCTCCAACTCGACCTTGAGCCCTTCGACTTTGCTCAGGGCAGGTCTGCTCTGACCCAATTGAACGAATCTCTCTTTGAGCGCTTCTACCAAACCCAAATCATCGAGCGCGGGCGGACGCAGATCGTAAATAATGCGGCGAATCTCCTGGACCGCGCCTTGCGTTTGTCCTTTGAGGTCGCGTACGAGAGAGGTCGCGGCGGCGGGGTCTTGCGCGATAAGTTTTTCGATGGCGTCCAGTGTGAGGGATTGGCTTGCCAGTAGCGGTCCGATTTCATCGTGCAGGTCGCGGCGGATGCGGCGGCGTTCCTCTTCACGACTCGTGACCAGTTCCTGCCGCGAACGCTGCAGGTCGGCGGTGAGACGAACGTTGTGCGCGGCAACTTCCACTTCGCGCGCCAGGTCGGTCAGCAGGCGTTCTTCGGCTGGGGTGAAGGATTCTGTCTGGGAACGCGGAGCCAGCACGAGGTCCGCGAAGGAAGCGTTTTGGTGGATGAGGGGAATCTTTATCGCGGGATAAGGCTGGGGAGTCCCGTAAGCCGCGACGACGCGCGATCCATCTTCATCTTTGAATTCAATCGCGACATACGGAAGTTTGAGAGCCTGCGCGATCATCTCGACGATGGAAGGGAGGATGGTCTCGACGGAGCCCGCGGCTTCGAGTTTTTGCCCGAGGCGCGCCAACACAGAATAGGGGTCGTCGCGCTCGCCGTACATCCAATGATTAACCCAACGCTGGAGCCATTCACGCAGAGGCTGGAACGAGACTGCCACCAGCGCAGTTGCCATCAAAGACACCAGCAGGTCTATCGACTCATGCGATCCGAGATGAAGCCTGTGCAGATAGTTGCCCAACACACCGACGATCAACACGTACAACGCCGCGATGATGGTTGTCAGTGTCCCATAGACGAGGGCGCGGTTGATGACGATGTTGATATCGAATAATTGGTAACGCAGGATGGCAATGGCGATGGATATCGGGAAGGGCAGGACCAGCAATCCCAAGGCATTGGCGCTGATGATCGGGCGTCCCAGGAACAGGGCTGGCATAAGCCAAAACAGCAAACCCCCGACGCCGGAAATCATGACAGCAAGAACCACCCAGCGGATTTTCTGCCGGGCGATGGCATCCGTATTGGCGCGGTAGTTCCAGATTACGAAGCAAATCATCATCAGCAACCCGCCGCTGGAGAGAAAGGTCTCTCCAGGAATCCAGCGCCCCAGCCAGTCCAATGTGCTGAGGGATCCCGGCCGGATCACCCACAGATAGACAATATACAGACCATAAGGCAGAAGGTACATGACCGGGACGATCCACCTGCGTTTTTCGATAAAGGGCAGCGGCTTGGGAAAGATCAACGCGAAATGCGCGCCGGTAATGTAGAACAGTAGATAAGCGCCAAATGTTGTGAATTTATAAAGCCAGAAGCCAATGCCGTTCACCAGATCGTTAACTTGCAATCCAAAAGACCAGGTGGTGGCGCTCAGGATCGCTGAAGCCCAAAGAAACAGGACTCTTGCGGCTTGGTCCTTTGGGCGGCGGAGGAAGACAAACGCGCAGATCAATTCTGAAAGGAGGGCAAACAGGATTGTGCCGTAGTCTTTTCTCAATATCGCGCCGAAGGGATAACGCCCCAAAGCGACTTGTATGTCTTGCGGCTGACCATCCCGCAAGACCGTATAAATGATCGTCTGCCCAAACTGCCAATTTGGGCGCGAGACTCCCATTTGAAAAAGCGCCTGCGCCCAGTCTTCCATACTTCGTCCTGCCACCGCGATGACGCGGTCACCGCTCTGCAAGCCATCGGGTTGTTCAACGAGCGGTGTCACGATGACTCCGTCCGCTCTCCAAACGGGATCGCCGGGCTGCAGGCGGGCTCCATCGCTGGGGGTCAACACGTGCAAGGTCAAGAACGCTGCCGCCAGCGATACGGCAATTGCGGCGACGATCAGGACAAAGACTGTGGGTCGGTTGGAGGTTTTTTCCATTTCATCATATATTGTACTCCGCCTGTCCCGCCGATTTCTTTTGTGCAAGTTGCAATCCCAGCGCCATGCCAGCCAGCAGTCCGAAGATCAGGTTGAGCCAGTTCCCAACGTTGAAAAAGAGACCGGCGCGCGCGACGCAATCGCCCGTGCAGTATGCGACCTTCCAGCCGAAGGGAATCGCCAGCCAGACGAACGCATTCAACGCGAAGGTTGCGATCAACCCGCTCCGGCTTCCGCGCATGGCTGCGTGCATCGAGTATGCCCAGGCGGAAAAGATCGCCGTGTAGATCAACGTTACCACAAGCGTGGCTAAGTTATCCACCCTGGCTTGGACAATTGGACCCGGATACTCGAACATCATATCCAGCCAGGCGCGCCACAACTCGGTGAGCCAGGCAATCGCCGACAGTGCGATTGCGCCATTGAGCGAGACAAACCGGTTCTTCATTTTCATTCTCCTTTCCTTGTCATCAGATACACTGCCTCCCCCGACGGCCACCGGGAGTAATCCGTATGCCGGGTATAGCACTCGATGTCGAAATATGATCCGAAGCGCCGATCAGCCTCGCTGGGTTCGAGCAACATGTTGCCAAAGAAACTGATCTTGAAGACGATCCGCTCCCACCAGCGAGGTTCCCACTCAAAGCAATAAAGCAAAAACCGGCTGGCGCGATGGGTGAGCGGCAGGATGTTTTGCAGGTAAAGGTCTCGATCTTTTGGAGCGAGATCGTCGAGTGTACCGTAGTCCACGAGCAAATCAAACGTGCCAGTGATGCGGCGCAGGTTGGTGAGGTCGTCATGAACGAAGTTCACCGTTGCGCCCGCTTCTTTTGCCCGTCTGCGCCCTAGCTCAACGGCGGCCTCCGAATAATCAACACCGGTTACATCAAAACCATGTTGCGCGAGAAAGATGCAATTGCTTGCCGTTCCGCTGCCCAGGTCAATCGCGCGGCAGGGCTTGAGTCGCCCGCTCTCCACTAACTCGACCAGTTCCTGCCGTGGCCCAATGTCCCACGGCGCGCGGAAGCGGCTGTAGGTGATGTTGTAGAACGCCTTCATGATGCTCACGAGGCCTGCCTCACGCCAGCGCGACCTGATTCCAGAAAGTGCTTCACGTTTTTCATATCGGCTGAGAACCGACGCTGCATGTAACGCTTGAGGAGCGGCTCGAACAATCTGAGCAGTCCGCCGAGATGGGTATCGTCTATGATGGTCAGCCGCGTGCCGCCTGCCGCAGGCTCAAAGATGTATTGAGTCTCGACCGGGAAAGGCGAAGAAAGGCTTTTGAATGCGAACCTTCGACCCGACTCCCAGCCTGTCATCTGGAGGATGGCTGCGGGCCTCCAGATCAGCAGTTTGCCAATCACTTTGAACTGCGTGCCGACGCCGATTGCGCCGTCCGTGACCTTCTTGGCATCCACGACGAATTGCTCGTGGTTCGGCATATTCTCAAAATTGGACAGATACGCAAAGACCTCTTCCACTGGGCGATGGATGACGACGCTATGCTCGGTTTTCATCTTTTCCGTCTCCCTTCCGTTTTTCACCCACCCGCGCGCAATCCGATCCAGGCCAGCACGGTCGCAATCGGCACGAGCACAGTCGGGACCGCGGCAAAGGGATGGAAGATCTCACCATAGCCGAAGCCATACTGCCGCATGAAGGGGATCAGCGCCACACCCCAATAGATTGCCAGCATGGCGACGTTCCCGGCGAAGATCGTCCACAACGCCCATGCCTGTCCTGTACGCAGGCCAAACCAAACAAGCCCGATCGTCAGGATGGCGAAGCCAAGCGTAAACGCCTCCGTGAAGTCGATCAGCACCAGGTACAGCCGGCGCAGACCAGGGAATTCTTCCACCAGTTGTGCTGGGGACTTGCCCAACCAAGTCTCCTCCGCTCTGGCGCTGAAGACAAAGTATTGGGAAGTCTGGGGTGAAATGGGACCGTAGCGATGCATTATGAACAAACCTGCGATGGGAGTGAGCACATTGATGGCCGCGGACAGGAGAAAAAGAATTACCGCGATCCCCAGCGGGCTGAGCCATTGGAAGTTGAAAGTGGTTTGAGCGTTCATGTTATGCTTCCATAATTTCCTTCAACTTCTTCATATCCGCTTCCATCTGGCTTTGCTGCTGTTTTATCAACAGAGGTTCCGCCAGTTTGAAGAAGCCGCCCGGTTCGGCTTCGATCATGTCCGTGACGCGCGTGCCGCCCTCGACCGACTCGAATGTGGTGCTGCCCGACATCGGGAACGGACCCGAAGTCGCCTTCCAGGCGTATCGGGTCGGCGGTTCGTAGGCGGTCACTTCGCCCTTCGTCTCCAGGGTCATGCCCATGGTTTTGATGTCGAAGCGGTACGTGGCGCCCACATTCACCGACCCGGGAGAGGTCATTTCTGCGGCGATCACGCCGGTCATCCACTTGACGTTGTTGCTGAGATCTGTGACATAGGCAAAGACCTCGTCAATGGGACGATTGATGATGATTGAGGTTTGAAGCGTAGCCATTGTTGATTCCTTTCTTGTATGTGTACCTTTGCTCATTCCGACGCTACACTTGCCCTGGCGGGCAGTGCCAGGGGAGAGCGTCTCTTACGCATGATTGGTGCGTAGAGGACGTTCTCTAACGTCTGTTCTTCGCGTCATTTGATCGCATTCTCCAAGGCAGGGAGGGATTGCAGATACAGGTAGATCGCCTCGAGTTCATGGTTCGACATGCCCGCAAAGGCTTCCCAAGGCATGTATTTGCTCTGGCGGGTGGCTGCGGCGGTGCGGAAATCCTCCAGCGACCATTCGCCGAACGAGCCGCCGGGCGTGATGTTCGGTCCGGGAGGCGCGCCGGGCTCGGGGTGTTTCCCGCCCGCCAGTTCCGCGCCATGGCAGGTGCGGCAGCCGACGATCCGCACGAGGTAATCGCCGTATTCCACGCTTGCGCCCGGCTCCACTGGCGACGGACGCGCTGCGCCGCTGTGATCAATGATCTCGGCTGACAAAACCTCCTCACCGAATGCCCCGGCAGCCAGCATCACCTTCGCCAGGAAAGTCAGCCGTATCTCGCCCAGGTCGTTCTCCACGGGCGGCGCGCTCTTCAGAAAAGCGATCAGTTCGCCGAGGTCTTCGTCGGTCATGTAGGAATAATCGCCGGACGGCATACCCAACAGCGGCCGGCCCTCGTGCGGATCTATCCCGTGACGGACGGCAAGGATCCAATCGGCGTCGGTGAAGTCACGTCCCGCGCCTCCCTCACCCGCGGTCAGGTTCGGGACGGGGATGTATCCCAAAGCCGGATCGTCGAACATGACTGTCCCCGAAAGGTCTTCACCGTGACAGCCGGTGCAGCCCAGGGATCTCGCCCAACGCTGTCCCCGCTCGATGGACCCCTCGTCGGTGGGAATGGTCACTGCCTCAGGTTGAATGTTGTACGTTTTGTTCATGCGCGCATTCCCTACGAAGTACAATCCAATTGCGAGCAGCACGATCAGCCCGATCAACCCGCCCAGCACCACCCCAATCCATTTGAATATTTTTTTCATGCCTGCCTCCTTTTATTGGTGTAATTATTTGCTCGTAATTCGTCTTCTTTTTTTTCGTGATGCGGTGCCTCCTCATGTAGTCAACCCGCCTGCCATCGAAGGGACAGGCGGATTGCAGAATCTCATTTTTGGGAAGCGGCTTATTTTGTCGGCAATGTTTGGAGGTAGGCGGCCAGGTCGGCGATATCCTGTAGCGACCAGCCAAAGTTCAGTCCTGCGGGCATGTTCTGGCCCGGCTGTCCAAAGGAAACCTTGTGAAAGGCTTCCCATGGATTGTCAGCCGCGACCGTGCCAACGTACTCCGGCTTGTCTGCGTCGCCAAAGTTGATCGTTTTCCCGTCCACGCCGTGACACCGAATGCAGACCGCTGTATAGTTCGTCTCACCGCGCGCCGCGTCGCCGTTGACGGTTCCGTCCGCGGCGATGTAGGATGATCTATCCGCGACGCCCCGCTGAATGAATGCCGCCAGCATGTTGATCTGCGCCTCATTCAGATAGGGAGAGAAATCGTGATCGGCGTTTTTTCCGCCGGTAAGCCAGGCGGTTACTTCTGCTGTATTCATTGTGGCGGCAGCCATGACGCCGGGAAAACCTGTGCGATGCGAGCCTGAGCCATACACGCCGTCCATGCCTTTGTAATCCCAGCCATGACATTCCTTGCAGCGCCAGGTATCGGCGCCGCTGCGCGTGTTGGTGGACTGGGTTGCCCACAGAGGCTGGTTGCCGGAGGGCGCATCCACCCCAATGGCTGCCCACCACTTGTCATAAAGACGGCCGCCTTCGGTTACGGGTGATTCAACAGGCAATGTCTGCACGTAAGCCAGGAGATCCGCATACTCCTGATCTGCGCGGTTCATGGTGAAGCCGGTCGGCATGATCATCACCCCTGGTTGCCCAAAGCGGGCTTTGTGCAGGAATTCCCAGGGATTCTCCTCGGCGATCGTGCCCAGATATTCCGGTCCGCTTTCGTTGCCGAAATTGATGGCTGTGCCCTGCGGGCCATGGCAAGTGGCGCAGAGCGAGAAGACCACTGCGCCTGCGCCGGTGTTTCCGTTGACGGGGGACTTGTCGTTATTGACGATCACGGCATCGTCAGTCAGCCCTTGATTAAGAAACAACGCCAGATCGGTCAACGCCTGCTCGTCCATCACCTTGGAAAAATTGTGATCGGGGCTGGTGGAACCTTTAAGGATGGCAAGGAGTTCTGTGGGCTTCTTTCCCGATGCGTTTATGACTCCGACGAACCCGGTGAAGTGCGAGCCGGAACCATAAGCGCCATCCTTGCCCTTGTAATCCCAGCCATGACATTCCTTGCAACGCCAGGTATCGGCGCCGTTGCGCGTGTTGGTGGATTGCGTCTTCCACAACGACTGATCCCCCGTTGGCGCATCCACGCCAATGACAACCCACCATTTATCATACAATTGACCGCCCCGGACGGGATTTCCCGTCAACCCGGATTGGCTAGTGCAGGCAGAAAGAATCAACACGATTCCACCTGCGAGCAGGAAGAACATCGGGAATAATTTTTTGTGATTCATTTTGCATTCTCCTTTTACTGGCATGATTATTTTGCTGTAATCACTGTCCTCCTGTCATGAGGCAGGCGTCCCGATTGGGCTGGGACGATTTGTCCCCCTCGGTAATAGGCGATTTTGCCCATATCGAATCGGGCAGAAAACCGCTTTTCAGCGTTTCCGAGCCGACCTGCACTGTGGATACCCTGCCTTGCCGCTTCGTAACTGCGCGGCGGGCAACGCAGGAAAAAAATGAAGGACAAAATGGCATCCCGTGAACTATGCGATGGCTTTCCTGCTTGGCGTCATCCTGTTTTTTGCATTTGGAAGAAACTGGCACAGGCAGGCAGGGATTTCGGTTTGCTAGCCGCCAACACTCCGCATATCGTTTTCGATGAAATTCAGCGTCAGTCGCCGATTCCGCTTATCAGCATCGTCGAAGCCGCCCGCCAGGAAGCAGTACGGCTTGGTCTGAAAAAGGTCGGCTTGTTTGGGATCCGTTTCACCATGCAGGGACAATTCTATTCAGATGTATTTTCCAAAGCAGGGATCGAACTTTCGGTGCCTGGAACTGAGGATCAGGATTACATCCATGACAAGTACTTGACTGAACTGGTTCCTGGCATTCTCCTTCCTGAAACGCGTGAGCGCCTGTTGGGGATTGTAGATCGAATGATAAGCGAGCAGGGAATTGAGGGCTTAGTCCTGGGTGGAACAGAACTTCCGCTCATTTTGAAGGACTCTCAATATCATGGCATACCGTTCCTCGATACAACCCATATCCATGTGAAATACGCCGTCGCAGAATTATTGTCGTGAGGTTGCGTGATTGCTAGCGCTCAGAATCGCCATATCGCTTCAATGTACTTGTAAGGTTACGTATCGGCGAGCATCCTATGATTGTGATAAAATAAATTCATCAAACCGCTGGCGATGAGGCTCGCCAAAACCGTCTTCGCCGACTGATAGCCTCTACCGATTTCCCTTTTTTCGGTAGAGGCTATTTATTTTGCCATGACGGAACATCTTCTTGAAATCAAAATTGTCCAACCGGGGCGTGCGACAGGGCAGTATTATGCCGTAGATTCAGATACCCTGCGGTTAGAAAAGGTTGTGTATCCCGGCGATTCCCTCCCGTTTGATGTGGGCATCCTTCCGACTGCATTGACATCGTTCGATGAACCTTTCGCTGTTCTTGTATTGGGCAGTGTCTCACATCCCGTTCATACAGAGATGGAAAGCCGATTGCTGGGAGCGCTTCAGAGAAACGCCGAAGCTCCCATCCTGCTGGTTTCTCCTGTTGCCGACGAATTTGCAATTCACTGCCTGGATGAACTCAACGAGAAGCAACGCGCCGAAATCGTCACAATTTTACATCGGACGTATCCGGGGCACTGGCAATGGCTCATGCTGGCGGAGTTGGAGCCAACCTTGCATTCTGCCACACTACGCTATCGTCAGAAGCAAGCCCGAGATAATCACCGCCAGGTTGATCCCGCCTGGAAACCATTGAATCTAAGCCGCCCGGCTCCCAGCTTTGCCGAGGTCGAACACTACACACCTGCCGAATACACATTCTTTGAGCTCCCCTATCGCTTCCAGTACTACGTTGGCGAACATCTCGCGCCCGATGAGCGCATTCTATATGCCCTGCGCCGACCAGCCATGTCCAGCCAGCGTAAACGATCCTGGATAAAACGCGAACCGTTGCAGGAAGGCGTCCTGATCCTCACCGACCAGCGGCGTTCCTTTGCTTGAGAAGAAAGCCGATAAAAAATGGGGTGGGCAGGCGGATTACGAAGCGTATAAAAAGAACACGCCCGTTTTGATTCCACGTTTGGGCTAAAGAAAATGCGGTTGTGGAGTCTTCATCCATCCTACCTGGATGCCAAAGGGCTGGTTGCCTTGTGGCACGAGGGATTGTTAGCCCAAGCCGTGCTGTCGGGACAAACGCACGGCTACAAAAATCATCCTCAACTGGAACGCTTCAAGGCCCAGCCCGATCCGCAGGCGGCCATCAACGCCTATCTGTTGGATGTGTATTGGGAGGCGGAACGGCGGAGCTATCGCTTCGACATCCGCAAACTCGAAGTAACGCGTCCCTCCCCAAAAATCCGCGTGACAGAGGGACAGATGCGCTACGAGTGGGCGCGCCTGCAAAACAAACTGCTCCGCCGCGATCCGCCGCGACATAAGCGCAATACCTCAGCCACAGATGTTCAGCCGCACCCGCTGATGGAAGTTATTCCTGGTGAAATCGAATCCTGGGAACGACTGTCATCGTGAACTGAAGCATATCCCCAAAACTCGGCCGCGCCGCCGAGATCGTGACGGGAATCTTTCTGGTGTTGTAATGAAACTCGCAAAATTATCTTCCTGTTCGACTTCTTCGCCATGACCGCCGTTCTGATCTACGGCTTCACCATCGGTGACTTCGCGGGCGAAGGCGGTCAACTCGCCGTCTTGCCGTGGGGCATTGTCTCGCTCGTGGACTTGTACACGGGCTTCACACTCTTCTCGATGTGGATCATCTACCGCGAAAAGTCCCTGCCCGCCGCCATCCTTTGGACGATCGCCATGCTGACGCTCGGTTTCTTTGCAGGCAGTCTCTACACGTTCATCGCCCTGCTCATCTTAAGTTATCTGTGCGGCACATGGCGACTCGTCCAACTGCGCGCTCCGAGTGTGGAAGAATTCCGAAACGGCGCGCCCGCCCCCTGGTCAGGCCAGCGGCGGGGATTTTAGTCCCGCATATGTATCTATCGAGGTTGCAATAAAAAATTCATCGTTGAAATATATCTGGATCGGCGTGTTCGCATCTGCCGCGCTGACTGCCATCATCGGCATCACCGCCGCCAGCTTGACGCGTTTTGAGATTGTCGGCCACACTGTCCCGTGTGTCTATCCCTGACGCCTGGTCGAAAGAAGCGACATGGCGCGCCTGACTGCCTGACTCGGCTACATTTTGCACAACCTGCTGGCATGGGGCATCATTTGGTACGCGCGCCGCGAGAAGCCAAAATACTCCAACGACCTGCGCTGATTCAACTGGGCGATGATCGCGGTGAACGTGGTCTTTTCGCTACTGCACATCGTTCAGACGCAACTTTTTTACGATGGCCTCGCGCAGGATATGCCAGAAATCACCGCGCTCGGTTCGGTGGCTCTCATGCTGATCTTTATCATCATTCTCGAAACGCCGCGCAGAGGATTGATCTTCGGAAAAAAGTTCAAGTTTCACCAGGGTTTTATGGAGATCATCAAGCGCTATCATGGCTACATCTTTTCATAGGCGATCATCTACGATTACTGGTATCACCCCACCGTTGACACGGTCGGCCACTTGATGGGTTTCTACTACAACTTTCTCATCATCGCTCAATCTATCCTGTTGTTTAATCGCGCCCACCTTAACAAGTGGTGGACGTTCTTCCTTGAGGCTTTTGTGTTGATCCATGCCGTGGCCGTAGCCGTCTTTCAGGGACAGGAAATGTGGTCGATGTTCGCCTTTGGTTTTGGCGCGATGGTCGTGCTGACCCAAATGTACGGGGTGGACTTGAACACCTGGGTCAAACGCGGACTCGCCACGGTGTTCGTGGCCGCCGTTGTGACCAGTTACGGGATCATGGGACGTTTCAACCAGATCAATGAGGTCATTCGCATCCCCATTCTTGATTACTTGATTGTGTTCCTCATCTACGGGATTTATCTAGGACTCAACTGGGTCGTCGGGTTGTTAACGCGATCTGCAACTGCTAGAGCGGGCACAGATTAGGGTCCAGCAATTTCGACCACATTCGCCTTCGCATATTGGTTGAGCGCGCCCCCGCCTTCACTTATCCGAAGGAACCAAACAATCTCGGTTGATTTGCTGTCTGGGCAAACAGGATGCTTTTACTTCAAACCACATCAACAAGTTGAGTGGCGGTGAATGGATGTGCAAATGCCAGCACGCCCTTCTGTATCAGTAATTTGTTCCCCTCTGGCAGAGTGTTGTGCTCCATCTTTCAGGATGCGACTGGGTTTTTCTTGAGTCGCGATTGGTAATTCGGTGCAAATATCAGAGTTTGAAGGTTAGTGGAGAAAATGAATCAAAAATAGCAGAGAAAAGTCTCAACTACTTTTGATTGATAAGCTGATCGGCGTGTCACTCAGTTCCCAGAGGAAAAACGCCCAAAAAACCGTACTTTTCTGCCGCCTATGCTCGAATGTTAAATTTGTAGCCGTAAAAAATCACCCCATCATCAACTTCGGACGTTACTGCAACGCCTCAGCAATGTGGGCCTGCTGGATTGAGGCGCTGCCCGCCAGGTCCGCGATCGTGCATGCGAGTTTGAGAATGCGATGATACGCCCGCGCCGAGAGACTCACCGGTTCATAGCCACACATAGGGCAGATTCGTTGTTTTTTTTCTGGTTTGCAGACCGGAAGTAAAGTTGGGCAAGTACATAAAAACAAAAGCAGCGGAGTAAACCTCCACTGCTGTTCATCTTTACCTGACCTGCAAACCAGTGTTGAAATTAAGAATACGAGAAATTTCGTATATTTTCGGCGCCTACGTGCCGCCTACGTTCGTCTACGAAATTTATACCCGCATACCAGATATGTGCCACGCGTGGCGGTTATGTGTCCAACTTTAATAAAGAAATCTGTCTGCATTTGTCCAATATCGATCTCTTACATTCACTATTGATACTGATTTATAAATCAGTTATAATATTCTTATGAGCCAGAACCTCTCTTACACAAAAGCTCAGGGAATTATCTTACAGGATGCCATTCAGCGTGACCTTACCACTGGGCGCCGATCTGCTCTCTTACAGATACTTTGGCATGAGCGCTACCTCACAAGAACCCAGCTCATGAAACGGGTAGAACTGCGGCTCGGAAAAGATTGTTTTGGCGTTTCTGCTTGGGAGGATACCTTCTATCGCGACATGCAAGTGATAAAAAAAGCATTCAAGGCAGCAGGTTTTACATTATCTTACAACCGCAACAAACCTCAAACCGGCTATTATCTTGAAGGGCAGCCTGCCATATCTTCAGAACTCCAAAAGATCCTGCGTAGCAGTGTAAAAGAAGTAGATGCTCGCCAGATTGAGATCTATCACCGGCTAACCTTGGCAGATCGTTTTCGGCAAGGCTGCTCAATCAGTGACACGGCACGCAAGGTGGTTGCCTTTCGCATTCGCCATGACAATCCCAATCTTTCGCTAACAGAAGCAAATCTCATGGCATTGGAGCGAGCCTACAGGCTATGACAAAACAAACATTGGACATTGTTGACTTTCTCAAATTGATGCTGGATGCATTGAAGGCTGCACATGTCGATTATCTCATTGGTGGTGCGATTGCCGAGTGGGCCTGGGGTGAGCCAAGAGCAACCCAGGATATTGATATTGTGATCAACCTGCCTATTGGGTCGATCCAAAAATTCTCCAAAGAACTTGAAAAAAGAGACATGTTGGTTCCTGCCGAGATTATTCTGGGTACAATCCTAGAAGATAGGGCAGATATTCCCATCAATGCTATTCACATGCATAGCGGATTCAAGGCGGACTTATATCCGGTACGCCAAGGGGATGAACTCCGTCTTAGTGCCTTCCAGCGAAGGCAACGCGTGGACTATGGGCCACCGATTGGGCGAGTATATGTTCATTCGCCGGAAGATTTGATCCTATACAAGTTACTCTACTTCAGCATCAGTCAACAGCCGAAGCATTCTCGTGATATTGCTGCCATCTTGCAGGCGAAAAAGAAGCAGATCGATTTAGTCTATATTCAGGAATGGGTTACTCGGTTGGGGCTTAGCTCCCTTTGGAAGGAACTGCTTAGTAGTGCTGAGTAATAGCTGATTATTGCAGGTTATATATACTCTGAATTAATCAGTAGAGTCGGATGATGAGACGGAAGGATCATAAGAGTTCACTTAATGAAGTGATGGAGCCGAGGCAACCTTTTACTACACTTGAAGCCCTTATGAACAATTAACAGTCATTGATTTTAATGCTAAACATGAGCCTTCTTGTATAGGAATTCATTTAGCTTATCGGCTTCAATAATGAGTCCCAATCCTAGCAGATCGAATGCCTTAAGTTTGCCTTTTCTGACCCAGGTTCTGATCTGTTTTGAGGTGACATGGCAAACCTGTGCAGCCTGATAAACCGTGAAATAACTACCGCGTGGGATCGAGGTGGGTATAACCTTCGGCTCCCTGTTTTCAATCAGTTCTCTGGCTCCTTTTCGTTCCCGTACTTTTCTGCCGTAGTCAGCGATAAGCCGATAAACCTTACTGAGGGCTTGTTTCGCATCTTCTTTGTCATACGATGAAATGCGTTTCAACAAGCTCTCTTGTGCTGAGAGGAATTCAAAAAGGGTCTGTACTTGATTTGGGACAAGTTCTATTTGGTTTTTCAGCACCCAATCTCTTCCAACCTTTGTAGATGGAGTGCTTGTGTTATTGGTGGAGAGTTGGAAAGCTGGCGAGCTGATGACCAGACCTTCCGTCTTCCATGTATCATTATCTTGCAGGTACTCAAGAAGTTCAAGCGCAGATTCTGCATAGAGATGAGCAACAATGTGAAGAATTGCATCCCATAGGACAACTCCTCTCCGTTGCCAGTCTTGCTGCTGAAGTTGAGTAAGCCAGGAAGGAGGGTTCGGTGGGGAGGCGAAGTGCCCCGGAGTTGAGATGGATTCCCCATGTGGTTTGATCTAGAACGGTTGAATAATTCTGCATAGGAACCTGCTTTTAGTGGTGGATTTCTAAGATCAGTATAAAGCAGGCAGGGTCTAGGATTGGATAAGCTGTCGATAGACAGCAACAAGTGGATTGATTGTTTATGGGAATGTTTTAAGCGAAAACACCCCTATACGTGGGGGTGTTCATTCGTTTTTCGATTTTTATTCTCTATTTGGCGGGTACCAAATTTTGAGGTCTGAATTTATACCCGTATACCCGATATGTACCCCGCTGGGCAGATCCGATTGCGGTTGTGATGTATAAAACGAGTTGCCGATTATTTGGTTTTTATCAGTTGCCGCTTGAACACCATACTCAACAGCACTCCATTGACGATCAACACCAGCCAATCGATGGAGATTACCGCAACCTCAAAACGATCCTGTCGATCCAGCCCATAATTGATCGAGATCAAGGTTAGGGCAAGGACGGTCAGAAGGAAACTGATGATAAATACCCAACGGACAGCAGCTTCCAGGCGGGTCTTGTTGATGAACACAGGCGCCATGAATAGGAAGGAGAGGCTCATCAGCAGATAGCCCAATTCCTCCAGAACGATGAAAATACCGTGCGCGTTGTATTGCGTCAACAAGGTGATCCCTTCTGTTTCCCCGCTCATCAGACTGATCGGGACGACCGAGAACTGTACAAAATAATCACCTACCAGGACCATTGTTGCCAGGAGCGCAAAGGACAGTCCGATCTGGCTGAAGATCTTCCTTTGATTGGATGCGTACACATGGATGGAAACCATCGGCACCAAATAGGATAGCGTCAGGATGATCGCAAGCGGCATCCAGAGATAATCCTTTGGAAATTGCGATAAAGTATTCAAGTATGGATACTCGATGCAAAGATCGCCGCAGTTTGCTCCAGAAATGGGAATGGCGGTGATCGCAAAGCCGAACGTGACCACCGTCATGATCACAGTGAAGATCGCCGTATAGAACCCGACCGAGTGGGAAATCGTTTGTTCAGAGCCGTTGTTGGAAACATTTGCAGTTGTCATCTTGCCTCTTTTCTATTTTTGGATGCTCATTGCCCGCGAGCGCGGATGTATTCGCTGACATCCACGTTATAGGCTGTGTCTTCCAGTGAAAAATATGCCCAGGGACTGCCCCGATCCAGCCAGGTGGCGGAACCGACCGCGCTGATCTTCATATCCGGCAGCGTGTTCCCGGGTTCATTGCGCGTGATCCATAGGACCTTGGATTTGCCATCGCCGGCTTCGCGATAGCGCATGCCTTCCATCGTATCGATCAAACCAGTTTGTGGATTGAAACGCACGACAAAATTCTCGACTTGATCTTCGAACGGCACGAACAACAAAGTGGTGTTCTCATCCACCGCCTCCCAGCGGACCCGGGAATCGGTCAGCCAGATCGAAGGGAACCACCCCGCCTCCGCCCAAACGGCCAGATTCGCGCCCTGGTTGGTGTTGGGGTCATCATAGAATGTACCCATCGGACTCTCAAAAAAACTTTCGCCATCCAGATAGCCTTCGTTTACTTTTAGGAAAGGCATTCCAAAAAATGTCGCCTCAATATAGTGGCGGTAATCCTTTCCAGCATTATGGACAAAGACAAAACGAGCAGGGAGCCAGACCCCAAACGGACGAATCCGTCCGCGCCCGACGAACACGGCGGTATCGATCACTGGGATCTTGTCACCATACACAGTGCGATAAAAGCGTTCAACGGGTACTGGCAAGCCACTTGGAAGCGGAACAGTTTTTGTATCGATTTTTTGAAGCGCGGGCATTGAAAAGGATTTGGGTTGTACGTTCGATCCGATCCAGCCGATGAGGATCAGGGCTGCGAAGATCGCAGCAAGAATATATAGGATTTTCATTTTCTCTCTTTGTGTAGGAACGGCTAGCTGTCATCCCGTGAAGTTCCCAAACGAAATAAACGAAGGGTGAGCATAACCATCCATGCCAGGAGCAGCAGCCCGCCGGGCATGGCAAACGCCATTGCCATGTTCTTGACGGTTGGCGCAAAGGTGACCAACAGGATATAGACCAGCATCAAGGCATTGCCAAGGATGCCGACATAGGCATTTGCCTTGCTAAACACATTTCCCTGTAACATCACAAAGGAAAAGACCAACGCGGAAAGGGTCGGCAGGAGGAAGCTAAAAAACACACCCAAACTGCCATGTTCGCCGCGGACCAGCATGGCTTCACCAGCGGCAGCAAGCAAAGACTTTTGCATTTCATCCGCAAGGGCATACTTCCTGCTTAACTCCAACATCGGGAGGGCGGTGTTGTTGGATACGAAGATGGCGGTACCATGCAGGAAGATGATGAGCGCAAGCAAGGCATACGGCTTGTTTGTTTTGCGAAGGGCGGCATATAACGCGAAATAGACCGGGATCGAAATCAACTGATTGACCGTATTCAGCAGATCAAGGTTATACAAGCCCAGCCAGGCATTTTGTTGAAATTGAGCGAAACGCTCCACTGCCGTTTGCGGGAGTTCTGACAGGTTCCCTCCCGTTGCAGAGCCGATGAAGATATCCAGCACGACTGCGACCAACGACAGGATGGCGGCAATTCCGCCAACGATATAAATACTTTTCCATTGGCTTTCATTTTGTTTCAGATCGGACATTTGTGTTACCTTTCTGCAAGATTTATTTTAGAAAACGAAAGACAAACACGCTCATTATTGCCAGAGTGCACCTCTCTTTCAGGGATCATCCCCGGCGCACGGCACAATATTGCTCATCTCGATCGCTCATTTTTTTCGCGCGACAATGCCGATCCACTCGGTATCTTCTGAGAAGGGAGTTCCAGTGAGATCGTTCCAGACGCTTTTCACCGTAAAGCCGCCAGCCTCCAACTCGCTTGCGATGGTTTCGCGTATGAAATCCTGAAACCAATTGCGATATACCGAGACCTTGCCGCCTTCCTCGATCACGATGGCTTGATCCAGAAAGATGGATTGTTCGGGATAGTCAAACCCTTCCTCCAGAACCAGGTGCGGACGCCGCTTCCAGAATCCGGTCTCAACTGCATACCATCCATTGCGATTGCCGTGTTTTTTGCGATGGGTGGGTGTGGTTACATCAAGGACAAAATGTCCGCCGGGTTTGAGGGCACAGTGAACGTTTCCAAGCAGTCTACTGCGCTGTTCGGGTGAAAGTGGACAAAAGTCGCCGTAGATCAGGAGCGCCGCATCGTATTGATTTTCATCCTCGAGTGTCAGGTAATCCTGATAGCGGTAGCGAATATCCAGATTGTGCTGGCGGGCAAATTCCGTTGCATGCTCAATCGAGCGGTGGGAATAATCCACACCCGTGACGCGCAAGCCCCGTTCCGCCAGACGGGCTGTATAAAGCCCTGGACCGCAGCCCAGGTCCAGGATGGAGTCACCCGCCTGAAGTCCGAGGGAAGCGATCAGCCAACTCACCGATTTTTGAATCGTTTCCGGTCGGCGGCTGGCAACGTCATTCTCCGGATTGAGATGCCATTTCAACATCTGCGCCGAAATATGCGGGTCATCCCAAAAGAGCGGTTCGCCGGGGGTGAAGGGCTCGGGTTTTTCCTGCAGTTGTTTGATGATCTCGATATTCATTTTGCCTCTGCTCTTTCGATGAACTCTCCAATGCCATAACCGCTTTCGACCAGTTCCTTCAACCTTTGGATGAAGCGGGTTGCAGGAGCGCCGTCCACAATATCGTGGTCGATGCTGATCGTCACACATAGAAACTCGTGGTTTTCCAGTTGACCGTTATTCAGCACAGGCTTCTCTGCCAGTCCGCCCAACGTGATTTGAAGCGTGTGATTGGAAACGGGGATGCCCCAACCGCCGCCGTTACCGAACATGCCCACAGCGGTCAAAGAGACTGTGCCGTTCATTTCTTTCAACATCTGCGGACTCTTGAATAGAATCCCCAAAAAGAATCGGCGGATGAAGGCAGGCAGAAGAACGAAACTGTCAATAAACTTCGCTTCCCGTCCATGCTCGTGATCGCTTTGAAAGGCTCTGATCTCGTCATGGATTTCGCGCAGGGACTTTCTATTCACCGCCCGAATGATGTGCGGGCGGATGATCTTGCGACCATCGACTTCGACCTCAAACATCGTGTTCACATCCACGTCATCGAAGAGCGCCAGTTTTTCCCGCCAGGTACGTACGGCTTGCATGTGCTTGTTCCTATCCACAACCTGTCCAAGGCACGCTATGATGAAAGCGGTGAACGATAACACCTGTTCTGTCCGCGCCTTGTGTTCGTGGATCATCCGACGGGCGTGAGTGACATCCATTTCCACCAAGCCGTGGATCAAATGCTTCTGGCGCGCCATGTATCCGCCATCCACCATCAAGCGGCGGATTTTGGGGAAGGGGACGAGTTGATAACTCTTGTCACTCATGTCATGCTCCCAAATAATGCGTGACGATTTTCACCGCATTGCCGATGCCATCCTCCGAGCGGATCATCTTCCCAAGCGACTCGGCTCTTTGCCTGATCTGCGCTTCGCTTACCGCCCTGTGAATTGATTCTGCCAATTTATCCGCCGTCAACCCTTTGGCTGGCATCGGCTTCACCCCAACGCCTATTTCATACAACCGCTCTCCCCAAAAGCGTTGGTCCACAATAAACGGAACGATTACAGTTGGCATGCCTGCCCGCAAGCCCTCGGCGGTCGTCCCTGCGCCGCCGTGATGCACAACTGCCGACATTCGTGGGAAGAGCCAGCCATGCGGCGCAGAGTCCAACACAAATACATGCTTTGGCGCGTTCGTGGTGTTCAAGCCTCCCCATCCTGTCGCAAGCACGCCGCGTTGACCGCTCTTCGATAACGCTTCAAGCACAAGCGCGGTGAGACGTTCAGGATCGCACCCTGCCATACTGCCAAACCCAACATACACAGGCGATTCCCCTTGTGCGAGAAAATTTTCCAACTCAACAGAAGGCTGCCAGACGGATTGCGAATCTTGAAACCAGTGTCCTGTGATATGGACGTTATCCGACCAATCGCGCGGATGGGGAATCACTTTCGGGCTGTAGGCGCTCAGCAAAATAGTGGAGTTCAGAATGTGATGAAAGTCTGAGGCGTTCATGCGCCGCAAACCAAAGCGCTCACGAAATTCGTTCACAAAAGGACGATACCATTGCCAGATGACATTCAGCATGACAAAGCCTGATAGGCGATTGTGTATCCCACCGAGATTCTTTTGCACGATCCATCCTGGGGCGGGAAAGTTGCGCGTCGGGAGCACGGGCGTCGGCTCGACAAGGATGAGCGGGATACCGCAGATCTCGGCAATCGTCTTTCCAAACGGGGCAAAGACCGCCAGCGTGATAAGCGCACTGGCATCGCGGCAGGCATCCAACACATCCTCCGCCATTTGAATGGCGACCTGCCCAACCATCTTTCGCATGGCGCGAATGGATTGAAACAAGTTTGTGTTGCCGTTTTCCATGAAACTTTGCCCCGTCTCGCTCGACATGATTTTTTGCACATCGCCGCGTAATGAATAAAACGGCACGCCTTGCTCGCCGATCAACCCGGCAAAATTTTGCGGAGCCGCCAAAAGAATCTGAAAGCCAGAGTTCTGCAAACCTTTCCCAAGACGCAAGCAGGGTTGAATATCGCCCTGGGAACCCGCGCCGAAGATGGTGATATGCATCATCGTTAGACCGTAGCCAAAATGATCAACCCAAAAATATCGCCCAACAGGTGAGCCAGCCAGACGACCCACAGGTTGTTACAGCGGGCAAACAACACGCCATAAAACAGGGAGGAGACAACGATCAGACCGACATCGGTCAACACGACGATACCCGGTCCCGGCACGAAGTGCGCCAACCCAAACAGAAGCGAAGCCACACCAATTCCCGCCGGCGTTCCAATGAACTGGGACAGCCGACCCTGGATCAGCGTGCGATATGTCATCTCCTCGCCGATAAGTGAAATCGCGAGCAGCGGCAGGAGGATTCCCCAGCCCAGCCCATTCTCGAAAGGCAGCCGCGCCTGGACGTGCGCCAGGAATTCAGGAAAATATGTTTTTGCCCATAGTGCTGTTGCAGGTTGGATCACGAATCCCATGAACACGAACAAAATCCAGTTGACGCGCAAATCCGCCCAGAAGATTCGACCATTGAAGCCCAAATCGCCCCACGTCCGTTTGCGGAGGCGACGTTCGATGAGCAGGTATGCCACCGGGAGCATGGCAAAAAGGAGTTTTGCAGATGGAATGAATAACATACCCGTCAGGGTAATGACGCCGACGACGATGGTTTCGAACAAAACTCGGGTAGATTTCATATGCATCCTTTCCTTCTCGTTTGAATTCAAGGCATTTGTGATTCTCTTATCATTTTGTAAACAACAGTTTCAACTCTCTTGCCCATTTTTGGATGGCGTCCCAATCGCGATGGTCGCCTTCCTTCCAGACACCGAACAAAACGCTCAATCGAAATTTCAGGCGGTCGCTGAATGAGGGAATTTTGCGGATGTCCAACCTACCTGCGAACAAGCCTTCACTCACGGGTCTCACCAACGCGCGGACAGGCTCCAGCCATGAGGAGACATGACTGCGATATTGCTCGCCGTTTTTCATGGTCAGCGTCATGCAAACTAAGAATGAGGCAAACGGTTTGTGTTTCAACTCGGCTTGATGTGCGCGTACAAACTGCATGGCTTCCGGAAGCCATGCACCGCCATTGATGGCACTGCCTGCCACGACGGACTTGTATATGGATAGATCCTTAACCCCGCTCATGGGTAGGACATCCACATCTGCGCCGGCTTCAGACAGTGTTTTTCCAATGGCTTGTGCCACACCTTCGGTGGAACCGAAGCGGCTGGCGTAGGTAACCAGGATTTTTTGTTTCAAGATTTTTGCTCCTTTCAACACATAAAAAAGTGCATCCAACTGGGAATCGCTGAATACACCAAGGATTAGTCAGGAAATGCTTTCGCTATAGTCTTTGAATCGGAACCTGGAATTGCGCCAC
The DNA here is from genome assembly GCA_016866215.1 of Chloroflexota bacterium. Taxonomy (GTDB): domain Bacteria; phylum Chloroflexota; class Anaerolineae; order Anaerolineales; family Villigracilaceae; genus Villigracilis. The sequence goes on along the minus strand of VGNE01000005.1, from coordinate 47,084 downwards.
CCAGGGCGATCATAGCAGAATGTAGAATGGGGGCGAGCAAGTTACGTAACGAAAGAAACCGATACTTCATGCGAGTGCGAATTGTAGATTGTTCAGCAGATGAGGGAAGGTATGAATGTAATGACTTTTCTTGTAAACCATCACCCTTCGAAAATCTACGAAAACACTAACCGATATTTTAATTGGGTAGACTGTTTTGGAAAACGAGGGGATAAGTTCACAAATTTGGGGATTTTTGTCATTTCAAGAAAGGATACCTTTTAAGTTTCGTATCTGGTTGCTCGTCGTATAATGTCTTCGATGAAATCCATTTTGCCGGCCCCCAAATCCGTGGCAATCTATTTGCTAAAAATCCTTGCCCTGGCAATAATTTACCACCTCATCGCGCGGGTGGGACTGAAGATGGCGTACGTGCAATTCAACACGTCGCCAGTCTGGCCGCCGACAGGAATCGCGCTTGCTGCGCTTCTGGTTTTTGGATTCAACGTTTGGCCTGGGATCAGCATTGGCGTTTTATTTGGGTCGCTGTTCACGGGTGCGGATCCTGTCGTTGCAGTGGGGCTTGCGATAGGTAATACGCTCGAGGCGCTCACAGGGGCATATTTGCTAAAACGCGTCGTTAACTTCCATAATTCCATGGATCGGATTCGTGATGTAGTAGGGTTGGGAGTCGTTTCCTTGTTCAGCGCCGCCATCAGCGCTACGATTGGAACGTATACATTGATGTTTGCGAGGCAGGCGGAACCGTCGGTGTTTTGGGCGATTTGGTCCACGTGGTGGATTGGCAACCTGCTTGGCGCGCTCGTTGTCACGCCAGCCTTGCTGGTCTGGACGCACTTGCCCTCGCTTAGGTCACGAAGCATCCAGTATTGGGAGGGTTTCATACTTCTTATCTTGCTGGCATCTGTGACCTGGTACGTTTTCGGCAGCGAGCCGCCCGACGGAATCTTCCATCAGGCTTTGATCTATCTGGTCTTCCCGTTCATCATCTGGGCGGCGTTGCGATTGGAACAGCATGGGGCGACGCTCGCTATCTTCGTCGTTTCGGGGATTGCCATTTGGGGGACGGTGCAGGGATTGGGGCCGTTCTCGCTCGAGTCGATGAACGATAGCCTCGTCCTTTTGCAGACTTTTACAGCGGTCGTCTCATTGACCGCGCTGATCCTTGCCGCAGCGACCATCGAGCGGCGGAATGCAGCCGAGGCATTGCAGCAGCGAGCCGAGGAATTGTCCACATTGAACGATTCATCGGGGATATTTCTGGATAACTTCGAGGTCGCCAGTATTTATCACATCATCTGTCGTTTGGCGGTGACGCGTTTGGGCTTGGACGTTGCTTGGATCGACGCGCCCTGCCGCGAGGGTGGCGAGCCGCGTACGTCCGCCGTCCACGGGATGCCCGTCGAGGCGGTGGTCATCCAAAAAAAGAAGTGGGAACGCGAGCCGCAATCCCAATTGCAGGGCGTTTTTATTGAAATGATGGACAGCGTTTCCGATGGGATGGACGCGACCTATCAGACGTATGCGGCGTTTCCGCTGACGTTCAGCAATCAGCCCATCGGCGCGCTGAAGATGCTCAGCAAGCGCAGGGATTTCTTTTCGGAAGACAAGCGAATTCTGATCCAGTCTTTTGTCAATCTGGCGGCTGTCGCGATTCAAAACGCGTGGCTGTTAGACGAGGTGCGGATGACCAATCGCCAGTTGCACGCTCTCTCTCAGCGTTTGATAAAGGCGCAGGAGGAGGAGCGCCTCCATCTTTCCCGCGAATTGCACGACGAATCAGGACAACTGCTCGCCGCGTTGACAGTTCAGCTCGGACTGCTTGAACGCGATGCAAACGATCCCGCCGCGATCCATGTGCGCGCCGCCGAGTTGAAACGAACCGCCAATATGATCCAGGAAAACCTGCATCGCCTTGCGGTCAACCTTCGACCTGCGAGTCTCGATCATCTTGGACTCGTGACAGCGCTCGGACAATTCATCCAGGAATTCAGCCGCCAGAATAATGTAAAGATCGAGTTCGAAACGGTGGGTATTAACGATAAACGGCTGCCCATCGAAATAGAGACCGCATTATTTCGCATCGTTCAAGAATCGCTTACGAATGTGATGCTCCACGCCAAAGCCACGCGCGTGGACGTATTGCTGAGCCGGACGACGAAATGTTTGAGTGTAATTGTTGAGGACGATGGCGTCGGTTTCATTCCCGCTTCAGCGATGGCGGAAGATCAGATCGGATTGTTCGGCATGAGGGAACGGGTCGAGATGCTGGGCGGGACGTTCACCATCGAGAGTTCGCCCGGAAAAGGGACAACGGTCAAAGTGGAGGTGCCTTGCAATGATTAGGGTTTTGATCGCAGACGACCACGCCATTGTCCGTGCGGGATTGCGCGTGCTGATCCATACCGAAACCACGATGGAACTGGTCGGCGAAGCAACGGGCGGATACGAAACGCTTGATCTGGTCGCGAAGACTCAGCCTGACGTGCTGGTGCTCGATATCAGCATGCCCGACCTGGATGGGATTTCGATCACAAGGAGAATCAAACCGCAGTTTCCCTCCCTGCATATCTTAATCCTGACCATTCATGAAGATCAGGCGTTGTTGAAAGAGGCGCTCAGAGCTGGGGCAGGCGGCTATATCTTGAAGCATGCCGCCGAGACCGAGTTGATTTCCGCCATCCGCACCATCCTGCGCGGCGACCTGTACGTTGATCCCTCCATGCTTCGCCTGCTCTTAAAGGATGAAGTACCCGCCGTTATCGCGGCACCAAAATCTGCCGAAACACTGACACCGCGCGAGATCGAAGTGCTCAAACTGATCGTACAGGGTTATACCAATAAGCAGATCGGTGAAGAGTTGAATATCAGCATCCGCACGGCGGAAAGCCACCGCGCTAATTTATGCGGGAAACTTGGTCTGCAAAGCCGCGTGGAACTGGTGAGGTATGCGCGCGAGCATGGGTTGATTGAGTAAAGCCGTTTTCCCGATAGCAAAGGTATTTGTCCAAGAGGCTACAGGTGGATGATTCTGCGTTGAAAATCATATCGAACATATGTGCCAAAATTGAATAAAATTGATATAATCAAAAAAGAAGACACTTTTTATGGCAATGGCTGTCGCAAAACCATCATTTGAAGATTTCATCCGAACTTGTATGCCCTTGCTGAGGATTCCTGAACTTGAACAATTGATGCGCGAGCGAGTGAGCGGCATTGTTTCAGAACTTTTGCATTTCGAGTCCAGCGCAGACCCCGCCCAAAACCTGAAGCAGTTTTTGCAAAAAGATGAAAACTTCTTGGGAGTTTTGCTTGCCCTAACGAATCTCTCCCAGGAAAAGTTTTTGAGAATCATCACAGCGCAAAGATTCGCGGCACAAGATTTCGGACCCGAATGGAGTGCGCCAAGAATTTATGAAAAAATCAAGAAGGACGATGCTTTTGCCGAACAAATCGCTCGTTTATTTTTAGAAGGCAGAGACAGCAGACTTTTGACAGAACAAGTTGCAGACTTTTACCTTGACCAACTTTCACTTCCAGCAAATTGGTCTGAAATCATTCGTGACCAAAATGTGATTGGAAATATCGTCCGAAAGAAACTGGCAGGTGAATATACTGACCAAAAGGGTGCATTTGTTGAACGTCAGGTTAGTGGTATTCTTGATAAGGTACAGAAAAAGTTTGGCGTTACACACGCACATGGACAAGTAAAACTGGTCGGGAAGGAGATTGACCATGCAATCCCTTCCCTTGAAGAGCCTTATGTCATGGTAATGGTTTCGTACATGGAAACCACTTCAAGCAATCAGACAACCAGAGCCAATGAGCAACAAGCCATGTATCAAAAAATAGTTGGCGAGAATGTTCGCTACCCAAACAACCAAAGGGTGTTCGTCAATGTCGTAGATGGAGCAGGCTGGCTTGCTCGTCGTTCTGATTTGCGTAAGATACATGAAGGCTGTCACTACTGTCTTAACATGCAAACGCTTGACCAACTTGAGCCAATTGTTTTGAATCATATCCCAAAGAAATTTTTCAAGAAGTAGATTGTGAATTACAGGTATTGCCATGATAAAAAAGTATCTCGATAAAGTTACATTGGGCGATTGTCTCGAAAGCCTGTCCAACATTGAATCGGATAGTGTGGACATGTGCTTTGCCGATCCTCCATTTAACCTCGAAAAGAAATACACTTCCTATAAAGACCAACGTGCTGATGAAGAGTATCTTGCATGGTGTAAATTGTGGCTCGACGAATTAGTTAGAGTCACGAAACCCACCGGCTCGATTTTTGTTCATAACATCCCGAAGTGGTTAACTTACTATGCGGCTATTCTGAATGAGACCGCCTATTTTCGCCACTGGATCGCATGGGACGCAATGAGTAACCCATTAGGCAAGACCCTTTTACCAGCCCATTATGGCGTTTTGTTTTATACCAAACAACCAAAGGATTTCAAATTCTACGAGATTCGAGCGCCTCATAGAAAATGCCGTGTATGCGATAGTTATTTGAAGGACTACGGCGGTAAGAAGGATCAAATGCACCCCTTCGGCGCATTAGTCAGTGATGTTTGGACAGACATTCACCGTATCAGGCACAATGTAAGGCGCGACGAACATCCCTGTCAACTTCCAATTCGCCTATTGGAACGTATTGTTTTGATGAGTACAGATCCTGGCGATGTTGTTTTGGATCCATTCTTGGGAACTGGCACTACAGCCATTGCCGCGAAAGCGTTGGGCAGGCATTACATTGGACTTGAACTTGACCCAATGTACAAGAAAATCGCGGAAGACAAACTGGTAAAAGTTGAACCTTCTTTATACAACGGCTTTTATGTCTCGTACTATATTGGAAAGCTACAGAGTATTCGAGATGTTGACGCCGCGCAATTGTTCCCGCCGCAGTTAACCTCAACAGAAAAGAAGTTGATAAGAGCAAACGGGAATGGTCACAAGCCAAAAGAGAAAACCCCAGACCCAATTGATTTTGTTGTTCAGCCCACTTTGTTGCAGAAGAAAGCAACATATGTGACAAAATCTAAAGACGCGCAGTAACACTTCAAGAGCATTCGCTGCCCCTCACCGACCTCAGTACAAAATACTGAGGTCGGTTTGCGTATTAGATACGGAACGAAAAATCCCCGCTTTCTACGCTTATAAAAATTCAGGCTGTCCCATATCATGGGCATACAGAAATAACCTGCGCTGTTTCTATCTTCCCGTTTATCGGAAGGATGTTCATGCCCAATCCACAAAACCAAACTCCCATGATCGCGCTGCGCGGTGTCACGAAGCGTTTTCCGATGACACTGGCAAACGATCACATTGACCTCGATATTTTCGGTTCCGAAATCCATGCCCTGCTTGGGGAAAACGGTGCGGGGAAAAGCACATTGATGAAAATCCTGTTCGGTTTTTACCGTGCGGACGCGGGTGAGATTCAGTTGAACGGGAAATCGATAACGATCCGCTCGCCGCGTGACGCTCACGAGTACCGCATCGGAATGGTCTTCCAGGACCTCAATTTGATTCCCGCCTTTAGTGTGGCAGAGAACATCGCACTGTTCCTGCCGGATTTAAAGGCGGTGCTGAAACCGCAGGAAATTGACGAGCGCATCAACGAAGTCTCGAAGCAATATGGTTTGGAGGTCAACCCGCGCGCGCTGGTCTCGCAACTGTCCATCGGCGAACAACAGAAGGTGGAGATCCTAAAGTTATTGCTTTCGAATGCGCGCCTCTTGATATTGGACGAGCCGACGCGCGTGCTGGCTCCGCATGAGGTCGAAGCCTTGTTCGGGGTTTTGGATAATCTTCGCAAGGACGGTTACGCCATCGTCCTCATCACCCACAAGTTGAAGGAAGTGCTGGAATGCGCGGACCGCATCACCGTCCTGCGCGGCGGACGCGTGGCGGGGTCGCTTCTCCGCGCCGAAGCCACCGAAGAAAAACTGGTGGCGTTGATGTTCGAGAAGGAACTTTCGGGGTTGAAGATCGCCGAACCCAAACGCGACGAAATGTCAACACCCGTGCTGGAATTACGCGGCGTCGAGACTTATGTGGAGGGTGCGGGAATGAGTCTCAAAGGAATTAACCTGCAAATTCGTCCAGGCGAAATCGTCGGCGTTGCGGGAGTCTCAGGCAACGGACAGAAAGAACTATGCGATGTTGTGCTGGGAATGGAACTCTGCGTCAGGGGAGAGAAATATCTTTTTGGAAAAAACCTCACCAACCGTCCCGTAGGCGCGATGCGAAAGAACGGAGTCAGTTTCATCCCTGAGAATCCGCTGGCGATGGCGTCCGTCCCGTTCATGACCGTGCTGGAAAACATGGCATTGACCCAGACCTGGCGTTATGCGCGCAATGGCGGTTTCGCGATGGATTGGGGAGTGGTCAAAGCGGATATCCAACAAACCGCGAAGAGACTCGAATTTCCCGTCAATTTTTATACGATTGCCAAATCGCTTTCTGGCGGGAATTTACAGCGCATGGTGATTTTGCGCGAAATGACTCACGATCCGCGTCTGATTGTCGCTTCGTATCTGACTCGCGGGCTGGACGTGCAAAGCGCGCTTGCCGCGCGCCAGGCGTTGATCCAGGCGCGAGAGGGCGGCGCAGGCGTGTTGCTCGTCTCCGAAGATTTGGAGGAGTTATTCACCCTCAGTGATAGATTGCTCGTGTTGTACGGCGGCAGGATCGTGGGTGAATTCAAACCGCCCGAAACGGATATTTACCAGGTAGGTCATCTGATGACTGGCTCGAAGGTGGAACATGTCGCAAACGGCTAAAACATTTCCGCGCGTTTCATTATCCAATCCACTGGTAAACAACCTCATCCGCTACCTGCTGATGATTCTGCTCGCGCTGTTGCTCTTTGGGATCATCTTGCTGGTGACAGGCAAAGACCCGATTCAATCGTATCGGGATATTTTCAGCGCCACACTCGGCAGTACGTACGGATTTTCCGAGGTCCTGCTCGCGATGATCCCAATGTTGCTCACTGCGCTGGCGGTTGCGCTGCCCGCGCGCGTTGGACTGATCAACGTCGGCGGCGAGGGGCAAGTGTACATCGGCGCGGCGTTCGCCACCTGGGGTGCGCTCGCCTTTCAAAACAAGCCCGCATGGATTCTGCTTCCGTTGATGACCCTGCTCGGCATGATCGGCGGCGCGTTGTGGGCGTTCGTCCCCGGCTATCTCAAATCCATCGGGCTGGTTAACGAAACCATCGCAACCTTGCTGATGAATTCCATCGCGCCCAAGATCGTCGGTTTCCTCATCTTCGGATTCTGGCATTCGCCGATGGATACGGTCAAGACAGACAACTTTGTTTCCGCGGCGCGACTTCCAACATTCTTCGACACGCGCGTTCATCTCGGATTTGTGTTCGCTTTGGTTTTGCTCGCCTTATTCTGGTTCATCATGAAATACACGCGCTGGGGTTTGGAAATGCGCGCCATCGGCGGAAACGCCCAAGCCGCACGCCGCAATGGGATTCCACTTAAAGGTTATCTCGTAACGGTCATGTGCATCGGCGGCGCCATCGCCGGACTGGCAGGCATGGCACAGGTCTCAGGTTTCTACGGCGTGCTCCTGCTGAACTTCTCGATGGGACTTGGTTTCATGGGATTTCTCATCTGCTGGCTGGCTGGCGGCGATCCTATCGGCATTTTCCTGATGTCCTTCGTGGTCGCGGTCATCACCACAGGCGGCAACCTCCTGCAACTGACTCAAGGCTTGCCCTACGCGGTCATCAACATCCTGCTGGCGTTGGCGTTGTTCGTGGTGCTTGCCAGCCCCAGATTCTTTGAAGGGAAAAAAGCATGAGCCTGCTATCTATTCTCGGAGTTCTATCCAGCGCCATTTTTTCAGGTACGTCGCTTCTCTACACCACACTCGGTGAAGTGATCGGCCAGCGATCGGGTATCGTCAATCTCGGTCTCGAAGGCGTCCTGCTGGTCAGCGCGTCGTCGGGATTCGCCGTCACCGTCATCACGGGCAACCCCTTTCTGGGCTTGCTGGCGGCGGCGCTGATCGGCGGTTTGACGAACATGATCCTCGGTTATCTCGTCATCCATCGCAAGGCAAATCAACTTGCCAGCGGTCTGGCGTTGATGTTCTTCGGCTTCGGCTTGAGCGCGTTGATCGGCAAGCCCTACGTCGGCGCGCGCATCAACGGTCTGCCCAGAATTCCACTGCCCGGTACTTCCGGCCTGCCGCAATTGTACACCTCCCTTTTTAGTTTTGACATTCTCATCCACCTCTCGATTCCGACGGCGATCCTGGTCTGGTGGATTCTTTTCCGCACACGCTGGGGACTTGGCTTGCGCGCCGTCGGAGAAAATGCGGATACCGCTTTCGCTTCGGGGCGGGACCCGCGCCTGATCCGCTACCAGGCGCTTTTCCTCAGCGGATTGCTTGCCGGACTCGGCGCCGCGCATCTCTCCATCGCCTACACCATGAATTGGACCGAGTACATGACTGCCGGGCGCGGCTTCATCGCTGTGGCGCTGGTGATCTTTTCACGATGGCATCCTATGCGTGCCATCGTCGGCGCGCTGGTTTTCAGCGGCGCGGTCGCGTTTCAACTCCTGCTCCAATCCAGCGGTGTTCAGGTCTCGCCGTTCCTGCTGGACACCATCCCGTACGTTTTGACCATTCTCGTGCTCATCGCCTGGGGCGGCAACCGCAGACAGTCCGCTCCCGCCAGCCTTGGGTGCGTCTATCACGGAACGGAATAAGTTGTTTAGCCCCCACCTCCACCCTCTCTCCCGTTGGGAGAGGGGCAGGGGTGAGGGAAAATTCAAAAGGAGTAGAAGATGAACAAGAAACTGTTTTACGTCCTCGTCCTCGCCGCGCTGTTGCTCAGCGCGTGCGGACAAACGACTGCCGTCCCGACGGAACCGCCCGTCGTCGCGACTGAGCCGCCCGCGACGGAGGTCCCCACCGAAGTCCCGACCGAAGCGGGTCAGTGTCTGCTCATCGGCGCGCTGTACGGCGGTCCCATCACCGACGCGGGATACAATCAAGCCATGCACGAAGCCGTGATGGCGATCAAGGACAACATCGAATGCGTCCAGATCATCGAAGCCGAAAACGTGCCAGACGAAGCGGGCGCCACCTCCACCATGGAGAACATGATCAGCCAGGGCGCGAAGATGATCATCGCCACCGCCTTCAACCACCAGTATCCCGCGCTGGAACTGTCGAATAAGTACCCCGACGTGATCTTCGAACACGCGGGCGGCTGGGAGATGGGCCCGAACTTTGCCAACTTCTTCGGCGCCCCGCCGGATGGCTGGTACCTGATGGGCGTTGCAGCGGGCAAGATGACCACGAGCAACAGACTCGGTTTCGTTGCCGCCTTCCCGCTCGGCTGGACGTTGACCTTTATCAACGCCTTTACGCGAGGTGCGAAATCGGTCAATCCCGATGTTGAAACCATCGTGGCGTACACCTTTAGTTGGGGTGACCGCGCCAAAGAAGCCGACACCACCAACTCGCTCATCAACCAGGACGTGGACGTGATCACGATGCACGTGGATTCACCCTCCACCATCATCTCCACCGCTGAGTCGCGTGGCGTGTATTCCATCGGCTTCCAGTCATTGGCGGCGCAGCAGTTCGCCCCCGAATACTGGATCAGCGGCACGGGCTACACCCTCGGCGGCAAGCTGACCTGGCTCACCTCCACTGTCCTCGACGGCACCTGGGAACCGATCTTCCTGCGCTGCGGCATCGCCGATGGCTGTATGGCAATCGCGCCGTTCGGACCCAAAGTTCCGCAGGAAGTGCAGGACCTTGTCATGCAAACGGAAGCGGATATTGAGGCAGGCAAGATCGTGGTCTTCGCGGGACCCATCAAGGATCAGGATGGAAACATCAAGGTCGCGGAAGGCGAAACCCTCACCGACGACCTCATGGGTTCGGTGGACTGGTTTGTCGAAGGCGTGATCGGCAGCCCGAAGTAAAAATTTCACTTTCAACGGGCATCGGCGGAAATTTCCGCCGATGCCCAACCCGCCATGAAACCAGTATCCGCCTTCACTCAACTCGGAACGACCGCCCGCGACTGCATTGCAAATGGTCAGCGCGGGAAAGTTCTTGCGGTCTTCTCGAAAGCGATCTATCTCTTGACCGAGACGGATGAACTTTTCTGGATCACGGCAGGCGACGTCCCCATGCACCGACGCTGCGCTCAAGTCTCTACGCCCTTCGACAGGCTCAGGACAGCGCCTCTTCCTGAACTTTTGGCTGGGTCACGGTTTCATGTGCAGAATCATCATCTGATAATTGATCCTGATTCCCTCCTCGAGATTTGCGATTATCCCCTATGGGCTGCCCCGCGCGCGGATCAAATTCTCGAAATTACACTGCTCCCCCCGAGCGTTGATTCCTTATTTTCGCACCTGGATACACCCCAAGCCAAAGGCTTTGGACATTTCATCCCGCAGATTATCTCTCTCTCTAAAAATGAATCACCCGAACCCTCATCGGGATTCACTGACCCAATTCTCCAATTCTCCCATCCTCTGGTGTTGGATGCAGCACGCGTCTGTCTCGAACATCAACCCTCCCGTCTCCCTGAACTTGCAGACAAAATCATTGGGCTGGGCGCAGGTCTTACTCCGTCTGGTGATGATTTCCTCGGCGGCTTGTCCTTTGCCATTCATCATCTCCAAAATGCGTACCCCGCTTTGGATTTCACCAATTACAGGATTCCAATCGAATCGTATCGTTCGCGCACTCATCCAATCAGTTTTGCCTTGTTGAAAGACCACGCCAGCGGACACGCCATCGAGCCATTGCATTACATCCTCAATGGCATTCTCATCAGCGAATCGTTCGAAAACATTTCCCCGTCCGTTTCGCAATTGACCCGAATCGGTCACTCCACTGGGTGGGATTTGCTCACAGGAATGTTGGCGGGATTACTCATTGCCACCCCGTCATTGTGAGCCGCTGGTCGAGTAGCCGCGAAGCGGCGTATCGAGACCAGACGGCAAAGCAATCCCCAACACCATTAAAAAGGAGATTGCTTCGTCGCGGCGAACGCTCCTCGCAATGGCGGAAGCACCGAAAGGAATCAACATGGACATCAAACAAAAGATCGAAAAAGCCAACGAGGAAGCCGCGCGTCGCCTCACCCTCGGCGAACCCGTCCTCGTGGATATCGCGCCCGCGCGCGAAGTCATCCTTGGCATGAAGGACAAAATGATCACCCACGCCGGTCCGCCAATTGAGTGGAACCGCATGTGCGGTGCAATGCAGGGCGCGATCATCGGCATGGTCATCTACGAAGGCTGGGCGAAGACTCCCGACGAAGCCAGAAACATACTCGATAAAGGTGAGATCCATCTTGAACCGAACCACCATCATCAGAACGTCGGTCCAATGGCGGGGACGATTTCGCCATCCCTGCCGCTGTGGGTTGTGGAGAACAAAGCCTTTGGCAACCGCGCCTTCTGCCGCCAGGTGGAAGGCAACCAGCAATTTGGCGATTACAGTGAGCAGGCAATACAAGGTCTTCGCATGTGGCGTGATGTGTGGGCGCCAACTTTGAGAAAGGCGTTGCACACCATCGGCGGCTTGGATTTGAAACCGATCATCGCCAAGGCGCTTCAAATGGGCGATGAATTGCATAACCGTCACACCGCCTCATCGAGTTTGTTTGCCAATGCGATGGCTGTTGCCATCGCTCAAACGGAATATGAAAACAAAGGCTCAGTAATCGGCACGCTCAAATACATCACCAACCACGAGTTGATCTTCTTGGGGCTGGCGATGGCGGCAGGGAAAGCAATTGCCGATCCTGCGTGCGACATCGAATACAGCACAGTCGTCACAGCCATGTGCCGCAACGGAGTGGAGTTCGGCATCCGCGTCAGCGGACTCGGCGACGAGTGGTTCACGGCTCCCGCGCCTGTCGTGAACGGACTGTACATGCCTGGCTACTCTGTCGAAGACGCGGGCTTGGACATGGGCGACTCCGCCATTACCGAAACTGTCGGCTGGGGCGGCTTCGTCATCGGCGGCGCGCCAGGGATTCTCAGTCTCGTTGGCGGCACGCCCGAAGAAGCGTTGAATTATTCCCGCGAGATGGGGAAGATCACGGTGGGCGTTCATCCCAACTATCGAATGCCCATCCTCGGCTTCGCGGGCGCGCCCATTGGCATTGACATCCGTCTGGTGGTGCAAAACAACATCACACCGATCATTGACACCGCCATCGCGCACAAAGACTCTGGCTATCCCAAGATCGGCGCGGGTCTCCTGCGTGCCCCTGCGGAATGTTTCAAGAAGGCGTTGATTGCCTTCGGAAAAAGATACAGCGCCTAGCCGAGGGTGTGTCGCACCACACTTTGAGCAGAACGCAGTTAAGCGGAGATCGTTTTCGCTGGAAAATCCCCCGTTTAACATGGTGCGACACACTCCCCACAAAGGATTTCTCATGCCATCTGGCTTTGTCATTCGCAAGAACCAATATTATGACTCCGTGTTTCTGATGGGGATCAGCAAACGCATCTCGGATGTGAGCGGCGTCCAGCAAAATGCAGTCTTGATGGGCAGCGAAACCAACAAGGGACTTCTCGCTGACATCGGCATTCACGACGCACAGATTGACTCCGCCCAGCCCAACGATTTGATTGTCGTGGTCATTGCGGATACGTCACAGACCGTTAACGATGTGTTGGGCAAACTCGATGAATATCTGCTTGGCGGTGTGCAGGTTGCGAATACGTCCAATCCGCACTCTTTTGAAGATGGCTTGGCGCAGAAGCCCCATGCCAATCTCGTGGTGATATCCGTCCCTGGGGAGTATGCGGCGCGTGAAGCGCGCAAAGCCTCGAAGCGGGATTGAATGTATTTCTGTTCAGCGACAATGTTTCTATTGAAGACGAACTCGAGTTGAAACAGTTTGCGGCGGAGAAAAAACTTCTCGTCATGGGACCAGACTGCGGCACGAGTCTGATCGGAGGCGTGGGCATCGGGTTCGCGAACGTTGTCCGCAAAGGTCAAATCGGGGCAATTGGCGCGGCGGGAACAGGTCTCCAGGAATTTACCAGTCAGGTTCACAACGCGGGATTTGGCATCTCGCATGCCATCGGCACGGGCGGGCATGACCTATCCGACTCAATCGGCGGACTCACAACTCTTGCGGCTCTTGACGCGCTGGAAGCGGATTCTGCTACGAAGGTCATTGCCATCATCTCGAAGCCGCCCGGCGCAAAAACGTTGGCGCGTCTTTCGAAGCAGACTTGCACGAAACCCGTCATCGGATGTTTCCTGGGCACGCGCGCTGGATCGCACGAAGCGAATGTAAATTTCCAACGCGCATTCACGATTGACAGGGCGGTCCAGTTTTCCATCAACCTGGCTGGTGGAGAATCTGTTATTGAAAAAGCCGAATTTACACCCGAAGAACTGGCATGGACATCACGCGAAAAAGCCTTGTGGCATTCTGAACAAAAATATGTGCGCGGTGTATTTGCGGGAGGCACATTCTGTTATCAGTCCCAGCAGATTTTCCGGGACGCTGGGATCGTCATCCATTCCAATGCGCCACTCGAGGCAAAAGACAAGCTTCATGATTCTGATCACAGTGTGGAGCATACGATTGTGGATATGGGCTCCGACGAATATACGCTTGGCAGGCCGCACCCGATGATTGATGGGACGTTACGCAAACAGCGCATCCTGACCGAAGCACGCGACCCGCAAACTGCCGTCCTGCTCCTCGACTTCATCCTCGGCTACAACGCCTCGATGGATCCTGTCGGCGAGTTGTTGGACGCGATCATTGGCGCAAAACAGACCGCCCAAAAACGCGGCGGAAATTTAACTGTCGTTGCTTCCATTTGCGGCACGGATGGCGACCCGCAGGATTTGAATCTGCAGATCAAGTTGCTCAAAGAAGCGGGCGTTATCGTTTTTCAGAGCAATGCCAAAACCGCGTCCTTTTGTTGTGAATTGTTGAGATGAGAAGGCTCATGGAATCCAAAATCATTGAACTCCTGCAAAAACCAATCGTTGTGATCAATCTGGGCTTGAAGAAATTCGCCGAGAGTCTTGAGGAGCAACATGTCGAAGTCGTGCAAGTAGACTGGATTCCCCCTGCCGGAGGGGATCCGGAGCTGATAGATCTGTTGGATCAACTGTTATAGAAGAATATCCCCTGAACGAAAAGATAGTGAAGTGCGTGAACCACAAGCGGCAGGGAATTCCTTGCCGCTTGTGGTTTTTATTTGAAATTGTCCAAAGGTGGTTTGTTACTGCCGCCTACGTTCGTAAACGAAATTTATATCCATATACATGATACATACCCCGCTTGGCAGGTTAGATTGCAGGTGTAAATACATTTTTTCTAAGGTCACGGGTTTATTATGGCGGTGGTTGCAACGATTTCAAGATTACATCGGCTTCGATTGCGATGAGTTAATTAGCTTTGAACTTAACCCCAACCCCTTGAGTCGATTGAACTCCGCATCAATATCATCCACAATAAATGCTTAGTGACCTGCCTACGCCGGTGTTTTTGGTATCCAGAGAAATATCCTCCCCCGAGGGTGGATGTAATCCGCCAGTTCGATGTGGTGACATGAGATCGGAACAGGGCGACCCAACAGACCTAACTGAGTCACCTTAAGATGAGCATTGGGGAACGCCACCAATTTACTGGCGTATTCATTGTATTGTATCTGACTGCACACAAATTCCACGCCCAGTACTTCCGCTCATATTTTGTGTTGCATCCGATGTTGCTGCATCACTCCATGCGGTTTGATACGCCGCCAGGAACCAGCGACAAACAGAATCCCTGCAACGACCTCGGCAATTCGCCCTATCAAAACGGCAACGGGAAACCAGGATTGAAGTACGGTGATTAAAATTCCAGTGTTGAGCAAGGCAAACGAAAGCCAGACCAGCCCCAAAGGTCCGTGTGAAGAACCGCTGCTGAAGCGTGGAATGATCCAGAAGGCAACGCCCATCGCCAGTTGGATGAGCCAGCCTACTAGCAGAAATTCCATGTGCAATGGAAAAAGATTCCAACACTCAAAAGATGAACAGCCGTATTTTTTATTCATGCACACAAGGCTCAACAAATCCGTGGCAGCATTTCACCCGCCAGCATATCCACCACACGCGTACTCCCGAGGGCAGTCTTCAGCAGAACACGTCCATGCGGCTCGGCGGTGACTTCGCCAATGATGACTGCATCCTCGCCATAACGTGTGGCGCGCATAATTTGCAAAACAGATTCCGCATCTTCACGCGCGACCATCGTCACCAGCTTGCCTTCGTTGGCGATGTATAACGGGTCGAATCCAAGCATCTCGCAAGCCGCACCAACTTCGGGGTGGACGGGAATCGTTTTTTCATCCAGTAAAATACCAACATTAGATTGAGTCGCAATTTCGTTCAACGTGGTCGCCAATCCGCCGCGTGTGGGATCGCGTAGAACATGAATATTATTGCTCGCATCGAGCATCGCATCAATCAAATGATTGAGCGGAGCCACGTCGCTTTGAATGGTGGACTGAAATCCCAATTCACCACGCGCGCCGAGGACGGCAATACCATGATCGCCAATCGAACCAGAGAGGATGATGACATCACCAAATTTAGCCTGCGCTCCGCCAATGCTGACGTCAGCTCGCACCACACCGACACCTGCCGTTGTGATGTATAGGCCATCTGCTTTACCTTTTTGTACAACCTTGGTATCTCCCGCCACAATTTGTACGCCGGCTTCCTCAGCCGCAGCTTTCATTGAAGCAACCACGCGCCGAAGTGTTTCCATCGGCAAACCTTCTTCCAGAATAAATCCCGCAGTTAAATACAACGGCTTTGCGCCCAACATCGCCACATCATTTACTGTGCCGCACACCGCCAGACGACCAATATCTCCGCCAGGAAAAAACAACGGCGTGACAACATGCGCGTCAGTGCTGATGGCGAGATTCGACGTGTGGTGCAGATCCGATTCAAGCCGTGCCGCGTCATCGCCTGCCCGCAAAGCGGGATTATCAAATGCAGACAGGAACGCTTTTTGAATCAACTGGTGACTCATGCGTCCGCCTGCGCCATGTCCCATGACGATTTGTTCGTTGTGAGTTAATGGCGGCGCGCAGACTGCGCCTTCGATGTTAACTGGAGTTTCAGACATAATTTACCTTCCGGAGTCCCGAAGTTCTACTTCGGGACATTTTTGCGCAATCCGCAAGTAGAACTTGCGGACTCCAATTTCTGCTAATAATCATCTTCCACTTGCGCGTCTTCGGTACAGGAAAAGACCATTTTCTGAAATTCTGGCTCCGAATTCTCAAGAAAATATTTGCAACTTGAAAACGGATAATCTTCTGGATTCTGAACCAGCCCGTGCTTTAGAGGGTTTATCATGACATAAAGCATCCGAGCGTAATACGAAGTTTCATTTTTAATACAAGTATCCCAATAGTTATACCAAACTCTCCGCCCCGGCGTTTCATCAATTCGGTTTATAAATTTCGCATTAATCGAATGAACCCCTTGAATCAATGCTTTCAAAGAAAGCGCATCTTCTGGACTTCTGCCAACAAAATGATAATGGTTTGACATCACGACCCAGGCTTCCAGTGACCAGCCTAGAATACCCGCCCGTTCAATGAGTGTTTCGCAAAAATTAGCTCGCTTGGGATCAGAGTCTAAAAGCGGCCTTTTATAAAGAGTAGCGCCTGTAACAATATAAATGGCATTAGAAACAAACCAATGTGGAGGTGTACTTAAATGTGACTTGTAAACATCGTCCATTTTTATGCTCCGTCGCGGAGTCCAGAAGTTCTACTTCGGGACTGTCTATATGAATTATATTCTGAACAATCCGCAAGTATAACTTGCGGACTCCGATTCTCCGATTCATCTTCCATATTTATAATACGCCGCACACGCACCCTCGGAGGAAACCATTGTCGCACCCAGTGGATTTTCAGGCGAGCAAACACTTCCAAACGCCGAGCAATCGTGCGGTTTCTTGAGCCCCTGCAAAATTAGACCTGCAATGCACAACGGCGATTCTTCTGTTTGAATGGCATGAACGTCAAAGCGTTTTTCAGCATTGAACGAATCAAACTCAGGGCGCAGCCCCCAGCCGCTTTGTGGAATTGTCCCAATGCCGCGCCATTTGCGATCCAGCAATTCAAAAACCTGTGCAATGGATTTTTGAGCCGGGATGTTCCCTTCAAATGTAACCGCACGTGAATATGAATTAAAAACCTCCGCTTTGCCTGCTTCGAGCATGCGCACAGTATCGAGAATGCCTTGCACAATATCGAGCGGCTCGAAGCCAGTCACCGCCATCGGCACTTTGTATTTTTCGGCAATCTCCGGGTATTCGTGATATCCCATCACCGCGCAGACATGCCCCGCCAGCAAGAAGCCCTGCACACGATTCGACAGCGAACCGAGTATCGCATGAATCGCAGGCGGCACACAGACATGCGAAACCAGGATGGAATAATTCGCGAGCCCAAGTCTCTGCGCCTGCAATACGCTCATCACATTGGGAGGCGCGGTCGTTTCGAATCCAATTGCAAAAAAGACCACTTGCTTATCGGGGTTTTGCTGTGCAAGCTTTACCGCATCCAATGGCGAATAAACCACGCGGACATCCCCACCCTGAGCCTTGACCGAAAATAGATCACGCCCAGAACCTGGCACACGCAACATGTCGCCATACGAACAGAAGATCACATCGGGCTGTGCCGCAATCGTCAATGCTTTGTCTATCAACTCCAGCGGCGTCACACACACAGGACAGCCCGGTCCATGCACCAATTCAATTTCGGGCGGGAGCAGTTGGTCAATGCCATGACGGACAATGGCATGCGTCTGACCGCCGCAGATTTCCATTAACGTCCACGGGCGCGTTACGGTGCGTCGAATCTCTTCGATCACGCCTTTCACCAAATTTGCATCGCGATATTCAGTAACGTATTTCATAAACACCTCATGTCATTGCGAGGAGGGCGCACTTCCCGACCCCGATGGGGCAATCTCCGCTTAATTGGAGATTGCTTCGCGAAGTGCGCTCGCAATGACATCATCCCGGTCCAATCTCTTCGTCAAAATTATCAATCTGCCTGAGCAGGTCGAGCGTTTCCATCGCCTCGGATTCGTTCATCAAACTGATCGCAAATCCAACGTGAATTACGCAATACTCTCCCGCCTTCGCCTCAGGCACATACTCCAGACAGGTCTCGCGGAAAACTCCGCCGAAATCCACCTTCGCCATTTTCAGTCCATCCGCTTCGTAAATCTCAACAATCTTTCCTGGCACAGCTAAACACATATCAACCTCTCATTCTCATTGCTGCGATGACCGCCTGCCCAAGCGACAGGCCGCCATCATTGGTCGGCACTTCACGATGGATGTACACAACAAAACCTTCATTCCGTAAAAGTGACAAAGTACGTCTAAGCAAGGTAATGTTCTGCCAGACCCCGCCCGATAAAATCATTTTGCTAATTCCTGTTTTTCGCTTAATCTCAAGTGCGGCTACGCGCGCTGCCTCAGCTAAGCCATTATGGAAACGCGCCGAAATTATTGGGGTGGGGACACCTGTCAGCACATCTTTTACAAGCGACCGGATTCCGCTTCTGACTCCACCTTGAGTCTGATTCAGCGACAGGGAATATTTCCCAGCCTCAGTCGGATCCGCCAACGCCTCGAACTCAATCGCCGCCTGCCCCTCGTAGTTGACCATTTGCCGAACGCCCGCCAACGCCGCCGCCGCATCGAACAACCTCCCCATTGACGAAGTCATCAGCGCGTTGATCTTCTTTTCCAACTGCGCGCGTAATGTGACTTGATCTTCAGCGCAGAACTCCGCCACAGGGGCAAGCCGTTCATCCCAATCCAGTCCCAGTGACCAAAGCAAAGCCAGCGCAGTGCGGGCAGGTCTCTTGATGGCTGCGTCCCCGCCAGGCAAAGGGAAGTATTCCAAATGTGCGGCGCGTTGATACGACTTGTAATCTGCAATTAAAATTTCCCCACCCCAAATCGTACCGTCGTCGCCATAACCTGTGCCGTCAAATGCAATACCAATCACAGGATGTGAACCATCCAGCCCATGCTCAGCCATGCAAGCAGCGATATGCGCATGATGATGTTGAACACTGAAGGTTGGAATGTTTTCGCGTTCAGCCCGCTCCAGCGCATATCGTGTCGCTAAATAATTCGGGTGCATGTCACACGCAAGCGCCTCAGGCTTCACACGGAATAATTTCTCGAAATATTCCACGCCTTGCTCGAAAGATTTCAAAGTTTCATAATTTTCCATATCACCAATGTGATGACTGAGAAAAGCGTAGTTCTTATTCGTGATACAAAATGTGTTTTTTAATTCAGAGCCAGCCGCAAGAAGAGGCGGAACATCCCAGGGAAGTTTGACGGGGAATGGAGAATAACCACGAGAACGACGGATGGGATACGTGTTTCGTATTGCATGTTGCGTGTCGCTTAATTCGTAATCCGTAAATGCTCGCGCCACTGAGTCGTCGCATCTCACATGAATATCACGGTTGTGCATCAAGAATGCGTCGGCTAATTTTGAAAGCCGCTCGCGAGCATCTTCGTTATCAATTGCAATGGGTTCTTCGCTTAGGTTTCCACTGGTCATGACAAGGGCAGTGAACAGTGAATAGCTATCCCCTACGCGGACGATGTCAGCAAACAGTAGGTAGTGCAGAGGAGTGTAGGGGAGCATAACGCCGATCCAATCCTGATTCGGCGCAACTTCTTTGGCGATGTTTGATTCGGGTTTGCGGCGCAACAAAACGATCGGGCGGGCAGTTGATTGCAACAACTCGCGTTCGGCATCACTGATGAAACAATGTTTTTCTATTGTTTCGAGATCGGGCATCATTAATGCAAAGGGTTTGTCCACGCGGAGTTTACGATTGCGCAATTCGGATACAGCAGCTGAATTGGTTGCGTCACAGGCTAAATGAAATCCGCCCAAACCTTTGATGGCGAGGATTTTCCCTTCAGCGAGAAGATGTTGTGTTTCGAGAATGGCATCCTCACCTGTTGCGTCCCTTCGATTTCGCTCAGGGCAGGGTTGCGTCCCTTCGACTTCGCTCAGGGCAGGGTTGCGTAATTCGAGCCAAACTTGTGGGCCACAGACGGAACACGCAACAGGCTGGGCGTGAAATCTTCTATTTGAAGGGTCAGTGTATTCGCGTTCGCAATCGGGGCATAAAGCAAAGGAAGACATGGTCGTTTTTGGGCGGTCATAAGGAATATCCTGGATGATCGTGAAGCGTGGTCCGCAGTTGGTGCAGTTGATGAACGGATAGCGATAACGTCTATCGGATGGATCAAAGAGTTCGCGCAAACAATCTTCACAGATGGCGACATCTGGCGAGATAGGCTGGAAGGCGGAGGGGATGGATTCAGAGTGGCGAATATCAAATGAACAGAATCCGTTTGCAGGGCGGAAGGAAGCGGAGAATTCATCAATGCGGGAAAGCACCGGGGCTTCGTCCCGTAAACGTCGGACGAAAGAATCCAAAGCGACTTTATCCCCATCCACTTCTATTTCAACACCGGCGGAGGTATTTTTCACCCAGCCTTTGAGGTCGAGGCGCGTGGCAAGGTTGTAAACAAAGGGTCGAAAGCCGACGCCTTGAACGATGCCGGTGATGTGAATACGCGCGCCAGATGTCATTTTTTATGAGTTGCGTGTTGCGTGAGCCATTCAATCCAAACATCCAATCCCTCGCCTGTGCGGCAGGAGAGCGGAAAGGTGAGCACGCCAGGGTTGAGAACTTGCACACCGCGCTCGAAGTAATCCATTTTGAAGGGAATGTAAGGCAGCAGGTCAATTTTGTTGATGACAAGCGCATCCACGCCTCGATACATGCCGGGATATTTATAGGGTTTATCGTCGCCTTCGGGGATGGAAGCAACAAGCACAGATTTATGCGTACCCAACTTGAAACTGGCGGGGCAAACGAGGTTGCCAACATTTTCGACGATGAGCAGATCGAATTGAGTCAGGTCGAGTTGTTCGAGCGCGCTGCGCAACATGATCGCATCGAGATGACAGTCGCCACCCGTGTTGATCTGAATAGCGGCCTGTGCGCCTGCTTTAGCGGCGCGGTCTGCGTCAATCGAAGTGGCGATGTCGCCATCCACAACAGCCACACGCAGTTTACCTTTCAAGCGCGGCAGGGTTTGTTCGATCAACGAGGTCTTGCCCGCGCCGGGTGCAGCCATAATATTAATGGAAAACACTCCCGCAGATTCAATGCGAGCGTGGTTCTCTTCAGCGATGCGATCATTGGCAGAAAGGATTTTTTCAACAACAGGAACACGTGTGGTCATGTGGACTCCACTTATTCAACGTCAATACTATCCACTCGAAACTCATCGCCTTTAGTGATTTGTACAAATGGACTCTCGCAGTTTGGACACACAAAGTCAATATCATCGGGATGAAAGGAATGTTTGCAATTGGCACAGATCATCTCGCCGCGGATACGCTCAAAATGCAATTGCGCGCCTTGCGCGATTGTGCCGTCGGCAATCATCTCCCAGTAAAATTGAACGGAGTCATCCACAATGGACGCAAATTCTCCAATCACAAGACTAATACCCGTGATCTGTTTTGCGCCCGCGTCTTTCGCATGGCGGAGGGATATATCCAGAATGCTTTGGGTTACGGCAAGTTCGTGCATGGCTTCCAACTTTAATTAAACTACCTTCAGTCTAAAAACAAAGTGAGGAAAGTAATCGTATTTACGGACAACTTTCCTCAGATTCGGATAATTTTTTAGGCCAACTCATGGCTTTTGACCACCTGCCAGTCACGATGAATCACAGTCTATGGCAGGAGCAGCCGTAGTTCGTAACGAGATGCCATCTTTTCCCCGGCAGTGACAACAGCCGCTTCAATCGCGGACGAGAGGCCTGGTTCGATCACCTGTGGGATTTCGCCTACGTCGCAGACGACCACGCTGACCTTTACGCCGCAGTCGTCCTGCAACTCGCGCAGCATATTGGAGGTCGGGACTTGATGCAGCGAAAAATCATCCACTTTGGTAACTGGCAATAACTCGACAGGAATTTCAAGAACGCTTCCGATTTCCTGTCCCCAATCCACCGCGTCCGCGATGACAAGTTCCTGCGGACGAGTTTGACTGAGCGTAACGGTGAATAATACTTTGCGCGCGCCAGTGCCGACATCTATGGCATAAATATCCTCCGGGATGACATAGTGACGAGTGAGATAGTCAATCACTTGCGGCCCGAAACCGTCGTTGCCAAAGAGGACGTTGCCCACGCCGAGGATGAGCACACGCGCACGGCAGAAGGAGGGAAGTGTATCCATGATGGGAAGTGGGAAGTGACTAAAGTGACTAAAATGATCGCATCCCTTTTTCGCACTTTAGTCACTCCACACTTTGGCCACTTATTGATTCGTTAGCGTGTCAAGCAGTTTACCGTCAGGTCCAACGATATCCAGTTTGACTGGAATTGATCCATCGAGTTTGTGTGTGGCACACGATAAACACGGATCGTAGGCGCGGATCGCCATCTCGACCGTGTTGAGCGTGCCCTGGTCATAATTGCCGCTTTTGATCAAGGTCTTCGCAGCCTGCCTGACCGAGAGGTTGATGGCTGAGTTGTTCTGGCAGGTAGCCACGATCAGGTTGACGTGAGTCAATATGCCATTGTCGTCGGTAGTGTAATCGTGGATGAGAGTCCCGCGCGGGGCTTCGACCACACCCACACCACGCGCGGCGCGCGGCGTCACTTTGACGCGCGTCGCGCGGCTGGTGATCTCAGGATCGTTCAGCAACTGGACAGCCGTTTCCGCGTTGTAGAGCAATTCGATCAAGCGCGCCCAGTGATAGAGAAGTGTCAGTTGCGCGGGGCGACCGAAGTTGGCGCGGAATTCTTCCAGTTCTTTTTGCGCCAACGGGGTTGGGATGTAATCTGCCACGTTGATGCGCGCCAGCGTGTTGACGCGATAGAGACTCGGCGCGTTGTCTTCGAGCAGGAAGGGTCCGCGCTTCTTGGCATACGGAAACTTCAGATAGGTCCAGTCTTCGACGTGTTCGCCGATGTAATCGGCGTAATCATTGGTGGCGAAATCCTCATACGAACCGTCGGAATACATCATACGCAGTTTGCCGTCATACAGATCGAGCGCTCCATCGGCAGCAACCGTCCCCAAAAAACCAGAAGTCATTGTACCGATGGTTTTCACGGCATCGAGATATTTGGGGAAGATATTATCCTTAGCGAACTTAATGCTGAATTTGGCAAGTTCCAGGCATTCCTGCGCCATTGGAAGAAGCGCATCGCGCTCCTCCTTTTGAAGCGGTTTGCTGAATCCGCCGGGGACAGCTGCGTCTGGATGGATGGATTTCCCAGCGATGGTCTCAAGCATTTTCGCGCACATGTGCCGTACTTTGACGACCTGCTTGGCAACATCAGGCACAGCGCCGACGATCCCGATCACGTTGCGTGCCGCATAATCAGAGCTTGGCCCCATGACGAAGTCCGGACCGCCGAGGATGTAGAAGTGAAGGATGTGCTCCTCCATGTAGGCGATGCTGTTGCAGAGTCGGCGCAGCTTTACCCCCGCCGGGGCTGGTTCGACACCGAACACAGCGTCATTTGCTTTGGCTGAAGCCAGGTGATGCGACCAGGGACAGACGCCGCAGATGCGTGTGGTGATGCGCGGCATTTCCTCAACAGGCTTGCCGACGCAGAATTTCTCGAAGCCGCGCAATTCAATAACATTGACGCGGGCATCAGCCACGTCGCCGGCATCATCCAATTGGATGGTGATCTTGGCGTGGCCTTCGATTCGACTGACAGGTTGGATGACAAGTGTTTTGCCCATGGCTCACCTCTTTGGCGCCGCGCGCAGGCGGCCTTTTGCGCCTGCGAAGCGATTGAATTGTGCCGCTCGGTCGGAAATTTGAGCGGGGTCAAGACCAATGGTTGAGAGCGCCCCCATCATGTCCACCATGGGGTTGGCATCGTCACGCAATGGACCGTAACAACCGCGGCAGGGCATGTAGGCTTTGACGCAACGCGGCGTGCCGCCGTCCATTCCGCCGCATCCCGCGCGGGTGGCTGGTCCCTGGCACAGGAAACCCTGTTCCATCAGACAGCGCACAGTTTCGAGCGGTTCGCCTGCGCCCTCGATCGGCTCCAGCGGACGCTTCAAAGTGGCGACCGCTTTTTTCTCACGGATGGTCGGGCACTGGTCGCAGACGCTCTTCTCTTCGAGGGCGAAGGGCGTCCCTTTCAACAGATGCATGACTGCCGCCGCGAACATGTCGGGCGTGGTGGGGCAACCGGGTAGCTTCAGATCCACTTTCACCACCTCGTCCACCGCGTAGACACGGTCGAGCAAGGCAGGCACCGCTCCTTTTGGCGTCTCGCCAGAGTCGGTGGTTGAATTCCCTCGATAGACGCGATCGTAGAGATCTTCCAACGGAAACTGGTTTGCCAAGGCTGGGATTCCGCCATAGCAGGCGCAGGATCCCATCGCAATCAGGAAGTTCACGCGGGAACGCATCAACTCGGCAAGATGTCTGTTCTCCTCGTTGCGGATCCCGCCCGTGATGATGCCGACATCGGCTTGCGGAATATCCGCTGTGTTGTTTTCACCCGTCTGCCCGAAGAGTTTGTGATCCATAATGACTGGAAAATGGACAAACTCAAGTTCGGGCAGGAGGTCGAGCAAAGGTTCGCCAATGTCGAGCACGGTCACTTCGCAACCGCCGCAAATGGCAAACCATTCTTGTGCTACTTTGACTGGCATTGTTCCTCCTTACTAATATTGTGAACAAACGATGTACTGAAAAACCATTTTTGAATGATGGCACCTCCTTCTTGATTTTGATCTGGAATCCAAAGTCTGGAGACTTTGGACTCCATTTGGCGAGAACTACTTGTACGGACTCGGCCCGACTCTTTTGACCTGCTCCACCATTTCCGTCATCACCTCTGCAAAACGCGGACCTTCGGAAGCCGCCACCCATTCAAGCCGATAGCGTTCAGGCTCGAGGGCAAAATCCTCCAGCATCATCTTGATCGCATCCGCGCGGGACTTGGCACGCAGGTTGCCTTCGAGGTAGTGGCAGTCCCCCTCATGGCACCCGCACATCAACACGCCGTCCGCACCGTTTGTCAGCGCGTCAATTACAAGGTTGGGATGCACCATCCCGCTGCACTGGACACGAATGATTCGAATATTCGGTGGATATTGCAAGCGTGATGTTCCTGCCAAATCCGCAGCGGTGTAAGAACACCAGTAACAGGTGTAGACGATGATCACGGGTTCGAAGTGTGAAGTGGCTAAAGTGGCTAAAGTGGGGGAAGTTGAAGGTGTGGGATTCATTTTGCCTATTTCCTTTGGAAGTGGCTAAAGTGCAAAGTGACTAAAGTGTCTGACACGAGTAAAATCGAAGTGGCTGGAAAATCAAATCACTCAATTCAAGGAGGAAGTCATGGCAACAAATAAGGAATTCGGTCAGCAGTTGGAAAAACGGACGAAGGCATTTGCTGTGAGGATGATCCAATTGGCTTCGCGCCTGCCACATAGCCGAGAGGCGGATTCGATTGCGCGGCAAATGGTCAGGTCTGGCACTTCTGTTGGCGCGAATTATCGGGAGGCAAATCGCGCGGTGAGCAAAGCGGATTTCAAACACATCATCTCCATCTGCGAAAAAGAGTCCAGCGAAACTCAATATTGGCTGGAGGTCATCACCGAAGTGGGCTGGCTTTCCGCCGAATCCTTCAAAGCCGACATGGACGAATGCAGCCAACTCCTCGCACTTTTCACGTCTATTCATCGCAGCGCCAAAACTTAACACCTCGCCACTTTTTACTTTAGCCACTTCACACTTTTTCACTTTAGGCACTTTCTCACTTTAGGCACTTTCTCACTCTAGGTTTTTTCTCACTCTAGGCACTTGTCACTTCCCAAGCGCAGCCATAGTCATAGCGCGCAGGGTATCCAGTTTGAAATGCCAAACGAAGATCGCGTTTTTCGGGCAGGTTGCCTGGCAAGTACCACAACCTTTACAAACCGTCTCGTCAACCACAACACGTTTCTTGGTCTGACCTGCTTCGTTTTGATATTCGACCAACGTGATGGCTTTGAACGGACACGGATCCACGCAATACGCGCAGCCGTCGCATTTATCTTCATTGACGTGGGAAATGATCGGCTCGATCTCGATAGTGTGATTTGAAAGCACCGTTGGGGCGCGTCCCGCTGCCGCGAGGGCTTGTGTCACAGTTTCGGTCAGCGCCTTCTTGGGGTAATGCGCCATCCCGCACAGGAAGATTCCATCCGAAGCAAAATCAACGGGACGCAATTTGAGATGCGCCTCCTGGAAGAAACCGTCCGCTGTGCGCGGCACTTTCAGCAATTGGGCGACTTCACCCGCATCATCCCTCGGGACAACTGCCACCGACAAGACGATTCGATCCGCTTCCAGCGCCACATCCGCATCAAGCATCTCATCGTGGACAATAACTTGCAGCGCATCTCCCGCGTGGACTTCTGGCGAGCGTTCCGCATCGAAGCGCAGGAAAGTTACACCGTCCGCACGTGCTTGACGATAGTAAGGCTCCATCAAGCCATAAGTCCGCATGTCGCGATACAGGATATAAACCTCGGTCTGCGGACTGATCTTCTTGATCTCCATTGCATTCTTGACCGCTTGTCCGCAACACAGACGACTGCAATACGGGCGTTCGGCGGTGCGCGACCCTACGCATTGGATCATCACGATGGATCTTAGGTTTTTGATTTCCGACTCGCCCTGAGCGAAGTCGAAGGGTTGGCGATTTGAAAGCAACTCTTCCAATTCAAGTTGCGTGAGGACGCGCTTGTCCTGTCCATAAAGATATTCGGTTGGTTGATAAGCCTGTGCGCCCGTCGCGACGATGACCACGCCGTGGTGAAGGGTGAAGTGTCTAAAGTGGGAAGTGTCTAAAGTTGGAAGTGGGAAGTGGGAAGTGTCTAAAGTTCGAAGTGCGGAGTTGGGATCATCCCCACTTTGCACTTTAGGCACTTCGAACTCCGCACTTCGAACTGTCGTTGTGAACTTACCCAAACTTCCTGCAAACGAGGCAATCTCAGCATTGAGGAATGTGTGAATGTTTGGATGATTGATCGTCCTCTCAACCATTTTCTTGAGTAAAGTCTGCGGCTCGACGTGACTGAGCAGGAAATGCAAATGCCGCATGTTGCCGCCCAGTTCGCCTTCGCGCTCGACAATGGAAACTTTGAAACCTTGATCCGCGAGTTCGTTCGCGGCAGTCATCCCTGCCACGCCGCCGCCGATAACCAGCGCGTCGTGATTGAATTCGAGTGACTTGCGTTGCAACGGTTCGTCCATCCGCACCTTCGTCACCGCCATGCGGACAAGGTCCTTGGCTTTTCGCGTTGCGGCCTCGGGTTGGTCGCGATGCACCCATGAACACTGGTCGCGGATGTTCGCCAGTTCAAACAAATAGAAATTCAATCCTGCTTCACGAATTGCATTTTGGAACAATGGCTCATGCGTGCGCGGCGTGCAAGATGCGACCACCACGCGGTTGAGGTTGTATTCCTTAATCGCTGCTTTGATCTTGGCTTGTGAATCTGTTGAACAGGTGAACAGGTTGTGATCGGCTACAACAACATTAGGCAGACTGCGCGCATACTCCGTGACAGAGGCCACGTCAATCACACCTGCGATATTCGTACCACAGTGACAAACGAAGACACCCACGCGCGGCTCCTGCCCCGCCACGTCAATTTCTGGCGGATAAACTTTCGGCGCGACGAGCGTGTGACGTCCCTCGGCGAGAAGCGTCATCGCACGCACCGCAGCCGCGCTGGCCGACATCACTGTTTCGGGAATATCTTTCGGTTCGGCAAACGGCCCGCAGACGTAAACTCCTTCGCGGCTGGTGTTGAGCGGCGAGAGATTGGTCGTTTTGCAGAATCCATCTGCAGTCAAATCTACTTTCAATTCTTCGGCAAGATGACCCATTCCTTTCGGGGCCTGCAAACCGACAGAAAGCACGACCATGTCAAAGGTCTCCGTGAGGAGGCTGCCATCGGGAAGTGCATATTGGATTTCGAGATTCTCCGTCGCCGCATCCTGTCTAATAATTGAAGGCATAGCGCGAACATAGCGCACACCCGAAGTTTTTGCACGTTCAAAATACGCATCGAAGCCTTTGCCGTATGCGCGAAAGTCAATGTAGAAAACCGTGCAATCCGTGCCAGGCGCGTGCTCCTGCGTGATGATGGTTTGCTTGGTGGCGTACATGCAGCACACCGCCGAGCACCAGTTGCGGTCGGCGCTGCGTGAACCCACACATTGAATCCACGCGATGCGTTTTGGCTCCTGCTCATCGGATGGACGTTTGAGGTGTCCGCTGTACGGCCCGCTCGGTGAAAGAATACGTTCGTATTGCTGGCTGGTGACCACGTTGGGATAACGCCCAAAACCATATTCGCCAGAGAGATGCGCATCGTAAAGTTCAAAGCCCGCAGCAAGGATCACAGCGCCGACTTCAATCTGTTCGGTGCGCGCGGTCTGATTATGGTCAATCGCGCCCGCGCCGCATTTGTAATAACAGGCAAGACATTCTGAACAGACACCGCATTGCAAACAACGCGATGCTTCGGCGCGCGCTTCTTCTTCCGTGTACCCGCGATTGACCTCCTCAAAGGAGTGCGTGCGCGAATCGGGATTTAACGCTTCCATCCTGACCCGAGGCTGGACTCTGATTTCCCCGCTGCGGATCTGCTCTGCGACCTCGGTTGGGTTCATCTTTATCACTGGCAAATCAGCGTGGCTGCGTAATTCCAGATTCTCGCCCCGCAAATACTTATGGATGTTATCTGCGGACTTATGTCCTGCGGCGACCACATCAATGACGACGGCTGTACCTGTAGTCGCGTCACCCGCAGCAAACACTCCCGCACGACTTGTGGCGAACGTGTTGGGGTTGACGGCGACCGTTCTCTGACGGGTGATTCCCACGCTGCCATCTTCAGGGATGAAAGCCAATCCCGCGCGCTGACCAATGGCAAAGATAACCATGTCACAGTCGAGTGTATGTTCGCTGCTGGGCACAGTTTCGAGCGTCAACGAACCGTCCGCTTCAAACTGCATAAAGGAGACATTCACCGCTTCCACGCCGCTGATCTGTCCATTATCCGAAAGAATTCGTGTGAAAGATCGGCTGGGATAAAACGCGATGCCTTCTTCGGCCGCTTCGGCAATCTCATCTTCACGCGCGGGCATCTTCTCGCGTGATTCAAGGAAGGCCATATCCACTTGTTTCGCACCGAGACGCAGGGCTGTGCGCGCGCAGTCCATGGCGACATTTCCCCCGCCGAGTACAAGCACATGTCGGTCTTGCAAATTGGGACCATTGCCCATCCGCACATCACGCAGGAAAATCGTATTGACCAACACATCGGGATGATCCGCGCCTGGGATTGGCAACTTCTTCCCCTCGTGCGCACCCACCGCGATCAACACCGAGCTAAAACCTTGTGCGAAAACATCATCCAGATTATTGACAGGAGTGTTCAACCTCAACTCGACGCCCAGGTCAAGGATTTCCTGAATTTCGCGATTGATGATCCATGTGGGCAGGCGATATTCAGGGATGCCGACTCGCAACATCCCGCCTGCGACAGGCAACGCTTCGAAGATGGTGACGCCATAACCGGCCACAACCAAATCTTTGGCAGCCGTCAATCCGCATGGACCTGACCCAATCACTGCCACCCGTTCATCGAATTTACGTGAGGCTGGCTGCGGCGCGACATATGCTTCAGCATAAACTTTATCAGTGACAAATCGTTTGAGGGCAGCGATAGAGATTGGCTCATCAACAAGGTTTCGATTGCAAGCCGTCTCACACCTATGATTGCAGATCCGCCCGCAAATTCCCGGAAAAGGATTGTCTTCCTTAATGACGCGCAAGGCTTCAGCATAACGACCTTCGCGGATCATGGCGATATAACCCTGCGCGCGCTGACCCGCAGGACAGGCGTCACGGCATGGTGCGATTCCCTTTTTCTCGATGGCAAACGCATTCGGCACGGCCTGTGGATAAAGTTTATAAGTAGCCTTGCGCACGCTTTGCGTCAAATCGCCGTTGAAGTTATCTGTGACGGTGATCGGGCAGACGGAGGCGCAATCGCCGCAAGCGGTGCATTTGCTCACGTCAATGTAACGCGGCTTATGTCGCACAGTCGCGCTGAAATGTCCCGCCTCGCCATCAAGTTTCAACAACTCCGTATCGGTCAGCACCGAAATGTTACGATGCCCTGCCGTTGCCACCAAGCGCGGACTGATCGTGCACATGGCACAATCATTCGTTGGGAAAGTTTTATCCAACGCAGCCATGTGTCCGCCGATGGCTGGTTGCTTTTCCACCAGATAAACCTTGAAACCCGAATCGGCCAGATCGAGGCTGGCTTGCATTCCAGCGATCCCGCCGCCAACGACCATGACTGCGCCAACGGGTTTGTTGCTTTTTCCAAGAGGAGAAGGGAAGGAATTGTTCATAGGGTTGAAAAAGTGACTAAAGTGTGGAGTGGGGAAAGTGTGAAGTGCCTGAAGTGACTAAAGTGGGAAGTGGAGACTTTAGACACTTGAGAAGCGGCAACGGGTCAACGATGTGACGTTTGAATCCGAGTTCTTTGTCAGGCAAGCCGAAGGCATAACCAAGAACTTGAGAAAAATAAAGGACAGGCATATTGAGTGCGTGTCCTAATTTCGCGGCAATTGCTTCCTGGCGAGTATCAAGATTGGCATGGCACATCGGGCAACCAACGATGATCGCTTCGGCTCCTGCCTCAAGCGCAGACTCGAATAAGTGCTGGCACATGTCAACAACATAATCGGGTTTGATCATGCTGAAGTGCGCGCCGCAGCAATCCACTTTGCGCGGCCAGTCCAAAGTTTGAATGCCAACCCAATTGAGCAAGCGATCCATGCTTTGTGGATTTTCGGGGTCATCGAACTGCATCAGCTTGGCGGGACGCGAAATATGGCACCCGTAATAGCAGACCGCTTTGAGGTCAGATAGGTCGCGCTTCACTGATCCGCGTATGAGTGCCTCGAAGCCATCATCGCTCAACAGCTCGAGCGGATGAATTGTCGGCGGCGGTGAATTCAACGGGAGTTCGAGAACCGCCTCCACTTCCGCGCGCAGAGGCGGGTTTTCCATTACAACATTGGTGGCATGTTTAAAATGATAGAGACAGGCGCTGCATGGAGCAATCACTTTTTCGTATCCCGCTTTTTCGGCCTGAGCAACGTTCCAAAGAGGTGTTGCCAATCCCAACAGACGGGAAAGCGACGGCGCGGCCAGCGTGCCGCAACAGATCCAATCGGGCAGGTCTTCCATGGTGATTTCGAGATGAGCAAATAACGCACGGATGGATTCGTCGTATTCTGCGCTGATGCCCTCGAGTGAGCAGCCAGGATAGTAGCCGAGTCTCATGCGCGTGACTCCTTTTCTCTGGCGAGGGCGTTGCGATAAATTTTGCGGAACCTGCCTCCGCCGAGGGGAAGAGGCGGAGGCTTGACGCGTCCGCGCACGAGCAGTTTCATCGCCAGAGGCAAGTCTGCGATCAGTTGACCTGTGAGCAGTTGCGTAATGCCAGCCACAGAGGCATCATGGATTTTTCCATTCAGACGCATGTTGTCCACGAAGCCGCGATAATAAATCCCAATCACTTTCACGCTGGGCTTGATACCTTTTTGCAGAGCCAGAACACGCGCGGCGGACATGGCCGAGGCCGGTTCCACACCTTGCGGACAGCGCGATGTGCAGGTTTCGCAATCCACGCACAACCAGATAGACTGGCTATTGAGCACTGAATCGGCACGGCCCAGGCGGATGCTGTGTATCACCTGGGCCGGTTTAAGATCCATCTTATCTGCCAGTGGACAACCAGAGGAGCATTTGCTGCACTGGAAACACAAGTTGACGTTTTGCCCGCTAAGGGTTTGGATTTCGTCTCGGAAAGCCATGAGCATCCTTTTGGCAGCGAAAGATGAAATAGACGCGAGGACTATTTCATCCTAGTTTATCCAAAGGGTCATGTACTTACAATTTACATTCGGGTCAACTTGTGAGCCGAACGGGTCAACTCGCTTTTAGATCCATCCTTTGCGAAGAGCCTCAGCTATTGCCTGTGTGCGGTTGGACACCCCCATTTTCTCAACGATCTCCTGAACGCGTCGCTTAACAGTCGCTTCGCTCCAGAAGAATTTTTCGCCCAGTTCTTTATTACCGGCGCCTTCGGCGATGGCAGCCAGCACTTGTAATTCATCGGGAGACAACCCGGCATCTTTTTTAGCTTGAGCATGCGCCAGTTTCTGGTATTGCTCAACTACATTGCTGACCAGCCCGGGACTTAGTAACTTCTCGCCTTTCATCACAGCGCGGATGGAATCGGGCAGGGTTTCATGCGAAATATTCTTGAGCAAAAAACCATGCACTCCTGCTTCCATGGCCGCGCGTAACAGGCTCTCGTCATCATAGGTGGTGAGGATCACGACCTTGACGTTTGGATGAGCAACACGGACACGGCGGGCAACCTCAATCCCACCCTGGCTGTTCATTTGAATATCCAATAAAATAACATCAACTGAATGGCTGGACAGAAAAGGCAATACTTCGGTGCCATCTTCAGCTTCACCGATGATTTCAAGATCAGGGTGACCGGCTAACAAACTCCTTAATCCCTGACGGACGACAGGATGATCGTCAACTATCATTATGCGTATGGACTGCCACTCTTGAGTCATTGTCTATTCCAAATAAACCGGCGCAGGTACGCTCAGTGTTATGCGTGAACCTTTGCCAGGCGCTGAGTTGACCGCCAAAGTCGCCTTTAGGCCTTCGGCTCTTTCCTTCATTCCAATCAATCCCAGGTGTTCACCCGGCAGGCGCATCACGGCTTCGGGGTCAAAGCCAATGCCATCGTCTTTGATCGTCACCTGAAGCGCAGCCGTTCCAAAATCA
The DNA here is from genome assembly GCA_016866215.1 of Chloroflexota bacterium. Lineage (GTDB taxonomy): Bacteria > Chloroflexota > Anaerolineae > Anaerolineales > Villigracilaceae > Villigracilis. The sequence continues at coordinate 14,014 of VGNE01000005.1, read as the reverse complement.
AAATAAACTTTTGCACGTTTGGCTTGCGCATGGGTAGCTACATTGTGCAATGCGGCCTGAATAATTCTGTAGATTGTGATCTCGGTTTCCCGTGCCAGCCTCTGTGGCTCGCCTGCAATCTCAATCTGACACTCGATACTAAAGGTGATTTGATAGGTCGCGGCGAACCGCTTGAGCGCAACCACCAGTCCCATCTGATCCAACACAGGCGGGTGCATATCGTAGATTACACGGCGGATCTCGGTCTCTACATCTGAGAGCAATACTTGAGCTCGTTCCAGATTCTCAGCGGCACGATCTGGATCATCCAGCAGGGACTGGCGGGCGGCCTGGGTTTCATAGAGAGCGCCAATGATGATCTGCGTCACGCCGTCGTGCATGTCATGAGCGATGCGCGCTTGAATATCCTCCTGCACCCGGTACGATTCGCTCAATAAACGCCGCAGCTGCCGGGCTTTCTCAGCCAGCGCCCAGCGCGCCGACTCCAATTCACGCGTGCGCTGGTTGATTTTCTTTTCCAACTCAACATTAAAGACTCGTACTTCATCATAGAGACGGGCATTCTCAACAGAAACGCCGAGTTGCCTGGCAATGGCAAACAGGAAATCCTTCTGGCTTTCTGTGAAGTGCCCGACTTCCGGGCTGGCGAGTTGCAGCAAGCCGACCAATTGGCCCTTTACCTCAAGCGGCGCACAGGCTACAGACCGGAATCCTTCGCAGATACATAAATTTGATGTGCAACGCCTGTCTTCACTGACATCATGTGCCAGCAAAACCTGCCGGGTTTTAACAGCCTGTCCGCACAAACAATGGCCGGGAGACAGACGCGCCTCTTTGCGCACCATATCCACAGAGATGCCGCGATGCGCTTCAAGGCGGAGTCCACCGTCCTTACTTTCCTGCAAAAAAAGCATGCCAGCTGAGGCGCCTAGTGTTTTTATTGTCTGCTGGAGGGCAGTATCCAAGGTCTTTTCCATATCCAAAGAACTATTTGCGGCCAACCCCAGCGCGTTCAGGGCGGCCAGTTCAGCGTTACGGTCCGCTAATTGAGTCTCTGAATTGAAATACGCCTCTGCCGTTCTGATTGCCCAGGATAGACTTAACCAGGATAAGACTGGCCCAGCCAGCCCGAGCACAGACAAGCCAAACACAGTCGGCCAGGGCCAGCCACGGTCAGCCACATGGCGCGCATTCTCGAACAGGGTGAAGGCAATACCAATTGCCATCATCACACCTGGCACGATCCATAACGTCAGGCGTAATGACCGCAGTAAAATATTTCGGGGGTACATACCTTTTGGATTAAGAGAATGCATCTGGGAAAATCGGTTGGCTCTGGTCAAATTTCAATTGCGCAATTGTACTACCCCTGAGAATTGTTAATCTTGCAGGCTAAACACACACTTGCCATTCCCGAATGCCCCACCGACCCTGGCTGGACTCCGCTGTTCATCAACGCCAAAGGCATAATTCTCGAAATTGGTGGCGCGCTTCAGCATGGCGCAGTCGTGGCACGTGAATATGGCATTCCATGCGTATCAGGTTTGGATGATGCTACCAGCATATTGAAAGATGGTCAGCTTGTTGAAGTGGACGGTTCGAACGGCATCGTCCGCATTTTGGAAACAGCAGAAAAGTAGATGAAATTCTCCATGATGACATTCATTGGCATCATCCTTGGCATGTTTGGCATCGGCATCATGCAGTTGGTTTTGGCAACTGCCATGCCTGTCATCGTCACAAAAATCGGCGGCGACTATCTCTACAGTTGGATCTTTTCGAGTTATATGCTGGCTTCACTGCTGACGATACCGATCTTCTCAAAGATGGCAGACCTATATGGGCGGAAGAAATTCTATTTGCTTGGCATGTCTATTTTCGCAGTGGGCACGTTCTACGGCGGGCTGGCTCCCACCATGGAGCATCTCATTGTTGCCCGCGTACTGCAGGGACTTGGCACAGGCATGATGATACCCGTCTCCATCGCCCTGATCTCAGACTTATTTCCAGCCGAAAAACGCGGACGCATGATCGGCATGTTCAGTTTCGTATAACTGCTTGCCAACCTTATCAGTCCCATTCTGGGAAGCGTCATCACCAAACAACCGGGCTGGCACTGGATCTTTTTCTTCACGCTGGGCATGGTGTTGACCGCCCTCCTGCTCGTGGCATTGGATGCTCCATTGGGGCGGTCGTGGGCACGGCTGCCTTTGGCATTGGAGCCGTAAGAATCATCGGTTCTCCCCAGATAGTAGCGTCGCAGTTCATATTCTCTTTTTCGCCCGAGTCGGTGTGCAGGAGTAATTGATTTCCTCCACTCACATCTAGTGCGACAGATCTTGCATCATTAGACCCTGCCTGCGTTGGAGCATCCACATGTTGACTGTAGATCAGGTCGTCATCCAGGTAAACCTGAAACCAAGCTCCGTCACCGCAGGGCATGGATTGGTCGATGAAAATTTCGGACTTGAAGGATTGATAACCACCATTCAAATCATAGCGAAATTGGATGGGGCATGTACAAATAGGCCGTGTGGATATGACTGATGATCGTTTTGGATCATGCGACCTTTAACCATACTGCCTTCACCGCCCGGGTATTTTCCAATGGCAAACGACCAATATCCCACCATTGCAAGGTTGGGCTGCAAGTCGGAAACATATACCCACACCGGTTGTGGGATAGGTGTAGCCGTCGGACTGGGCGTGCTGGTATTCTCCAGTGTTGGGGAGAGGTTTTTTGTTGGCACGGAAGCTGGAGTTGAGGAACAAGAAGCCACAACGATGGCAACAAGCAAGACTATGATGAGTTTATTTGTTTTCATTTGCACCTCGATTATCGAAGGAACTGCCATCGGGTAGATCTGTCTATTACCCAACCATACCGTATTAGGCACGCTACGCTATACCTGCCCCGGCGCCTTGCGAAGTGCAAATGCTTCGGCGACCAATTGACTGCGCCGTGTGCCCTCGGGCTCGGTTTGAAGCTGACCATGGATCTCAATATACCGCTTACGAATCCAACCAAACTCCACACTCTCATACTGCACTTGTACCCACTGTAATGCCCCTGCATCCCATAATTTCCATATCTCTGGTGGGATATATTGAAGAGAGGCTTTATCTTCAATATTAGAACCATGCCAAATATTGAGGCGCGGTTGCTTGTGACCAATTAACTGCGGAAGCAGATAAAGATTAGAGAGCATTGTTTGCAGTAATTTGTGAGATGCTCCGGTCATATCTCCTGCACGATATAAAGCTAATGTCCAGCATAGCATGTGCGCCGGTTCGCCCATGTCATCAGGAAACATTTGCTCAAACCATGCAAACGACTTGACCGCCCCGGCTACATCGTCGAGGAGCAGATAGAGGGGACCAAGGAGATAGCGCTTGCCAGAACTATCGTCAATAAACCGATGCGTTTCGTATTCTTTGCCTCAGCGTCATTGAGTTGGAAAAGAAAAGTTCCACTTTTGCCAGGAGCCAAAGTATTCTCATATTCTGGTAGGTCATGGGGTTTACCTGTGAAAAACCATGAGCTCATATCGTAAAAATTTTTCCCGTAGAAAATTGGAATTTCATCTGCAAGACACTTGCCAAGAATGGTTACATCAGCGGTTTTCTTACCCGAATTTGTTATAGTCCCTGCTATGGCAGGATAACCATAGGGACCTTCAATGATTCCAATTCTCTCAATTGAGAACTCGGCATAGGATGACGAAAAAAAACAATGCGGAAATTACGCCCAACCCAAGAACGGTGATGATTGGAAGTAGTACTGATAACAGCGCCCAGTCGCCCTGAGATGAACGAATCCAGTTCGTAAATCCGAATCTAGGTTTGGAACTTGCTTCAGTAATCACCATTTCCTCCGAATTGTTAGAGAAAAGTAGTTACCGGATGGTCTCAGCGACACCGGCGGCGGAATTGGCGAGACTCTTTCTCAATAATTACATATTTCTGGCAAAACGCGGCGCAGCCGTTGTCCGTCGTTAAGCATTCCCGAAGGGGGCTGGAGACGATGCTGGGCGGCTATTATGGCTTATAAACCGCATTGAGTTTGATGGGGAGCCGTCCGCTGCCCAATTGGATAACCAGAACTTTTCCTGATTCCAAAGTAAAACTGCCAGAGATAATTACATGCGTATCTCGAATTTCTGTTGGAATTTGGGGAGACATTATCACTTTCCCATCGTATGCTACGACCATGTACTCACCTATATGCGTCTTTGTGAACTCCGCCAGCTTGCTTCCCCCAGTCGCAGTAAGGTCTAGTCCTATCTGAATTTGTTCACCTTGCTGCAACAATTGTGCCCCTGATATATCCTCGTTCGATAAAATAATATTGAGGTTGGATGGTGCCAATTCACCCTCTAAAAACGAGGATGAAGAACCAAAAAATATTAACCGTCCTTCCGTCGTTCCGAGTTGCACTGTTGTTGGAATATCTGAAGCCTGCATCAACTCGACTTGAATAGTGAAGCTATCGACAAGTGTCGCTTTAACAACCTTGATGCCAGCCAGTTCCAGACGCTTTAGTAAAACGTCCCTAGCTATGACCATGGCTTCTTCTGTGACACCTTCTGAAGCATCGGGCACAAAAGTGACTAATACAGCTGGTTGAAAAGTGACTCCCGTGGTTGGTTGTTGTGAAACGTCAGTAACAGATCTACACCTCGTCGCTGTCAATATCAAAAATGCCAAGACATAGAGAAGGGGGCGAATCCGCAAGATTTGATTAGGTTTCATTTTTTCCTGCTTTCTGTTGATTTAGCCATTTAACGGTTTGCGGTGGCGGTGGGGCGGTGATTGCAGGACGACACTCCCATTACGGCACAGAACCATGCAAACCTCGCAGGTTTTTCAGGAGGATAGCCCCGTCCGCCTTCACGCTGTGGTAGCTGCCATTTTCAATTATAGCCGAAGAATCTTACATACTAAACTACATAGTGAATATTGAAAGGTTGTTTACTGCATGAATAAGGTAGGATGGAATCAAGCTTCTCGTCTTTGCGAAAATAACTCCAAGCATCATCCCAAAGGCGGTTAGAAATAGCAACTCGAATAAGTTCGCGATAGTCAGTGCTTGTCCTGGTACTAAATAATGCACATAGTAGTGATAGAACCCGAAGAATAGCCCTGTTAGAACCCATGACCATACCGCACCCAGCGCGGACTCTAACCGCGTTTGAATCAATCCTCGGAAGACCACTTCTTCCAGAAAAGCAAAAATGATGGCGTTTGAAACGAAACCCCGCCAATTGAAAGTATATGCTGCGCCTACAAAGAGAGGAACAACAAGCCTGGAGATCATGTAAAGGCCAAGTATGCCAGCAATCAGAAACAGTACCTTCTTATTTGTCGGCATTCTAAAACCAATTACAGACAACTTACGCTTTCGCAGAACTAATTCCATGATGAGTGGAGAGAGAACACCAAATACAAGGTAAGTGCTTTGCCAACCAGAATACCAGAACAGGTTGAACTTGACAAATGGGACAATGAGCAGGCAGCCCACAAGGACGCTGGCTTCAATGTAGTCCCTGTTAGGTTTTTCAGATGAACATGGCGGAGGAGAGTAACCTCCGCCATGTATCAAAAGAACAAATACTAAAAACACAACGGTTGATATTATTGATGTGACCATTTTTGGGTATTCTGATGGAAGCCCAATGGTTTGGCTCAGGCGTAGTGGCGGGCTTTCCAAACTCTCCCTATTATTGCACACTTTTGGTAAACGCGGTGCGTACCACCAGCGGCACATAACCCACGCTGATGTCCTGCGGTGCGGCAGCATTCTGGAACTGCCACGTATGCAGGTTGCACAGCCCGCGCACGGATGCAAACTCATTTCGCACTTGCGCTTCCTTGATGAGGCTTCCCTCCAGCGCGACGAAGAAATCGAACGCGGCGCGGCTCAACGCGTCACACACGGGACAGGTGCGCGTCTTCCTCAGACTTTGAGCTGGCTTCGCTTCGACGAATCTTTGAATCTCCGCTGGGGCTTTATGCAGCGTTAAAAGATCAAGCGTGGACAAAGGCGCTATGATCAGAGATTCCTTCAACAGTCCATCCTGAACCGCATGGACGCGCGCCCGCAAATTTGAAATCTCCTGCCCGTCCGGGGCATCCGCTAGAATGGATGCCAGATCATCGAGCACAGCGACGAGCAACACACTTGCTTTTTACTGGGAAGCAAAATTTGAGGAGTACCTGGCGGATTTACAGGTAGGTGTTGTAGAGTTAAAAGAAGCCGCTCCTCAAACTGAAGAGGAGCGACATGGAGTGTTCTTGCTCAAGAAGAAGGTCGTAGATACCTTGGTTGAGGAGGTGACAATCAACAAAAATCGAGAACTAAATGTTGTGATTCGTTTGGATTTACAAAAGATCCTCGATCAAGATGCAGGTTTGGAGAACCTTAGCCCTGCGGCATATTCCAGGCGGGGCGAAATTTATACCCGTATACATGATATGTGCCGCGCCGAGTGTATCGCTTTGACCCTGTGAAAAGTTATCTGAGAAGATCAAGCAAATTCTCCTTTGTCAACAGTTCAAGTTCATCTACTGAAGCGATGAACGGTCGAACATCGTCTACTGCCTGTTCCCAGGGTGTGGATTCAATTTTCTTGTGTACTACTTCACGCCAGTTATTCGATAATAATGGTCCTCCGGTCCAATTGGTTTGCTTCAAGGCGTTGTTGAGCAAATCCAAATTGGGAGCAGGCCACTCCCTGTCGCTCAAATACCACATCATGTCGTACAGGTCACGTCCTTTGAAATAAGGTCTTTGCAAAATAGCATGGAGCTTGCCAGCCAGCAGAGATGCCTGATCATGATGCTGTACATTAAGCAATACATGGCGGCGAACCAGCGATGTTGCCAATTGGGCTCCAGCAGGCGGGTTGGTATCAACCTCGAGTTTCACCGCCAGTATCTCATCCCGATGAGGAGACAAGCTCAATTCAAACAAAAGGTTGGGAAAACGTACGAAGGCGCTGTGAACTGTTTTTCCATCATTCACTTTGAGCGTGATGGTATATCCCTGCGCCTCCAAATCTTTCCGAATGGATTGCAGATATGCACGGAAATCGTAAGTAGAAGGGTTTCCTTCAAGCGCAAAATCCAGATCTTCGGAAAATCGTGGGAGCGAGAAAAGAAATCGCAGTGCTGTGCCACCATGAAAAGCAAGAGCGGTCATAGCTCCTGCTCGCTGCAAGCTTTGTAAGATCAGTGCCTGTAAATATTCCCGTGTCAGGTTGCGCGCCTCAATTGGATTAGATACAGGACGAATCAGTGTTGCCAGATATTCCTTCACCGTAACTCCTTATATTCACTTTCTTCCTGTAATGCCAATGATGCAACTTGACTGGCAACTCGTTTCCACTTGGGTTTATCTGCACGCTCTGCAAATTCCCGTAACCGTTTCAAATCCAGCCTTTCCAGATTTTGCAGTCGGAGCTGTGTAAGATATTCTTTCGAATCTGAGTTCGGCGTTAAGTGTGCGAGATCCAGAATCGCTTTTTCAGGTTGGGCAATGAAAGCAAACTGTCCTTTGGCAACTTCAATCGACTGATAGCCAAAGAATAAGTGAAGAGCAAGATGCTGAACGATGAACCCGCCGTCCCATTGCGAAGGACGCGATAATGTCACACTGAAAGTGCGGGGCACATATTCAGGGATCAAGCCATAATGTGCCAGGGCTGATGTCCCGCTGACATACGAGCCAGTGACCAGTGAGTTGGCAACTAAAAATGGATGTGGTACGGCTTTACTGTGAGGAGGTGCAAAGGCATAAAGTCCGCGACGCAGTTGACGAATCTTGCCCGCACGCGTCCAACGTGAGAGTTGGCGACGGACATCGTTGGGATCCACATTCCCAACAAGTAGTAAGCCTGTTTCAAAAATAGGTTGGTCTCCCACTAAGGAAAGGAAATCATCAAATTTCATGCAGTTATTATGCCATAAATGGCAAATTGGCGCAATGATAATTGCAGGTTAGACGATTTCAACCCACGCCTCCTTATGTATCTCGACTTGATTCTCCAACCTTTCCGCCAACATACTGTCCTATTACGACTCCTCGCTTATATCTTTAAATGCTGTTTGAATCGCTTTTCGGCTGACTGCCTGATACGCGGCAGATAACATGCTTTGCAGTCCAGGCTCAGGGACAAAGTTCGCCTCACCCAGTCGTTTGAGTAACGGCATTTCAATAACGGGCGGACGAATCGACACGGCGAATCCCTCCAGCGGCACGCGCAAATCCCAGAAGTTTTCGATCTGTTCTTCGAGCGGAATGACTACTTCCGTTTCTTCCACTTCATCTTCGGTTTCATCGCTTCCCACGCGACGTTTGCGGAGTTCCAGCATGACTTGTTCCTGCGTCCGCCCGCGCAGGCGGAAAATCAGGAATGGGTCTTCATCGAATCGTTCGCCCAAAATGTAATGCGCCGCGGCAATGTGTTTGCACGGATTGGAATAATCGGGACATGAACAATCCGTTTGCAAGTCTTTGCGATTGGACGGGAACAAACTCACCTTTGCCTTCTCGAATGCCTGCTCGATGTCCTGCGGCATTTCACCTGCCAGCAATTGCGCGGTAAAGATGGCTTGCTCCGCCAGCACGTCAATGACCTTGTCCCATTCCGCGTCGGTCAAGTGATTCATCTTAATACTGATCTTGTACGGCGTCCGCATCGAACCCTGCACACGCGCCGCGACCCCGTCTTTGGTTTCATCAATCGAAAGCACCTGACCCTGACGCGCATAACTTCGTCCGCGTGAGAGGCGTCCTGAATCTACAAGCCGTTCCAATGCGGCGATCCATCTCTGTGCCCACCAGCTTTTCGCAAATGCCCCGCGTTTACTTTGGGCTTTAATACCATCTTTAGACTTGATGGCTTTGGTTGGTTTGAAGTAGAAGTAGGACATCACTGCCTCCTCAACGTGACCACACGGCGCAATTCATCCGTGCTCATTTCTGTGAGCCAATTTTCCCCCGAACCGACCACCGCTTGCGCCAGTCCTTTTTTGGATTCGATCATGTCGTCGATCATCTCTTCGAGCGTTCCCGTTGTGACGAATTTATGCACCTGCACGTTGCGCTTCTGCCCGATGCGAAAGGCGCGGTCGGTGGCTTGATTTTCCACTGCGGGATTCCACCAACGGTCGAAGTGGAAGACGTGGTTGGCGCGAGTCAGGTTCAAGCCCGTGCCGCCCGCTTTGAGCGACAAAATAAAAATCGGCGGCGCGTGTTCATCCTCCTGGAAACGCTTCACCATCTGATCGCGCATCTTCGCGGACGTGCCGCCATGCAGGAATTGAGTTGCCGCGCCAAATGCTTTCGGTAGATAATCCGCCAGCATTTCGCCCATCTCCGCAAACTGCGTGAAGATCAGAGCGCGGTCATTGTCAGCCAGCACTTCCTCCAACAACTCGCCGAGACGTTCCAACTTTCCGCTGCGATTGTCGAGCGAAACATCCGCGCCAGCCTTGCTCTTTTGATGAAGATACTGCACAGGATGATTGCAAATCTGCTTCAACTGCATCATCATGCTCAACACCAGCCCGCGCCTCTTGATTCCTTCTTCCTCCTCGATCTGCTTCATTACATCCTGCACCACCGCCTCATACAGCGTAGCTTGTTCCTCGGTCAGCGTGCAGTAAACTTTCGTTTCCACTTTATCGGGCAAATCTGAAATCACGCGCGGATCGGTTTTGACGCGCCGCAAAATGAATGGCGTGGTCAATTGCTTCAATTGCTTGATGGCTTCTTCATCGTGATAGCGTTCGATGGGCAGCGCAAAATTCTCGCGGAATGATTTGCGCGCGCCGAGATAACCAGGGTTCAGGAAGTGCATGATTGACCACAACTCGGACAGACGGTTTTCCACAGGCGTGCCTGTTAGCGCAATGCGAAACTCGGCGCCAATCTTGCGGATGGCTTGCGTCTGTTTTGCTTCGGGATTTTTGATGTTCTGCGCCTCGTCCAAAATCACCGCCAGCCAGTTCATGGATTGAAAAGATTCCGCGTCGAGCCGCGCGACGGGATAACTGGTCAGCACCACGTCCTGACCTTTGACCGCCTCCCGCATCTCTTTGCCCCTTAGCCTGCTCCCTCCCCGATGGACATAAGTTTTCAAACCTGGGGCGAATTTGCCAATCTCCCGCTCCCAGTTGGTCACCACCGACGTGGGCGCGATCAGCAAGGCAGGCGCGGGTAATTTTTTCTTCGTCCCTTTCTCGTTCAGCAACAACGAGATGGTTTGAATCGTTTTTCCAAGTCCCATGTCGTCGGCGAGACATGCGCCCATGCCCCACTTGCGGAGAAAAGCCAGCCATGAAAATCCATACAGTTGATACGGGCGCAGTTGACCATCCAAATTTTTGGGCTGCGGCAATTGTTCGAGTTTGTCGGCTTGCTCGAACTTCTTCAACCACTCGGATAACCATTTGTCGGATTCGATTCCGTCGATGGGCAGCCCGCCCGCTGACGTTTCTCCGCCCAAGCCGAGTTTCATCGCGTCGAGCAGGGACATCTCACCTTCGAGTTGACTCTTTTCCCAAAACTTGATCGCCGCTTCGATTTGTTCCGCGTTGAGCGTAACCCACTGTCCGCGGATTTGAATCAGTGGCGATTTCAACTTTGCCAACGCCTTGAATTCGGCTTCGGTCAACTCGGTCTCGCCCAGCGACAACTTCCACTGATACCTGACCAGACTCTCGAAGGACATGTGTCCTTTGACGGCATCCTTGCCCTGCGATTTCATTTTGACCTTGACGCCCAGCCGCGTGCCCTTCTTGTTCCACCACGGCGGGACGAGAATGCCAAAGCCCGCGCCTTCGAGCAACGGAGCAGTCTCGCGCAAAAACGTGTACGCGCCGTTGGTGTCTATCGTTAATTCGGTGGGACGTTTGCTTCTCAAGCTTTCGGTCACGGGTGGGAACAATCGCGCGGCATAGCCCAAGCCCGTCAGCAATTTTTCCTGCGGCTGCTCAAAGCGATGACCGAGATGCGTCAACGCGCCCCTGGTCTTCTTCCAGACTTCATCGGCGGAAATCAACAGGCTGGGATCGTCCTTTGCCTGAATCAGATAATGCAATTGCCAGGGTTGTTGTTGCAAAGCGGGCGCTTCGAGACGAAACGCAATTCGGAATGCGGCATCGCCCGCGACGTGCAGGTTGCGCATCCATGCCTTGTGACTTGTTGCAAGGTTCTGCGCCTGTGCCGATGATAAATTGATCGCGGCATTTTCGATGAACAATGCTTTAATCCAGTTTATTGCAGATGAATCATCATACAGTTTTGGCGCAGTAGATTTGCCCCACTCACGCGCGAGCGCGTCGCAGAAGGTGTTGAGGAAACTGGTCAACAAACTTTTTGGAGAAGATTCGGGCGAGCCCGCGCGGCAGACAGCGGGCATGGCGTCTTCGAGTTGCTTCAAGCGCGCCGCGTCTTTGGGCGAATCCAACACGGGCAGCCAACGGGCGTAATAATCCTTGCCTTCGCTCACGATGATCGAGAGGAGTTTGTGTGCCGCGAGAGTCTCCAAACTCAAAGCGCTGACCATTGTCCAGAAACGGGTATCCGCTGCGAGGGAGAAAGAAGCGTTCGTGTTGGAGGAAACCGCCAACAGCGTGAAAATCGCTTCGGGCGGGCGCATCCAAATCCCATTTATAAGAAATGGGGTGAGTTTCGGATTTTTGGAGTCCAAGTCCCAATTGTGAATCAACTGTGGTGATGGGAACGGAATCCCTTTGACAGCAGGCAGGCGCAGTGTGACGGTTTTGGATGTGCCCTCGATGTTGAGCACGTGTTTGAGCGTGTCCGTATCTGCGCAAAATGGGTGCAGGCGTGACTTTTCTTTTTTTGAGGAGCGTCCGCTTTTGGGCGTGGGTTGGTCGGATGTTTCCATCCAAAATAAAATGCCGCCCGTCTGGTTCGAAGCTTGAGGGGAGTGGTAATGTGCATGAAGAGTGTTCATGATTATCTGTTTGTTGTTCATTGTACAATAAATTTGTGCCAGTTCGTTCAGATTAGCAAGGTAACAAAACGAGGTCGGACTGCGATCTTATTCGTTGAAGGAATAATTGGTTGAGTCACCGTAATATCCACGCACGCAGGGATACATGGCGGCAATGCTCGGAATTTCTTAGCGACACTTCAACACCACCCATCGATTATTTTCGGTATAGTTGAACCGATAGTTCCATATTTTCTTTTTGAAGGTATTCAAATGACTCGCAGAGCAGTAATCTATATCCGCACATCATCAGAAACACAAGGGGCGAATTCCAGCCCAATTGAGCAGGAAACAGATTGCTTGAATCTGGCTCAGGAAAAGGGATTGCAAGTGGTTCGTGTTTATCGCGATGTGGAAAAATATCGCGCGGGCAACAAACTGGTCGAGCCATCGGGCAGTCGCTCAGATCGCCCCGGTTTGTTAGCCATGCTCAATGACGCCGCCAGAGATGAGTTCGATGTTATTCTCGCCTGGCGTGAAGACAGGCTGTACCGAGGATTGCGCTCCATGTTGACGGTTTTGGAAACCGTCCAGGACTATAAGATTGAAATCCTGTTGGCAAAAGAAAATTTCGATTCCAAGATCGCTCCGGTCCGTGCTTGGGCTGCCCAGATGGAACTGGATGGTATGAAAGAACGGTTGGGAATGGGTGTCAAGGCGCGGTTGAAAGCGGGAAAAGCAAATACCGGGCAGGATCGTTATGGTTATTGTCGTATAGGCGACAGGATTTATGTTGTCGAAGAGGAAGCAAAATGGGTTCGGAAAATCTTCGAATGGTACAACGTGGGCGTTCCATTGCTGCAAATTCGTGAAAGACTCATTACCAGCAATGCTCCCCAGAAGGGGAGCAGTACACCAAGACATATCCACTGGGCTCGTTCCAGCATCCAGGGTATCCTGGAATCCGCCAAAGAATATGCCTATGGCTACAAGGAACAGTCGCGTGATGGCGAAACCTTCCAACTCCCAGTGGAGCCAATTCTCGATACCCCCACCTATGAGTTGTTCAGGACGCAACGAGAAAAGAACAAAACCAATTCACCCCAACAAATCCGCCATGACTATCTGCTTTCCGGACATCTAAAATGCTCATGTAACCTGACCTGGCAGGCAAAAACAGCAACCCACCGTCGCAGCAGGCAGGGGGAGTGGATCGAGCGCAAGACTCCCATCGGGACCTATTTCTGTCCGCAGTCGCATAAGGAGTTACGCACCTCGGATTGTCCCAAGTCAATCAGCGCCAAACAAGCCGAAGCCCAAATCTGGGAGAAGGTAAGCGAATTTATTACCAACCCTGCTTACCTTCTGGCTGAAGCGGAGGCTAAAGTATCCCGGTTACAGAAAGACTACGAACAAATGCAGCGAGAGGAGATACGTCTGCATAAGGAACTCAAAAGGCTAAACGATGAACGTCAGGAATTCATCACCAAAGCTTGCAAAGAACGCATGCCTGATGAAGAGCTCACTCCCCAGATGAAGGTACTGTATGAGAAGGAACGAGGAGTGCAACGCAGGCTGACAACCATTGAGCGAACAAAAGATGATTTTACAACACTTGGCTTGGAAGAACAGATAAAGAAATATGTGGCTGAACTGCAGTCAGAGATAGTTGAGTTGATTCATGCCGACCCTCAAAACCCGGAGGAAAGGCATCAAGTGTTTGTGTTGAAAAAACGAATCGTGGACACAGTTTTGGAGGAAGCACGAATTGATCAGAATCGACGGATACACATGAAGTTCCGTTCAGACTTTACAACCCATACAAAACCACAATAAGCTAATTCAGAAAATAACAACAAGGGGTTGTCTAAAAAGAGGATGGAAAACATGGAAAAAGAGTCAGGAGAGAGCGAGAGATAAAAAAACTGGCGGTCATGGGATCGCCAGTTTTCGTAAATTGTGAGCCATGCAGACCAAGCCCCACTCAATCTCTACCTTTTTCAAACCCCTGAGCATGAATCTGCGGAAGTTCATGTTGTGTTTTATAT
>VGNE01000004.1 GCA_016866215.1 Chloroflexota bacterium | reverse complement strand
GCGAAATCTATCCCATACTTGCTGTCGGACAACCCTAACGCTCACACCCCATCAGCGCTCCCACGGCGGTATCTCCTCAAGGATACGCTGATGCCACGTCCCACACAAGAACATTCTAATAACGCAAACCGTTAGCCCGCACGTCCATGAAGTGAGCAACAGATGAAAAAGCACCCAGTTGTCTGGTTTTATGTTTTGGCTTTTGGAATTTCGTGGCTTGGCTGGCTCCCGATAGTGGCGGGGTCACATGGTGTTTCCCCGTTTGATAGTCCTGTCTTCCAGTTTTTGCTCATCCTTCCTGCCATAGGCCCTGCATTAGCGGCAATTATTGTGACTTGGGCAAGTGATGGAAAGGCAGGCATCAGCCTTTTGCTCAAACCGCTTTTGCAGTGGCGGGTTGGCATACTTTGGTTGGGTATTGCCGTTGTGACTCCTGCACTACTTCTTGTTATGGGGAAAATGGCAACCCAAGCATTGGGTTTAGTGGCAACATCAGAACCGCAAGGAGCCAACATAGCTGCAATTGCCATTTCCGTTTTTGTGATGTCGTTGTTGTCCAATCCGTGGGAAGAAGTTGGATGGCGTGGATTTGCGCTACCGCGATTGCAAAAGCGTCACAATGCTCTCATGGCAACGCTGGCAGTAGGCGTTTTGTGGGGCTTGTGGCATCTGCCTCTCTTCTTCTGGACTGGCAACCCAATGTCCGATTATCCCTTTCCTGCTTGGTTCATCGGCACAGTCGCTGTATCCTTCGTTTACACTTGGCTTTATAACAGCGCCAAAGGGAGCTTATTGGTCGTGACACTCTTTCACATTCTTGGGAACACATTTGGCGTCATTATTGCGGGTGTGTCCATTACTGCGCTGGCAATTGTGTATTGTGTAGTGGCAGTGTTACTTGTCGCAGTTCTTGGAAAAGACAATCTAGCACGTCGCGAAAGAGTTTGTGCGGGCTAACACAGCGTGCAGCCGACAAGTGGGATTCGGCGCGATTTACAGGCAGTTTCCACGCCTAAGTGGAATCCTGCTCCCAAGCAGAGTCCACGCTTGTACTGACGGTTCGGCTTTCGCTCACCGTGTCGAAGTGCCCGCCTGGTTGTCAATCAGCGTAACTGTGTCGAGAAACAACCGCTATCCTGCAGAAAAGCAAACGGGGCTTGCGTAGACCATTTATCCCAAATCTCTTTCCTCGCCACAGGCGCGATCTTTGTTCCAGGTATTCAAACATCAATAATATCTATATATGTGTACCCGTCAAGATCAATTAAGAATTGCAGATAATCAAATGACCGAGCACGAACCAAACACCCTCATCCTGCGCGATGTAACCGAAGCCGACCTGCCAATATTCTTCGAACAGCAACTTGACACGGAAGCAATTCAAATGGCCGCCTTCCCATCCAGAGATCGGGAGGCATTCATGGCGCACTGGAAAAAGATCATGGGCAATGAGAATGTCACAGTAAGAACCATCCTCTTCGAGGAGCATGTAGCTGGCAATATCGTAAGCTGGGATCAGTCTGGTCAACGGGAAGTTGGCTATTGGATTGGAAAGAAATACTGGGGCAAAGGTATTGGGACGAAGGCGCTTGCTGAGTTTCTGGGTTATGTAAAGCCACGTCCGCTGTATGCGCATGTTGCAAAGCATAATGTCGCATCTCTGCGCGTGCTGCAAAAATGTGGATTCGTGATTTCAGGCGAAGATAAGTTTTCTAATGAAAGTGGCGGGGAGATCGAGGAGTTTCTTTTGAAACTGGAATAAAAAGAGAGAAGTCATTGAAATTGATCCAAACCGAAGAAGACCTCAAGTACCGCAAAAGGTATGCAAGTCTCCGGAGAGGGAAGTGACTGTCATCTTGTTGAAGAGATGAGAGAGAAATCTAGAGAATCTCATCTCCAAAAGATGTTATCATTATTTTATGCAAGCGTTCGCTCCCCTTCCAAAAAATATCTCTCGCAATGCCCTGACACACCTGCGCGACGATTTAGCGCGCCGTGAATCGGTTCTGCAAACTATGATCCACCGCTTTGAGACCCAATACAAAATTTCGCTGGAAACTTTTGAAACGCGCCTTGCCCAGGGACAGGGACAGGAACACCCCGATTGGGAGGACTCCATTGAGTGGCGTAATGCACTTGATGAACTAAAACAGGCAGACCTGATGAAGAGGGTATTGGAATGGCTGTTACGCTCGAAGGCGCGTTAAACCATTTCATCGCGACCTGCCTGCTTGTAGTCTCAGTACACGACCTGATGACCAAGTGGCGGGTTCAACTTAAGGGCGGGTATGCTCTCGATATTTATTTCAATGCGAGCCATGGAAAATATTCTTACACGCTTTCACAAGGCGAGAGCCGCATTTTGGGCTGGAACAACGCCCCACATCATCCCGACCAGTTGAACTTCCCACATCATTTTCACAACGCTGATGGTAGTATTATTCCGTCCACACTAAACGGCGACCCTGAAAATGATCTTGAACTCGTCCGCCTGGAAATTGAACGGTTTCTGGAAGAAAGATAAACCGGCAAAGTAAACTTTATGGCGATTGTTACAAAACTCGACAAAGCAAAGAGACATCGTGGCCGCACGCGCTCTTTTCGCAAAACTTTGCAATGGATGAAATCCAGCGCGCATCGGTCTTATCGCCGCGCTTCCAAACAAGCCATTAGAACGGGACAGGAAATTGACGAGAAACCGCGATTGACTTCGTGGGATATTGTGTAGCAGAAAAAGACCTGCTGGATGGGAGCAGATATTGTCAAGTACCCATTTTATATACCAATGATAAGTAGACACGCTTCGCAGTCAAGCGTTCTGAATTGCAAATTGGCGGGGCGATAAGCCCTTTAATGCCTCGTGCGGACGAATGGTGTTTTATTCTTCCAACCAGTGCTCGGTGAGCATTCGAACTTCATCCACATCATCAAATAAATAAGCATCCAAAACTTCTTCACGAAACGTGCGGTTGAAGCGCTCGATATAGGCATTCTGCGCAGGCTTGCCGGGTTGGATGTGGATCAATTCAATCTGTTTTTCTTTTGCCCAGCTCTCCAATCTTTGCGAGATCAACTCCGGACCATTGTCCATGCGAATTTGTTTGGGAGCAGTTCGCCAAAGCAGGAGATTTTCCAGCACCTGCACCACACGTTCCGCGGGTAGTGAGGTATCAACTTCGATCCAGAGAGCCTCGCGGTTGTAGTCATCAATAATGTTCAAAGTACGAATGGCTCTGCCATTGGAAAGACTGCCGCTCATAAAATCCAGAGGGTGTACCGTGATTTGGCACTGAACTTGCACAGAAAACCAAAGAAACGGCTGGCTCGTCGTTCACTCAATCCACGTTCGTTCATCGCATAGTATGCCAACTCGCGCCGCCGCAAATTATCTGGGTCACTTGCGGAAATACTTCAAATGCAAGGTTGAAAGAAATACTCTCGGCAAATTTGCAACAGGCGATTGAACTACTTGAGAGCGGGGAGATTCTTGTGGAAATTACTGGATAAGGAAAACAATTAGTGGAGTTTGCGGGCGTGATGGCGCGGGCGGTTGTCGGGCTGGTAGGTTGAGCCTGTCGAAACATCAAGGGGTTGTTTGAGTCCGTGCTGAGTGAGAGTTTTCGAAGACAGTATTTCTATTGTTTTTCGAACTTGATTTTAAAAGCCGGCGTGCTATGATGGTATTGGAGGACGCCATGAATAAAACCCTCAAACAAACTTTGTTCTGGACGCCGCGCGTTGCGGGTATCCTGTTCATATTATTTCTCAGCATGTTCGCCTTGGACATTTTCGACATGCAGCTTGGATTCTGGGGAACCATCGTCGGATTGTTCATGCACCTGATTCCCTCCATTCTGCTGACTATTGCCATCATCATCGCTTGGAAGTGGGAATGGGTCGGCGCTGTCTTGTTCATCGGATGGGCAATCTGGTACGTGTCGTTCATGCGGGGATTTGATTGGATCGCGTATGTGCTCATCGCAGGCTTGCCCGCGTTGATCGGCCTGTTTTTCCTTGCAGGCTGGGTTTGGAGAAAGCAGATACACGCTGGCTGATACACCAATAGGCGATGGCACGGGCGGTCACTGACGACTGTAAGGAGTGTCGAAGTGTCGGGGGTCTGCGGGGGAGGAACTCGCCGTTTAAGGCTCGCGAGGCGGGGAGGCAGGCGAAGGAGGTGTTTCGATCATTATTACACGAGGCATTCCATTGAATCTGGATGGCAAACATATTTCAGATAAAACTTGGGGTTTTGGTACGGGTTCGCATCACCAATAAAACACTGGGGTTGTAAAAGGTGAGTCGGTTCTTTTTTCAGAAAAGGAGAATCTCATGAACCTTCGCACATTTCTTACCATTGCTGCCGTTGTCGCTCTCGGCTATGCCTTTGGCTTGATCCTGATGCCGGCATTCATGGCCACCACCTACGGCTTCGGGACAAGCGCGTCCGAAATACTGCTTGCGCGGTACTTCGGCGTTGAACTGCTGGTGCTGGGAGTGATCACCTGGCTGGCAAAAGACTTCTCGGCTGCGAATGCACGCCCCATCATCACTGGAAGCCTGATCGGAAACATCGTCGGCACTTACTTTGCCCTCATGGGAACACTCGGCGGCGTGATGAATTCAGTAGGCTGGTCGGCAGTCGCGGTCTATCTTCTGCTCGCGCTTGGGTTTGCCTATTTCCAATTCATGGCTCCAGCCAAATAACCAAACACGTTTCATGTGCCGCTCCACAAGAGCGGACTCTGGTTTGAAAAAGGTTATGCAAATCACTCGTTCGTTGTGCGGTGATAAGATGATCTGCGGACGAGAAGTTCGTTGTTTAATGCGGGCGTGGTGGCGCGGGTGGTCACTGAGCTGACAGGTTGAGCCTGTCGAAACCCTGTCGAAGTGTCGAGGGTCTGCTTGGGAGGAAGACTAAATCTCCACGACAGGTTATGACATCATTGCGCAGAAATGGTTTGATGTGTTATCGGTTTTGCTCAACTAGTGCATACGCCGCGATAGAAAAAGCGTTTGCCACATTGAACGAGCGTTTTTCCCCGCGCATTGGGATATAGATAATCTCGTCAGCAAGAGTCAGCAAGTCAGGGTCAATGCCTGTCACTTCACTGCCCACGATCAAAGCGACGGGATTCGGGAGTTGGGTATAGGTAAATTGTGAAATTGCTGAGGCTTGTTCGTCGTCTTCCAGCGCCAAAATTTTCCAACCCTCATTCTGTAAACCTTTAACTAACTTCACAGCATCCTGGTGATGTGACCAAGTCACGAATTCTTCCGCGCCAAGTGCGGTTTTGCGCACTGCGTCCACTTCGGGTGTAGGCGTGATCCCGCATAAATAGGCATGAGTAAACCCGAAGCCATCTGCGCTGCGCAGGATCGAGCCGACATTCCATGCCGAGCGGATATTATCCATCAACACGGCCAGGAGCGGTTCATTTTCCCGCTTTTCATTCTGGCGGATCATAGATTCACTGCTCATATTCTTTTTTAGGACTACTTTTGTTTCCCCCAGGCAGTGCGGACAGCGCATTCCAAAGGAATGTCCTTCGATCAGTGGGTAGCGAAGTCCGCAGGCTAGGCAAACGTGGATGTTAAATGATTCGGGCGGCATTGGTTTGTTTGGTTTCTCTGATCATGTCATTACGTGGCTGGCTCAGCATGATCTCACAGTTCTTTATGGTCAACCAACCACCACAGACTTGGGAGAGGAAAAAGAGGGTTGATACCCTAATGCCTCTAGCACGATGCGCGGTACGATCTCTTCCCAGCCTATTGCCATCAGGTGAATCCCGTGCACGCCTTGCTTGATTTTGATCTTTTCAATTAATTCAAGCGCAATTTGCAGGCCTTCTTCTTTTTCGTACCCTTTGTTTTTTGCGTCTTCCATGCGTTTGAGGATTTTTTCAGGCACGAATATGCCCGGTATCTTGTCGTTCATGTACGCCGCGATTTTAAAACTCTTTAGCGGTGCGATACCGATCAGGATGTACACCTTATCCAGGATATCGCGTTTGGCGATTTCATTCAGCCATTCGTCCAGGGCATCTGCGTCAAAGACCACGTTGGTCTGGAAGAATTGCGCGCCAGCATTGACCTTTTTCTGTTCGCGTAATGCCTGAAATTTCATGTTGGAAGCAAAGGGTGTCGCCGCCGCGCCAAGGAAATACTGCGGGGGATTTTTCATTTCGCGCCCATCCAGGTATTTTGATTCATCGCGCATGCGGCGCAGGATCCAGAGCATTTGAATGGCATCCAGATCAACGATGTCCATGCGCCCGCGCGGGCCAGGCCCAAGCACCATGCTGTCTCCGGTCAGGCAGAGCATATTTCGCACACCCAAAGCCGCCGCGCCCAGCACTTCAGATTGCAAGCCCACGCGAGTGCGATCTCGCGCGGCAATCTGCATGACCGGCTCTGCGCCCAATTCCAATGCGAACTTACTGCAGGCCCAGGATGACATGCGCGGAATGGCGGATGGACCGTCTGTAAAATTTATCGCGGCTACATAAGGCTTGAGCAATTCGATATTTTCTTTTAGCTTATCGGTATTGACGGAGAGGGGAGGCGTTACTTCGGCGGCAACCACAAACTCACCGGCTTTCAACCTGCGTTCGAGTTCGGAGACAGGCTCAGTATATTTTGGAGCGTGATACAAAGAGTCGCCCTGCCACCATTCGGGCTGTCGCACTGGCCGAAAGATAGAGTCAACTGTCTTGGAAGCCGAGCCAGCTTCCCGTTGAGTCAGACCCGTGACGATGTTTTTTACGCCGATCTTTTTTGCCTGAATGAACACATCGCTCCAAGCATCCATCCCCGCTTTTTCCCAATCCATTGGAGGCAGTACTTCAAGCAGGATTGCCTCACACCCAAGTTTGAAAGAGCGTTCGTAGATCTTATACCAAATGCATGGCCGCGATTCATCCACGTAACATTTTTCTGGGGTCGAGCCGCCGCATGGTCCATTGCGTAAACCCTTTGGGCATTCCATCGGGCAAATCAATGCGGTTTCCTGCAGCAGGCAGTTGCCGCACATACGGCATCCGAAGAGCGGGCCTTTTACAGCGAGTTCGATTTTCGCGAGCGCGCGCTTCTCGAAAGGCTGGCGTTTGAATGGCATGAAGGGCGGTTGATAGCGGCGACCTGGGGTAAAGCCTGGCATGGGACGATCTCCTGAGGATTATATATTATATATAATTTTACACCCGACTCCCTTTTTTTGAGAAGGTGGGAAAAGGTATAATTTTCCGGATGAACCGATTATTTTTTGGGATATTAATCCCACTTCTTTTCCTGGCACTTCGATACGGCTCAGTACATGCTTTTGGCTTGCTTCCGTCCGAAAGGGCGGATGCCCAGCCCAGGCAGTTTTCACCGAATTCCTCCGCCCTGGACCTGATCGCAGAGGTAAACACCTTGCGTGCTGAGAATCATTTACCGCCCTATCAGGTGAATTCCATCTTGATGAGCAATGCGCAATCCCATGCGGATTACATTGCAAGCACAGGCATTGTGACTCAATTTGACGCAAACGGATTGCGCCCATATCAACGAGCCATTGAGGCAGGCTATTCGGTGGCGGGAGATCTTTCGTTGGGCGGTTTCTTTGGCGAGAATATTCATTCCGGTGCGAATCTTTCGCCGGCCGGTGCGGTCACTTTTTGGAAGGGTGACGCAAGCCAATTGAATAAAATGCTCTCATTGGATTTCAAAGATGTTGGCGCGGGCATGGCGATTGCCAATGGTGTCACTTATTATGTCCTGGATGCCGGCTCTGAAAGCGAAGTTCCTGCGGCAACTTCAACCCCAGCTTTTTCTTCATCCGAGTTTATTATCTCCACTGCCGGCGCGGCTGGGACGCAAGCGGTTGTAGTATTGATTAGCACGCCTTTTGAGAACGGCGAGATTTACCATGTTGTTCAAAAGGACGAAGGGCTTTGGAGCATTGCTATTGCATACGACACAACCATTGAGGACTTAAAGCGATTGAATGGTCTGGTCACGGATGAGATTTTTGAAGGACAAACCCTTTTGGTAGGAAAACCTGTGCTTGCTACAACCACTCCGACTCCAGTTATAACGGCTACCTTCGGCATTCCCACTTCCACTGCTACACGCCCTGCCACACTGACACCAACATCCACATCGACACCGTTACCCAAGGCGCCCGCCTCGCTTCAAAGCGGGGGGATGGTGGTTGGTGTTATCATTATGATCGCGTTGCTGGCGGCAGGTCTTGGTTCCTTGCTTGGCAGGAAAAAAGTGAAATAAAGCGCTGGAGTAATATCACCTGCTTTTGATTACATACTAACTATCCGATTTATTTTCTCCCTGATATACTCTTGTTGTGAAAAATATCACGATTAATTTTTAATAGGAGATGCTTATGAATGAGATAAGAATGGACGCTCTTTTGCCTGCCGAGATGGCAACACGCGCTGAATATCTTGGTGTTCGCAAAGCAGAAATGCCCGCATTCACCATGTTTATGTTGGCACTATTAGCGGGTGCATTCATTTCATTAGGCTCGATCTTTGCCACGACCGTTGCCGCCGGCGGCATGTCAGTCACTGCGGCAGATGGAGTCGTGGCATATACCACTGGTTGGCCGTATGGCGTCACACGCCTGCTAACCGGGCTGGTCTTTTCCCTTGGATTGATCCTCGTTGTTGTTGGCGGTGCGGAATTGTTCACGGGTAATACTTTGATCGTAATGGCGTGGGCAAGCGGTAAAGTTACTGGGCGTGCACTGTTGCGAAATTGGGCGATCGTTTACACGGGTAATTTCATTGCATCAATTGCGACGGCTGGGCTTATGTTTTTTTCCAGACAATATACATTTGGCTCGAATTCTGTAGGCATTGCTGCATTGAAAATTGCAGTTGGAAAAAGCGATTTTGGTTTTTTACAAGCTGTTGCGCTCGGCATCCTGGCCAATGCGCTTGTATGTCTTGCGATTTGGCTTACATATAGCGCGCGCACAACCATTGATAAGATCGTGTCCATTATTTTTCCCATTACTGCCTTTGTCGCTGCTGGTTTTGAGCATAGCATCGCGAACATGTACTTCATTCCTTATGCACTTCTGGTCAAAGGTTTTGATCCAGAATTCATCGCCACGATCAGTGATAAGGTTCCAAATCTCGAGGTGCTGACGTGGAAAGCATTCTTTTTCAACAACCTGATTCCTGTTACTATTGGAAACATTATCGGCGGCGCAGTGCTGGTAGCCGCCATCTATTGGGTCGTATTTCTTCGTGAAAAGAAAGTTCAATAAAAGGAGCAACATGAAAGCATATATCATGATCAAGATTCGCGCAGGCGATGTCAAGGATGTTGTCCATCAGCTTCGTAAAGTAGGCGGGGTTGTTGAAGCCCACATGACCTTTGGACCCTATGATGCGGTGGCTGTGGTGGAGACAGCTGATTTAGCCAAACTCGGGGCAATTACAGCCCTCGAGATCCAGCCCATCCCCGGTGTCGAGCAGACTCTTACTTGTCTTGCAGTGGACGTATAAAAAAATATTATCAAATGAGAATATAAAGCGGCCATCTTTTTGGGATGGCCGCTTTATATTCATTCATGCCTGGATCACTTATGCAAATTCCTCGCCGCAATAAAACTTAAGCCCGCTTTCGTCAAATCCCAGGCAGAGTGGTTGCAAGCCGCGACTTTATCGAGATAATTCTGTTGCAAGTTGTCCCAATCGCCAGATTCGATGACTTCTTTCTTCTCGCGGAAGTAATCCAAGAGATCAGATTGATGTGCGCGGGTGACATCCACTTCGGGGTCGCCGCCTTCGTGCTTCGCGGCGATGTTTGCAACATGGTCAGCCAGTTCCACCAATTCTGCGCGGCGGTTGTATGGTTGAATAACAATGCTCTTCTGCGGCTCGGTGATGTGATGTTCAAAGCGGACGATCTTCTCAAAGCCAAGCGACTTTCGAAATTCGGCGGTCAACTCCATCGTCTGATTATTGACCGAGTTCGACCAGTTGAATCCGATCAGTGGGGATGTGCCGTCGTCGCGGCTCAGCAGTTTCGCCATCGTCATAATCCATAGCGCGTTGTATGGATTGTCCGCGCCGAAAAATACGGAGATCTTGAATTGAATATCCACTCCCAAACGATGGAGCAGGAAGCCTAACAGGATCGTACCCGCATTGAAATTGAGAACATGCTGCACGCCATAGTTGGTGTAGTAATACAGGAATTCATCCAGCCATTGCAGGGCGTGTTCGTTGGGCTGACCAATCCCGCCGAAATACCCTGTGATCGTCGCGGGGCCGCCAAGATGCGGATTGGAACCATCCGTGCCTTTGGTGTCCAGCGTTTCCACGAACGATGCGCCGATAATATCCAGCGCGGCTACGATGGCAGGCAGGTCGCCATCCGCTTCGGATTCCTTCATTTTGCGGACTGCGATATATCGCCCAGGCATGAGCGTTTGATTTGCAATGGCTTGCTCCGCCATCAAACGCACCCATGGGAAATATTGCAAAGCGGATACTTCGAGTGTGACAGCATACTTGTCTTTGAATTTCATTTTCTTCGCCGCATCACCTAAAACTTTTTTTCTATAATCTGCCACTGAAATGAAGGCGCCACGGTCACGTTGTTCGATGAGCCATTTGAGATCCTTGATGTAATCAGGATTCTTTGCTTCGACCAACTTGAACAAATTATCCATCTTGCGCGATGCGCGATGTTTTTTATTGATCTCCTGCGGCGTGCCATACTTCGCAACCACCGCAAGAAAATCTTTCATGACCTGCGAATCAGGGTCAAGCAAAACGGAGTTGAAGGCTTTGAGTTTATCAGGCGAGATTTTGAGTAAATTTTGCATGTCGTTCATTTTTTTTCTCCTTGGAGTTAAGTACACAGGTAAACAAGTAGACACGTACACAAGTAGACACTCCGACACCCTGACACTTTCGACGCGTGTTTACCTGTTTCCGTGTTTACCTGTCTACTTGTTTACTATTTTCACCAACTCTTCAAATTCCTCATCCGGCATCCCGAAATAATTTTCCTGCATGGGGAATTTTCCGCCGATGACTTCATCGTGATAGGACTTCAAGCCGTTGAGAATGACCTCGCCGGCGTTGCCATAGACCTTTGCCATCTTTGGTTTAAATTTGGGATACAACCCAAACATATCGTGATAAATTAAAAGTTGACCATGTGCGTCGGGTCCAGAGCCGAGACTCATGATGATGCAATTTTCTGCGCGTTCCATAATTAATTTGCACAAACGGTCAGGCACAAGTTCGAGCAATATGCAGAATGCTCCCGCATCTTCAAGCGCCTTCGCATCGTCCACGATCTTCTTTGCCAGCGTGGCAGATTTCCCTTGCAAGCGGAAGCCACCCAAGGCGGAGACAGACTGCGGCGTGAGTCCAAGATGACCGATGGCGGGAATGCCCGCATCCACGATGCCCTTGATTCGGTCAGCCATCGCCGCTCCGCCCTCGAGTTTGATCGCATCGCACCCAGCCTCAGCCATGAATCTGCCTGCGTTGCGGATCGCATTCTCC
Organism: Chloroflexota bacterium; assembly: GCA_016866215.1. Lineage (GTDB taxonomy): Bacteria > Chloroflexota > Anaerolineae > Anaerolineales > Villigracilaceae > Villigracilis. The sequence continues at coordinate 97,435 of VGNE01000004.1, read as the reverse complement.
ACCGAATCTTGATAGGTCATGTACGGCATATCGCCCACCACAAACGCAGTCGGCGCGCCGCGTCTCACAGCCTGCGCGTGGCGGATCATGTCGTCCATTTTCACGGGCAGGGTTGAGTCGAATCCGAGCATCGTCATGCCGAGGCTGTCGCCGACCAGAATCATCTCGATGCCCGCCTGCTCCTGCAAATACGCGGTTGGATAATCGTAACAGGTCAGCCAGGTGATTGGCTCTTTGTCTGCGACCTTTTTGAACAAATACGGTAACGTGATTTTCTTGCGCGATTCTGTCATTTTCGCTCCTTTTGATATGGATATAGAATCAGTATAGAGGGGAATATTATTTGATTCAATTGACGAAAATCACTAATTTCCCATTTATTCTTGTGGGTTCCTAAAAGCCCCGTTTTTGAAACACTGTCCTTCTCAGGACGAAGTCGAAGCGCGGGTGGCTTAGAAAACTTAGACTTTATATGAAACTTGTCCTTCGACTGGGCTCAGGACAAGTTTTGTGATCGCGCACAGGTTATCCACGATCACAAATGCAGATCGGATCATGGTCATTCACGATGGAAAAATCATCGAGCAGGGCAGGCATAGTGAATTGCTGGCCAAGCAAGGGATGTATTATGAGTTGTATAAAACGGGGTTTCAAGAATAACCGACATGCTATAATGTGCGTTGGAGGTTGTTATGAATACACCACAACTCTTACAGGATTTTACATCTCTTCCGCCGGAAGCGCAGAAACAGGTCACGGATTTTGTGGCATTTCTCAAAGTGCGTTACGGGACAATCCCGAGTAAAAAAACAAAACTTGGCAAATTGGCTGATGAACCTTTTGTCGGTATGTGGAAAGATCGGGAGGATATGCAGGATAGTACAAAGTGGGTGCGTGGTCTTCGTCGGAACGATTGGGGGCACGGCAGATGAGCTTTGTTCTTGTTGACACCGATATTTTGATTGATCTTGCAGCAGAAGATTCTCAGGCGATTAATGGTTTGAAACGTCTTGAACTACAATCAGGCCTTGCAGTCTCAGTAGTGACTGAGATGGAATAAATTGTTGGATGCAGGAATAAGAGCGAACTGCGAAATACAGATCACCTTCTCGACCGTTTTAACATTATTCCAATAAGTGAACAGTCATCGTTTCTTGCAGTGGAATTGGTTCGGAAGTATCGTTTAAGTCATGGTCTCCTTATTCCCGATGCATTGATCGCCGCATCAGCGCTTACCCTGGATTTGGATTTCATTACCAAGAATCAACGTGATTATCGGTTTATCAGCGAGTTGAAACTGTTGCCTTATCCTCTTGATTAGATATAGGTATTGAGTTAAGGCTGGCATAAGGAGTTGTAGACGAAGCAGGGGATGTGTTACGAACTTTATAAAACGGGGTTTCAGAAATAATTCCATGTGCAATCCGTTCGTTGAGTGCCTAATTATCTTCGGAGTGTATCTAGACAAACAATTGGTAAGAATTAAAAAAACCACCTGAAAACTGGGTGTTTTCGACATCTATACTTGCGTCGAGTGCAAGTGTACACTACTCTGTTGCTCTAAGCTTCGCAACCACTCAGGCATCTTAAACTTGATGAAATTTACTTCGATTTCAACGCATCCCAGCCTGCGTATTTTGCTTCATTGCCCAACTCCGCTTCGATGCGCAGGAGTTGATTGTATTTCGCCACTCTATCTGAGCGGGCGGGCGCGCCAGTTTTGATCTGTCCGGTGTTGAGCGCAACTGCCAGGTCCGCGATGGTGGCGTCTTCGGTTTCGCCGGAGCGGTGGGATACGACTGCGCGCCAGCCGGCACGCTGGCAAAGGTCCACCGCTTCAATGGTTTCGCTCAACGAGCCGATCTGATTCACTTTAACCAGTAAGGCATTCGCCGCATTTTCTGTGATCGCCTTGCGCACGCGTTCGGGATTCGTCACGAGCAAATCATCGCCCACGATTTGAACTCTGTCGCCCAATTCCTTGGTCATCAAACTCCATGAACTCCAATCATCCTGTGCAAGCCCATCTTCGATAGAGACGATCGGATAATCCTTTACCCACTTCTTCCAAAACTCGACCATCTGTTCGCCTGTAAACTCCTTTCCCTCTTTACGCAGGTTATATTTCTTTGTCTTCTTATCGAAGAATTCAGAAGCGGCGGGGTCAAGTGCAATGGCTGCTTCCTTGCCGCGCCCTGCTTTGAATCCAGCCTTTTCAATCGCCGCGAGGATCAATTCAATAGCTTCGCTGTTTGCTTTGAGCGCGGGTGCATATCCGCCTTCGTCGCCGACGAGTGTGCCATATCCTTTTTCTTTCAAAACGGATTTAAGGGCGTGATATATTTCCGCGCCCCAGCGAACGCCTTCGGCGAAGGAAGGCGCGCCGAAAGGCATGACCATGAATTCCTGCATGTCCGTGCTTTGCCAGCTTGTGTGCGCGCCGCCGTTCATGATGTTCATCATCGGCACGGGAAGCACGTGCGCGTACACGCCGCCGAGATAACGATATAACGGCATCCCGAATGAATTCGCGGCGGCTTTTGCAACAGCAAGGCTGACTCCCAAAATGGCATTCGCGCCAAGTTTAGATTTGTTAGGCGTTCCATCCAATGCAATCAATTCTGCATCAATCGCTTTTTGTTCGGATGTGTCCCAGCCGAAGAGCGCATCTGAGATAATTCCGTTTACATTCGCGACTGCTTTTGCCACGCCCTTACCGAGATAACGCTTCTTATCGCCATCGCGCATTTCCAGGGCTTCGTGTTCGCCAGTGGATGCGCCCGAGGGCACTGCCGCGCGTCCCCAGGCGCCGTCCATTAAAACCACTTCCACTTCGATGGTCGGGTTGCCGCGTGAATCAAGAATTTCCAGCGCGGAGATGCTTTCAATTGTTGTGTCCATTTTTGATCTCCTGGTGCGGTTATGTAAAACCAGACCCTAAAGGTCTCTGCGAAATCAGCAAATAACCATTTTGCATGAGAGTTTGGTTTTGAGAGTGAATTCAGGTGGAACAGACCTTTAGGGTCTCCATACCTTGTTTCAAGTATAATCCCAAACATTGGGAGACGTCATCTTGACAGAAGTCACTATTTTTGACCCTCGCGATAGGACACGATTTGTATTCCATGCAACCCCTTTTGGGTAAACTTTATTTCTTTGCCCTCTCCTTCGCCGCCTTGAGCAGCCCTACAAACAACGGATGCGGTTTCATTGGGCGGGACAAGAACTCAGGGTGAAATTGACTCGCCACCATATATGGATGATCCGCCAACTCAACGATCTCAACCAATCTGCCGTCAGGGGATAAACCGGAAAAGACCATGCCGTGTTGTTTGAAGGCTTCAAGATAGGCGTTGTTGAATTCAAAGCGGTGACGATGTCTCTCGTCCACGCGGGGGACTGCATAGGCGGCAGCGGCCTTCGTCCCTTTTTGGAGCAGGCAAGGGTAGAGTCCGAGGCGCATGGTTCCGCCCAGATCCGTGATGGAGCGCTGGTCGAGCATTAGGTCAATAACGGGGTGTTCGGTGCTGCGATCAAATTCGGAAGAGTTGGCGTCTTCCAGGTCCAGAACGTGACGGGCGAAGTCAATGCACATCACCTGCATCCCCAAACATAACCCGAGATACGGCACCTTATTCTCTCGCGCGAAACGCGCTGCTAAAATTTTGCCTTCAATGCCGCGTGAGCCAAAACCGCCCGGCACGAGAATGGCATCCGCTTTTTTGATGATATCCCAGCCCTTGTTTTTTTCAAGGTCAGCCGAATGTACCCAATTGATTTCAACCTCAACGCTGTTTGCGAGCGCGGCATGTTTAAGCGCCTCGCGGACGGACATGTAAGCATCCTGTAATTCGACATACTTTCCGACCAGCGCGACCTGGATGGTGGGTTTCGGCTTGCGGACCTCTTCGACAAGTTTTTTCCAGGGACGCATATTTGGCTTTTGTTTTGATTTCAACCCAAGCTTGCCAAGCATCAATTCACCTACGCCCAGTTTTTCCAAAAGCAAGGGGACTTCGTAGAGCACGTCTGCGGTTTTCATGGGAATGACTGAGTCTTTTTCCACATCGCAAAAGAGCGCGATTTTTTCGCACAGGCTTTTATCCACATCCTGATCTGCGCGGGCAATAATGATGTTAGGCGAAATACCAATCGAGCGCAACGCGGCCACGGAATGTTGTGTGGGTTTGGTCTTTATCTCGCCGGTTGCGCCGATGGTTGGAAGCCAGGTCACATGCACGAAGAGACAGTTCTCACGTCCCACCTCATTGCGGAGTTGACGCAAGGCCTCCAGAAATGGCTGTGACTCAATATCGCCGACAGTGCCGCCCACTTCAAGGATGACGATCTCTGCGCCCGTTTCCTTTGCGACCAGACCGATCCGGCGTTTGATCTCGTTGGTAATATGCGGGATCACTTGAATCGTCCCGCCCAGGTAATCACCGCGCCGTTCATTCGCGATGATCTCAGCGTAAACCTGCCCCGTTGTGAAATTGCTGACCCTGGTCAGGCGGTTATCAATAAACCTTTCGTAGTGACCCAAATCCAGGTCCGTCTCTGCACCATCATCCAGCACATACACCTCGCCGTGCTGGTAGGGCGACATGGTGCCAGGGTCAACATTGATGTATGGGTCAAGTTTTTGCACGGCAACTTTGAACCCACGCTCCTTGAGCAATAGTCCCATTGCGGCGGCGGTCACACCCTTGCCGACCGATGAAACAACGCCGCCAGTGAAAAATAAATATTTTGTGGTCATATATTATCTCCTCGTTATTGCGAGGAGGTGCTTTTCCCGACGAAGCAATCTCCACATACCCGGGGATTGCTTCGGGCACACCTGCCCTGGCGGGCGGTGCCAGGGAGAACAAGAGCGCCCTCGCAATGACGATATAAAAACACAAAAGGAATGGGGAGGGCGTTTAAGCCCTCCCCATTTGGGGTTGTGTACTTTGCAGGTTGTGGATCTTGTTTATATTCATCCGACTAGTTTAACCAGATCTTCAACGGCGCGTCGCATCTCGAGGAAGATCATACCGAGTTTGCCATCCCGACGGGACATCGCAGTTAATACGGCCTCTTCGCCGATGGCGGTCAATACAATTGCGCCTTTATGGCCTTTGATATAAACCTGTTCAAGACTGCCGCGCCCTAGTTCGCCGGAAATACGTTCACCGAGGCTGAGCATCGCCGCAGACATGGCTGAAACGCGGTCTTCTTCCACGTCCTTTTGCAACGCAGAGGCCATGATCAAACCGTCCACAGAGACGACAGCTGAGGCTTCAATGTCAGGTGCCGCGGCTTGCATACTGCGCAGGCGTTCCACCATTTGGTCTGAGCGGGATACTGCCATAACTCGATCTCCTAAGGAAGCGGGTGCCTTGTGGTTAAGTATGATAGATCGGCTAGAGTTTACCAGAAATTTAATCATTCGAGTAATTCCTGTATTTTCAATTCCTTTACAACCTGCCAATAATTGACCCTCCCTCCCCTTCATGTTAGACTCAACAGTTGCCATGCTGAAATTTCTCTTCACTTTTTTTATTATTCTTGCTCAGGAAACGTCTGTAAATATCTCGTCCCCGCAAGCCGGCGAGACGGTACGCGGACAGGTGGAGATCATTGGCGATATGGATGTGCCGAATTTCTTATCTGCTGAACTGGATTTTTCATATGCATTTCCAAATGGGAACGGATCGAACCCCGCCGAAACCTGGTTCAGCATCCAGACATTTCCTCAGCCCGTAGTTGGTCCCGCCATTGTTGTCTGGGATACCACCTCCGTCACAGACGGTGATTACACCTTGCGTCTGCGCGTCAATCTTCAGGATGGCTCCTTTCAAGATGCACTTGTTTCGGGGTTGAAAATTCGCAATGAGTCTCCCCTGCCAGCGGAAATTATCTCAACCCAGACACCGGTTCCAAGTTTTATCGGCACACTTCCGCCTCTTACGTTGACCAGCCTGCCGGCCACGGCCGCGAAAACCTATCCCTCGCAAACGCCCTTGCCTGCCAACCCTGCATCTGTGACCATAGCATCTATTTATTCGACTTTTAGTCGCGGCGCATTAATTGTTCTGGCGGCATTCATTTTCTTTTCCCTGGTACTTCGTCTTCGCAAAAACTGATCACTGAACACTCAACACAATACTGATTACTAATCACTGATAACTGGTAACCAATCACTATGACAGACACCTATCTCCTCATCGGACTTGGCAACCCCGGTCGTGAATACCGAGAAACCCGCCATAATATTGGCTTTAAGTTGATTGACCGACTCACGGTCCGTTTGAATGCAGGCGGCATGAAATTGCATTCCAATGCCATTGTCATCTCGGCGCGATACGAAGAACGGAAAATAATCCTTGCGAAGCCGCAGACTTACATGAATCTCTCCGGCCAATCTGTCCAGGGATTGCTGCATTTTTATAAAATCCCTGTTGAAAACCTGCTTGTTGCGCACGATGACCTTGACCTGCCTTTCGGCACCATTCGCATTCGTCCAGGAGGCGGGCCGGGCGGTCAACGCGGCATGGCTTCCACCATCGAAAAACTTGGCACACAGGATTTTCCGCGCCTGCGTCTTGGCATTGGCCGTCCGCCAGGCCGCATGGATGCAAAGGATTATGTCTTACAAGATTTCTCCAAAGAAGATCTCAAATTCCTCCCCGAAGTGTTAGACCGCGCAGCAGATGCCGCGCTTCAATTTGTGATGAATGGTTTGAATATTGCCATGAATAAGTTCAATGGTGATATTCGGGATGCGTAAAAAGAAAATCGTAATTTGTAAATCGTAAATCGTAAATCGTAAATCGTAATGCCTACACCCCATATTCTTTCTTCAATTCAAAAACTGACAGAGTATAAAAAACTTCTGGCAGATATTAGTGCGGGTAAACCCATCTTTGGACTTGGCTTGCCGCGCTCTGCGCGTTTACCGGTCCTGGCCTTGCTTCAAGCAGATATTAATCTTCCGATCCTGCTCATCACTGACAGAGCAGACCATGCTTTGGCATTATTCGATGAGCTTGGCTTCTGGGTGAAAACTCCGCACTTTCTATTTGCAGAACCGAACCCATTATTTTATGAAGAGGCGGCCTGGGGAATTACAACCCGCCGCGAACGATTACAAGTGCTGACCGCGCTATCCGCCTACCATTTGCCTTTCGTGAAAAAACCCGAGAACCCGGCGATCATTGTTGCATCCGCCCGTTCGTTGATGACGCGCACACTGCCTCGCCGTGACTTTCTCAAAGCGTGCAAAAAACTTTCAGTAAACCAGAGCATTCAACCCGATCGTCTGATCCGTGAATGGGCGGGGATCGGCTACCAGCGTGTGAACACTGTCCTCGAGCCGGGTCAATTCTCGCATCGCGGCGGCCTGCTCGATGTTTGGCCTGCCACTGAAGTCCATCCTGTCCGTCTTGATTTTTTTGGCGATGAAATCGAAACCATCCGTCTTTTTGACCCTGCCACACAACGCACGATTGAAAAACGGGAAGACATTCTCGTCACACCTGCGCGCGAATTCTTGGCGGAAACCGGTGACGAAGGTATACAGCTCTCGGAATTCCATATCCCGCTCTTGCATAAACAACCTGCTTCCTTATTGGATTACCTCCCACAGAAATCCATCATAGTTGTGGATGATCAGAGCCTGGTTGAGATAATGGCAAATGAATTGGAAGAGCAAGCTATCAAGTTTAGGCAGGAGAGCATAACTGAAGGCACGCTGTCAGCTGATTTCCCAACGCCATATCTTCCCTGGTCTGAGTTGAACGATAACATGAGTGAGTTTCTATTTCTTGAGCTGGGTCACGCTACACGAACGGAGATAGTGAGCGCTGAACAGTCACCTGCCCTGAGCCATGTCGAAGGGTCTGGGAATAATCTGGCTGAACAGTTTGGTCACGATGAAAGATTCGGCGGCAGGCTTAAACCATTTATTGATTATCTCGCACCCATCGTGGAAAAAGGCGAGCAAGTATTCATCGTCTCGCGCCAATCTCCGCGCTTACATGAACTTTGGAATGAGCATTACCCAAACTCCGATTTCCCCAACCTCGAATTTATCGAAGCCTCATTGTCCGAAGGTTTTACACTAATCCCTGATCCACTAATTCCTAATCTCCGACTCCCTATTCACTTAATTACAGATTCCGAAATCTTTGGGTGGGCGAGACCCCAGCCGCGCACGCGCCAGAGACAGGTTGCCGATACACCCGAATCGCTCTATTCAGATTTGCAAGCCGGGGATTATGTTGTCCATATTGATCACGGCATTGGACGCTTCGCAGGACTGTTCCAGCGACAGTTGGACGGCCACGAAAGAGAGTACCTCGCTGTTGAATATGATCGCAGTGACATTCTCTACGTTCCCGTCCATCAAGCGGACAGGCTTACGCGCTATGTCGGTGCAGATGGCGGCAAGCCGTCACTCGATCATCTAGGCGGACAGGCGTGGGCTGAGACGAAGTCTCGTGTCAAAGAGGCAGTACGGCAGGTGGCAGGAGACCTGCTCGACCTGTATGCGCGTCGTCAGGTGGTGCGAGGTTTTGCATTTGCTTCGGATACCCAATGGCAAAAGGAATTGGAAGATAGTTTCCCCTATGTTGAAACTGAGGATCAAAAACGTGCGATTGGAGATATCAAGCGTGACATGGAACGCGCGCGCCCCATGGATCGTTTGTTGTGCGGCGATGTGGGCTATGGAAAAACAGAAGTCGCACTACGCGCCGCCTTCAAAGCAGTGATGAGCGGTAAGCAGGCAGCTGTACTTGTGCCGACGACGGTACTGGCGCAGCAACATTTTGACACCTTTTCACAACGGCTGGCTGCATATCCGATAAAAGTGGAAATGCTTTCACGATTCCGCACGCCGCGGGAGCAAACCGAAATCCTGCATAAACTTGCCATCGGTGAAGTAGACATCATTATCGGAACCCATCGATTGATTTCATCCGATGTGCATTTCAAGGATTTGGGATTGGCAGTGATAGATGAGGAACAGCGTTTCGGTGTTACTCATAAGGAGCATCTCAAAAAACTCCGCACCGAAGTGGATGTGCTGACGCTGACCGCCACGCCAATTCCACGCACGCTTTACATGGCTTTAACTGGTGTGCGCGATATTTCCAATTTGAATACGCCGCCTGAAGAGCGTTTGCCGATCATCACTCATGTTGGGCCGTATTCTCCGCGGCTAGTGCGCCAGGCGATCCTGCGTGAACTCGAACGAGGCGGACAGATCTTCTTCGTCCACAACCGAGTGCAAACCATTGAGGCCATGAAAGCGCATCTCAACAAACTTGTCCCCGAAGCGCAGGTGGATATCGGCCATGGGCAGATGCCAGAGGGGCAGTTGGCAAATGTGATGCACCGATTTAACGCCGGCGAGATTGATATTTTGCTCTCGACCACCATCATTGAATCTGGTTTGGATATCCCAAATGCGAACACGCTTGTCGTTGACCGCGCGGATACTTTTGGTCTCGCTCAGCTTTATCAACTGCGCGGACGTGTAGGGCGCGGCGCGATGCGTGCGTATGCATACTTCTTCCGCCATAACAAGATGTCGCCAACGCAGGAAGGTCAACAGCGGCTTGAAGTGATTGCAGAGAACAGCCAGCTTGGCGCGGGTTATTCGATTGCCATGCGTGATCTTGAAATTCGCGGCGCTGGTGAAATGCTCGGCACACGCCAACACGGATACATTCAATCGGTCGGCTTTCATCTTTATACAAGAATGCTCTCGGATGCAGTGAGAAGGCTGCGCCGGGTTGAAAGCGCTGCCCTGACGCGAAGCGCGTCGAAGGGTCAAAGGTTCAAGGTTGAAGGTTCGGCTTTGGATGAAACAACTTTGAGCTTTCAACATTCAACCTTCAACTTGCCCTTGAGTTTACCGGTCAATGTGGATTTACCCCTCCCAGTTGGTATTCCAGCAGAATATATTTCCGACCAGGATTTGCGCCTGCGTTTATACCGCCGCATTGCAGATTTGCGTGATGAGACCGAGTTGGATGCGCTCGGTTCGGAGTTCCGTGATCGCTTTGGTCTCATGCCGGAAATGACTCAAAACCTGCTTTATCAGATGCGCGTCAAATTGCGCGCCGAAAAAGCAGGGCTGGTTGCAGTCAACATGGAAGCGGGGCAGCTCCTGCTCAAATACGCCGCGCCAGCCGATGGGTCGGAAGTGAGGCGTTTGCCCGATCTCGGCAATGGTATCCGCGGCGGCCGATCCGCTTATTGGGTCATGGTAGCAAAAGATGAAGTCTGGACTGTAAAGCTGTTGGATGTATTATCGCAAATTGCGGGGGGTAAACAGGTAAATATGTAAACAGGTTCGCCATGTTTCCGTGTCTACTTGTCTACGTATCCACTGTCTCCATTCACTGATAATTTCCACACTTCAAATCGTCTTTCAAGTTAATGATCGTTTCATCGCGCTCTCGTGATGCGGGCGCATTGGCCGCAAGCCGATCCAATGCAGTGCACAGGCTGGGTTCCAATCCTGCTGTGATTCGTTTTGCAAATTTAGTCAGCGCCAGCACTTGCTCCCAATCTTCTGTATGACCAAAGCCTTCGATAAAGGGGACGTACTCAAAGCCATTATCCGCCCGCTCGCCAGCAGACTGGGCTGCATCCCATAGTTTGACCACTTGATCCCATTGCTCGTACTGGCGCGCCAGGCCTGCTTTTTGGAAGTAATAGCACCATGATTTAGTATTTTGTTTTCCATAAATATCATCAGGCAATGTTGGGTCTTCGCCGTCTGCCTGCTTGATCAGGGTGAGATCCGAGCCTGCGCTTAGTTGGCGCATGTCATCGCTGACCAGACGCAGGTTTGTATCCTGTGGTTGAAGTATCCATAAACAGCGATTCAATTCAGGGTTGAATGAAAGCAGGAGCATTTGTTTGCTGTTGCCGGAAAAGCCCATGCTTAATTTACTGGATTCCAGCGGAGCGCCTTGTAAAAGCTCATTCACGTTTGGATTGGTGTAATAGAACGGGAAATACCAATAGGGAGGGGTATTTACAATATTTTTTACCTGATAGGCAGTGTTGATGGAAAACGAGACGGCATACTCTCCCATGATTCCCAACACCTCCTCATCAGTTAGAATGGCTGTGCCCGCATCTATCTCGGGCGCGCGCCACAGAAGTTGTTGCGCCAGTCGGACTTGCTTTTCCCATGAATAGCTGAATTCCCTTGTGTTGTCCAAATGAAAGTTGACTGCCAATGTCAGCGCGAAGGAAAAAATGAGGATTTTTTTGTTTTTTTCATTTACAAAATAATCCAGCGCTAAGAAGCTCAGCACAGCCGCGCCAAACATGGCTGGAATCCCAAAGCGTGAGGCAGATAACAGATTCTTGCTATCAACAATGGATCTGCCGATCAACCAGATCGGCAATCCGCCTGTTAGCAATCCTGCCAATGCCAGGGTTAAGCTTCCTGCCGTCCAATCGTCGTTTATTTCTGCGCGGTTGGGGAGTAATCGCCGCAGGTAGAAATTAGCAAACCCAAAGCTGATCAGACAAATGCCGAGTTTGAATTGAACGAATGGGGAATTGAAATCCAAATTACTTACATCCGCTGCTTTTTGCCAGCCAATCGTCAACACCGAGATGGCATCCTTTATGGATACACTGATCAAAAATCCAATCGCCTTGATCGGCTCACTGAATAATTGCATCAATATCACGGGCTCATTCCGGGTAACATCCGGTGGGTTTTCATAAACGACAACGCGCCAGTAAAAAAACATTCCCAATATGATCAGGTATGGAAGCCAGTTGAAAAAAACTTTCATCGCTCTTTTTGAAAAAAGTGCTTCCGAACGCGAAACCAGTATCCATAAGATGAATACACGGAGCAGTTCAAGCCCTGAAAAATATTCGCTGGTGAATAGATGCGCGGCTTCGAGCGACATTGCCAGTGTTGTGAAGATCATCATTTTGGCAGGCCTTGAGCGGACCGCGTAGACCATCAATAAGAGGGAAAGGGTGAACGCAAGAAATCCAAACCAATGATGCGTTGACCCCACTGCAAAAGGCTGGAGCATGAAGAAAGGAAAGACTGCAAATAACAACGATATATAGACGGCCTCATTTTTACGCTCAGGCCAGATTGCACGGAAGACCATCCAAAACAATACAACCGTTCCCCAGCGCATGATCAGTGCGGTAATATGCCAGGCCATTGGCTTGAATCCAAGCAGGTTGAACCCAAGTATGTAAAGCCATGCGGTGTTGGGTCTGCTATCGAAAACCAGCATTTCGCGCAGGCTGTCGACCCCTTTTAGTTTTGCATAAAAAACATAAGGCCAGTCATCCATATAGAAACCCAGCCTGGGGATGAGCAGTCCAAAACTAAAAATGCAAATCACCAAAAACGCCAGCGGCGCACTTTTTTCAGAAATGGTTAATCGTTGAAAAAATGACAGGACTTTTTTCATACTGCCCGTGATTATACCTTGACGTTTCGACGTTGCACTTGCTTCGTCTCTGACCCGTTGCTTGACAATATTCACAGATTTGCACAGACAATATCACCCTGTTCATCTTTGCTCATTTGTGGTTAATTAACCCTATGAAACTTGTCAATGTCACCCAAATGATCGCCATCGAAAAAGAAGCCGATGCGAACGGACTCTCTTATGCTGAGATGATGGAAAATGCCGGGCGCGGGCTGGCGGAACTTGTCCATGCGCTGGGGCAGGAGCATGGCTGGGATGAAGTCACTGGTTTGGTGGGGTCAGGCAATAATGGCGGCGATACCCTCGTTGCGCTCGCCTGGCTTGCAAATGCAGGCTGGCGTACGCATGCCTATCTCCTCAACCGCAGATCAAAGGATGATGAACTCATCACGCGTTATTTGTCTGCGGGCGGCGAGTTGTTTGAATCCGCGCGCGATACCAATGATGAAACCCTCAACGCCTTTCTGGATCAGTCAGATGTCCTCCTGGATGGACTGCTTGGGACGGGCATCAAGCTCCCGTTAAAGAAAGAGGCGGCGCAGGTTCTCGCGAAGATAAATTTCAGCCTGTCCGAAATGGACCTGCCCGCTTTCGTTGTCGCAGTGGATTGTCCCTCTGGCGTGGATTGCGATACGGGCGCAACCGCCGATGAAACCATCCCGGCCGATCTCACCGTTACGATGGCGGCGGTCAAGCAGGGCTTGTTGAAACTACCCGCCTTTGAATTTGTCGGTGACTTGCAGGTGGTTGATATCGGCTTGCCGGAAAATTTGGATTCGTGGAATGCGGTCAAAACCGAAGTTGCGGATTGGGACATGGTCTCTGCGCTCCTGCCTGAGCGGACACCCGCTTCGCACAAAGGGACATTTGGTACGGCCTTCGTTGTAGCTGGTTCCATCTCTTATACAGGCGCCGCCCTCCTGGCTGGCACAGCCGCCTACCGCATCGGCGCTGGGCTGGTGACAATGGCTGTGCCTGAACCCTTACACGCCGCGCTCGCGGGTCACCTGCCCGAAGCCACCTGGCTCCTGCTCCCCCACGAAAATGGATTTATCTCTGATAACGCCTCGGACGATGTATTGGAAAATTTGGAACGCGCCACCGCATTTTTAGTAGGCCCCGGTCTCGGCGACAAACACACAACCAGAACATTTATCGAAAATATTATTCCCTCCATAAAAATCCCCATGGTCATAGATGCTGATGCCTTGCGTCATCTGATCCCCCTCCCCCCCAGAGAGGGGGCCGGTGTGAAGGAAAGCTGGTATAAAAAACTCTTCGCACCCGCCGTATTAACCCCGCATCCCGGTGAAATGTCCCTCTTGACTGGTTTGTCAAAAGAAGAGATTCAATCCAACCGCGAAATGATGGCAGGCAGGTATGCAAAAGAATGGGGCCACGTCGTCGTCTTGAAAGGCGCCTTCACCGTCATCGCCTCCCCGGACGGGCGTATGACCATCATCCCCGTTGCCACTCCCGCCTTGGCTCGCGCTGGCACAGGCGACGTGCTGGCGGGTCTGATCGTCGGTCTCCGCGCTCAAGGACTGGATGCCTATGATGCCGCTGTTGCAGGCGCATTTATCCACGCCCAGGCAGGGCTGCTCGCCGCAGAAATCCTTGGCACAACCGCCTCTGTCCTGGCAAGTGATGTATTGGACGCAGTTCCAGATGTAATCGCCGAGTTGGGATAAACCTGGTGGTCGAGTAGTCCTGAGCGTTTTTTTCTGCGAAGGACGTATCGAGACCATCAATAAAAAAAGAGACTCTCCACTCGGAAAGCCTCTTTGCCAATTCCAAATCACCAATCACCAAGATTGTTACAGTTTACGCCTGTCGACAATTTGCTACTTCGCCTTCTTTTCGATCTTTGCCCACGCATCTTTGAGATTCACTGTCAGATTAAAGACAGGTTTCTCAGACGTTGTATCAGCATCAACGCAGAAGTATCCCTGGCGTTCAAACTGGTAGCGGTCACCAGCTCTGGGCGAAGCGAGAGACGGTTCCACGTATCCTATGAAAATGGTCAGTGAATTCGGGTTGATACAAGAAAGGAATCCTTCATCGCCTTCCTCTGGATCTTCTTTTGTGAAGAGACGGTCATAGAGTCTTATCTCCGCTTCTTTGGCATGTTGAGCCGATACCCAATGAATGGTTGATTTTACTTTTCGTCCATCAGGAGCATCGCCGCCGCGTGTGGCGGGGTCGTATGTGCAATGGACTTCGATTACTTCGCCTTTGTCGTCTTTTACAACGTGCGTGCATTTGATGAAATAAGCATAACGCAATCGAACTTCATTGCCAGGGAAGAGGCGATAATATTTCGGCGGAGGTGTCTCGCGGAAATCCTCCTGCTCGATATAAAGCACTTTTGAAAACGGAATCTTGCGTGTGCCAGCAGACGGGTCTTCTGGGTTGTTGACCGCGTCCATCTCCTCAGTTTGATTTTCGGGATAATTATCGATCACCACTTTGAGCGGCTTCAACACAGCCATGCGGCGCAATGACTTTTTGTTGAGGTCTTCGCGCACACACGACTCGAGCAATGCCACGTCACTCACGCTGTAATTTTTTGCAACGCCAACGCGATTAATGAAATCAAGGATCGCTTCGGCCGTATATCCGCGCCGACGCATGGCGCGCAAAGTAGGCATGCGCGGATCGTCCCAGCCATTGACAACTTTCTCTTCCACGAGGCGGCGCAGTTTACGTTTGCTCATCACGGTGTAGGTCATGTTCAAACGCGCAAATTCAATCTGACGCGGCTCGAACACACCCAACTGTTTAGGAAACCATTCATACAGCGGACGATGATTTTCATATTCAAGCGAACACAGCGAATGCGTGATGCCTTCCATTGAGTCGTTCTGTCCATGCGCCCAATCGTACATCGGGTAAATCTTCCACTTATCGCCTGTGCGATGATGTGGAGGCTCATGAATAATGCGATACATGGCAGGGTCACGCATGTTGGTGTTGGGATGAGCCATGTCAATTTTTGCGCGCAGGATCCGCGAGCCGTCCGGGAACTCGCCATTCTTCATGCGCTCAAGTAAATCCATGTTTTCTTCCACATCACGGTCGCGGTATGGAGAATTTTTTCCTGGTGTTGTCAACGTGCCGCGGTTCGCGCTCACTTCTTCGGGAGTCTGGTCATCCACATAAGCCTTGCCCATCAACACAAGTTTTTTTGCCCACTCGTATAACTCGTCAAAATAATCAGAAGCGTAGGTTACCTTGACCCATTCAATACCCAGCCAGCGTGCATCATCTTCGATGGCTTCAACATATTCAGTTTCTTCCTTCGCAGGGTTTGTGTCATCGAACCGCAAGATCAATTCACCGTTATTTTCTTTCGCGATGAGATAATCGATCATGAATGCCTTGACATGTCCGATGTGCAAATAGCCATTCGGTTCGGGAGGCAAACGCGTGCGGACATAATTGAAGCGTCCGCTCTTCAAATCTTCCGCAACCGCCTCGCGGATAAAATCAGTAGGTTTAGTTTCTTCATTCATGGATGAATTGCCTTAATTATGGATTTCAGGGGATGTGGAGCCGCCTCTTTCTGGCGCAGCCCCCTGTGGGTAACTTTAGTCTGCTACGCTAAAGAGACGCATTCCCTACCCTGATAGTTGGTGTGTGAATTTCCGCAATTAAAACAAACCGCGAGGATGATTTATAATCAAAGGTGGAGATTAATATGAGCGAATCAAAAGAATCAAAAACAAACTTTGCCGGCCTCTACTTTGACCGTGACAGGATTTTGAAAATATCCCGCATTACCGGTGTGTTTGCATGGATCGTACTTGGGATATATTTGTTTACATCATTGGTTTCCTTTACCCAATTCATGATCCAGTTTGCAAGTGGGTTGTTTTACCAAAAGGGTATGTCCGGTTTAGATGTTTTGGGTTTCTTCACCCCATACCTGCTTCAACCTATTCCAGGTTTACTTTATTTCGCAAGCTTGAAATTTATTCAGTATGTCTTGTTGATCCTCCTGGATATGGAAGATAACACCCGCCGCGCTGCGCGAAAATGAGAGGTTAGCCTTAAAGTGGAGATTTGGGCATTATCTAAGTTTCTTCAACAACCGTATTGTTAGACGCATCCTAAAATGGTAAATTTCCTGCAATTCCTAATGGGTTGGTTAGCGAACCCATCGGGAAACATTTTACTTGACGAAACTCCCTCATCCGTATAAAATCCAAGCCGTTGTCCACTTTGCGCCTCCGTGAGGGGGCGTATTTTCTGCACAGAGCATGAGACGACCTAAAACAATTTAAATGTTGAGCGGCGCGGCCGCTTTGCAGAAAATCATTTTACAGGGTGAAGGTAACCGCGTGATCGCGGTGAGAGGCGCCCAAGGAGTAACGATGGAAAAAGTTGTACTTAAGGCTAATAAACGGGACATAACCGGCAAGCATGTGAAAGCCATGCGTCGAGCGGGTCAATTGCCTGCTGTGATCTATGGTCGTCATGTGCAGCCGATTGCTATTTCATTGGAAGCACATACTGCCAGTCTCGCATTGGCAAAGCTCACATCCTCCAGCCTGGTAACGCTCGACGTGGATGGCACAGAATTCACTGCAATTGTACGTGAGAAACAACGCAATTACATCAAAGGCGTTTTTACGCATATTGATTTTCTTGCATTGGATCTGACCGAAAAGATCCGCACGAAAGTACGCCTTACTTATGTAGGTGTTTCTCCCGCTGTGAAGGATTACAGCGCCGTGCTGGTACATCGTTTGGATGCGCTTGAAGTGGAGTGTTTGCCCGCCGATCTGCCGGAACGCATTACCGTTGATATTTCCTCTCTAAAGGAGATCGGCAATAGCATTCATGTGCGCGAGATCGTTGTTCCCAACGCAGAACGAATCCTGGTGTTGGATGATGGTGATGAAATAGCGATCATTGCCACTCTTGTCATTGTCAAGGAAGAAGCCGCGGAGGTTGCCGCCGCCGCTGTGGTTCCTGAGGCTGAAGCCGTCACACCTGATATTAGCGTGGAGCGCGGCAAAAAAGAAGAAGAAGCCGCACCCAAGAAGTAAGATTTGCGAAGACCAAAAACCCGTCATCATTTCGATGGCGGGTTCTTATTAAACCTCTTGCATAAGTCAATTTTCCATTTCCAAAAACGGATGTTAGAGAACATCCGCTACGCAAAATAATATTTTTTGGGCGTAGAAGTGCGCTCTCTAGCGCACTTTTGCAAGAGGTCTATTTTAATATATCAACGGTTTTCAAAAAATTCACAGTCATTCTCGCGGTTGCGCCCCAGAGCAATTCACCGTCGTAAGGGTGATAGGCGATCAACGAGCGGTCAGATTCGCGCAGTGAAAATTCCCAATAATTACTTTTATTTGCAAGCCACAATAAGGGAATGGTAAACACACGCGCCACCTCGATACCTGCGACTTTAAAAGTGTAGGGCCACGGGACAACACCCACGATCGGACTCACCCGAAAATTACTGATGGTTATCATGTGGCTGAGTCGCCCGAGGATTTTTACTTCGGCGGGCTTTATGCCGATCTCCTCCTCGGCTTCGCGCAAGGCGGTTTGTTCGGGCGTTGTCTCGCCTTCGTCACATGCACCGCCGGGGAAAGAGACCTGTCCTTTGTGTGATTCGACGTGGTCAGTACGGCGGGTGAAGAGCATGTGCCATTCCTCTTTGTAAAAGGTAAGGGGTATTAGCACAGCCGCGCATTTTAGAACCGTACCTGGTTTTACAGGGATTTCTGCATAACCAATCGAGTCGGCTGCGTTCTGTTGGGCTGTAAGGAGTTTTTGCGTGAACTGTTCTTCAGTTAAATTCATTGAATATACTTCGCTTCATATTGGATTTCCGCAATAGTTACATTCGGCAGTGACTTCATCAAGCTGCTCAATTTCACTCATCCGTTCCATTCCACGCGGGTCGGAACCCGGGTAAAATCTGTGATTATTATACGACTGATTGAATTACGGGAAAGCATCGCGCTTCATAACACGTTTTGAATTATGATGGTAAAAAATCATTCCTGAGAATGCGGCATATAATCGCATAAAGGAGATTCTCATGGCAAAACTCATCCCCGCCACCGAACGCCTCATCCGCGCCCGAAAGCTGATTCAACAAGCCCGTGATGTCCCTCTCCCTGAGGGAGGCATGGGCAAACGGGATTTCTCCTACATTGCCGCAGTCAAGGATTACCTGCGGCAGGCCAAGGATATGATCAAATTCATTTCCATGACTCCAACTGCAATAGCCGAAATGAAAGCGGAAGTGAAAAAAATTTACACTGAAGTTGAACAAGCCGATGAAGAAATACTGAGGTGAGAATATTTATCAAGGCATGGAATCAAAAAGCGGACGAATATATCGTCCGCTTTTTTTTAATTTCCCTGGCAACTACTGATAGTATTAAGGAGTGGGCGTTGCAGAAGGCGCGCTTGGCGTGGCAGTCCCCCCGCCGACGATGATCTGTACATAAACTTCATCGCCAAAAAACTGCCCTGTTGTAGTGGACATACGCCAGTTTCCGCGAATTGTCCCGGCTGTACTTGGGGCGGTCATATTTACAGAGACATCGATCTCTGTATTTGCAGGCACACTTTGCGGCAGGGTATAGGTTGCGCCGCTCATGGCGTCCCCGCCGGTAAAGGCGAAATTAAAGCCCGTATCCCATGCGCAGGTGCCGCTGTTTTTTATTTTCCATGTTTTGGTAAAAGTCTGTCCTGGTGTCATGGGCGTATTGTCGGGAATACTCACGTCACTTACATAAGACATACTGTAACACCCGGCTGTTGGCTTGGGAGCCACAAAGCTGGTTCCCAATGGCGTAACATTTGCAAGGGTGGCAATCACCAGCGGTGTGACCGTGCTGGTCGGTGTCGGCGTATCTGTCGGCGCGGCGAGAGCGGTCTGCGTCAGCCCGCTTGAAAAAGTCGCAACCGCCATGGTTTGTATCTCCTGCGCGGCCATGGTCGGCGTTGCTTCGGCGTCACTGCCGCCACACGCACTTATAAGCAAGCCAGCGATCATCAGGGCTGCCATCAAGGCAGTGGTTTTCATTTTCATTTGGATTCCTTTCTTTCACTACAAGCCTTCATAATTGAGAAGGTTACCATTCTACCAGCCCTCTGACTTTCAAAACCTACGATATCCATACTATTCCCCTACTTTAGTTAAAACCCTTGATTTCAACAGGACTTTCGCTCAACTTTGTTTTCCCATACCAGCCTCCCGAAAAACACACATGCACTTACGCCTGGCGCAAATTTCGCGGAGATCCTGAAATGTTTTGCGTGCGTACAGGCAGGAAGATTTAATGGGATACATATCAAAACGAAGTAAAATGGAAGTGAAAGAGATATTCAAATCCCGCATAAGGTCGAAAGGAATATTTCCCCATGAAAAATAATAAAATCCGTGAACTCTTTGAACAACTGCAAGATGAGCTGGAACGCATTGGGCCTCTGGATGAAAAAGGGCGCGACCTAGTGGATCATATTACTGCAGACATTACCAACCTGTTGGATGATTCCGGCAAACAGCCCGATGAAACCATCCTGCAGGGTTTGCAGGATTCGATTGACCATTTCAAGATCGAACATCCCAAATTGACCATGGCGCTCTCGGAAATGATGTCCATCCTGAGCAACGCCGGGATTTAGTCAAACAGGCTGCACTGAACATTTAGAGCCAATTCGACAAACCCTGCGAATGTTGTCGGGGTCTTGCAATCTATTCAAATCGATAGTTTACCAAACCGTTTCCAAACCACTCAACACGATTTTTCGGTCGCGGCTAATCAACGGCAAGTTCAAAGCCAGCGCAGTCGCGGCAATGACCCGATCTGGTAAATCAGGAATGTCTTCGCGCAGAACATTGGCGGTTTGGTCAGCGACATCCGCATTCAGGTCTACCAGCACAAGTCCGCTTTCGCCTGATTTCAATTCCTTGTCCAACATGGATTTCATATCGGGGGAAACGCGCCCCTTTTCCATCAAATAGACAACCTCAACCAGGCAGATTGTCGGCACGTAAATGCAAATCTCGCCTCGATCACAGGCGTCAAATGCGGCGCGGGCTTGTGAACCAAGGCGAGAACTGTTTTCCAAATACCAGATCAAGGCATGAGTATCGGCGATGTAATCAGTCATCAAATATCGTTTCGTGGGAAGTTACGCATCATTTCCTTGCGCGCATCGGAAATATCCTTGGAAGTGATGTTGGCGCCAGCCCATAACCCGCGCAGGGATTTGCGGGCGCGGACTTGTTTTTCGCCAAGGCTTTTCTCGATTTCAGGCAGAGCAAGCGAAATCACTTTCAACTGCTCGCTTGGCGGGAGTTGACGGAGCATTTTCAAAACGGTTTGGGGATTAGCGGCAATCATTCGATATTACCTTTCACTCTGCCCTGATTATACACTCTTCCAAGAGACCACTGCGCGCCACACATTTTCATCCTTCATCCTTTCTTTCCCCCCACGGACACGCCCGCCGAAACCCAGAATCCGCCGCAGGCGTTGTGCTGAGCCTGTCGAAGCAGACAAGAGCGTCTGCAAATAAAAATGGGATATACTTTGCGCATGAAATTCGCATGGGATCCGCAAAAAGCCTCCAGCAACCTTCGTAAGCACGGTATAAGTTTTGATGAGGCTGTGACTGTTTTCAAAGATTCGCTCGCTTATATCTTTGACGACATGGAACACTCGGGAGAGGAACATCGCGAGATTATCATCGGCATGTCGGCTTTGCGAAGAATGCTTCTGGTGTGTTTTGTGGAAAGACAGGAAGATGTTGTCCGCTTGATCAGCGCGCGACCCGCGACTCGAATAGAGATAAACGACTATGAAGAAAACGCCCGAAACCAAACCCCCTAAAGTTCAAGAAATGGCGGCTGAATATCGCTTTGACTATAAAAAGGCTAAGCCAAATCGCTTTGCGTCACGGATGAAGGATGAACCGTTGATCGTCATGGTTGACCCCGACATTGCAAAGGTTTTCACGACATCCGAAGAAGTGAATAAAGCCTTGCGCGCATTAATTTCCGCCATGCCAGAGAAAAAGATGAAGGCTGGCGTAAAGTAATCGCCAGTGGGGAAAGCGAATACGCCGAAACCCACAATCCGCCGCAGGCGTTGTGCTGCGACCGCAGGGAGTGTCGAAGCAGACAAGCGCCCCCACCCCGAAGGCGAAAACAAAAGACTTCCGAAGTCTCGACAACATCGGAAGTCTAAAAATCAAACAGCCAAATACGATCTATCCTGCCAAAGCCGCCACCTGATAAATGACGGGACGATACATCGGTGCGGGGACGGGTTTTCCTTCGGCACGGGCGGCCTCCAGCCATGTTTTCTTGGCAACCAATGCCTGGAGCAATGCTTCTTCGGGAGTATTACCGAATGCGGAACAATGCACCAAATCGGGGATGTCGGCGATGTAACCTTCATCCTCTTCGCTGTAAAAGATGTTGATGTGATAGTCTTTCATTCTTTCTCCAAATTCAAAGCATACCGTTCCACTAATTCCATGAACTGGCGAATTTGATAAGGCTTGACCTGTCCATTCACGTTTTGCAGGTTGACCAATTCTTTCACCTTCGGGTGGATGAAGATGTGATGACTGCCACTCGTCCGTGAAAGCCGAAATCCAAAACCCTCAACCAAAGAGACAAAATCGTTGAAGGGAATGTTCTTCGAACCAGCCAAAACCTTTGCAGAATCTTCCTGAGTTTCGCCATTGCCTATTTTATATCACAAAATTCGTTGGCGCGCTTTTCCACACACTGACCACATCCCCACTTCATCCTTCATATTTTACGCGAAACGTTCATCCTTTCCTTCCCCCCACGGACACGGTCCCTGAAACCCAGAATCCGCCCACCGAAACAAAAAGACTTCCGAAGTCTCAGCGACCTCGGAAGTCTTTGTATCTACTTCACTTTGCTACTACGCGGCAACCGTCTCGAATGCCACATTCAATCGTGATGAAGCGGGCAAAATGTAATTCAGTTTTTCAAAGCCGATCACATTCCCGTTCTTGTCCTTCATCAGAATCACTTCATCACCCGTTTCTTCCGCGACGACTTCATCCTGGGGATTGCCGAACCAGACGGTCAACGTATTGCCTTGTTGGTCGTAATAAACCTTTACTTGTGCCATATTCGTTCTCCTTCTTTCGCCGCGTCGGTTGGATACGCGGTGATCAAAAATCCTTCGCCGTCAAGCCGTTTCGTCACGGCACAGACCCATCTGCCGATTCGTTCAGGCTTGTAAAACAGGTAAACACTTGGGTCTTTTTTGCTCAACCTGATTTCATCAGGATTTCGCAAGACTTCCTGAATCTCGGCTTCGCGCCCAAGCATGACAGGGTGCTTGATCGTGACAATCACTTGCCAATAATCAAAGGTCACTCGGACACGAAATCCAAGCGGCGTTTCGACTTCAAAGAGGATTTCGTTGTTATCTGCCATTGGCTATTTTATATCACAAAACTTGCTTGTAGGGACAAGCCCACCACCCCAAGCCTTGCGTTGAGCCTGTCGAAACGGACTTCCACCTGCGCGCCATCCATCCGTTCATCCGTTCCCCATCCGTTGACGACTCCACTCCAACCCTCGGAGGTCTACGCAACACGCCTACTCTCTATTCTCCACTCTCCTCTTCCCCCTCATTCCCCCGTCGGCACCCAGATATTCTTCACCTGCGTCGCCTCGTGCAAAAACTCGTGGCCTTCGCCCTGCTCGCGATCCATCCAATCGCGCGGCAGGCCGTGCCTACACACCTTTTTCCAATATTTCAACTACACCTTCAATCAACTTTTTGATAGCCGCTTTTTTCAATAATCCAATGGTTTCCGCAACCAGGCTTGCATTCGCCGTAAATAATTTCCCTGGTCTTGCATAACTGGTGACGCGCAAAGAACCGCTTTGGAAATCTTTTCCCGCCAATGTGACGGCTCTCTCATCGCCATACGGATTGCTCGTCACCTGGCGAGAATCCAATCATCGCGTCCCGCTTCGGCAAGCACAACCGCAGGCCGCATTTTGGTACGCGATAAATCCGAAAACGGAAAAGGAACGAGAACTACTTGTCCGATTGCAGGTATGCCCATGCTTCATCCTCCTCAGGGCGATCCCAATCTTCCGCGAGCGCGGCTTCGCTTAACAATGCTGTCTCAGCGACAAGCATCGGCTCATCCAGAATGGTCAGGATGGCGCGGCGATGTGCAGGCAGTTTTTCCATTTTGGGAAGTCGAACTGTGCCGTCTTTTTCTATGGTCACTTCAATTGAACGTAGTACCATCATGCACCTCTACTTTTATTATACCCTCTCTTCCCCCCTCACTCCCCCGTCGGCACCCAGATATTCTTCACCTGTGTCGCCTCGTGCAGGAAGTCATGGCCTTCGCCCTGCTCGCGATCCATCCAATCGCGAAATCGGCGTTGCGCGCGTCCAAATTCTCGGCGATGAAATACAAAATCTGCGAACGGTTGAATCCGTGCCGCATCGTCCAGCCCTGCCTGGCTTCGATCACCGCGTGTGCGGCTTCCACCGCGTTGCGGATGTCCTTGCGATTCCCGTCGTCCAGTCCTCACTTTATATTCCTCTACCCTATTATGATTTCCGATGAATGACAGATGCTTGTGTACTAGCCTTTCCCTCGTCTTTAATGTAAAATAGAACACACGTTCCCAAAATCGAAACTCCAATTAAAACCATGGAATTCAAACTTCAAGCACCTTTCATCCCCATGGGCGACCAGCCTGAAGCCATCCGCGGTCTTGTGGATGGCGTAAAAAAAGGATTCAAGCACCAGGTTTTGCTTGGCGCCACGGGGACGGGCAAAACCTTTACGATCGCATCCGTGATCCAGGAATTGCAGAAGCCGGCATTGATCATGGCGCATAACAAGACTCTTGCCGCTCAGTTATACGCCGAGTTCAAAGAGTTCTTCCCGGAAAATGCGGTTTCGTATTTTGTCTCCTACTATGATTATTACCAGCCTGAAGCCTATGTGCCGCGTCATGACCTGTTTATTGAAAAAGAGACCCAGATCAATGAAGAGATCGAGCGCCTGCGCCTCTCCGCAACCACTGCCTTGATCTCGCGGCGCGATGTCATTATCGTGGCTTCCGTTTCCTGCATCTACGGTTTGGGATCACCCGAAGAATTCGGCAAAGGGACGGTCACCCTTAAAGTGGGTGAGATCTATCGGCGCAATGCATTACTTCGGCAGTTGATCGAGAGTCAATACCAGCGCAATGACATGGAATTGCGTCCCGGCACATTCCGCGTGCGAGGCGATACTTTGGAGATTATCCCTGCCTACGAAGATAAGCGCGGATATCGTATCACTTTCTTTGGGGATGAAGTGGAACGCATTATGCAGTTTAGTCCCGTCAGCGGTGAAATATTTGACGAACCAAAAGAAGCGTCCATTTTTCCGGCAAAACAATTTCTAACCGATGCTGATCGTTTGAAAGAATCGATTGGATATATTGAGGCGGAACTTGATGAACGGCTGAAGTTCTATAAGGATTCTGGAAAATTTCTTGAAGCCCAGCGGATTGAACAGCGCACTCGTTACGACCTTGAGATGTTGAAGGAAGTGGGATATTGCTCTGGAATTGAAAATTATTCCCGCCACCTCGACGGGCGCGCGCCCGGCTCCCACCCATGGACGATGATTGATTTTCTGCCGAGTGATTACCTGATGGTCATTGACGAGAGTCACATGACGGTACCGCAGATCCGCGGCATGTATAACGGCGACCGCTCGCGCAAAGAAACGCTTGTGGAATATGGCTTCCGCCTGCCTTCTGCATTGGATAATCGTCCGCTGAAGTTTGAGGAGTTTGAGCGGGTGATGGGAGCGACGATTTACACATCAGCGACTCCCTCCACCTACGAAATGGAACATGCCGAGCAGGTTGTTGAACAGATCATCCGTCCAACGGGATTGGTCGATCCTGAGGTGGATGTGCGTCCTACCAAAGGGCAGGTGGATGATCTGGTCGGAGAGATCGGCCAACGGGTGGAAAGAGGCGAGCGGATTTTAGTCACAACACTGACCAAGCGCATGTCTGAAGATTTAACGACTTATCTGAAAGAGCTGGGCATCAAGGTCAATTATTTACATTCGGAAGTGGAGACGCTCGAACGCGTCAGCATTCTGCGTGATCTACGTTTAGGCGTGTTTGATGTTCTTGTGGGAATTAACTTGCTGCGCGAAGGCTTGGATTTGCCTGAGGTTTCCCTCGTTGCGATTTTGGACGCAGATAAGGAGGGCTTCCTGCGTTCGGATAAGGCCCTGATCCAGACGATCGGGCGCGCGGCGCGTAACGTGAACGGGCGCGTGATCATGTACGCCGACCGCATGACCGATTCGATGAAGCGCGCGATTGACGAAACGAACCGCCGCCGCGCCAAGCAGGTGAAATTCAACGAAGAGAACGGCATCGTGCCGATCAGCATTCACAAGGAGATTCATGATCTCACGGAGGAAATGTCCGCGAAGGCGGTGTCCGAGATGAAGGGTGAATACAAAGTGAAAGGCGCGGGCGCGCAGGGGATGCCGCGCGGCGAACTGCGCAAGATTATTGCCGAGTTGGAAAAGCACATGAAGGAAGCCGCGAAGAACCTTGAATTCGAACGCGCCGCAGCATTGCGAGATGAATTGTATAGCCTGAAAAATCTACTGGCTGAAGATGAAAGTTTGAAGCCGTGGGAACGCATCAGGTTGATGACCGGCGAGGAAAATTAATCCATGGAAACTGACCCTGCCTCCCTCGACCCTGAAGAGCGCACCAATAAATTTTATGCTCTCGCTTCTGCTGCGCTGGGTGTATTGAGTTTGTGCGGCGGACTTATTCCGATTTTCGGCACGATTCTTGGAATCCTCGGGATCGTGTTGGGTGTGCTGGGAAGAAGGTCTGAAAATAAAAGGGCCGCAATCGTGGGGATTGTACTTTCCATCATTGGGCTGTTGACGGCGATCATTTATTCGGTGTTGTTATACATGGCGCGGTATTGAATCGTCTTTTTCCACTCTTTGTGCTTTCTTTATGAGAACTTTACATTGCGGTTGTATCCTTTGAGCGTAATCAGGAATAAGCCTGAAATATCACTCAAAGGAGTATAAAATGAAAAAGACAATTTTGATCGTTGGTTTGGTAGTATTTGCTTTAGGCGTGTTCGGTGTGGGCGCGGCGTTCGCACAGGATGGCACACCTCCGTTCACTGGACATGGCCCCATGATGCAGAATGGCGAAACAGGTCCCCTGCTGCACACCTTTATGACAATTGAGTTCGCAAAACAACTTGACCTGAATGTTAATGATGTCAACACCCGCCTCGCGGCCGGCGAGAGCATGTACGAGATCGCCATCTCGGCTGGCGTCAGCGCTGAAGAATTCCCCGCAGTGATGACGGAAGTCCGTGCGAATGCGCTGACGGCGGCTGTGAAAGCCGATGTCGTTACCCAGGAGCAGGCAGATTGGATGCTCTCGCACGCAGCCGGCATGGGCTCTGGAAATTGCATCGGCACGGGCCCGCAAGGGTATTACGGCAACGGCAGGATGGGCAACGGCTATGGCCGCGGCATGATGAACGGCTGGGGCGCGGGACAGCAAACGAACCCGTAGGTATGGAAAGTGACAAGTAACAAGGCTGGCGGTCAAATGGCCGCCAGTTTTTGATTGAGGGTAGGTAGATGGTTATCCGCCTAGTCGATGGGGGGTGTAGAAAACGTTTGCGAAGTTTTTTCTCTCTTCTCTTTTTCCATGTTGCGATGATGCCTTGATCGTGTCACTAGTATGATAAAACATAAGGACACAGGGGGGTCCGCCCATTTCCATGGACACAAAAATATTCGTGTCGAGGACGACTCTTTTCATTTATCTTTGCCTTCCCTCACAGCACGGATTTCGGCGTTAATGTCTTCTTCGGTGATGTTGTATTTCAATGCAGTTGCACGGGCGTCTTTGATGGCTTCATCGTACTCGCGTTCCAATGCTTCGTCGTCTCTTAATACTGATCTTCAAGAAGCGAATAAATG
The DNA here is from genome assembly GCA_016866215.1 of Chloroflexota bacterium. Classification (GTDB taxonomy): domain Bacteria; phylum Chloroflexota; class Anaerolineae; order Anaerolineales; family Villigracilaceae; genus Villigracilis. The sequence continues at coordinate 69,905 of VGNE01000004.1, read as the reverse complement.
CCAGGACGTCTGCGTAACGAGATTCTGGAAGAGTGGCTACTTCCTTTAAGAGCGTTTGTTCAAAATTGGTCATGGCACACCTCTTTCGCTATTATACAACTTTACCGTTCCGCCAACTTCCCGATCTCCAATTCTCCCTGCGCCACCGCAAACATCGTCACCTCAATCTGCCGCTTCGTCAACTTCATTATTTCAACAACTTTTTCGGTGGAAATAGCGGCGGCTTTGAAATATGAGCATACCTTTCTAATAATATTCCTTGACATACCCATACACCTTTTCGAATAGTTCCGTATCGGTGTGCAATTTGTATTTCGCCAGCGTTCGGCGTAACACCCTCCTGACTTCGCGCCTGCCGCCTTCGGTGGATTGCCAGTCGGGGAAGCGGATTTGGCGCACGATGCCGCAGGTGAAATTACTCGCCGATGATTTTGGCAATTTCATCAAGAATAGCAAAGATGTTTGTCAGCGCACCAGGTGTGACTTCGTTTGTTTCGCCGTCGTGGATATGATGCGGAAAATTTTTGAGTTTGGGATAGTGTAGGGCATTATCCCACCTGCGAATATGTTTTTTGTTTTTTTCGAGCCATTGGTAACGATAGCTTACGAGCTCCAGGTCGTTTGCCTGCTTGACAAACTCTGAGAAATCAAGGATGTCGTTGTTGGTCAGGTTTGCCCGAACACGAATAAAGCCTTCATCAAGATTAGCAAATTCCCTGATGACATCGAAACTGATAACAATAGAGTCGGTCGAAAGGCGTTCTTTGACCGACTCTACATATTCTATCGGATTCATTCGGATGGCTCACTAAGCAATGCAAGACGTTTGCGGATACTTTCTGCCATTTGTGCCAGCGATGCCCATTCAACCGATTCGGCGCTATCGTCTGTTTGCCCCGCCTGATAGCGCTTGAAGAACTCAACTGTGGACAAGTTAAATTGCTTTTCGTAATTGGTTAGGATTTTTTCAATTTCCGCCAATTGTGTCTGTGATTGACTGACTTCGTATTCAACAGCCTTGTTCAGAGTTTGGGCAGTTAAACTGCTAACCTGCTTTTTTTCATAAAGTTCTGCAAGTCTGCGGACTCCTTTGGCGTATTTTGTGTTTGGATTTGGATAAACAGTCATAGCGAAATTCCTTTCTCAAAATCACACATTCAAATTTTGGTGACTGTAAGACAGATCTCAATTTCTGACATGGGCTTCTTTTCTGGTCAGAGGGCGAAATCCTTTTATTTTCAAGGGATGAGCCATTAATTCAACAAGATAATTAATGGCTTTCACTTTTGTGCTTTCAGCGACAAGAATGACTCGCACATTGTCATTGAATTTCCCTTGATATTTCTTGGGAACTTCAATGACACCGTTTTTGATTTTTGTTCTAAATTGTACAGTTTCCATAATTATCTCCATCTCAATTATACAACAGCCAATTTGCTTTCAAGCGATTGCAAATCACTTGCTCCAGCCGCGAACATCGTCACCTCAATTTGCCGCTTCGGCAGGGACCTCACCCCTAGCCCCTCTCCTGAAAGGAGAGGGGGATTCGTTGCTTTTGAAAGAGGAGGGTGGGTTTGTCATGCTAAACCAATCCCGAAAAATCCACTGCCTTATCAGACCAATCTTTTGCTTGCACTGAAAGTAAAAGTCTTTGTTTTGGATTCTGGCTGGCATCTGTCCATGCGCGTTGCCAGAGAGAAATCATCGTTTGAATTCGGACAAGTTCTGCGGCGGTTTCAGGCTCGGCCTCGGCGGCTGTCCATTCGATGAGGTGTTTGGCTTCATCGAGTAAATTGGATACGATGTTTGGGTCAGTTGATTTTCTCGCGGAGGATGAAATACGTCCGAGCGTGGCGGCAAGTCCACCCAGGCGGCGGGGGAGAGGGTCGCGCAAAAAGCGTTCGCGGAGTTTTTCTTTATTTGTCATCGGACATCTCCAAGCAATTCTCTTGTCACAGACTCAACTTGTTTACGGAGATTCTCGTCTTGAATCACAATGTTTCTGTTTCCCAACCGCGGACGGATATTGATCAATGATTCAAATTCGATGCGCTGTTCGCTCGGATACCAGTTTGCGCCCCAGAGATCATCCTGCTCACTGCCATCTTCCAGCAAAACCGATTCGCAATCAGCGTGCATTTCTCCGCCACCCGATAAATAACGGCGTCGAATATCCACAACGATTTTGATCAAGTTCTCGTATTCTTGGAGCATTTCTTGAATTTGTACGGGCACAGCTTTTTCTTTGAGCAAGTGGATCATGATTTCTCCGATGTAGATTTTAACTCGATTAACTTCCCAGCCTTCAACCCTTCGACACTCCTTGCAGTCGCAGGGCTAGCCCTTCCAACTTTTCAGCGCCACACGCAAACATCGTCACTTCAATCTGCCTCTTCGTGAGCTTCATCATCTCAACGGCTTTCTCGGTTGAAACCGCCGCGGCTTTGAGGAATTGACCCGCCATGCCGCCGAGGGTTGCGCCAAGGGCAATACACTTGGCGATATCGAGTCCGTCTTTAATGCCGCCGCTGGCGAAGATGGCCATATCTGGCGCAGTTTTGTTGACATTCAAAATAGATTCGGCAGTGGGGATGCCCCAGCCGACGAAAGTGGCGGCGAGTTGACGGGAGAATTCGTCGGGGGCGCGGTGCATTTCAACTTGTGACCAACTCGTGCCGCCCGCGCCGGCTACATCAATAGCGGAGACGCCGCAATCGGCGAGTAATTTTGCTGTCCGTTCTGAAATTCCCCATCCAACTTCTTTTGCTATGACGGGCACTTCTATTTTTTTACAAATCTCTTCTATTTTTTTTGCCAAGCCAACCCAGTTTGTGTCGCCAGCATCCTGCAACGCTTCCTGCATTGGATTCAAATGCAGGTATAACGCGTCAGCCTGGATCATGTCAACGGCTTTGCGACACTGGTCAATGCCGTAGCCGTAGTTGAGTTGCACTGCGCCGAGATTGGCAAACAATAAAATATCGGGTGCGACGCGGCGCACTTGAAATGTTTTTGCTTGTTCGGGATGTTCGATGGCAGTGCGTTGACTGCCAACTCCCATTGCAACTTTACATTCCTGTACGGCTTCGGCCAGACGCAGGTTAATCGTCTCCGCTTCGGAGGTGCCGCCGGTCATGGAACTGACAAGGGTAGGAGATGCCAATCGTTTGCCGAACAGGCTGAGGCTGGTATCGATGCGGTTTAAGTCCAGTTCGGGTAATGCCTCGTGTGTGAAGTGGTATTGTTCGAGACCACTTGTCAAGGCAGAGCGCACATCCTGCTCTAAGTTGATTTTAATGTGGTCTGCTTTTCGCTGGTCAATGGGCGCAACTTTTGTCATGGGGTAGTGTTCCTGTGTTTGATAATACCGGCTTGACAGGGTTTGTCAAGTGATTACAATAAGTCTATCAACAAAATAAATTGGAGGTTGTAATGTCTGACACATATACAGAACTGCGGGCGATTGTAAAGGATTTGCTTGGGGCGGATGAGGCGAAGATCACAATGGAGGCTCGCTTCCGTGAGGACCTTGAGGCTGATTCGCTGGATCTCGTAGAGTTGATTATGGCTTTTGAAGATAAGTTCGGCGCCGAGATTTCCGATGATGATGCCCAGAAGATTACCACTGTCGGCGAAGCTGTAAAATATATCGACGCTCGTAAGAAGTAATTGATTATTCGCGATTATAACCGTAGAGCCGCCATTTATAGGCGGCTCTACGTATTTCTAAGGGGGTTGAATGTTGCGATGCTTTCATTTGGGGACAAACCCCGATTGAAAGTATGTTACATAAGTAAGGCCGGAATTTCTTCCGGGTGCTTGGCGACTTTTACGCCTGCGGCTTCGAGGGCTTTGATCTTGTCTACGGCGGTGCCTGCGCCGCCTTCGATGATCGCGCCGGCGTGTCCCATCCGTTTTCCGGGGGGAGCGGTTTGACCCGCGATGAAGGCCGCGACGGGTTTGGTCATTTTGGAAGAGATGTATTCCGCCGCTTTTTCCTCTTCGTTGCCGCCGATCTCACCAATCAGAATGACCTTCTCGGTCTTGGGATCATGCTCGAACATCTCCAACACGTCGGTAAAGTTTGTGCCATTGACCGGATCGCCGCCAATGCCTACGCAGGTGCTGGCGCCCATGCCCAGGTTTTTCATGGCGTAAAGGACTTCGTATGTCAATGTGCCAGAGCGTGATACCACGCCGACATTACCGGGGATGGCAATGTCGCCTGGTATGATACCGACTTTCGCTTCACCGGGGGTGAGCAAGCCTGGGCAGTTTGGTCCGATCAGGCGTACTTTTTTCTGGTCAAGATAATTACGCACACGCATCATATCCTGAACAGCCACTCCTTCGGTAATGCAGATGATGAGGGGAATGCCTGCATCGGCGGCTTCAAACATGGCGTCCGCTGCGAAGCGTGCGGGGACGAAGATGATTGTGGCGTTTGCGTCTGTGGCGTCTTTGGCGGTCTTGACAGAGTCAAAGACCGGCAATTTTTCAAGTACCCATTCGCCGCCTTTACCGGGTGTCACACCACCGATCACGTTTGTGCCATACGCGACCATCTGTGTGGTGTGGAATAAACCTTCATTGCCTGTAATGCCTTGAACGATCAGGCGTGTGTTCTTGTCAACTAATATACTCATGGATTATTTCCCTTTCTTCGCGGCTGCAACAGATTTCTTCGCCGCGTCGGCGAGGGTTTCGGCAGTGATCATATTTGCATTTTCGAGCAGGCGGCGGCCTTCATCTGCGTTCGTTCCAACCAGGCGGACAACCATCGGAACTTTCGGTTTGACCTCATTCATTGCAGCGAGAATGCCGCGGGCCACTTCATCACAGCGTGTGATACCGCCGAAGATGTTGAACAATACAGCCTTGACATTGTTGTCTGTAAGAATGATACGCATGCCGGCGGCAACTTTTTCCGCGCCAGCACCGCCGCCTACATCGAGGAAGTTGGCAGGTTCGCCGCCGAAGAGTTTGATCACGTCCATGCTGGTCATGGCGAGACCTGCGCCATTGACCATACAGCCGATGTTGCCGTCCAGTTTGATGAAGGAAAGTCCGTACTTACGGGCTTCGATTTCAGAAGGGGCGTCCTCGTCTGTGTCACGCATTTCTACCAGGTCCAGCTGGCGGAAGAGGGCGTTGTCGTCGATCATCATTTTGCCATCGAGGGCGATCAACTTCTTTTCTTTTGTGATCACCAGCGGATTGATCTCTGCCAGTATGGCATCTGTCCCGCTATAAACTTGCCATAGGCTCATCGCGATCTTCACAAAATCTTTCCAGTATGCGCGCGGCAGGTCAATTGCGACGGCCACATCGCGGGCCTGATATTCACGCAACCCCAGCAACGGATCAATGTGAACTTTGACGATCTTTTCAGGACTGGTTGCGGCCACTTCTTCAATGTCCACACCCCCTGCGGCAGAGGCAATCATGACTGGCTTCTTGGCGGCGCGGTCATTGGTGATGGCAAAGTAGATTTCCTGGTCTATGGCGGAGGCTTCATCGACCAGTACTTTGCGAACTGGCAAGCCTTTGATGTCCATACCCAAAATTTGTGTCGCAAGTTGTTCCGCTTCGGCGGAGTCTTTGGCGAGTTTTACGCCGCCCGCTTTTCCGCGTCCACCGACCAGCACTTGCGCTTTAATAACAACGCGGCCACCCAACTCTTCTGCAATTTGCTTTGCTTCCTGAGCGGTAGCCGCCACCCGGCCCTTGGGGATCGGGATGCCATACTTTGAAAAAATTGTTTTTGATTGGTACTCGTGGAGTTTCATTAGTCTCTCTTGGAGAATATCTTGCTAAAAAAGCATCGGCATTATATCAGATGAAATAAGGATGAAAGAAATCGTCCCTCATCCTTCTTTATCTTTACGGCAGGGTGAATCTCATGATGCGGTTATATAAGCCGTCTGTAACCCAAACATGTCCAGCGGGATCCATTGCGATGCCTGAAGCGAGACCAAAGCTTGAGCCAGTGTTTCCGAAATCACCCCAGGTGCGTAGGAGGTTTCCATTCGGCTCGAACTCCATCACCCGATAACCCTCGGGATCTGTGATGAACACATGCAAGTCGTCATTAACTGCAATGAATGGTTTGTTATCCAGAGACTGACCAAACCAGCCGTAGATATCCCATTGACGTTCCGGGGCGAAGTTAAGGAATCCTTCAGTCTCAAGAGGTGTAAAAGTTTGCACTCGTTGGTTCCATGTATCAACGACATAGACAGTTCCATTCCTGTCAACCGCGATTCCGACAGGCTCGTCGAATTGACCCGGATCAAAGCCTGCGCTTCCAAATTGCGTGATGAAATTCCCGTTCGCATCAAACACGACGATGCGTTTGTTGCCGGTATCCGTGACGTAGACTCTCCCTTTGGCATCCACTGCCAGTCCGCGCGGCCCGTAGAAGGACTGCGGTGTTTCACCCTGACCGAAAATTCCCCAGGATGTGATGAATTTACCCTGTGCTGTAAATTTTTGGACACGGTGATTCCATGTATCGGTCACATAGACCGAACCATCTAGTCCAATGGCGACACCCCAGGGTTCGTTGAATGTCCCGGGCCCTGCGGGGGTGTTCACCCCGTCTGCAAAAGTACCCCATTCGTGAATGGTTTTCCCCGTCATATCAAGATGCAAAATCCGGTGGTTGCGAGAGTCGGCAACAAACACTGTGCCATCTTTGGCAAAGGCGAGCGAACGCGGCCCATTTAATACGACTGGATTTGCTTGTGTTGAATCTAATATCAAGTCAGCAGGGAGAAGAATGTATTTCCCCTCGGTCGGGTCTATTATTGTTTCAAGGGCCGCAGGTGCGACACCATAGTTCCAAATTTGCGATGCAACATCCTGGCGGATGTAAAGGCGCATTCGATCGGCTGGCGACCATGTAGAGAGGGTCAGGTCAGAGCGTCCTTTGGCTTGCGCATAGAGAGTGTAGTCACGGTTGAGCCAGATCTGCACCAGTCCTGCTCGAATATCAGGGTTTGTGAATCCTTCGCAAAACTTTGAATAATCTTTTGATTTTCGTAATTTCAGAAAACTCATCAACCCGTTACAGGCGTAATCTTCAGGGAATGAGGTATTTGGATCGCGGTCATAAACCAGTCCAAAATAATCCTGCATCGGCCACCACATGCGGATGTAATCCACCCGGTAATAACCGGGGCCGATGGCTGGTTCGATCTTGTCAAAATTCTTTTCGTCCACAATGATGACGACCGAATCGCGTAAGGAGCGGGTGGGTTGGTCGAAAGATCGCTGATTGGTGAAATCGCGCAGATACCAAACGAAGGGCCATGAGACGCCAGTATCTGGAGCGCTGGCATCGTAGGCGATGGCAACTCCCATGCCGCCTGTGGTCCGCTCAGAGATTTCTTTCGCCTGTTCGATGATATCTTTGATACCCGTTGCACCGTGAGCATAAACAAGGAACTCAGTGGCCTGGTCGTATGTAATGTATGAAGCGCGGAATGAAGCTCTGGTAGTGAGCAATGCTAAAAAAGCAAAGAAGATTAAAACGAATGCGTTCCTGATCTCCCTGAAGTTCCACTCTTTTAAGAAATAGATGATACCGGCGACGCTCAGGACTGTGGTAATTAATGGCAGCAGGAAGGCCGCGCTTGCTTGTAGATGTGCCAGTTCCTTTCCTTGAAAGGGCGGGGTTGGCCCGTTAATCGCGAGCGCCATTCCCGCTATGCTGGCAATAAATACTGGAAGCGCTGCAAGTGCGAGCGGGAAGCGTTGTTCGCTTAATTTTTGCCAGTCGGTTGTGTCAATCACTCGCCCTAATGCCCAGCCTGTTAGTAAGATCATCGGCCATGCTATATGGTAGGTCAGCCAGGGCATTCTCTCACCAGCATACGAGAATGCGAAGATACTGATTACGCACCACCAGACCAGGAGACTAAATGTGTTCGGGAAGTTTGATTCTTCCTGATGCTGGTCTTCGAACCGATGAATGATTTCATCCTTTCCATCGTCAGCTTCAACCAACACTGCGGGTTTTCTTTTATATCCAAGCGCGAGCGCAAGCATGAAGCCGAGTGCAGGCAGGAATTCATAGATGGGTATTTGTACCAGCAGATAGTAATACCAGGGCTGGCTGCCGCGCTCTACATCCTGTTGAACGATCCAGTATCCGAGCGAGCCGATCGTGCCTGTGAAAAAACCGTCGCTGTTGGTGAAGACAGTGGTATATAAAATGGTGAAAGGAACCCAGAAGATCAAGGCGGTCTGCCACCATTTTTCTTTGTTCCACAATAAACCTATAATTGCAGAGATGATAAACATACCGAGCAGGAAACCGGCGATAATCAGAATGGAGCGCAGGTCTGCACTTAAGGCTTGTACCTCCGGGGCAGTGGTTGGCAGGGTAACTTTTAGCGTATTTTCCAAAAATTTTATGGGGAAGGCCGCTAACTGCGGCAGGACGATTGTCCCTGTGACAATGAGCAGGTCAAAGGACCGTTCGTTACGGATGCGTTCCCAGGAGTAGCCTCGAATGAGGAGGAAGGCGGTGACGATGAACGCAGAAAAAGCGGCCAGACCCAGGATCATTGTCAGGGAAAGAGAAGCAGGCTCAGGCGGGGTCAGAGGCGATGTCATCTCGGTTGGATCGCTTGGGGCGGCAGTCTCATTGCCTGAAAGCGTGGTCTCATCGCGGGTGTAGAGTCCGTATCCCGCTGCGCTGCCTGCGAGCAGGACTGCGACAGCAAGTGCGATGATGAAGGTGCGATATTCGCGTTCTGCGTTTATCCATGGACGGCGCGTAACCTGCACGATAAAATATATTGCAAGAAAGATTAGCGCCTGGGCGGAAAAAATGAACGAAGTTTCTTTTGATGTAAAGTGAAGCGCGAGCGCGGCGGCCAGCATGAAGAGATATTTTTTACCGCCAATCTCAAGGTGACGCAGGATGGCGTATAACATCACAATGCCAGAGAAGCCGACATACGATTCGTTGCGGACATAACGTCCGTAATAAAGCATGAAGGGCGAAATGACCAGTAAAAAGCCGGCGATCAACGCGCCCCATTTGCCGAGGTAGCGGCGCCAATGCCAGACCATCCAGACAGTTGCAATACTAAAAAGAGCAACAGGGATGCGCGCTGTGAAATCAGATGCGCCAAACAAAAAGTAAGCCAGCGCGATGATGTGAAATTGAAAAGGCCCATGCATCATCGGCGAATGCTGGTAGCCTTGTCCACGATACAGCAGCCATGAAAAATAGGTGTGCAAACCTTCATCGTGACTCATGACGCGCGATCCAAGGTCGTAAAAGCGGGTCACAAATGCCAACAAAATCACGACCGCGAAGATCACAATCTCATTGGTTAGCGCGGGGAGCGACGAGTGAACGGGGCGTTCGAGCCAGTTTCGTTTTTGATCCATTGAGTTTCACCTTTGATAAATTTAACTAACCATACTTCAATCAATTTTTTCGTGCAATGATAGTCGCAAAAGTTTAATAGGAAGTGAGAGTAATACTCTTCGCCCTGAGCAAAGCGGAGCGCAGTCGAAGGGTGGGTGATTTGGAGACTTTAACTTTTTATATATCCTGTCCTTCGACTGCGCCGCGAAGATCGTGCGGCTCCGCTCAGGACGAGTTTGCTCCTGCCAACTGTCCACATCCCGCGTTGATATCAATGCCGCGCCGCAAGCGGATCGTGCATGGAATTCCAGCCTGCTCCAGCGTTTCTTTGAAAAGGATCGCCCGCTGACGGTTTGTTGCTTTGCCGTTGTATCCTGCGGTTGGATTTAGCGGGATGGCGTTGACATGGCACATGAGTCCGCGTAATTTGGCGGCCAGTTTTTTTGCAACTTCGGGTGTGTCGTTGATGCCGTTGATCAATGCCCATTCAAATGAGACTCGGCGGCTGGTTTTCATGACGTAATATTTACAGGCTTCCAGTAACTCATCAATTTTATAGCGCTTGTTGATCGGCATCATTTCGACGCGCGAGTCATTATCGGCGGCATGTAAGGAGATGGCCAGGTTGACCTGTCTTTGCTCATCCGCGAATCGTCTGATTTGAGGCACCAGCCCAACCGTTGAGATCGTGAAGCGCCTTGCGCCGAAGTTGCAGCCTTCGGAATCATTCAACCTGTCAATGGCAGACATGGTGTTTTCGTAATTATGAAAGGGTTCGCCCATGCCCATAAAAACAATATTGCTGACTGTTTCGTTTTGAGCCTTCAACAATTGCGCGTAAAATATGACTTGTGCCACGATCTCCCCGCTTGATAGATGGCGTTTGAATCCCATCTGACCTGTGGCGCAAAAAACACATCCCATTGCGCAGCCTGCCTGTGTGGAGATGCAGAGGGTTCTTCGAGGGGACGTTGAACGTTCAACGTTAAACGTTTGTTCGTAATGCATCAACACCGCTTCGATCAAATTCTTATCAGGCAGTTCAAACAAGGTCTTGCGGGTGTGACCATCCGAAGAATCTTGAATGACCTTCACGGTAAAAGGCATAAAGGTCAAATTCTCTGCCATCTTCTCGCGCAGGGATTTGGATAAATTCGTAAATTGCGCTGGCGAGCTATATAAATGTTGATACAGTCCCTGCCAGATCTGTTTTGCGCGGTAGGCGGGTTGGTCCCATTCTTTAAGAACATTGGATAATTCAGAAAACGTAAGATCGTAAATAAATTGCATGGTCATAAAACCAACACCGAAAGGCTGTCCATGATCATATCAGGTTGTGGCATCCACTGATCGGCTTGTTCTTTCCTGCTAACGCCGCTCAATACCAATGCAGTCGGACACCCTACATTTTGACCAGCCGCAATATCCGTTTCAAGTCTATCACCAATGACCAGGGTATCTTCTTTCTTTTTCCCAAGTTTTTCAAGTGCCAGTTCCATTAAATACGGAAACGGTTTTCCCGCCACGATCGGTTCCACACCCGTTGCGGTTATGATGACCGAGAGCCACGCGCCTGAGCCCGGGATCTCTCCGCGCGGGGTGGGGAAGGTTCTATCCGTGTTGGTTGTGTAAAACGGGATACCCGCTCTCACCAGCAAGGTGGCTTCGGCAACTTTTTGGAAATTAATGCCTCGATCAATGCCCATGACGACGGCTTTTGCCTCCGGTGCATTTTCGACTGAAAGGATCTCAAAGCCTTTTTCCTCGAGTGCCACACGGATGCCGTCCTCACCGATCATGAAGATCTTCGTACCTTTGGGATATTTCTGGGCAAGCATGAAAGCAATTCCCATGGCAGAGGTCACGACTTGCCATGGTTCGATATCCACGCCAAGATCAGCTAATTTCTGCTGATATTCTTCGGGAGTCTTTGTCCCATTGTTTGTGGCAAAGACAAATTTCAATCCGCGCTCACGGATGCGCGCGAAAATTTCAGGGAGGTCACCAATTGGCGCATCACTTTTCCAGATCACGCCGTCCATATCAAGGATGAGGGCTTTTATGTTTGCAGGAATCATTTTTATTTCCGATGTTTCGATACGGTGAGCCGCGAAGCGAGACGAACCGTCAACACAAGTTTTGGATTTACGATTTACGATGGTCGAGCGATGTCCTGACGGTTCGACTTTCGCTCACCGTGTCGAAGGGTAGATCGAATGCCCTTCGAGATCGGATCGAGACCTCATTATAAACGCAAGACCTCGAAGATTTCTCCTCGAGGTCTTCATTGCTCACTGATTACCGATAATTGACCTACTTTGCAACTTTTTCAGGCGTCTCGATGATCAGATCCACCAAGCCATAATCCACGGCCTGTTGGGCTTCGAGGTAGAAATCGCGATCAGCATCACGCTCGATCACTTCAAGCGGTTGACCCGTGTGTTTGGCAAGAATGCCAGTTATCAAACTCTTTAACCGTAAGATCTGTCTGGCTTGAATTTCAATATCCGTGGCCTGTCCCTGTGTGCCTCCGAGAGGCTGGTGCATGTGCACAGTGGCATGTGGCAGGGCGTAGCGTCTGCCCTTCGTTCCGGCAGTCAGCAACACGGTCCCGAAGGATGCGGTCACACCCACGGCCACTGTGCAGATCGGGTTCGAGATGATCTGCATCGTGTCATAGATCGCGAGTCCCGCGTAAATTTGTCCGCCGGGTGAATTGATGTAAATGCGAATTTCCTTTTCAGGATCTTCGTGGTTCAGGAAAAGTAACTGCGCCACGATCACGTTTGCGACCTGGTCATCAATGGGGGTACCGAGGAAGATAATGTTATTGCGCAGCAGAAGCGAATAAATATCATAAGCGCGCTCACCGCGGCCTGTATTTTCTACCACCATTGGAACTACATTTCGACTTTGCTCAATGCGGGCATTCTTGAAATCAGGGGTCATATTTGTCTCCTTAAGTTGGGACTATATTACACAATTTGTGTTGGATTTATATTAAAGATTGATAGACGTTGTCATTGTATGAAGGTCGGGCGGTTGTCGAGCTTGTCGAGATATAGACCTGCTTGGTTTTTTTGCGGGTCGTACACTTGCACCAGCATACAAGTGCAGGCGTCGAGGCCAAACCTGCCTGCCATCCTCCGACATTGCCTACTCTAAAACTTTTCCCTGCCCGTCTTCCACAGGTGTGAATTCTTCTTTCATCTCTTCTTCTTTCGTCTCTTCAACAGGTTTATATTCGCCGATGGCAATGGACTTGATCATCTCAAGCGCCTTGCGGGTTATCACACGGCTGGCAGATTCTGTGGCGATGGCTTGGCTTAATTGTTTCTGTCCTTTGCGTCCGCCGCGAACCTTGTTTAAGTCCAATCCCTGCTGGACAAGATTATTAATCGTGGTGTTATATTCCGCATCCAATGTTTCATTATCCAGTTGGATCTTTTCCCTGAGGACGATCTCATCCAGGATCAAGCCGCGTTCAAGGCGTTTCTTTGCAACGGGATGGACTTCGTCTTCGATGAATTTCTCACGGGTGGTATTACGGAGTTTGAAGTAGGCCTCCAAATCCAAGTTATTCTGCGCCAGGCGGTTGGACAAATCCGAAAGCACATGCTCGCCTTCGTGTTCAACGGTGTGCTGGTGATATTTAATGGTTGCGCCTGCTTTGATCTTTTCGATCAACTCGACGAAATACTTGTCGTCATAATCAGCCTGTGAACGTTTTTCCACATCTTTTTTGACCGCTTCCATCAGGGACTCCAGTGTATCGCCTGCTCCAGCCATTTTGGCGAGCTCGTCATCCAGGTCGGGCAGGGTCACGCCGCGCACGGTCCGGGCTGTGACTTCGATCTCAACGCTTTTGCCTTTCAACTCCTCCACTTCCCAATCTTTGGGAAATTTATGGTTGATCGTTTTACTCTCGCCAGCCTTCAACCCAACAAGTTCCTTTGCGAAGCCGTTATAGGGCCACTCAGTGTCGCGGTCTTCCTTGCGGACGAAGGTTGCGAAACCTGTGCGGTTGAGTTCTGTAGTTTCAGATTTCAGGTCTACTAAAACATAATCACCGAATTCAATCGCTCGGTCTACGGTTTCTGTGGTTGCGTACATTTGACGTAAATCTTCAAGAGCCGCATCAACTTCTTTTTGTTCCGGGACTTTCCATTCATAAGGCAATCGGACCGCATGATAATTGCCTAAATCCACTTCGGGCGCGAGCGGCACTTTGAATGTGAATTTGGGCGGTTCGAGGCTGTCTATTGTTTCGAGTGAACCAGCTGCGCCGGGATTGATTTCAGCTTCTTTGAGAATATTGGAATATTCTGTATCTATGAAAAGGTCAACAGCCTGTTCCGTGATTGCCCCTTCTCCGTAAGTGCGGATGACGACTTCGTAGGGCGCTTTGCCGGGTCGAAAACCGGGAATATTGCCACGTGATGCTATTTTCGTCGCCGCCCGGCGTTTGTAGGCGATCATTTTTTCCGGTTCCACTTCCACGATCAATTTGATGGTGTGGTCTTCCTGGATTTGTTTTTCGATTTTCAATGTTCCTCTTTTTTTCAAACCCGGGTTCTTCGGGTTCTTTTGGTTTATTTACAGTGAGGATGGTGGGAGTCGAACCCACACGCCTTGCGGCATGGCGTCCTAAGCGCCACCTGTCTGCCAGTTCCAGCACATCCCCGGTACCGTGATTTTGTATCCAATGAGCGGCGGAATTATAAAGCAGGGAAAGGGGAGCGTCAACAAGTTATATGGTCAATATGAAGAATACGTCATGCTTGACTATTACCAAAACGCCAACAAAACTACATGCGTTCACAGCAGGAGTCATTTTGACCTAAAACCACAACTCGCGTCTCCTGCCCTACCCAAATCCATCACAATCTGATAATATACATCCCGCACGCCGAATTACTGACTTCAAGCCCTCGGCCTTTTCCCGGCGGGGGTTTTTGTGTGTCTTATGAGTGACACGTCAAACACTTCTCAACTATCGAACTGCTGTACTCAACCACCAAACTACAAAACCATTCAACTACCAAACCACTGGACTAACAAATGCAAATCGAAAGAACTGATCTCCGTAATATCGCCATTATCGCGCACGTTGACCACGGCAAGACCACCCTCGTGGATGGATTGCTCGGTCAATCGCACACGTTCCGCGAACATCAACATGTTGAAGAGCGCGTCATGGATTCCAATGACCTCGAACGCGAGCGCGGCATTACCATCCTCGCCAAGAACACCGCCATCTCCCTAATTGATCCTGTCACCAATCAACCCATTAAGATCAACATCGTGGATACGCCCGGCCATGCCGATTTCGGCGGCGAAGTGGAACGCGTGATGAACATGGTGGATGGCGTTCTTTTGCTCGTTGACGCGGCGGAAGGCCCCATGCCCCAAACCCGTTTTGTGTTAAAGAAAGCCCTTGATATGGGGCATAAAGCTGTAGTTGTAATTAACAAAGTGGATCGTAAAGATGCAGAGCCAGCGCGCGTGCTCAACGAAACCTTTGACTTATTCATCGAACTTGGCGCTACTGAAGATCAGGCGGATTTTCCCGTCATCTATGCTCAGGCGACTGCTGGAAAGGCGGGTCTTTCTCCGGACCTCGGGCCTGATCTGCAGCCTTTGTTTGATGTGATCCTCAAGCATATCCCCGCTCCCAAAGTGGATCCTGATGCGCCTCTGCAGTTGCTCGTCACCATGCTTGGCTATGACGATTATCGCGGCGTGACGGCCATTGGCCGCGTCTTCGCGGGTACGATCAAGGCCGGGCAAAAGATGGCGCGCATGAAATTGGACGGAACGATCCTGCCTGAAAGCGCGCGTTATCTTTATACTTTCAAAGGTTTGAACAAGATCGAAATAGACGAAGTCAAAGCAGGCGATATTGTTTCGCTGGCTGGTCTCGAAGGGATTGCGATCGGTGAAACCCTTGCCGATCCAGCAAACCCCGTTGCGTTGCCGACCATTAAAGTCGAAGAACCAACGGTGCGCATGACCTTTGGTGTAAATACATCCCCGTTTACCGGTAGGGAAGGCACATGGGGTACATCCCGTAAACTGCGTGAACGATTATTTGAAGAACTGCGCACGAATGTTTCCTTGCGCGTGGAAGAAACTGATTCAGCGGAAAACTTTTTAGTCTCAGGCCGCGGTGAATTGCATTTGGGTATCCTCATCGAAACCATGCGCCGCGAAGGGTATGAATTTCAAGTATCGCGACCTGAGGTGATATATCACAAGGCCGAAGACGGCGCTTTGCTTGAGCCGTATGAAGAAGTGCATGTCGAGACCAGCAATGAAACTGTCGGCGTTGTCGTGGAAATGCTGGGGAGCAGGCGCGGCAAAATGACCGAGATGCATGATGCAGGTCAGGGGATGACGCGCATTGTGTATATCGTCCCGACTCGCGGCTTGCTTGGTTTCCGTTATCAGTTTCTCACATCCACACGCGGCGAAGGCGTCATGCACACGATCTTTCATGGATATGATGAATTAGCCGGCCCGATGGCTTCACGTCCGAGAGGTTCCATTGTGGCCTGGGAAGCAGGCGTGACCACAGCTTACTCTCTTAAGAGCGCGGAAGAACGCGGGCAGTTATTCGTGGGACCGGGAGTCAGTGTTTATGAAGGCATGGTGGTCGGCGAAAATGCGCGCGGACAGGATATTCCGATCAATGTGTGCAAAAAGAAACATCTGACCAATATGCGCGCATCAGGCGGCGATATGGAAATCCGCCTGACACCGCCGCGAGCCATGAGTTTGGACGAAGCAATTGAATATCTTTCGGACGATGAATTACTGGAAATAACGCCTGAAAACTATCGCATTCGCAAGCGCATTCTGACAACAGATGAACGCGGCAAACAAACCAAGAAGGTGAAGGAACAAATGGGGGAAGCGTAATCTGCAATTTGCAAAATGGGTTTCAAAACCCGCCGCCTGCTCGACTATCATATAAGGTCATTTTATTGACAAAACATTGGATTTGTCGAGGCGCTGACAGCACCGACTTCGTTGAACGCCTCCACTTTGTATAGCAGACCTTGACCTCCCGGGTAAAGAACCGATTCCTTGAAGAAGGTCGAATCCACAGGGAGTTCGATGACCAGCTCGCCATTGCGGTAGATGCGGTATCCTTTTTCGTCGCTCGCGTTATCTTTCCAGTTCAAGGAAACATCGGTTTGACCTGTGCCGTAGCAGAACCACGACCAGCCGTTTGTGGTGAAACTTGGCGCTTTCGGCATTCCACCTTGCTTTGTGGGGGGCGCGGGGACTGTTGACACTGCAGTGAAATCACCCGAGGGGGTTGTGAATTCTCCAGATAACCAGCAATCACCGTTAATAGTTGAAACGATCCAATAATTGGGAGGAAAGAATCCAATGATCCTGACCGGCTGTTCGGGGAGGATTTGGGCGACGCGGTTGTAGTTTATGCCGGGTCCCGTTCGGCAGTTGACCACATCGCCAACGCTTGCCATCGGTTGCGAAAAAGTTGATGTGGCTTCTGCTGTCACTCCTGAATCGCTTTTCGTTGAGCTGGCAAGCGGAATTGCATTCAGGGCGGCTTCCACGGTCAGCGTGGCGGCTGTTGCAATATGTGGAGCAGGTGCATTCGAATTAGGTAAATTACAGGATGAAATTAACAAACCTGTTGCAAGCGCCAGACTAATAATCCTTTTCATGAACTTCCCATCCGTTCCTGACGATATTGCATAATTGATTATTCTCCGTCACCTTCGAGCCACGAATCCATGTATTCAGGCTTTTCCATTTTAAGCGCTTGTCTGGTGATCTGTAACGGGTGGAAGGTATCCACCATGACTGCGAGTTCCTGCGTTTCTTTTTTACCGATGCTGGACTCCGTCGTGCCGGGTTGTGGACCGTGGGGCAGTCCAAATGGATGCATACTGATGTCAGACCGATCGATACCTTTGCGGCTCATGAAGTTGCCCTCGGCGTAGTAAATGATTTCGTCAGATTGAATGTTGGAGTGATTATATGGCACGGGGATTGCATCTGGATGGTAATCAAACAGACGAGGTACGAATGAACAAACAACAAAATTGTGTCCGTCAAAAGTTTGGTGGACTGGCGGCGGCTGGTGGATGCGACCAGTAATCGGTTCAAAGTCTTCGATGTTAAATATCCAGGGATAGAGATAGCCGTCCCAGCCGATCACATCAAAGGGATGATAATCGAGCACATGGCGGGATAATCTGTCGCGCACCTTTACGCGCACTTCAAATTCGCCGCGCTCGGTATGTATTTCCAGCTCATCGGGGACTCTGATGTCGCGTTCGCAATAAGGGGAGTGTTCAAGCAATTGACCGTATTGATTTCGGTAGCGTTTTGGGGGTTCGATCTGACTTGGATTTTCAATCGTAAAAAACTTGCTTTCTTCATTAAGTTGCATTTGCCATGTGACGCCGAAGGGAATCACGATGTAGTCGCCTTTGCGAAATGGAAGATTACCAAACTGGCTTTTGAGCGTGCCGCCGCCATCGTGAACCCACCAGGTCTCGTAGGCTTGTGAGTTACGATAAAAATAGTCCATACTTGATTTGGAGCGCGATACGCCGAGGATGATATCGTTGTTGCCGAGCAGTGGAATCCGCGCGGTGACAGGATCAGGCCCAAGCGGAGTCTGAGCCGTTTTGAAGGCGCGGTGGCGGATGGGGCCGAAGTCCACATATTCAGGTTTTGCCGATCCCAGATCCTCCGTCTTCTTTACGCGCGGCGGCAGGAAATGATGGTAAAGAATCGATTGGATGGAGGAGAAGCCTTCCAATCCCATCAGTTCTTCGCGATACAGTTTGCCATCCGCTTTTTTGAATTGAGTATGGCGTTTATGGGGAATGTTGCCGAGCTTATGATAAAAAGGCATGTTAATTCTCTTTCTAGGCTGCTTGAGATTTAGGAATTATTAGGTATTGTGTAGGTCGTACTAAAATATTATTGCAGTAGATTCTATTGTGAAATTATATTGATGGATTGAATTAATGCATCCAATTGAAGCAGGGAGGGTGAGAATGCGTCGGGTGATGTTCCGTTAAGTTTTTGCAATACAGCAGTGTAATAGCTCTCGTCGGGTCCGCTTGCGGGGATCGGTATGCCATCTGTTGGAACGGCGGCATCTGGTTTATCGTCTGCGGCAAGGAAGGCGATGTTCACAGGCAGAATGGCGATCACATAATATTTTCCATCACTGGTTAATCCCTGATACTGATAGCTCAATTCAAAATTATTTGCTGTCGCGAGATATTGCGCGTATTGAGTCAGCGCCCGAACGCCCGAACCGTCCTGGAAGGAAATCATCTGCATATTCGATACAAAGAGTTGCCCGGCATTGAAGGTTGGAACAGCCGGTATGGAATTATCAGTTAGCAGCGCTGATGGACTGGCGAGGATGGCACGCAGTTTTGCCAAACTTTGTACGGCACCAGCGCTAACGGCTTCAAACTCTGCGGCGGGATAAACCATGATGATCGGTTCAAAAAATTTTGCCTGTAAAGGGTAACCTACCAAATGGAGTTTGGTGTGTGCTGGAGCAACTTCCCATGGTGCGCCTGATTCTTCAGTTATTTCGGAAATCGTTTCTGAATTTACGCCGCTGCCAAGCGCGGAGGGAATCACTAAATTTATACCCGAAACAGAAACGGGGACACCGCTTTGTAAAGTTGGCGCAGGCGGTGCGCTTGTTACGCTTGTGGTCAAAGCCAGCATGGTTGCGGCGACAATCGTTTCTACCGCCGGTTGTGCTGACGTTGCAGGGTTGCTTAATCCGCAAGCCAGGGATGCAAGTATCATGCCAGCCAAACTCAAAAACTTTCTTTTCATTTTTTTCTTCCTTGAGTCTTCGTCTGTTACAAATGTTGACCAGCCGCTTTCATTGCACCTGTCGCAATGATAGCGGGCATGTTAGCAAAACGCAAAGGCTAAGCCCCTGCCAATTGAATCCCGAGCAAGCCTCGGCGCGCGCGAAACGTGAATCGTTCTGTTGGCGGTAAAGATCATAAATTGCCGCGGCGATCCTGTTCCAATTCAAGAGATTCGAACAAGGCTTTGAAATTTCCTTTTCCAAACCCTTGCGCGCCATGTCTTTGAATGACCTCCACGAACATGGTGGGGCGGTCCTGGATGGGGCGGGTGAAGATTTGCAGGAGGTAGCCTTCGTCATCCTTGTCCACGAGAATGCCGAGTTCCTGGATGGTTTTGTAATCTTCCTTGATCTTGCCGATGCGGTCGGGGAGCATTTCATAATAGGTGTCCGGCACGCGCAGGAATTCGACGCCGTTCCTGCGGAGTTTTTCAACAGTCTCGAGGATGTCCCCGGTGAGGATGGCAACGTGCTGGGCGCCGGGGGTGAGGTAGTAATCGAGATATTCTTCGATCTGGCTTTTGCGCTTTCCCTCGGCGGGCTCGTTGATCGGGAACTTGACGCGACCGTTCCCGTTTTGCATCACCTTGGACATGAGCGCGGAATATTCGGTGGAGATGTCTTTATCGTCAAAGTGCATAAGTTGGCGGAAGCCCATCACCTGATGGTAAAAATTGACCCAGTGATTCATTTTGCCAAGCTGTACATTTCCAACGATGTGGTCAATTGCGGCAAGTCCTGTGGATTGTGCTTCTTTATTTTTGATGGGGGTATATGTGGGGGCAAATACGCCTTTGTAATCAGCGCGATCCACAAAGACGTGCAGGGTTTCGCCATAGGTGTAAATTGCGGATGTGCGATAAATGCCGAAATCATCCTTCTCTTCGCGCGGCGCCCAGCCAGACTTGCCTCCGCGCGAGGTGGTGGCTTGCCAGGCTTTCTCCACATCATCTACTTCCAGTGCAATGACTTTGACGCCATCACCATGTATCATGTGATGCGCGGCGAGGGCGTTGCCTGGCGTGTACGCCGCAGAAATAACAAAGCGCGCCTGCCCGGATTCGAGTACATACGAAGCAAAGTCGCGGTTGCCAGTTTCGAGGCCCGAGTAAGCCGCTGGTTTGAAGCCGAAAGCCTTCCACCAGTAATACATGGCGTGTTTGGCATTGCCCACATAGAAATGCACGTGGTCAACGGATTTGATCTGCAGGAAGTCAGCCTCCTCGGTCATGAGTCGGGGCTCGATTTTAGTCTCTGTATTCATAAAATCTCCTTTGGTTGAGACGATTTTACGATAAAGGGAGTTTGCTTGCAATGCAAAAAATACCCCGAAGCAAGGTTTCGCGTAATTACAGATCAAATGTATTTGGTAATTCTTTCAACGCCTGCAATTCCTCCCCAGCTGTGAGAGTATCGCACCCTGCTCAGATTTCCTTCGCCAAGTCCGATTCTTCGACACGCTCAGGGCAACGCTGCGTTCCTCGAAGAGCACTCGTCTTGAGTCTCGGTACGCAAAGAACGCTACTCGACCACCACCGCTCAGGACGAATCGGTTACGGGGTGTCGTCTTGTGCGCCAGTCTTTGATGAGGAATGGAATGTAAAGAATAAAAAGAATGGCAAAACCCACCGCTTCAAGTTCCAGAATATACCAGGGCCAGGGAGACAGCATATCCAGCAGGGTGGGGAAATCGGGTTTGTATGCAACAAAAAGATAATTGCTGCCGATGGCAAGGTTGAGGAAGAAGATGACGATCATGTAGATATTCGTCCAAATAAAGACGCGTTTGAAGGATTGCAGGGTGGGGCGGAATCCTTCCACAAGGGTCATGTAGATGGCGATGTTAATTAACAACCCGTGTGCGATGAAGGTCTGCATCAAACGGAAATGCGGGAAATTATATGCGGCGGCATCGGCTGGGGTGAGCACGGCTTGCATGGCTCCGCCAAGCCCGAGGAAGTACACCATTTCATAAATACCGTAATTTTTGGTCACGAGCATATAGGCAGACGCCCATATCATGACACTGCACATATGAAGCGGCAGCATCGTTTGAATGTTCCAGATTCCCCAATATACCGACCAGACGTGCAGTGCCGTTTCGTTTGCCACGATTGCAATGGCAAATATCCAGCGGACAGTTTTCCTTTCCTTTTCACCCCATACTTTGCGAAAGTATAAAAATGAAAAACAAAAGAGCGTGATGATTGCGAGCGCGGTCAGGTGCGCTGTGCCGAAGAGGATAAAAGGGATTCCGTCATAAATCAAGGCAAAATATTTTTCCATGTTGCGCTACTCCTTGAATGTGGCTTTTGTGAAGTCATCAGGTTGTCCCGGTCAGGACTGTGCCCTTAGGCTTTTTTCGATAAATTTTTGCCAGATGGGGTATTCGGCAGGATTCCATATTTTTTGTAAATCCCTGAAGGCGTTTTCCTCCGCCCACATTCTTGACTTCAACGCTTACACCAAGTCCGCTGTAATCTTCGGAAGCGTCTGCCATGGCCAAGTCGCCATCCTGCAAAAATGGAATATTTTGTAGTCTTTCCTTGTCAATGAACGACATGACCTCTTTGTCGCAATCAAGAATGGTTTTCCATTTTGTATGAGTATCGCCGTAATGGATATAGTTTATAGTTCCAGATGTGGAAAGTTCGCTTAGTGGGAGACAAAATAAAAAGGGCTGACAAATTATCGTCAGTCCTTTTATTCCAACCAACTTCGTCCAATCACTTTTGCTTGTTGAACGAAAAATTCCTTTACGGCCTGCCAGGAAATGGGCCGAAGTATAACAGGGTCAATATCTGCTTCTGCATTTTCAAAGTAAACGAGTCGCTTCACCGCTTGCGATTCAATATCACGGATATTTGCGTATTTCTGCGGGGCTAAATTCAACAACTCGCGTAAAGGGATTTTCTGGCAGATGTAATAAAGATCGTAAAAATCCTTGCGAGCCGCGCGAGAGAGCAAGGTGTCCAATTTCATTAAGCCAATATCTTCAATAGAACAAAGCCTTACGTCTTCAGTTTCCACAAGTGAGGCGACCAATGGAAAGCCATATCCATAAAATCCGACCCGCACATCTTTTACCAGATAAACAAGGTTGCCCCATGCAGAGTCTGCCAGGGTGGGATGGAGTGGAGCAAGAGCTTCTTCCAGTACGGGACGCAGCATGGGAATATCTTCCGTGGGCGAGAAGAAGTCAAGATCAATGGAGCGGCGATGACCGAGTTGCAGGGAAAGCGCTGTTCCGCCTGCCAGATAGAAGCTTGCGCCAATGTTTGTCCGCGAGAAATGATTCAGGACAACGCGCATGTTTTCTGTAACGGTATCCCAGAATAACGGATTCATTCCTTGATTTCCAAAACGATTCGCCAGAAAGTGATGTGCGGGTCCGGCAGGCGCTCTTTTGCGTATCTCCTGAACCAGTCGGCGATTTGTGCGCGGGCATATTCTGTGAATAACCAGCGCAATTCGGCGCGGTTTCCAAATTGCAGAGTACGCTCAATGATAGTGGCTGAATCGCTCTGCGTTTTTAGACGTGCAAAATCATATTCCTGAAAGAAGGGCGCCAGGGTGGCTGGAATGAAGTGATGAGTGTCGGAAAATAATGCGCTCATGGGCTTAGTATAACGTCACTTCGGGATAAACCACAACAAAATCCTTTAGGAAGCCGACGCAAAGCGGAATGCAGATTTTTTTCTCTATCGTATACGATATTATTTTTAGCGCCTGCCCGCCCAGTGCTTTTTTGGGAGGGTAGGCGTAGCTCACTTTGCGGGCTTCGCGGTTTAAATGTACGGTAGCGAAGAAATTAATAATTTTGCTCGAATATTATTTCACGCAAACAATTTTCCCGCCCGTCATTTTTTGCAGGTCTCCTGTTTTCAATTCAAAGATGGCATTGGGTGTGCCGGCCGCCGCCCAGATGACTTGATATTGAAGGAAATCCTCATCCAGATAAGTTTCCATTTTTTGGTTATGCCCGATGGGAGGCACGCCGCCAATTGCGAAGCCGGTCACGGTTCGCACGAAATCGGCGTCTGCGCGGCTGATGGATTCGCCCGCATATTCGCTGATGCGTTTTTCGTCCACGCGATTCGCGCCGCTGGTTAAAACCAAAATGGACTTGCCGCTGGTCTTTCCGCGAAAGATGAGCGATTTGACGATTTGTCCCAGCTCACAGCCGGCGCGATCCGCCGCTTCCTGCGCTGTGCGCGTGGACTCGGCATGTTCGATCACGGTGTAGTTGTACCCGAGCGAGTTAAGTAAATCCTGTATCTTTTTTGCGGAGGGGGAGAGTTGAATCATGAGGCATATTATAATTGTTGTGTGCCTACACAGGCAGAAATATATAAAACTGAAGGAGATAAATACGAGGCTTTAATTTCTCGTGAGGATTATCAGGGAAATATTCTGCGCGCCTTGCGGGAAATTATTTCTTTAGAAAACCGTGTGGTTTATGACCTCGGCGCGGGTACGGGGCGCTTGGCATGTATGCTCGCTCCGCATGTTTCCCATGTGCGCGCCTTCGATATATCTGAAGAGATGCTGCGAGTCTGCCGTGGGAAATTATCAGCCAGCGAATTAACCAACTGGCAGGTGGACGTGGCCGATCATCGCCAACTGCCCGTGTATGATCAATCTGCCGACCTCGTCCTCTCTGGTTGGAGTTTGAGTTATCTGGCCGTTTGGAATCCTAATTCGGCGCGGATTGAATTGGAAAAATGGCTGGGCGAAATGAAACGAGTCTTAAGGGCTGGTGGTTACATCGTCCTGTTTGAATCACTTGGGACGGGGAACGAGTCTCCGATCAAGCTGGAGCATCTCAAGGATTTTTATCCCTGGCTGGATGAAGCGGGTTTCCAAAATAAATGGATTCGCACGGATTATAAATTTGATTCCCTTGAAGAAGCGGAGTATCTTTCACGCTTTTTTTTCGGCGATGAATTGGGCGATAAAGTGAAGGATAATAATTGGGTGATCCTGCCAGAATGCACAGGCGTGTGGTGGAAACGAATATAAGGATGAAAGATGAAGGATGAACGCTTCGCGTGAAAAAAAGACCGCCTCGGGAGACGATCTTTTTGGATGGGTTATTCTTGTTTCTTGAAACCGTTTCTGATTGCCATGACAAGACCTGTCAAGATTAACAAAATACTTGCGCCTGCAAACAGCCATTTGACAGCGATCAGGACCACGAGAATCCATGCGAGTGCAACGGGTTGCGCAGGATAGACTGAGAGTAAGTTTACGATTACTGTGTTTTCGAGCAAATCGAAGAACCATGCGCCAAATGGCATGATGTTGTATTTTCGCATTGGGCTGTCCGATGCAAAGCCGCGTTGGAACAACCACGAGATCAGCAAGCCCAGGAAGAATAAATACACTATCGGGTAAACAAGATCCATCGTGAGTTCCACGTTGCGATAAAACAGGCGGTTATACGGACCGTATCTTTCGATCATACTGAAGATTTTTTCAGGGTTTGAAAAGAGCATCACGTCCAGCGGTTGAATCCCGTCAGATCCACCCTGCATCATGCGCTGGATGAGCGGAAATAGAAAACCCGCCAGGAAGCCATACAGGATAAAAAAGGCAAAAATGAGCCAGCCTTTTGTCCACTTGTAAAACCGATCTGATAGGGTGCTGAACATATTACCTCCTCATTAATAAAATTAATTATGTGAAAACTGGTAAATTAATTTCGTGGCGTGCTTACCCCCTTACTGAGGTTGTTTTTTATTTCATGAATAGTTCGCCGCCGAGCAGGGCATCTTGCACGCGGCTTTTGTGTTCGCCGTGCATGGGCATCTTTTCCATTTCCTGTGGTGAAAAATATCCGAAGGCGGTGGTCTCATGGCTCAAACCTAATTCACCTGCGATGATCTCTGCCTCAAAACTGAGCACGACCATGAAGATTTTGTCGCCATTGGGATACATGACCAATTGATCTGGATTGCTGTATACCCCGATCAAGCGTTTTACGCGCACTTCTAAACCTGTTTCCTCCCAAACTTCCCTCGCGCAGGCTTCTGCTGCGCTTTCGCCTGCTTCCATTGCGCCGCCGGGCAGGCACCAGCGTCCGTTGTCAGCGCGTTGGGTAAGCAGTACTTTCTCCCGCGCCTTGTCAAAGATGGTCGCGCTGCACCCAATTCTTAATTGACCTTCCTTGCCCAGGCGTGGGCCAAATAAAACTTGTGACATAAAAATACTAAACCTGCGAGTCTGCAAGGAACCGGAGGTTTTTCTCCTATTGTTTAATAAATGTGCCGTTGCGGAGTTCCTGGATCGTTTGCTGAATTTCTTCAACGGTGTTCATGACGAAGGGTCCGTAAGGGACAATTACTTCTTTAAATGGTGCGCCTGCAATGAGCATAAATTGCACACCCCTGCCTGCGGCGTCACTTTTGACCTCAATCTGGTGACCGTCATCGTTGAAGACTGCCATGCTGACGGATTCTACGACCTCGCCTGAGAATTCGCCTGTGCCTTCGAAGACATACGCGAGCACGGTATGTCCGCTTGGGATGGAGTAAATGAAACTCGAAGCAGGTGCCAGCTTCACGTCCATGTAAAGAGGCGAGGCGGCGATCTCCGTCACAGGACCGCGAGTCCCATTCCATTCTCCTGCCACGAGGCGGATAGTAACTCCATCTTTTTCAATGACTGGGATATCTCCCGAGTTGACTTCCTGATAGCGCGGTTGTCCCATTTTTTTGACGGCCGGCAGGTTGACCCAAAGTTGAAAACCGTAGATGTTTCCATTTTCACTTCGGCGGGGTATTTCTTCATGCAGGATGCCGCGCCCGGAGGTCATCCATTGCACATCGCCTGAACCGATCTTGCCGGCGTTGCCGAGGCTGTCACGGTGGTTCACCGACCCTTCGAGCATGTAGGTGACGGTTTCAATTCCGCGATGTGGGTGGGTGGGGAATCCGCGAATGGGTCCTTCGAGTGGATTGTTGAATGCGAAGTGATCGAAGAGCAGGAAGGGATCATATTCGTTGCTCGCGCGCGGGGCGATGGAGCGCCGTAATAAAACCCCCGCACCTTCGATTACGAGTTGTGGTTCAATGATGTGTGAGATGGTTCTGTTTTTCATGTGATGTGGACGGTTTGATCAGTGGATATATTACTAAGTGACCTTACGCAGCCAAGCGTGATTCCCTGAGCGATAGCGAAGGGTGACACGGCTAAAATGCCCCACAGGTTGGCTGACGGTGGTGAAGAACCTTCTTCACATCGATCGCCCTTCCTGCATGAAAATTGGAAAGTTGATTCATTATTCAATATCAACTTCTCTCAGACGGCTTGAACAATTGTGAACTCAGAGTTTCTTCCAGCGTGTGATCAGCATTTTTACATGGACTCGAACGCGCGCATCCGCATTAGCCGAAGCCCAAAGCGACTTTGTTCTTTGATAAACAGCCTCCTCCAGTTTTTCAAAATCCTGCCATTCATCTTCCATGAATTCCTTCATTTCAGAGGGTGTATCCCAATAATAGAAAAAGGCAAACTCTCCTTCTTTTTCTTTGATGAACCATCTGCGGGATTCGACTTCCCTCATGGCTTTAAACGCGGCTTCATCATCCGCTTTGCCGATGGGCATGTCTGTTAACTGACCTGCAACTTGAACTTCCTGTCCTGACGTGACTTCAACTGACCAGTGATCTTCCACGGGGCGCAAGTCAATTAAGAGTCCATTTGGTTTGAGTGTTCTTCTAATTTCATCCAGAGCATGAACCATGCTCTCGTGTTCCATTCATCAGAGTGACCAGGCGAGGATGGCAATGTTAAATGTTTCTTTGGAGAACGGGATATTGCTTGCACTGGCTTGTGCAAAGTGAGCATGTCCGCCTGAGTCTGATGAAGGGTCTGCTCGGGCGATGCGTAAGGCGTCTAGATCAGGGTCAAACCCGATGGTCAGGTTGGATGCAGTGGCGTATTTCCACGTCAGGCGGCCTTCGCCGCATCCGATTTCCAACACGAGTTTATTTTCGAAGTCTGCATATTTGTGGATGACCTTGCGTTCAGATCCTTCGGGGTCTTTTTGTGGTTTTGCCATTACCAGATTCCAGGGAACAGTCGGTAGCACGTTTTTTTTGTGTACTCGGGATAGCCAGCCAGATCTTTCATCAGAAGTTCTTCTTCATTCTTGATGCGGGCGGCGAGCAGGAAGATGAGGGCAGCGGAGGGGATAATCGCCCAGGACGATCCCAGCGCGAGGGGAGACGCTACCATCATGAGGATCATTGCGAGGTACATAGGATGGCGGACGAGCGCGTAGGGACCGGTGCTGATGACCAGTTGGCCTTGTTGCACTTCGACAACGCGTGAGGCGTAACTGTTGGTTTTCAGCACGAGGAAGAAGAGCGCGTACCCTGCGAGTACCACCGCGTCCGCGGCAATGGACATCCAGGCGGGCGTGGACGACCAGCCAAAGCGTTTATCAAAACCTGGCAGAAGGAAGGTGATCAGGTAGTAGAGGGTCGAGGCGACGATGATGAGTTTCTGCTCGGAGCGCGTTTCGCGCAAGCGTGACCGACGTTCGAGCAGGGCGGGATCATTTTTGGCGAGATAGATCAGCACGAAGATCATGGGAATGAAAAGTGTACCCAGCCACATCCATGCCTGCCAGTAATCCAGCGTACCCGCAGGCAGGAAGAACAATGCCCCGATGATGGGCATGCTCGCCACCAGCCGGACGATGGAGGCCGCAACTGATTTGGCCGTTCGAGTGTTTTCGGACATGTTTCCTTCTTTCTATTTGTTTACCGACATGGCCTTGACGGATTGTGTGATCAGTTTCTTGAGAACTTTTTTATCCACGTCGCTCAGGCGCTTGATGTAGAGACAGCCTTTGCCAATGGAGTGCTTGCCCAATTTTTTCAGCAGTTCATCGTAGCGGTCGAAACCCGACATGATGTAGAGGGTCAGGTTTTGCTTGCGCGGGGAGAAGCCGGTCAACATCCAATCGCCTTCGCGTCCGCTGGCGTATTTGTAGTGATAACTTCCGAATCCGATGATGCTGGCTCCCCACATCTTAGGCTCTAATTTTGTAACCTGTTTCATTAACTTTAAAATCTCGAAACAATCCTTGCGTTTTTGGTCATCTTCGATTGTGTTCAAAAAGTCTTCAACGTTGGCATCGTTTAGTTTTGTTTTTAATTCTGCCATGGGTGTCTCCTTTTTTATATGTCACACCTGCACTTGCGTGCGGTGCAAGTGTTGCGAGCCGTTCATTGGCGAAGCAATCTCCAGTTAAACAGGAAAATCTCATAGGTGAGTATTTATCAATTAACAGAGAGATTGCTTCCCTTCGGCTTCGCTCAGGACAGGCTTCGGGAAAAGCACCCTCCTACTAATGACACAGAGTGTCATTTCGCATAGAATAGCGGCGCTTGCCCGCTATGGTAATACTTGCAATGACATGTATTAGTCCAAAATCTTGTAATGCACCTGCGGCTCTTTGCGTTCGATGGCTTGTTCTGCATTGACTGCGAGACGCAATAATAAATTTTCTTCCCAGGCGCGCGCCATGGCTTGCATACCGATGGGCAATCCGCTTTTGGTATAGCCAACCGGGAAGGAGATCGCGGGCAGGCCTGTCATGTTGGCGGCGGTGACGAAGCGCATGATTTCGATGGTGGTGGATAGGTCGGATTCGCCAATGGGCAATGCGCCTTTTTTGATTTCTGGCGCGGCGTTGGCTGTCGTAGGCGTGAGGATCATATCCACTTCTTCGAGGGCGCGATTGAAATTATTGATGATGCGTGTACGAGCGCGTTGTGACAGCACATAATCCTGCGCGTTGAAGGCGCGGCCCAGCGCAAGGTTGAGGCGCACGTCCAATCCATGCTCGCGATGATGCTCTGCGTAGGTGTAGCTCATGGCTTGCACCATTTCACTCACAATGATGACGGTTTGTGCGATGCGGTTTAATTCGAGGTCGGGGATAACGATCTCGCGAATTTCTGCGCCCATATCTGTAAACCGTTTGAGCATGGTTTCGCAAGCCGCGACTACTTCCGGGTCAGCGTGCTGGAACCATGGTTTGTACACGCCGAGTTTTATGCCTCGTAAGTTAAGCTGGTTCCAATTTTCAAGTGTTGGCATAGATTGATGTAATGAATTCGGGTCGCGCAGGTCGGGGCCGGCCATGACGGCATAGGCTAATGCTGTATCGCTGGCAGTGCCAGCTATCGGTCCGAGATGAGCGAGGCTCCAGCATAAAGGCGCGGCGCCTTGTTCGCTGACTCGTCCATATGTGGGTTTCAATCCGAAGACTCCGCAAAACGAAGCTGGGATGCGGATCGAGCCGCCGCCGTCTGCGCCGATGGCAACGGGGACAAGTCCCGCCGCGACGGCTGTGCCAGAACCACTGGAACTTCCGCCGGTGAAATGATCGGTGTTGTATGGGTTACGCGTTGTTCCATGATGTGGATTCAATCCCGTCACGTTGATGCCGATCTCGTGCATGTTGGTTTTGCCGATCATCAATGCACCCGCGGCTCGCATGCGCGCCACCACAGCGGCATCTTCTTTTGCAGGGGACTTGCCGAGGAAAGATGTGCCAACGGTTGTGGGATAGGGAAGCATATCCACTTCATCTTTGACTGCAACAGGCACGCCATCAAAAATACTGAGCGGCTTGCCAGTCTTGATGCGTTGCGTGGATTTACCCGCCTGCTTCATCACATTCTCAGAATTGACGGCGATCACTGCGCGCAAAGGCGGGGTGGATGAATTACTGGCTTCGATGGCGTCCAATAATTTTTTCGCGACTTCTTCGGGCGTAGTCTTGCCGTCGCGATAGACTTTGGCGTAATCGAATACGGTTACAAAATGAAATCCGCGTGAATCAACAGCCGAGGATTGCGGCCATTCTTTTTCTGGCACGGCTGAATCTTTCAGTGCAAGTGCGCCTGTGAAATGGATCGGATGATAGGTCGGCGCCTCGTCAATGACTTGTTTTCTCAGCCATTCAATGCCCGCGTTTTGCAACAGGCTGGGAATCACCAACCCGCCGAGCGGACCTTCAACGAGTGAAACGAACAGGCGCAACAGTCCGCCCGCGAGATAGGGCAGTTTGACAGACTTCAGGTCGTACACATTTTTATTTTCCATTTTTCCTCACATCCTCAACACTTTTGATCCACGAATTTTACCCTGCTTCATCTCAACCAACGCCTGATTGGCGTCTTTCAATTCATATTCTTGAAACTCAGGTTTGATGTTCGCCTCCGCCGCGATCTGCAAAAATTCGCGCACATCCGCGCGCGTTACATTCGCAACCGATTTAACTTCCTTCTCCATCCATAACTGTGACAGGTAATCCAACTTCATCAGGACAGCTTTATCGGATTCTTCTTTGCGGATGGCATTGACGACGACTCTACCCCCAGGCTTGATCCGTTTCAGCGCTTCAGTGACTGGACCCCAAACTGGTGTGGTGTCTATCACAGAATCCAGCGCCTCAAGCGGATTCTGCTCAATCGTCCCCGCCCAGTCCGCTCCCAGCGATAAGGCGAACTCGAGTTCTTCGGGATTTCTGCTGAACACAAAAATATTCGATTTCGGAAATTTATGTTTTGCAAGTTTCAACACCAAATGATTTGACCCGCCAAAGCCCATCAAGCCAAGCGACTGTCCATCTTGTAAATTACTTAATCGCAAAGAACGATAACCAATTGCGCCTGCGCACAATAATGGTGCGGCTTCAGAATCGGAAAATGATTCTGGAATTGGGTGAACAAAGTCCGCGCGGACTTTCATATATTCGGCATAGCCGCCGTCCATGTCGCGGCCTGTGGCTTTGAATTCAGCACATAGATTTTCATTGCCAGATAAACAATGCGGACATGCCCCACAGGCGGATGCGATCCATGCCACGCCAACGCGTTGTCCGATTTGGAGGGCAGGAGCTTGCTCCTGCGTATCCAACAGCAAGTTGTCGGACTCCAGAATATTTCCCACCACTTGATGTCCGAGCACGATCGGCAGGCGCGGCATGATGCGGCCTTCGATTTCATCAAGCTCGGTGTGGCAGACTCCGCAAGCTGTAACACGGATTAATACTTCGCCCGTGTCAATTTTCGGCTCAGGCAAATCCTTAAACGAAAGGGGAGTTGGATTTTGTGAGAATAGCGCAGTCTCGCGCAGGAGCATGGCCTTCATATCTAAAAGAGATACGGAATGAACATCTTTGTCTTCTTCATATAATCGTTGTAAGCAGGGCCAAAAAATTGAATACACTCTGCCTCATCTGCTTTCGCGGTTAAAACCAGAAACAAAGTTGCAACGGCGGTTAGCGTGCCGCCTGTGATGGATGGGAGTTTGAAAAACATGCCCCACGTTAGTAAAAACAACGAACTGTAAAGCGGATGACGAATGTATTTGTAAACGCCGCTTGTGACCAGTTGTGTGGTCTTTTCAAATGCAAGCAATGATGGGTCGCCCTCCCGGTCCGCGGTGGGTTTTCCGCGTGACTTTAACGCACTTACTCCGAATGCCAGCGGGATCAGCGATGCGAAGAGCAGAGTCCATGCGATGAGTTGATTCCATGCAAATGGATTCTGAAACCAAAATTTTACATTGACCAGAAACAGGGCTAGCATGAATTCCCAGGCGAAGAAACGATAAAAACCATGCGAGCGCGGCGCGCGCAACGATGCGCGCGAGATATAAATCAGAAATAAAGTGAGTAAGCTAAAGACAATCCAGTTCCACATCTTTCACCTCACTGATTACTGATCACTGATCGCTGGCTTATCCCGTACCAAACTGACGGTCGCCAGCGTCACCCAGACCGGGCACAATGTAAGCGCGTTCATTTAGGTGATCGTCAATTGCGGCGAGATAAATATCAATGTCAGGGTGAGCGGTTTGCATGGCTTTAATCCCCTCGGGTGCGCCGATCAGTCCGACAAACTTGATTTTCTTAACGCCCCAGCGTTTGAGAACATCTGCTGTGGCAATGGCGGAGCCTCCCGTTGCCAGCATGGGATCGAGGATCAAACAAACTGAAACAGTGGGTTCAAGAGGAAGCTTATTGTAATATTCTACAGGGCGCAGGGTGTGCTCATCGCGATACAAACCGATGTGCCAGACTTCCGCGCTTGGCATCAAACCCCAAATACCTTCGACCATGCCAAGCCCCGCGCGCAGAATAGGGACGAGTCCAATCTTCTCCTTGAGTTCCGCCCCCGTCATTTTTTCGAGAGGGGTCTCAAGTTCGCGCGGAATCGTGAGGAGGTCGGCAGTGGCTTCGTATGCCAAAAGCGCGGCGATCTCGCGGACCAGTTCGCGGAATTTCTTGGGTTCTGTATTTTTATCACGCAGACGTGATAGTTTATGAGCAACAAGCGGGTGGGGGGATGCAAAGACGTTTGACATGGCAGGCTCCAGGGGAACTTTGATTTGAATAAATTATAGCCTTTAAATTTGAGAATGTGCGATGTGCTTGCCCGAAAATGATGACAAACGTCAATTGCCTATGCCTGTCAAAAATGCCATAATTATTTCGATACCCTGTTTTGAACAAGCGGGTGATCGCAAAGTATGTGTCAAATTATTCAAGGAGGTTGCCATGTGGTACAACCCGATGATGATCTGGTTATTAAAATCACCGTTGCATGGAATGATCAGCAGGGGCATGATGTTGGTCACGGTCACAGGCTGCAAAAGCGGAAGAGCAATTTCGATTCCGACAAATTATCTCCGTGATGGAGATACATTGTGTGTGATTAGTTGGCGCGAGCGGACGTGGTGGAAAAATCTTCGAGGCGGCGCGAATGTTCGGGTCCTGCTGGCAAACCGAAGCGTGGAAGGACGCGGGCAGG
Source organism: Chloroflexota bacterium (assembly GCA_016866215.1). Lineage (GTDB taxonomy): Bacteria > Chloroflexota > Anaerolineae > Anaerolineales > Villigracilaceae > Villigracilis. The sequence continues at coordinate 36,781 of VGNE01000004.1, read as the reverse complement.
TCATCGAAGAAGAAAGGGCGGTCACGCAGAGTCTGTTCGACTATTATCGAAAAATCCCACAATATGCGAAGTACGTCCAGATCGGTCTGGACACGGCGGGACTACCCGTCTCTTCAGATTGCGAACGCGCCGCGCAAAAAATGGTGATAGTAAGAATTGATTTGTCATGACGTATACTTTGACGCCTTCGTGATATTTTTGTGATTTTCGACCCATGACTCCCAATTCTCTTTGATATACAATGAATTTGTATAAAGGAGAATTCGATGAAACTCTCTGGTCTTCATATCCTGCTTACCTATCAATGCACTTACGAGTGCGATCATTGTTTTGTGTGGGGCAGTCCGTGGCAAAAGGGAACACTTACATTCGAACAGATCGAGCAAATCCTTGAACAGGCAAAAGAAGCGGGCATCACTTCGATTTATTTTGAAGGCGGCGAGCCGTTTTTGTATTACGCTATTTTGGTAAAAGCTGTTCGCAAAGCGGCGGATATGGGTTTCTCGGTTGGCATTGTTTCCAATGCGTATTGGGCAAACTCTGTGGCCGATGCCGAGGAATGGCTGCGTCCCTTTGCGGGGCGTCTCGCGGATTTCACTGTGAGCAGTGACTTGTTCCATTGCAATGAAACTCTGGGCGAGCATCCGCAGAACGCGCTTACCGCGGCAAAGTGGTTGAATATCCCAACAGGCATGATCAGCATCGCACAACCCGACGCAGATGCGAAACAGACGCATGGTCAAATTGAAGATGAGGGTGCGGTCATGTTTCGCGGTCGGGCGGCGAAAATGCTTGTTGAAAAAGCAGCCAGCCAGCGCCGCTGGGAAAGATTCGATTCATGTCCGCATGAAGATCTGCGCGAGCCGGGTCGCGTCCATCTTGATCCGCTAGGCAATATTCATATTTGCCAGGGCATCACAATTGGCAATGTGTTTGAGACCCCGCTCAAGGAAATCTGCGAAAAATATAATGCGGATGCCCACCCGATCTGCGGACCTCTGCTCGAAGGCGGACCTACCGCGCTGGTGACTGAGTACAACCTTCCGCACGCCTCCTCCTACGCCGACGCCTGTCACCTGTGCTACGAAGCGCGGATTACGCTGAGGGAGCGCTTCCCGCAATATCTTAATCCCGATCAAATGTATGGTGTGATGGATTGAATAGGAATGATTTTACAGAATCCTGCATAAATTGATAACCCAATAATATACCATCATGGCTATTGCTCCTTCAGTTTATTTATTCCTGGATTAAAATCAACCCAACCAACCAAAGAGGAGCCTATTCATGACGGAACAATTTTCCTTCGGCGGTGAGATCGTTTGGAAGCCAACGCCTGAGCATATTGAGCGCGCGAACTTAACAACATTTATGCGCGCGCATGACATCAAGGATTTTGGGGAACTTATGCAGAGATCCACGAGTGATGTGGCGTGGTTCACGGATGCGGTCCTGAAATTTCTTGATATTCAATTTTATGAGCCGTATTCAAAAGCGGTTGATTTATCTGGAGGGATTCGGTTTCCAAAATGGTGCGTGGATGGGAGGATGAACATTGTCCACAATTGCGTGGATAAGTACCAGTCATCAGTAGTCAGTGATCACGCGAAGCGGTCAGTGGTTTGGGAGGGGGAGGAAGGTGCGACGAAAACTTTCACTTATAAAGAGCTATATAAAGAAGTAAATAAAGCCGCGAACGCGTTGCGGTCTCTTGGATTAGGCAAGGGAGATGCAATCGGTATTTTCATGCCGATGACTCCCGAGATTGTGATTGCGTTGCTTGCCGTTGCGAAGATCGGCGGCATTATTTTGCCATTGTTCTCGGGGTATGGCGCGGGCGCAATCGTTTCCCGTCTTGCAGATGCAAATGCGAAGGCGCTCTTTGCGTCGGATGGCGCGTTTCGGCGCGGCAAGGCTGTGGAGATGAAGTCCATTGCAGATGAGGCGGCGGAACAAGTTGACACGTTGAAGCATATGATTGTTTTGAAGAGAACGGGGCAGGATATAAAAATGAAAGAAGAAAGAGATCATTGGTGGCATGAATTAATGGATAAGCAAAGCGATCAGGCAGAAACAGAAAAGACAGACGCTGAAGACCCGTTGATGATCATCTATACTTCGGGGACAACAGGCAAGCCGAAAGGCGCAGTCCACACGCATTGCGGATTCCCTGTCAAGGCTGCGCAGGATATGGCGTTTGGGACGGATGTGCATGGCGCTTCTGTGGCGCAAGTTGCCAACTTGCGCCACCCAGATGTCATCTATTGGATGACCGATATGGGTTGGATGATGGGTCCCTGGCAGGTATTCGGCAGCTTATTGCTCGGGGCGACGATGTTCATCTACGATGGCGCGCCGGATTTTCCCGAGCCTGATCGTTTGTGGGAGTTGGTAGAAAAGCATAAGATCAATCAGATGGGAGTCTCGCCCACTCTGATCCGCTCGTTGATTCCGCAGGGGGATGAACATTTCAAGAAGCATGATCTTTCTTCCATCAAATGTTTTGCGTCAACTGGCGAGCCGTGGAATCCAGACCCGTGGATGTGGTTGTTTGAAAAAGTGGGTGAAGGCAAACGACCGATCATTAATTATTCAGGCGGCACGGAAATATCAGGCGGCATTGTGATGGGCAATCCGTTGTTGCCGTTGAAACCGTGCGCGTTCTCTGCGGCATGCCCCGGCATGGATGCGGATGTGTTCGATGAAAATGGGTTATCAATCCGCAATGCTGTCGGAGAGTTGGTCATAAAAGCGCCGTGGATTGGCATGACGCGCGGATTTTGGAACGACAAGCAGCGCTATCTGGATACTTATTGGTCACGGTGGGAGAATGTGTGGGTGCATGGTGATTTCGCCGCCATTGATAACGATGGACTTTGGTACATCCTCGGGCGCTCGGATGACACCATCAAGATCGCGGGGAAACGATTGGGGCCTGCCGAGGTGGAGTCGATCCTTGTGAGGCATGAGTCAATTATGGAAGCGGCGGCGATTGGGGTGCCGCATGATGTCAAAGGGAGTGAACTGATTCTTTTCGCAGTAACCAGGCCCGGGTTGGTTCCGACCGATGCGCTTCGTCAGGAATTATATAAGATGGTCGTTGCTGAAATGGGCAAGCCGCTCGCGCCGAAGGCGATCCTGTTTGTTTCGGATTTGCCGAAGACGCGCAATGCCAAAGTGATGCGCAGAATGATCCGCGCCGCATATTTGGGTTTGGATTTGGGTGACACATCGTCGTTGATGAATCCACAGGCGGTGGAGGAGATAAAGCGGACAATCTGAATCCATGACAAATGCGCCATTGCTCCTAAAAAGTTAATAATTTATACTTGTCATACTAACATATAAGGAAGGTGTGTCATGAAGAAAAACATTAATAAATTTATATCTTTAAGTTTGTTTGTTTTCCTCGTTTTGTCTGCCTGTAATTTAGGTAAAGCAGCGCCTTCGGCAACACAGGCGCCTGTGACTGAGGCTGCTGCTTTGCCTGCAGATACCCCAACTTCTGCACCCACCGAGGCTGTTATTCAACATGTGCTAATACCGGGGGATTTGCCTGCTGAGCAGAGCGGCCTTGCAGGAGATCATGATTCTTCGACCACGGCGGACGAAAACCGTGCGCCAGGCGGCGATCGTTTTACCTTTGGTCGTTACGAACGGCCTTTTAACAGCGAGGCGATGGATGTATATTATCCATATCTTGATATTCAAACTACAGAGTTCTACCTGGATGATACCTGGATCTATGCCGTCATCACATTGAAGGGCGATGAGTCAAGCCAGAGCCTTGCTGGAAAATATGGTTTTGAAATTGACCTGAATGTGGATGGCGGCGGCGATTGGTTGATCATGGCTGCGCAGCCTTCCTCCACCGAATGGAGCACGGACGGCGTGCAGGTCTGGTTTGACGAGAATGACGATGTAGGCGGCATTGTCAAAGTCATTGCAGATGAAGTATTGCCCGGTGGGAATGGATACGAGACCCTGATCTTTGGCAATGGTCAGGAAGATGATCCTGATCTGGCGTGGGTGCGTGTTTCACCGGCAGATTCAAATACTGTACAGATCGTCGCGAAATTGTCCATCCTGGAAGGGGATAAGACCTTTATGGTTGGCATGTGGGCTGGCGGCGAGGACTTTAGCCCCGCTCTCTTTGATGTGAACGATACTCTCACGCATGAACAGGCGGGCGCTTCCTTGAAGGAACTTGAATTTTTCTATCCGATCAAGGAGTTATCCGAGTTGGATAATGCCTGCCGCATGGCGATTGGTTTTCAGCCGTCTGGGAATGAACCAGGCTTATGTCCCCTGCCGCCGGGACCTCCGGGAGAAGACCCGCTGCCCCCTAGCAGTTGTCCGCCGCAGTATCTTTTCTGTTATTACGATAACTATCGAAATTTAGTATGCGTCTGCCGCCAGCCGTAAATGGCGTGTTGAAAACAGGCGTGTGGAAAATAAGACTGATATAAGACTATCAGTCTTATTTTTTCTCTGCATTATAATAGTGAGCGTCTCGTGAAACGCATGAGAAAAGGAGATTGAATGAAAAACGCTCGATATCCACAGGATACACTTCGTTATGTGATGTTTGCATGCACACTATTGCTCACATTGATATTATCTGCTTGCGGCGCGCGGCCGACCCCGCAGGTGATCGTGGTGACAGCCACACCGTTGCCGCCGACTGCTATGCAAGCGTCTACCGTGCAACCGACTTTTACGTTGGAACCGGTGGCGCTTGCAGGTCCACAAAGCGGCGCGAAGATGAAGTGGGTGGATGGCAGCACTTTGATTTACATCCCCGCCGGGGACTTTGCCATGGGCGACGGTATTAATGCGTTCGCGCATAATGTCACACTGGATGAGTATTGGATTCAGGAGACAAAAGTGACCAACCGTATGTATGAGCAATGTGTAAAAGTTGGCTCATGTACAACACCCAAACCGGAATTGGGCGGCCCCGTATTTGGCAATCCGCAATTTGCCAACCACCCTGTCGTTGGTGTAACATGGGATCAGGCTCAGGCATATTGCGCCTGGACGCAGGGCAGTCTGCCAACCGAGGCACAGTGGGAAAAAGCCGCGCGCGGGATCAATGAGAATGTTTATCCATGGGGCAATGCTGAACCATCTTGTAACTTGTTGAATTTCGGCTATTGTGTTCGGCGCACCTCAGATGTGGATATTTTTCCGAATGGCGTCAGCCCATATGGCTTATTCGACATGGCCGGCAATGTGTATGAATGGGTCAGCGATTGGTACAGTGAGAACTTTTACACTGAATCACCGGCCTCCAACCCGACAGGCCCCCAAAGCGGTGAGTACCGTGTGGTGCGTGGTAGTTCTTTTGAGACCTCTGCCAGCCAGACAGCCTCTGCAATTCGCCGCTTTAATGAACAGGGCGACAGCGGACGCGATATTGGTTTCCGCTGTGCTGTGTCGGAACCTCAGCCGATCGCGCCTTATTGCCAGTTATCGGCTTTTGTTCCCAGAGGATCTATTATTTCTAATGGATGCGTTTTGCCGGAAGGCGAGGTGATCAGCCAGTATTGTTCAGCAGGCGATGGTTATGCAAAGGTTCAACTTTCCTTTGGCTCGGTTTGGGAACCACGCGGAACCCGCATCCAATGTACCGAGGCGGTCATTGACGGAATCAGGCAATTGACCTGTCTTGGACCGCGGGCGATTGAATCCACGAATGAGATCACAGTTTGCAATCCATCCTGCACCAACACACCCACCACTACTGGTGTCAGCCCCACATGCGACTCCGGCTATACCCTCGACCCAGCCACGGGTAACTGTAATTACACGCCCATACTTTCACAGGCAAATGCGGCTGGATGCCCCGTTGGTTACATCATGAAGGAAAGAGGTGGCCAGCAAACCTGTGTGGTTGGAAAAGATGCGAACGGTTTATGTCCGGCTGGTTTATATTTTGATGAACTCGCTGGGATATGCGTGCCTCCGAACGGAGAGACCTCTGCGCCTTATGGCATTGACAATGCTGCTCTTGCCTCCCAAACCTATGCAGGATGCGCAGCAGGATATAACTACAACGAGAACTTCCAGTGTTGTCAGGCTGCCACCGGCGGGACGTATCCTGGCTGCGCGCCCGGTTACACTTTCAGCCCGGATATTGGAGCTTGCACGCCTGCGGAGGTGCAACTCGGCGGCGAGGGTTGTATCACCGTGCGTGTGAATACATTGAAATGCAGTGATCCCATAGACACTTGCGGACAATACAATGATAGCGAATCCCGATGTGTTGGGGATCTGGCCTGTAACTGGAATGAAAAAATGGGCGTTTGCGAATTGAGAAAACCGTAAATCAAATGGTGTGATTAAAATTAGTTGTGAAACCACCTCCCGCAGACGTTGTTTTGACGGTTCGCTTTGTTTTGCGGCTCATTGTGTCGAAGGGTTGAGTTGAGCCAGTTTAGCATCTTTCTACACCCTTCGATACAGCTTCGTCAGTCAGTGTAACGCTTGCGAGATGGTTGTTTGAACAGAAATGCAACACACTAAAAAGATAAGGTGCAGGGAATTGATTTTTGAAGATTGAAAAAATGTAATGTTTGAAAGAGAAGGAGATGAAGCGTTTTGCTAATTTAAGTTCCATCAGAAACATACTTGACCTTGAATAAATTTCGCACTGAAGAAACGTATGCAACTCCCCGCTCCACGTCCAGTGCGATTGTGCGGATCCACGCTCCGATGTAAAAACTTGCAACCGGCTCGTAGGTGTTCAAGTCAATCACCTGCATCCGATTGTTAACAAAATTTCCAACCAGGAGCAAATTTCTTTGCGGGTCAATCGTTAACGTTCGGTCGCCTAGGCTGGTTTTGATTTTGCCTTTGAATTCCAGGCTCTGCGCATCATAACGCAGGATGACGCCCTCCAGCGGCGAAGCGACCAACACTTCCGATGTGCTGGCGGAGAAGATCAACCTGTCTGTGCGAGGGCTGGTTTCAATATTTTGAAGCACTTCATGCGAGTTCTTTTCCCATGAGACCAAATATGTATCTCGAAACGAGTTGAAATATAAAATATCCTGTTCAGGGTGGAAGGCGACGTTGGTGGGGATCAGCGGCAAGGGCAGGGTGGCGATGATGTCGCCGTTCGCGCGGTCAATCATCACGAAAGGTGTGCCAGTTTCCAGGTCCGCTTCAGAGGCGATGGTAATGCTGTCTGTGCCGCGTTGCCAGTTCACCCACACATCGCCCGGAGAGAGTTCAGGGATTGGCACAGACCGGAAACCCTCCAAAGTCAAAGCATCAAGATAAAGCAGTTCGCGTGCGTCGGCTTTATAAATGTACAACTCTTGAAGGTCCGGGTTGAAAGCAAAACTTTGGGTTTTCCCAATATCTGTTTTTGACCTGCGCGGCGGTTGGTCGAGATGTTCTGTGTCAAAGGCCAGCAAAAAATTGGTTCCGCGCCCAACCGCATAAAGAAGTTTGTGTTCGGTGTTGAACTCGATCCAGTTGAATTCCCCCTGCGCAAATATTTCCACTTCCGAGCTGACGTGCAGTTTTTCACCAAGAGTAATAATTCTTTGGTTGTCGTAGGGCGTCAGCAAAAACAACCAGAAGAGCGGGGCGATCAGCACGCCGCTGAGCCATGACCATTTTTTGATGGAACATCCTGCCTGGAATTTTTCCAACAGCCAGAAAATATAAGCCTGCGAAAAAAACGCCTCACACCACCCGACACATGTCAGAAAAAAAATATTCATTAACTTACTTTTGAGCGCCCACTTCGTAAGCCATTTCATCGGTAGGGTGTTGGCCGCCAGAATTAAAGTAACAAGGGATGTTTTTAGCAGGGGGTTGGTTGTTAACAATAAAAAAGCGAAAGAAAAATAAATGACACTGAATGCACCGACCAGTATCAGGGTATAACCCCAAAAATCGGAAGCCACCCATTTTTTTACAAGCCAGGCTCCTGAAACTAGCGCGATAACACAGGTGAGATATATAAGAAAGCGAGTCCAAAATGTGCTCGCGGAGAATACAGCAAAATCTATGGCTGTCCCCGAGCCAAACGCGTCGTCAACGAACGTGGCGATTTGAAAGCGGAACAAATACATTCCTGCTGCAAGAATCGGCAGGCGCAATAAGACCCAGATTGTCAGCCCTGATTTCTTCATAAATTTAAAGCACAGCCAGTTTCGGTTTCATCATGTGCCACTCGGTCACTTCCTGAAAGGCATAACCAGCCCTTAGCACGCCCACTTCGTTCCATGAGCGCGAAACGATCTGCAAACCGATGGGCAGGACTTCTTTTGTGAACCCGCACGGCACGGAAAGCGCGGGCAGACCTGTCAGATTAAAGGGCGCCGTGAAGCGAGTCAACTGACGGGCGCGTTCGATGGCATTTTCTCCCGCCAAAAAAGGCGCGGGGATGGGCGTAGTGGGGAGCATGAGCAGATCATATTGTTCGAATAATAGATCGCACTTTCTCTTGACCTCAACCTGCGTACGCCTTGCCAGTGCATACTCGCTGGAAGTGACTGCGGCTCCCGCTTCCAGCCGCTGACGTACGTCCGTGCCAAACCAATCGGGGTGCGCCATCAGCCTTTCACGGTGAAATGACGCGCCATCAGTCTGGGTCATGAGTCCATTTGCAAGCGCGCCTTCGCGCAGAAAATCCATATTTACCTCTGTAATGCTCACACCCTGCTCCAGTAAAACCAGCCCAGATGTACGAACCGCCGCCAATATTTCCGGGTCTGACTCTTCCACATAATTTCCAACTGCCAGTGCGATCTTAGATCCTCTAATTCCATGCTTTAGATTACTGGTGTAATCGCCAGGTAATGTCTTAACTGAAGCCGGATCCAACTCATCGTATCCGCCCATCACTTCAAGCATTATCGCCGCATCCTCGACCTTGCGCGTGATCGGTCCCGCGTGGTCCAGATTCCACGAAAGCGGAAGGATGCCGCGCAGGCTCACTCGTCCGTAGGTGGGTTTCAATCCGACCACGCCACACAATGCAGCCGGGATGCGAATCGAGCCACCGGTATCCGTGCCAAGAGCAGCGAGAGCCATGTCCGTCGCAACGGCAACTGCACTTCCGCCGGAGGAACCACCGGGAATCCGGGTCACATCCCAGGGATTTCTACATGCCCCAAAATGCGGATTGTTATTCGTAACGCCGAGCGCGATCTCATGGGTATTGGTTTTGCCGATGATCTGCGCCCCCGCTTTTTTGATCTTTTGGATTACGAAGGCATCCTCTATTGGGATATTGTCTGCGAAGAATTTTGAGCCGCTGGTAGTGCGGATGCCCTTTGTATCGTAGAGGTCCTTCACGGCGATGGGAAGACCGTAAAGCGACTCGCTTCGCGTTCCCGCTGGAGGAGGCGCATCCATATCCGGAGGAATCACCGTTATAAAAGCATTCAGCGTGGGGTTGAGGCGCTCTATTTGACGGTAGCAGGCCGATGCGAGATCTGATGCGTTTACCTCCCTGCTATTTACCAGGTCAGTCAATGATAAGGATTCAATGTTCATATTGTGCAATTATATCCAAAGAGCTATTAATCCCATAACCTGTCAGTACTGATAAAAAATGCGCTATCAGAGGGGCTGAGCCCTGATAGCGCATAAATGGTTTACATTTCTGTTGGTTGATTTAGAACAACCCAACCACTTTACCAGTTTTCAAATCCAAATCAACATCATAGAACACAGGACGAGTAGGCAAGCCGGGCATCGTCCTCATATCGCCAAGGATCGGGTAGAGGAAGCCAGCGCCAACGCTCGCGCGAATCTCACGTACAGCAATGCGGAAGCCCGTGGGCGCGCCTTTCTTCGACGCGTCGGTTGTGAACGAAAGGTGGGTCTTCGCCATGCAGATTGGGAGTTTATCGAACCCGAGACGAGTGTAGCGCGCGATCTGTTCTTCGGCTTCGGGGGAATAATCCACGCCGTCGGCGCGATAGATTTCGCGTGCAATGGTATCGATCTTTTCTTTGATGGAAATTTCCAGCGGATACAGGAACTTGAAGTTGGTGGGCATCTCTGCGGCTTTCACAACAGCCTCAGCTAATTTCTTTGCGCCCGAACCGCCATCCGACCAGTGAGTGGAGACGACTGCATCTATCGCGCCCATCTTGAGCGCGGCTTCGCGGATGAGTTCCACTTCGGCGGGAGTATCTGTCGCAAAGGAATTCACGGCTACGACAACATTTACGCCGAACTTAAGTGCATTCTGAATGTGGCGTTCTAGGTTTGGGAGACCCGCGCGGAGCAAATCCAAATTCTCATCTGTGTATTCTGGGGCAAGCGGTTTGCCAGCCACAACTTTCGGTCCTCCGCCGTGCATCTTAAGCGCGCGCACAGTTGCAACCAATACAACCACCTGCGGGATCAAGCCAGAATAACGGCATTTGATATTAAAGAATTTTTCCATGCCGATGTCTGCGCCAAATCCAGATTCGGTGATGACATAATCCGCAAGTTTGAGGGCGATCTTATCTGCAATGATGGAAGATTGGCCGTGCGCGATATTGGCGAACGGTCCTGCATGAACGAAGGCAGGCGTCCCTTCGAGGGTTTGCATCAGGTTTGGTTTGATGGCGTCCTTCATCAAAACCGTCACTGCGCCAGCCACGCCGAGGTCTTCGGCAGTTACAGCTTCGCCGCGTTTGTTGGTGGCAACGACCATTCTTCCAAAACGTTCGCGCATATCTTCAAGGTCTGTGGTGAGAGCCAGCACAGCCATGATCTCGGAAGCGACGGTGATGTCATAACCAGAGCGATGCTCGAAGCCTGCTTCATCTTTTCCCAAGCCGACTTGTACTTCACGCAGCATGCGGTCATTAATGTCCACAACGCGGCGCCAGGTGATGGTGGATTCGTCAATATCGAGCCGCGCAAAAAGCGAGCGCTCTTCGGGTGTCAGATCGTTGGGATTGGTTTTGTTGATGCCGAGTTTCTTTAATCGGCGCAGCATGGTGGGGGAGAACCTGCGATTGCCTCTCTTATCAAGCGGGCAAAGCGCATTGAATAACTTCTCATCATCCTGTGTTTTTTCGTGCATCACGCGCGTATCCAACGCAGCGGCCGTGAGATTATGCGCCGCAGTGATGGCATGAATGTCGCCCGTCAAATGCAGGTTGAAGTCTTCCATGGGGATGACCTGCGAATACCCGCCGCCGGCTGCGCCGCCCTTGATTCCGAAAGTTGGGCCTTGCGAAGGCTGGCGGATGCACGTGAAGACCCGCTTGCCCAAATGCGCGCCCAATGCCTGACTCAACCCCACCATCGTGGTGCTTTTCCCTTCGCCGAGCGGGGTGGGGGTGATGGCGGTCACGTCAACATATTTTCCGTTTGGGCGATTCTTGAGGCGTTCCAGGATCTCAAGTTTTACCTTGGCTTTATACGGCCCGTACAACTCAAGTTCATTTTCGCGGATGCCAAGTTCAGCGGCGATCTGCATAATTGGCTTGATGTCAGAAGCCTGCGCGATGTCAATATCGGAAGGCACAGGGCGGACGAGTTTTAGTTTGGTCGGCTTGAAAGTCACTTTTGCCCCAGCGGGCGCGGCTCTCTTAATCACAGCCTTTTTTGCCGGCAATTTCTTGACCGTTCTTTTATTCCCTTTTACGGACGATTTCCGTTTCTGGGATGACATGGTCTTGGCTCTTACTTTCGTACTTTTCTTTGTGGGTCTTGCTTTGGTTGCCATACTATCTCCTTGTTGATTATATATAATTCGGCAATCTCAATTATCCAATTTTTCACAAAAAAAGCAAGAGTTATTCGTCACTTCTTTTTGATACCCTCCGTCCTGAGCGGAGCCGCTGGTTTCGCGGCGCAGTCGAAGGACAGAACGTAGACAATCCTATGCGCTTCGACTTCGCTCTGCTCCGCTCAGCGCGAAGTTAACAAAGTCCCTACATTTTCGCCTTTCAAGGCGCGTGTCAGGTGCCCACTTTCCTCAGCCGAGAAAATTTGTACAGTCAAACCTTTATTTTTTTGGATCAATGCAAGCATTTCCTCCACTTTAGCTTTCATCCCGCCTGTGACATCTGTACTAGCCGAGCTGCCGATGCCAGCCCGCATCTTTTCATAATCTGATAGTTGGATCTGTTTCACCAGCCTTGTCCTGGCTGGGAAATCCTGCCACACACCGGTCTCGATGCCTGCCAGTAATATTCGGGAGGGGGAGAACTGCTCAACGAGAAATGTAAAGACATCTTCGGTTGAAAGGATGGTGCCGCCCAGGTTTTCGTCAAATGCCACATCGCCATAAACGGCGGGCAGCAAATGAACATCTAAGGCTTTGCGTATAGCCAATATATTGTGATGGATGACTTTTCGATCCATTGAAACCATCGAAGCGGATGGCGGAAATGAAATGGCAGGTACGCCGACAGCCAATAGGGATTGAATTACATAGCGGTTCAACTCCGCTGCCTGAAAGCGGACTTCGGCGAATCCCTTCCAATACTCCTTGTTCTCGTCGCCGTCCTCGGCGGCGAGGATGCCGCCTTGAGCAGGAAGCCCGTCGCGCGTGCCATATTTCTTGGCGGCGACATGTCCGAACGAGCCAGAACCATGCCCGAGGATCAGGAGCAGGTCCGGGCTTGAATCCAGAACCGTCTTAATTTCCTGAGCGAGATCTGTCAGTTTGTCGAGCCTTGGGGTATAGGGAATATCTTTATCAGTGATGAGCGATCCACCCAATTTGAGCAGCACAATTTCTTTTGACATACTGCAAGTTTACTCAAAAACATAAAAAAGTGACAGGCACTTTGCCCATGCTATAATCACGATATGGATATTCGCGCAGGCGTTATTGCTCTTGCACTTTTGGCAGTTGTGGCGGCATATTATTCGATCCGCGCCGCCATCAAATCCATGCAGACCGCACGCAAGTTATCGTTTTATAGTTTGCGAAGGCGCCAGAGTATCACTACTTGGAGATTGTTTTTCCTGGGCGTGCTCCTGGCCGGATTTGGCTATTGGCTTCCATTTTACGGCGAGCCGATGATCTATGTCTATTTTCCGCCTTCTCCCACGCCATCGCTGACTCCCACCATTACACTGACCCCAACCATCACATTGACCCCAACTATCACAGTCCCGTCAACCCTTACATTGACTCCCTCTGTTTCTGATACACCCACATTAACGCTCACGCCTTTTTTGCCTCTTGCCATCGAAGCCTTATTTGCAGGACCCGTTACGCCGAATCCAGATGCTGTATTTACGTCCATTCAATTTTCAACAGAGTTTGATGGCGTGAATCCGGTCAACCCGAAAACTGTTTTTGAACTTCCCATAACAACAATGTATGGTGGTTTCGATTACAACAACACGATCCCCGGTGTGCAGTGGAGCGCGCTTTGGTACCGCGATGGTAAACTGTTTGATTTTCAAACCGAACCGTGGAAGGAAGAGTGGAGTACGGGCGGCATTGGTGGCAAAGTTGAAAACACAGGCCCAAGCGGCGGCTGGACTGCAGGATCTTATGAAGTACAGATCTTCATGGGCCTTGAGTGGAAAGTAGTTGGGCGTTTTGTGGTGTTTGATAGTCTTACACCGCTCCCGCCATCGCGTACACCAGCTGTAACCTCTACAGCAACACCGTAATTCACATCCGGATTTCGGAAGTCTTCCAGAAGACACCCAGAGTTGGGCGAATTAAGACGAACTCCTGAAACCTTCAAGGAAACAGCCAATGACCGATAAAGCTTTTCAAGATTACTACCCCGAATACTTCGCTCATTGTTACGGCTGCGGAAGTATGAACGAACTCGGACATCAAATTAAAAGTTTTTGGGATGGCGATGAATCCGTTTGTTACTTCATGCCAAAAGCATATCACACAGCTATTCCCGGATATGTGTATGGTGGCTTGCTCGCCTCGCTGGTGGATTGTCACGGTACAGGCACAGCCGCCGCGGCAAGCTACCGCGCCGAAAACCGCGCCATGGATACCGAGCCGCCTTTACGTTATCTGACCGCTTCATTGCATATAGATTATCTCAAGCCCACGCCGCTGGGTCCCGTGTTGGAAGTCCGCGCAAAGGTGAAAGAAGTAAAAGGGCGTAAAGTTGTGATAAAAGAGTGGATTAGGGTTAATGGGATAATTACTGTCAAGGGGGAGGTGGTGGCTGTACATGTGCCGGAGCAGTTGGTGAAAGAGCTTTTGGGGAAAGGATGAAAGATGAAAGAAGAAATAAAACGTCTCGTATGCGTTGTCCTGACGGTTCGACTCGCTTCGCGGCTCACCGTGCCGAAGGATTCCAGTAACCATCTCTGGCAACCGTCCATGCGAGACGTCTTCTTGTACTGACCATTGAATAAGGAAGTTAAATAAGCAATAGCGGATTGACGCTTACGGGTATAATCCGCACAGCGCTTAAGTTTTAACTAAAATCAACGGGTCTGTTATTCACAAAAGGTAAATATGAGCGCAGAACTAGAAACGAAAGTAAAGGAGTAATTTATGAACATTCAAGTAATCATGGAGCGCGGCGAAGACGGGTATTTTGTGGCGCACGTCCCTGCTCTCCAAAGTTGTTGGTCGCAGGGCAAGACAAAAGAGGAAGCCCTTGAAAATATTCGTGAAGCGATAGATTTGTATTTAGAGCCGGAACCCGCAGAATTAACGGAAAATCAAGAAATCGTTGAGTTAACGATATGAAATTGCCTTTAATATCTGGGCGGCAAATCTTAACGGCATTAATGCGTTTGGGCTTTGTTGAGATTCATCGAAAAGGCAGTCATGTAAAAATGAAACACCCTGACGGCAGGGTTATTGTTTTTCCGTTTCACGACGAAGTTGATCGTTATACATTAAAAGGCGCGTTGCGCGATGCGAGTATTGAGATCGAAAAATTCTTCAAGGAAGTTAAATAAACCTTCGTAATTCAAAAAAGGGGCAACCGTCCATGCGAGAGATTCCTTTCCAACCTGTTTACTTGTTTACCTGTCTACCTATTTGCTTCCCCTCAAAACCATATTCCCTCATTGGCTTGAAATAAAAATCCTCCCAGCCTGATTTATACCCATCCGCTTGGCCTTCGGGGATATTGGAATGCTTGAGCGTTAGTTTCGTTTTACCATGTTCTTCTTCGAGCAAAATTTCCACGATCGAATCTTCTGCTTCCGAAGGAAACTCACCCGTGCGCCAGGCTTGCAAGATTCTTTTATTCCCTTCCAATTCCAAGAACGTTCCCCAGATGTAACCATCCCATGCGGTGAAGTCGCCGTTCACAGTGCCGTCCACTTTTGCGGGACTGCCCGTAATGGCGCTATGCCCGTCTGTGGAAAGCCATGCTTTGTAGATCGTCTCTGCTTTGGCGTGGATCGTAACGGTAAGCGTAAATTCGTTTTTCATTTTGCCTCTCATGTCATTGCGAGCTGCCGCTCTTGTACTTCCCCGGCACCGCCCGCCAGGGAAGGTGTGGCGGCGAAGCAATCTCTCACAAATTAATGGAGATTGTGTCGCCACGGCGCCACGGCGACGCTTCGGCGAAAGTACATCGCCTCGCAATGACGGTTAAATAGCCTTAACTCGCTTGCTTGTCTTCATTTCTCCCGCGATTTGCGCGGCGAGACGTGCATTGTTTAGCAATAATGCCAAATTGGTACGCAGAGATTTTCCTTGAGTCAATTCGCTGATGCGACCTAGCAAAAATGGAGTGAGCACCTGTCCGTGGATTCCCTTCTCGATGGCTTCTGCCGACGCTTTTGAAATGATCGGGTCCATTTCGGACTTTGGAATTGCATTATTTTCCGGGACAGGATTCGTCACGAGGATTGCGCTTTTCATTCCAAGCTCCCAATGCGCTTTGGCGAAGTCTGCAATTTCTTTGGGGGAGTCTAATCTTACGCTTACGCCCAGTCCGCTCTCACGGGAGTAAAACGCGGGAAATTCATCAGTTTGATAGCCGACAACCGGCACACCCATCGATTCAAGATATTCGAGCGTCGCCGGTAAGTCTAAAATTGCTTTCGCGCCAGCACAGACAATAATCACAGGTATTTCTGCGAGTGCCCGCAAGTCCGTTGATATATCGAAAGGCGATTCCTTGTGCACGCCGCCGATGCCGCCCGTGGCAAGGACTTTGATGCCCGCCATGTGCGCCACGAACATCGTCCCGGCCACAGTGGTGCCGCCGTTCTTTTTTTTGAGGATGGCTGTGGCAAAATCACGATGACTCACCTTTAGGATCGAGTCCGCTTCTGCGTCAGAAAGCCGAACCAGTTCCTTGTCTGATAGACCGATGCGGATCTTTCCATCCAGCAGAGCAACAGTTGCGGGCGTTGCACCAAAGTCGTGGACTTGTTTTTCCATATCGCGCGCCAATTCCAGGTTTTGCGGGTGGGGAAGTCCATGGGTGATGACGGTCGATTCGAGTGCAACGATGGGCGCGCCCAAATCAAGCGCGGTCGTGATCTTCGGGGAGATGAGAATATTTGGATGTTTCATTTGGCATCTTATTGTTATTGATAATGAAGAATAAGCTGGGATATGTCGTGTAATGCCTTTTCAATTCTTATCAAGTCATTATTATTTTTTCCTGATGAATCACTCTCGTTTTCAATCAGCATTTTTCCTGCGAGCAGTTCTATCCTAAACGCCCTTAACATTTCCAGCGCAATCAGGCTCGCATCTTTTGTGTTGATTTCCTGCTGAACAGCCTGGTTCTTGAGTTTTGGCCTTGAAGATAATAAATTTCTAGATTCTGCTGTGTCTTCATCCAGGCGGATATGTTTTCTAAACTCGGGTCTTTGTTGGATCAAATCATCCAGTTCCTTTAAGACGTCCTCGTCTGAAATTTCATTTTCCCTAGAGAAGGCAGCATCTGATGCATTCAATTTATCGTAATTTGAAATAACCACGCGGTTAATTAACCTGATGAGTTCGGTCAGTTCAAATTGTTGCCCTGCAAGCGCCAAGACATTGCGTTTTTTTTCATTTTCGCGTGACTGGTTCCATGCTTCTTTATGTTTATCGAGGATCAGGCTGGAGGGAAGTTGCCAGGTTCCTATGTCTATCCAGTCCAGAGCGACCCCAAGTTTGGCCGCCTTCTCTTTGAATGGGTTGCTGAAGAACTGAGCGGTGATCTTGGAGCGTGATATAAAATTGGGCGAGCGGGTATCATTTCCTTCGTTCATACTGGTTTGTTCGCCCGTCATTTCTTCGCGCATTTGAGCAATGGTTTGTTCATTGGTCGAGGATTGGTCCACTTCCTTTTGACCGATACTGGCAAGTAATTCACTTAATGTGTGAGAGGTGATCAGTTTTTCCAATTCCGAAATGATGAGCGGCACAACGGTGGTATCCCACGGAAAGTTGATTCCAGACGGGCTGGCTGGCTCTGGCGTGATGATCACCTGGTTATAGACCAGTGCTTGTACTGCGCGTTCATCAAACAGATAAGCATCGTTTTCAGCATGGTCGTTATCTGAATGTTGTCTGCGCAGGATGCTGAATATCGCTTTGATCCCCTGGGCTTCCAAAGGTATACCATCTTTGGTGCGTGATTTTAGCGAGAGACCGCTTATAAATTGATCACGCAGATTAATAACGGCGTATTCGCGTTTGCCAATCT
This sequence comes from Chloroflexota bacterium, assembly GCA_016866215.1. GTDB lineage: Bacteria > Chloroflexota > Anaerolineae > Anaerolineales > Villigracilaceae > Villigracilis. Next base: position 19,199 of record VGNE01000004.1, on the reverse strand, counting down.
GATCAAATTTACCAATTTCGCGGATTCGTTCGAATCTGCCGAGTTTCCAGGGTTCACTGCGCGGGTAGATGACTTTTGGTTCGCCATCTACTTTTTCAGACAAAGCCACACTATCCAGGTTGACCTGGACCCTGCCCGGCCCGCCGATCAGGACGATGGGAGAGCTTTCATACATTTCGGGAATTCTGCCATCTTTGATGGTGATCTGTTCGCGCCCGGAACCGAATGCAATGTCTTCAAGAAAATCAGATGCGAGAGATTGGTTATGTAATTCATAAATATCGTCAAGGTATTTTGCCGCCTTCCTTCTGGACAGACTGTAGACAACGATCAGCAATGGAATATATTTCAAAAAACTCAAGCCGATTACGATTGCGAAATGATCCGGTTCGATGACGGTAAAAGCATGCAGGATCATGGAAATTCCGCTTAACAGGAACCATACAGCCAGAAGGGCAATATTGCGCCACCTATTTCTGAATCGAACATTTGCGTCTGTCAGACCGAAGAGCAGGGACTTGACCTCGTCGCGATGAGACTGCCTTTTCATTACCCAGCCTCTTCGTCTTTCACTTGGCTTTTGGCGCTTTGATCCAAAAGCCATTTCCAGATCTCATCCAATTTCCTTAGTTCTTTTTCCATATCGCTCATAGCATGGCTCTTTGTCAGGATGAAATCCTTAAGCGGCTGAATCAAAAGTTGAAGTGTCTTGAATGGGTTTAATTGCGGCGTGGTACTTCTGCCGCCAAATTTCGCGGAAACGATCAACGCAAATTTTTTGCCAGCCTCATTGCGTGCCGCGGTTTCGATCAAAGCCTCTTTTTCATTCAAATAACTTGCTTCTTGGCTGGCAAGGTTCATCCATTCCGCGCTCCATTGTTGGATGGTTTGCTCTTCTATGGATGGTTCAAAAAGCACGTTATGGATTCGCACCTCCCTGACCTCCAGACCTCTTAATTGCAATTGTTTGTATTCCAGACTTTCAAGCCGTTCGCCGGTGGGCAGGCCTGAATCGTCCAGTCCAACCACATGGCTTTGGCGAAGGCGCTTATTGATCATTTCTTCAATGGTTTGCAAGCCACTGATCTCTTTGGTCGTGAATAATTCTTCAAATTTAAATTTACGAATATATTCGCGCCAGAGGTTGACCACCAGATGAGCAGGCAGTTTATTCCATTCCATGCGGGACTTGCTTTTATCCGGGGCGCCAAGCCGTATGAATTCACGAGTGATTGCATTTCGGACGGATGTTGGATCAAACCCATATCGTGAGGTCACGCCGCTTTCTGTTGGTATTGCTTCAACCGGGCGCTTAATGCTAAATTTGATGCTGATCGTCGGGGAGATTTCAAACCCGTCGCGAGTCATTCCGCTGGTTTGTTTACTGTGGCTTTGTAATTCGTTGCCTTTTGATGATGCGTTCGGTGCAGGATTGATAAATGGCTGTCCGCTCGAAAGCGGACCAATGAACTGCCACTGTGACCGAAGGTCAACGCACCCGGCAATATATTCATCTGGCAGTGTGAATTTGATCCCAGGCCCCACTGTACTGCTGATTTCAGTATCCGTGCGCAAAACAGCTGCGCTGGCCGTGTCCAAAACAAGAATGCCAGGACCACGTTTCCCCGTTTCCCCCTCATGTTCAATTACATGTCCGTTCTTGATAAAGAGGGTCGGCCCGCGGTCGCCTGATTCGAAGTTTCTTACCCTCAAATAGACCTCCCGCCTGTCTTTGGGGTTTTGAATAGGCAACACGAACTGTGAAAAGAAATATACTAGACGGTCAAACAGGAAAAGGGCGATACCGATATCGGCGAAAAATATAGCGATACTGACATAGGGATTAAAAGGAATATTCAAGCCCCACAGTATGCCAAGCCAGATGATCGTTGTAATGACGACCACACCCGCAGGAGTTTGAAGAAAGGAGCCGATCCCAATGAAGGTTTTTCTCATTTGGGGATGATTCTAAAGCAGAATCAGGCAAACCGCCATTGGAGTTTTAGGGAAAAGATATGACTATAATAATTAAATTCTAGGTATCGAATCAATGTTCACTTTATCAAGCTCTTCATAATTTGGTTCTTGCTCTTCTATTTTGCCTTGCGACTTATCCACTATGGTTAATTTGTTGGTATGTTCAAGAGCATAAGTGCGGTTGGCATTGATGAAAGTCGCTGGCAGCCGGATGCTGTATTTTTCCAGCCAGAGTACCCCACCATATACAAATATTAATAATAAAGCGTATCCCAATAAATGTTGCAAGGCAAGCAGTCGGATGCCTAGTAATAATAAGGCGAACAATAGGATCGCATGGCCACTGGCGGCAGAAACCCGGGGTGTATACCTTCTTCTCGGTTTTCTTTTGCGGGTTTTCTCAACGACTAGTTCTGGATAATCAAAAATATCCACCAGCTCAAGAGTTACAAATTCCTGTTGTTCGTGATCATCATCTGGATATGAGAGGGTATTTTCGTTTTTTTCTGCCGCATCCTCATCTTCTTTTTCAGTCCATTGCCGAATAAGGTAGTTCTGATAATCAAGAATATTTTTTTTATCCGCATCGCATAACTCATTTGTTCTTAATATACGCTCCTTGAGCCAGTTTAGATCGCAGACATCACTTTGGATCTGCAAATAGGATTTCCAGGCATCCACGTTTTTAGGGTCAACTCTCACAACCGCGTCAAGAACAAGCGCGGCATTTTCATATTGCTTTGCTTTAATAAGTTGATGGGCTCTTTCAAGTAAGTGTGTTGAAACTGGCATGATAACCTTCCAAGGTTGATCTTGAATTAGAATTTATAAATTATGAATTTTCTGATCCAGCCGCTGAAGGACAAAACGTTGTTTTGCTTGAAGATAATCCTGGTCGCGAACTTGTGTCTGCCAGACGTTATCAATATGATTTCGTAAATCTTCGAGATCGCTTTGGGTTGTGCAAATGCTAATATATGCATCCCATGCTTCCACATTTTGTGGATCTGTGCTCAAAACCTGGTCAAGAATATTTTGGGCATCCGCATAATAGCTTTTTCCAATAAAATAATATGCCTGATCCAATAATTCCCATACTTTAGCCATTTTAATACTCCTGTTTTTTTATATTATGCCGAAGTGATAATCATGCGCTTGTCGCATAGACGGAGAGGAGATTTTGAAAACGATGATCAGTACGCAGGGAATCCAGGTCTGGATCCTTACCAGCCCAATCAATATAAGCCTGTTTGGTTTGAAGAGCGATTTCAAGTAATTCAAGAGCCCGTTCATTGTTTCCGCAGATTGCTTCGAGACAGGCGCGGTTATAATCAGTTTCATCTTCCAAATTTGAGTTCAAAGCCTTTTCAATATGAGATTGGGCCAGTTCTTCCATTCCCATTCTTAAATATTGACTCGCTAGTGAGGCATGTGCCTGGGCGTGATCCGGGACCAATTCCAGGACTTTTTGAAAAGCCATGACCGCTTCTGTGTCATTTCGTTCGATGGCATGGACCAGCCCTAATCGGTAGAAGGAGGAGGGTTTATAGGGATTTACCGAGATTGCCTTTTGGTAAGCTAGAAGAGCATCTTTATACTGGCCTGCGGATTTGTAGGCATCACCCAGCACCTCCCAAAGCGCATAGTTTCGGGGATTGCTTAGGGCAGCCTGCTTGTGCTTTGCTATATCGAGCTCAAACGAGTTCAGGTCTGTTTCAGACTGTTCGATTACGGGATCTGACACCGGTAAACTTATGGTTGACTCGGATTCAGTTTCGGATGATGGGGCGGCGCCAATGGGTTCAGTGAGGAGCGCAAGCTCGTATTTAGGTTGATTATGCCCAATTTCACATTCATTCTGAATCTCGAATGTGGCGGGTTGCCTGCCGTCCTTTTCATCAAGGAGATTGGTTTCCATATTTCCATCATCCAAATCTTTTTGCGAAACTGTCTCGAGATCAATGGGAATAATAAGTGGTAAGTCTTCCTGAGCAACGGTTTCAAGGTCCCAATTAACCAGAACGGATGTTTCCACAATTGCTGTCTCTTCGGTCGTGGCTGGTTTCCATTCGCTGTGAATACCTGCCATGGTTTCGTGAAGGGTTTCCACCAGGAGTTGCTCTTCAGGATCGGATGGTAAAAACTTGCTGTCAAACCAGGATTTATTGGATTGCTCTTCTGCGATTTCCAACTCTGCATTGATTTCAATAAGATCCATCTTTTCAGAATCGTCCGAATCTTGATCCGCCGATAGGAGTGATTCAATATCAATATCAGGTTTGGAAACGGTCAGAGGCATTTTACTTCCACGCCCTGTTTCGGAGAGACGATCGCTTTCCTGCTGTGGATCCAGAATGTCAGCTTGCTGATATGCTTCCAGCGCGCTGTTGTAATCCTTTACCTGGCGGTAGAGGATTCCGAGTCTGTTCCAGGTGATGGCTTGCTCTTTTTCGTCAGGCAATAAGGCAATGCTGCGGCGGTATAACTTAATGGCTTCACTGTATTTGCCAATTTGAACAAATGCCATGGCCAGGTTGCTATATGACCTGCCAAACTTGATCTCCAATTCGATGGAGCGTAAATAGGCATGGATCGCAGGTTCGTATGCTCCCTGCATGAAATATAAATTGCCAAGCTCGTTCCAAAACTCATGGTTGTTCATGGTTCCTCTCTCCTATGCAATGACGGGAGGTTTTTGTTGAGCGAACATATTTCCCAACAAACCGAAACTTGAACGAAGGGACCGTGTAGTGTTTTCGGGGTCAAGTTCGTCTGCAGTTTGATAGGCTGCCATAGCATGATCATAATCATTCATTCGGCGATACACGTTTCCCAGGCGGTTCCAAGTCACGGCTTTGTCCTTGTCCGAAGTGAACAACTCTATCCCGCGTTGATAGAACAAAATCGCTTCCGTGATACGGTCTTTTTGCACATACGCCAAAGCAAGGTTGCTATACGGCCAGGCAAAGTGCCGGTCCAGTTCAATGGCCTTGCTGAAGGCTGCAATTGCATCATCATATGCGCCGGAATTTAAGTAGACATTACCCAATTCATTCCACACATGTGCGTTTGTTGTATCCATGGCAATACGCACTTCCCCGCTGGCGCTTAATTTGGTTTGCGGTAAATCACCATGGACCTCATACGTGTGATCAGACAAAATAGTTGAAGGCTCAATCACATCCTTTAAGTATTCTTGGTAGGCAAGTTCGCTGGAATCTCCTTCATCGTCAAGGATGGATTGATCTTCACCTGTCCAAGGGTCTGATTCATCCCGAGCGAATATTTCTTCCGCATTCAAATACGCTTCATTCTGAAGCTTTTGTACATCAGCAATTTCTTCGCTCATTTGGGCACGGACGGGGGCAGAGAATGTTTCGACATGATCCATCGTCACCGGCAATTCGCTAAATGTGACTTCCTGCCTTACATCCGAATTTTTTTTATCAGACGCAACCGGCAGATCCGCGCGCATTTGAATCTCTTGCTTGAGCGGGCCGCCATCAGCGCCTTCGTCTTCGCTGATCGTGTGTGCCTTTCCTGCGCTGACGATCTCTTCTCTTAATTGCCCGCTGTCATTGATGATCAACCAGGCCGGAATGTATGAAGACTTGTCAGTAATGGAATCTTTTTTCCTTTCCACATTGTTTTGAATAGCAGCCGCCTCAACTTTGACTTCATCCGCCAGTACTTTTTGCACAGCTGCTTCAGCAACCTGAGCAGGCGTCTTTTTCGTTTCCAACGGTTGTGCCGCGGCTATTTGTTCAAGAATCCCTTTAGCAGTACTTACAGATTCACCGGCTGGGTCCTCATCTCCAGTTTCATCTTTGTATTCGTATTCATCTACATTTTCATCCAAGTCATCGCTGAAACCTGTGTTCTTGGCATCCAGCTCATCGGCCTTTTGGAATGCGATGAATGCATCCTCATATTGATCGAGTTTACGATATGCATTTCCAAGCCGATTCCAAATTACTGCTTTATCCTTGTCTTCAGGGAGCAATTCAATACTTGCGGTGTACAGTGGAATGGCTTCTTCCAACCTGCCCAGAGTGACCAGAGTGAGGGCCAGGTTGCCAAGCGGCCAGCCAGCGCTCGGGTCCAAACTGATCGCTTTTTCGTACGAACTGATTGCTTCAAGATAGGCATCATTCTTGAATTGAGCGTCACCCAAATCCAGCCAGTTCTGTGCGGTGTCGGGGTCTATTTCTGTAGCGTGCTGATAGGCTTTGACAGCCTCTTTATTTTGATTCTGACGATCGAAGATATTTCCCAGCCGAATCCACGGGTTGATGAATTGTTTATTGAATTCAACATTCTTTTTCTGGTAATTTAGAATCGCGTCAAAGACAGTGCCAAGATCATTCCAAAATTCATAGTCAGACATTTTTACCTCCAATATTAAACAAATGCTGGTTAGTTTGTATAACAGTTTCCCAGCAGGGAGAATCGGGTGCGTGTTAGCAAATTTGTTTTTTCCTTGGATAAAACAACCGCAGTTTGATAAGCTTTCTGGGCGCTGTTTTGGTCATTCAACTTTCGATACACATTCCCAAGGCGATTCCAGGATGTGGCCTTATCCTTATCGTCTCTGAACAGCTCGATGCTCTTCAGGTAAGCCGGCACAGCCTCCTTGTATTTTCCCTGGTAAACAAGTGACATGGCGAGGTTGCTTTGCGCCCAACCCGAAGAGGGATCGATTTTTATGGCATTGATGTATGCGTTCATAGCTTCGACATAGGAGGCGGATTTGAAAAAGAGGTTGCCCAACTCGAGCCAGACTTGAGCGTTCTGTGAGTTAGGACCAGAGATCCCCAAATCCACTTTTTCCCGCTTGCCTGCGTTTTGCGGGTCGAGTTCGTCCGCTTTTTGATATGCTTGGAGGGACTTCTCGTAGTCGTTCAGATGGCGATGGATATTGCCTAAACTATTCCAGGAGGCAGCCTTTTCCTCCCGGTTGAGCAGTAAGGTAGCGCTCTTTTGATAAAGCAGAAGAGCCTCGGCGAGTTTGCCTTGGGTAAGATAGGTGAGGGCTAAATTACTATAGGGCCAGCCAAACGAACGATCAAGCTCGATGGCTTTGTTGTAGGCAGCAATGGCCCGGTCATAGTCCCCATTCTGGAAATGGATGTTTCCTTTTTCATTCCAGACTTCGGGGTTTTTTGTTACCGTGATCTCATCTTCTTTACCTAATAAATCAATTGAGTTGAGATTTTTTGAGAAACCCGGAGCAGAATCAAATTCGCGTAGCGGTTTTCGTGCTATTTGTGTTTTCATAGTCAACTCCTCTGTTTGTTTCCTTGTAAATGATTCCGGCTTTTCCTGCTTTTGTTGGTTAATTTCTACAAAAGAGAACGCCGCTTCATTCTGCGAGTCCTGCTCTGCCTCGCCGCGAATGCGAATATCCAGCGCCGAGTCTGATGATTGGACAGGCTCACGAATACGGGAGTCCGAGACGACCGTCTGTTGATCTGGGACGGCACAGCCATTGAGGCTATCTGCCAATTGGAATGTATGCGTGGCCTTGTCGTAATCGTTGACGGCTCGGTATAAATTTGCGAGACGATTGAGTGCGATAGCCTTGTCGGTATTATCTTTGAAAGCTTTGAGGCTTCTCTGACACGCTTCGATGGCTTCCTGATATTTGCCCTGGTTGGCGTAGGCAAGAGCAAGGTTGCTGGCTGCCCAGCCAAAATTTTGATCCAATTCGCCGGCTTTTGAGAATGCACGTTCGGCCTCTTCAAATGAATTGACTTGCATGAAAATTAAACCAAGCTCATTCCAGACCCGATGATTTTTTGGTTCGATCAACAGGGCGCGCTGATATGTGTTAATAGCATCTTTATTGCGGCCTTGTTTCCGATATATCGCTGCGAGGCCCAACCAGGGTGACGAGAGGTCTTCGTTTAACGCAATCGCATTTTGGTAACCGATGATGGCGTCAATTTCACGCCCAATACTCGCGTAGGCATCACCTAGACCTGTCCATGGGCTTGCAAAGGAAGGTGAGTATTCGATGGCTTTACGGTAGGCGCTGATGGAATCTTCAATTTGTCCGTTTTGGTAATAAACCGTACCGAGTCCATTCCATGCGATTGAATCCTTTGGATTGTGCAGTAATGCTTTTTGGAAAGCCAGCATGGCTTCGTCATTTCGCTTGATCTTTAAGCACAGGTTGCCGAGGTTGTTCCAAATGAAAATTTTGTCCGGAGCGATGGCAATGGCTTGTTTATATGAATCAATGGCTTCATCGTTTTTACCGAGGCTGAATTTTACGAGGGCAATTGCATTAAAACACTCTGCTTCAAGCAGCTTATCCTCCAGCTTTTTTGCGGATTCGATTGCCATTTGTAAAAATTCATTTGCCTTTTCAAAATTACTTTTGCGCCAGTTTAGAATTCCAAGCGTGAGCATCAGATTGGCTCTTTTAGAGGTTGATTCTTGATTTACGAGTTGTTCTGTTAAGAAAGCCTCACGCGAGGTGATGTTTTCCTTGGTATTGCCTGTTTCTTCGAAAAGTTCAGGATTTTCGACGGGGCCTTGCCAGGCAGACTCGTGCACACTTTGAATGAGGTGATCAGAATTAGGCATGTCCAAAAATTCGACGACGCGCTGGCAGTATTCCCAGAAATCCGGCGCATCGATAGCCAACTCTGATAAAGTTTTTGGATTGATCCAAAATACTACGCGGATGTTATTTTTTATTAGGATGTCTTTGTGGTGTCCGATTTTGGAAAAAAAATTCCTATTGTTGGTAGTCACACCACTGATAAAGAAGACATGATTAGTTGCCCGGGGACAATCATTCAATAACGTGATCAGATCGAAATCCTGTATTTCGTCCACTTGAAGATGAACGATCATTTGCCTATGTTCGTTCAGGTAGTTCTTAAGAGCCTTTTCAGCTTTGGCGCGGACAGATTCTGAGTCATACACAAATAGAAGCGCAGAGGGGCGGTCCCATCGGATGGCGAGTTCAAGTTCCTCAATCGCGATGTCTATGCTCTCCTCAAACTTATTGAGTTGTGGATGCAGAACGATGTCCGGGACAGTCATACGATCTTCCTTAATACCGGGTGCACATCGCACCAGTTTTCTTCATCGCTGTATTCAAGCAGGGCTAGCACTTGCAAGAGCGATCTAAGTCGGTCACTAAATTCAAGCTTTTTGCTGTCCTTCACGTTTTTCAGCAGTTTCAAATCTTCCTTGTCCAAAATTCGCCTGTATTCGTTTCGGATTTCCATGGCGGCCCACTCTACATCCTCTATTTCAAGTTGGGTCGCTTTTCGTCGTCTTGCCCTTCCGATGGATGTACGTACGATGCGAGCCAGTTCACGGAAGACACCGCCGCTGTAAGTTATCGCCTGTTCCATTGCCAATGGGTGAATCATGGAACGGTCCATTCTGACATTGATGAATTTTTCCAAAATTCGATAACCTTCCACTAAATGTTGATCCGAATCAGCGGATGATCTCAGGTTAATATTCGGAAGGAAGAGCGCCTGGCCACGGATTGCGTCAAATTCCTTGCTGTAAAAGAGCGCGCTTGAAACAGTGTAAACGATGGCGCAATTGGGTTGCATCATGATCTCACGGCGATCATGGAAAATAGCGCGCGCCCGATCGAGATCCGGTTTATCCATATCGTCGATCAGGATCAAAGGGATGCGTTTTTCCTGGTTATATATCGCAACGGCAATGTGGTTGATGATGGCGATCAAGCCTGTGATGTCCGTTTCAACGATCTGCCGCAACTCCACTCGCGTGGCAGGCTCCAACTTCATTTTGAGCCCCGCATTGACAAAGAACGCATCGATGGATGCGCCAAGTTCGTATTCAGAGACTCGACCATCCAGGATGGTGGAAATTTGCTTTTCCACTTTTCCCTTCCAACCGTTCAATTCCTTGAGTAATTGTTCGGGCAGATCCCCGCCTTGCTTACGGTATTCGCGAAATAGACGGCTGCCAATTGCAAGCAGAACATCGCGAAAATCGAGGTCAATAATGTCGGTTTCTTCACGGATGCTGAAATTGATCGGCCAATATTTTTTTTGGATTTCGTTGTTGCTGAGCAGGTGCAGTAACTCTGTCGATTTTCCGCATCCACGATGACCCGAAAAAAAGAACTTGGGAGGCCGGTAAAAGGGAGCCAGCAGGGCATCAATCATCTCATTAATCGGATTTCCAGGGCGGTTGATATAAAAGGGGTTAGACTGCCCTTTGGGTCCAGGTTTAAGGGGCAGGTCCAACTCAAAATTTAACCAGGCTCTATCAAAATCTTTTGCATTAAGATATTCAAAACTTTTCATAAGCCCTCAAATCGAATCTTAAAATCATTTTACAATTTCCGTTCTTGAGCCAGTAGCCAAGAAGAATGGTTCTTTGGTGGAAAAGAATTGACCATGCGATGGGCGATGAGGTGGTCAATTATGCCCAGGCAGGAATACCCATAGCGAGTCATTATTGCGCCTGTGCCATGACCGTTGTTAATCCTTCTCGAATGGCGTATAGGGCGGCCTGGGTGCGGTTGGCGAGGTGGAGTTTATTGAGAACACTGCTGACATATTTGGCAATCGTCCTTTCGTGGACGACCAGCGTGCAGGCAATTTCCTGATTGCTCAATCCGCGCGCGATCCAACGCAGGGTTTCCAACTCGCGGCGAGTGAGGTGCTCATTGAAGTTAATTGTGTGACTTGTCACCGGGCGGTCGAAATCCTGAATTACTTTAATTGCGATGGATGGGTGAAGGGAGGCCTGTCCATTGGCGACTTCACGAATGGCTTGTAAGAGTTCTGCGCGTGGTGTGTCTTTTAGCAGATATCCCAGGGCGCCGGTTTTGATCGCCTGGTAAACGCGGTGGCTTTCAGCGAAACTGGAAAGCACGAGGATGCGAAAATTCGGTGAGATTTCTTTTAGCTTTGGGATGGTAGCGAGCCCATCCTGTTGGGGCATGACCATATCCAAAAGAATGACATCTGGTCTTGTTCGGATGGCAAGCTGTACGGCTTCAATCCCATTAACCGCTTCACCTACAACTTCCATATCTTTTTGGAGTGAGAGAATGGCTACCATTCCTTCACGGACAACATTTTGATCTTCGACAACGAGGATGCGGATTTTTTTCATGTGGGTACCTATTTCTGATTTCATAGTTATTTTTAACCCGTGACTATGGTGAGAGATGAGAATCGTTGTGCGTTAGCCTTGGCATCTTGAATTTGAATTTCCTGCTGATTCCACAGGATTGGTGACCAAACTTCCAGATATTCCCCTTGCCCGATGATCACTACCTCGCTCTTAAGATCTGCATAGTTGATCAGGCTGGGTGGTATGGGAAAAGACTCGTTTTTGGCAATTTGTATAAAACTTGCTGTTCCCAGGAACATTCGCAAAAGCAATCTTGCCAGTGGATCTGCGATATTTAGTGAAGAAATTCGTGCATAGATCTCCTTAAATGCATCTGCTCTAAGAATTAGTAAATTCTGGTCAAACCCTCGCGTGAGATAGATGCCGCCTGAAATAAGGCTTCTCCATTCTGCGGGGAGAAGGAGGTGATTCGATTTTTTCAACTGGCTAGAATAATGTCCAAGGAACAATTTATGTCTCCTAAAAAGCGTTCAAGTCCAGGCAATGGATAAGAGCATTATACGAAGTTGACTCTTTTCAAGTAATGGACAAAACAGGATACTCTTAGAACCATTTGTTGCATGATTTGGGACGCGGAAATGGACATTAATGACCATGCATATTTGCGCATAAGATGTGGAAGAATACGCCTTGGACTGATAAGGTTAAATTAAAAACACCCGCGCTGATCCAGCGCGGGTGTGGACATTATTCTACTTATGATTATTTTTTAGGAGCGGTTAGACCCTCTTGTATCGCATACAAGGCCGCTTGTGTACGGTTGGCAAGGTGCAGTTTTTCCAAAATTCCGCTTACATATTTGGCCACGGTTCTCTCATGTACGCCCATGCTGTTTGCAATTTCCTGATTACTCATCCCTCGTGCGATCAATTTTAGCGTCTCCAGTTCCCGGGGTGCGAGCGGACTTGCGGTGTACATTATTTCAGCGGGGTGATCGATCTCATGTATAACTCGCATGGCAATGGCTGGTTGAATCGATTCAAGCCCATTGGCTACATCCCGAATGGCTTGCAATAACTGCGTTCTGGTAGCATCTTTTAGCAGGAATCCGCGCGCGCCGGCTTTAATGCATTGATACACCCCGTCGCTTTCTGCAAAACCAGTCAGCACTAATATATTTGATTTAGGGGATGCGGCCATTAATTTTGGTATGGCTTCCAGTCCTGTTAGCTTGGGCATTTGCAGGTCAAGTAGAACAACATCGGGTTTGTGCTGGCGGGCAAGTTCGACAGCTTTAGCGCCGTCCCCCGCTTCAGCCACAACCTTCATATCAGACTGGTAGGAGAGAATCGCCACTACTCCATCGCGCACCACATTTTCATCTTCAGCGACAAGTATGCGAATTGCTTTCATGATCCTAACTTTTCTTACTTACAGACACTGAGATATGGGTTCCAGAACCGATCGTAGATGTTATCTTAAATGTTCCATTTATTAACATGGCGCGTTCCTTCATATTACGTAATCCCAATCCTTTGTCCGCTTTTACGATGTCAAATCCCTGCCCATCGTCTTTAATTTCGAGCTTTACCTTCTGGCGGGTTTGATGGATGCTTACGACAACATTTTTTGCGCGGGCATGTCTTAGAATATTATTTAGCGCTTCCTGTGCAATGAAATACAGGGCAGTTTCCTTTTCTTTAGAGAGTATTATTTTTTCGTCTGAAAGTAACCTGGCCCTGATGTCTGCCCGGCCTTCAACCGCGGCCAGGCGGTTGTGCAGGGAGGACACAAGACCATCTTTTAAGTCAATCGGCTGCATTTCATGAAGAAATAGACGCATTTCCTTGGCAGCTTGACGGGCATTTTCTCCTATACGCGCCAAGACTTGTAATGGAGAAATCTCAGATCCTGCCTCGATTCCCGCCTGGGCAGCTTCTGTCAATGCTACCAGCCCATATAATTTTTGGCTAACCGAGTCGTGCAGGTCGCGCAACAACCGCTGTCTTTCAGAAAGGGCGATAGAAAATTGTTTTCTGCGGTTGCTGTCAATCAATGTCGCGATCTGATTCGCGATCGTCGTCAGGCGAATAACTTCATCTTGGCTGTATGGGATGTTTTCCCTTCTACTGAGATACAAACAGCCAATAACGCTATTTTCATGTTGTGGATAGGTGACTAATGGTATTAATATTGCGCACTCAGCCTCAATGTTTTTAATGCTAATTGGAACATAGGTCGTTTTGTTGTTATGGTCAATTACCAGAGGCCGATTTTCGACATTTTGAATCAGCCATTTTTGAAGATTGGCAGCGCTTGCGATCGTATTTAATTCCTGTATGTTTTTAGGGTCCAGCCCAAAATGAGATTTGAGAGTAATGGTTTGTTTTCCGATATTCATTTCCTCGGTCAAAAAAACAGCTACCGCCTGGCTGTGAAAGGAATATAGGATTTGAAAACTCGTCTCGGATAAAAACTCCTCAATATTCAATGAGCGGCTGGCATTGCTGGATATGGAATTTAAAAGCACAAACAACTCATCCCGAACTCTTTGGTGGGCTTCGTCTGCATGTTTTCTGCCAGTAATGTCACGCCAGACCAGTAAGTGCCCGAATTTTTCATCTTGTTTGTTTCTTAATTGAGATATTCGAATGTTCAAGTAACGCCAGCCACTTTGCGATTTGACACTACGGCGCATTTCCATTTCCTTAATACCTTCAGCCGAGTTTGAGATTTTAGGCCATTCTTTCAGGATACGAGTGATCGGTTGCCCATAACTGGTTTCACGCGATAGACCGACCAATTTTTCGGCGGAGGAGTTTAGATCAATTATATTGTCACGATTGTCTATAACCATCCAGCCGTCCTCCATACCTTCAATCACAATCTCGCGATTCAAGGGTGCGGTTTCAATTAATGCGCCATTGAATATTCCATAGGCAAACCCTACGATGGCGAGGCAGTAGGAGACGACCAATGTTAATAAATTGATCTCAAATTGTCGGTTGAAAATCGTAAACAAGACGCCGAACAAAGGGCAAAGCGCGCCAAGTATTATCGTGCCAGCACGCAGGAAATATATGCGAGGCTTGTGCAAGAAAGTATCTACAAACAACACGATGCTTCCTGCAAGAAGGATGAAGACATAAAACAGGTTAAATTGTTCGCCAACCTCCAGCCCATTTCCTTGGTTAAAAAATATTCTTCGTGAAGACTCTGTCCAATATAAGATTTGAATAACGATCGGTTCTATAAGGAAAAATAGAATTGTAGATTTATTCAACCAATGAGTTCGATTTGTATAAGAGAGCGAGAAGTAGAATAAGGTAGTTGCAGTAGCGGCAAGGAAGAAAAGATGGACAGCTCTCAATTCCAGGAATGAATCAGGAATATCCAAAAACATGTATAAGTGATAGGCACTAATCCAGGCGGCAATAAGAAATGCGAGCAGACTCAGACTTGACGAGCCGGGAGTCTTTTTAAATACAAATAATATGGCGCCCATGGTAATTGCAAGAATGATCAGGAATATACTCACGAATTGAAGTTGCATGGTTCTTAAATTAATACATTGATGGTTGATGGTTTCAAGAGAAACAGCAACGTCGAATTTTGTATATATTAACTTCAAAACGGGTTGTCATTCTTTTTCCGTTTTAAAAGCCTGGTAGGATTATTTTTCCAAGGCTCGGATATTTTTATGGAGTTTGTGTTCAGATCCATGGAAATACTTCCTTTCGGAGTAGTATACCAGTTGATCCGTGAAATCATTTCAATCCCGCGTTGGCGCAAATTCCACTGTTCGGTGTCGAAAGGCCCAAAAATCCGGCGCTGAATGAGGCAATTTTTCTGCCTCCGCTTTTGTAAGCCAAAAAACAGCGCGGATTAGATTCTCAATAAAAAATTCACGCTGCATATTCAAAAGCCTGAAAACTTCATCCCTCGAACTATTATTCGTGTTTTCAAAGCCTGAGATAAAAAAGACGATATTCTCCCGATTTGCTGTCGTCTTTATTTTTCGGATCAAATCAATATTTTTTTCGTTTGCGCGAATCCGCTCGACCTTCTTGTTGAAATCAAGAATTCGTTGTTCCAATGTTAATTGCGATTTGGTTTGTCCCGCTTTTGATTTGTGAATTGCGATTAAGATACTAGGTCTGTTCCATTGAAGCGCAAGCTGAATTTCATCCCTTAGATTTTCGATTCCAGCCTCGAATGATTTACTGTACGGATTTTTTACCCGGCCGGTCAATTTTTTGCTCATTTTATGACTTCCCTAATCGATGTGTGACAAAAAATGCACGGCCCTGACAGGCAGTAATTGGCGGATCTCCTGACTTAACTCAGCATAGTATTTTTTCCAAAGATCAAAAAATGAATTGGCATCAAGAGCGGTGACTTTTCCAAACAGTTCTGAACTCAATTCCTGCAATGCATCATGAGTGAACCCGCTTATCGAAATAATCATGCCAAAGTCTTTTGGACCGAGAATTGAAAGAAAACCTTTGAGTCCTGGCAGCGTGACCGGCTGGCCTTTCTGTATGATTTGAGTCACGATCCTTTGGCCTTTTACTCCAAGGGGATCAGTAAATGCAATCAAATCAATATGGCCTCGCTGTTTTTCTGGAGGTGCCATCCAGGAGGGGAAATACCCCATCATGCGCAGGAGTTCGGCCGACATGCTTTGAAGTTCGGTATTTTTCAAGCGTAATAGGTGTTTTTCGATTTGTGCCCAGGCCGATTCCTGGGCAATCTCCAAAGCCATAATGCTTTCAGGTTCAATCCGTTTGTGTTCGCTATACAAACGAAGGGCTTCTTGATAGAATTCTTGTTCATTAACAAATTGATTGCAAGCTCGGTACCCCGCTTCAGTAATATACCACCGTCCCTTTTCATTTTTTACTAACCAACCGGCATGAACAAGAGGGATAGTGGTGAGTCGAACGATTTTCTCGTATTTTCGCAGATTTAGTGTTGGGGAATGTTCTAATTCATACTCTGTTAGGCTGGTTAACTTGGGGAGCAGGGCTAAAACCTGCATGGCCGTTAAACCATCGGGTTTATCCCAAAGAATTTCAAATACACTTCGCAGCAGTTCACCAGCTCTTTGGATGGTTATATTTGACATGTACAGAAACCAGAGTGTTGTATTGCATTCTTTAGGGGGTTCCTGATTATTATAGCTTGTTTAGCCCTTGTTGAATGCGGATTAAGTGAATGTATTGACTGATCATTTCTTCCGGATGGGGCCGTGTTCCTAATACTACCAGATTACCGGGCGCCCAAAAATCGTTGGATAAATTTTCCGATCTTATATGCCCAAAGTTGGAAAAGATCATTTCAGACGTATCGTAACGAATTTGTTGCATAAAATGACCTCGGATAGTAGAGGGGGGAACGCAAATTGCCCATTGGAAATAATCTGGTTGAATGGCAATAAATTCCAAACGCCAGCTGTAGGAGATGCAGATTTGTGGCAGCCATTGGTGTAAATAATCTGCCAAGTCACCTTTTAGTTGATGGGACGGAAATCGGGGGATCAACAAACAGGTATAACTTAAGTTGTAAGAATCCGGATTTACAACCTCCAGCTCGATGTCCTGGTTGGAATCTGCACTTTCTCTTTCATCCGTTTGAAAAAGTGAAGAAAAACCTGGTGCCTCTATTAAGTCCTGAGTCAACTTTTCCATTTGGTTCCCTTAATTCCAATGAGCATAAGTGTCATCTCGTGTCTGTTATACTATTTGTGGAAGCCATTATACTCGAAATTACAACAATAATTATTACAATTTATTTCCTGTATTGTAATTGACGATCGTGAAATTATTCAAATATTATGGTCTCATCAGCAGGCAAAGTGTTTCAAAATGTGGAACCGATGTAAAATCTTTCATATTCTCAAAGTTGAGTCGCAAGATATGCGCTCGTTATTGTCAAGATTATACCAAATAAACCCCTTAAAATTGGTCCGTTCTCCACTTTAATATGCAGATATTTCTTGAAAATCACAGCCATACAAATGCCTCGGAAGACTCCCTTACGTCTCCGATAAATTTGATTGCCGCCTGCCGGCGTAAAGGAATTGACCGCCTCGTGATCACTGACCATAACACAATTGCTGGCGCACGGGCGGCTCAACTTCTGGATCCGGAATTGGTCATTGTCGGCGAGGAGATTATGACGACCCAGGGAGAGATTCTCGCGGCGTTTGTAACGGAGCATATTCCGCCTTATCTTTCGCCTGAAAAGACGATCTTGCTCTTGAAGGAGCAAGGGGCGTTTATCAGCGTCTCCCACCCATTCGATAAAATGCGCGCGGGTGGTTGGAGGGAAGATGACCTGCTCGAAATTCTTCCATGTGTGGATGCTATCGAGGTGTATAACTCACGGTGTATGCTGCCGAATTATAATCGTCTGGCGCAGAAATTTGCTCAGAGACACAACATTGCTGGAACTGTCGGCTCGGATGCGCACGCCGCTTTTGAGGTGGGGAGGTCACTTATGGTGCTGGATCAGTTTGAGGGTCCAGATGGGATGCGAAAGGTTATTCGACAGGCAAAGTTTAGGGTGAAGTGGTCGCCGTGGTGGGTTCATTTGATTTCGAGATACGCATCCCAAGTGAAGAAAATTAAATCTTGATGTGTAAATTTACGCAAGAAATTATGCCCGGTATGCCTATGTAAGGCAAAAGTGAACGGGAATTAATTTTTCTTAGCACGAGTCGTAGTTGATGTCTTGGTAAAAAAACCACAAGTTGGAATAAATCAACTGCATTTATTAGCAATCCTGCGGGAGGGCGGGTATCATCAGTTATTATTTTTCTATCTTTTCTTTGGCAATTCTGGAATATTTTCGCGAGTTTCCAACATTCCCCAGCGGCTTGCGCCTAGATATAAAATATCAAGTATTAGGTCTTCATAGCATATGCCTTCGGCTTTGGCTTGCAGGCATAGATCGCTGTAGTCGGGTGTCAGGCCTGGCAAAGTGTTGATCTCGATTAAGCGTGGGTTGCCTTCTTCATCGAGGCGAATATCTGTACGGGAGACGTCGAGCGCATTTAGAAGTTGATGGGCGCGCAAGGCGAAATACTTTAATTTCTTTTCAAGTTCGGGTTCGATCTCGGCCGGGCAATAATACCCGGGCGCGCCGTCTGCGCCGACATCCTTAGATTTTGCCTCGTTGCTATAAACCCAGGGTGTGACCGAGCGGCTGCTATCCAGTTCGAGGATGGGGAAGCGGTGAAAGCCGTCCTTCTCGTACCATTCCGGATGCCGTGAATATCGTTTTGCATCGGCGCGCCCTAAAATGCCGACGGTAAATTCACGGCCGGGTAAAAATGTTTCCACGAGGGCGGGTTGATGATAAATGTTGATGATATACTGCGCGCGTTCACGCAATTCTTTTTCATTGTGGACGATGGCATTCAAATCCACGCCCATGCCGGTACCTTCGCGCGCTGGTTTGACGAAAAGCGGGAATTTTAGTTCGGGGCGCAGAGGCTCATCCCCAATGTTGAATTCCTGAAAGGGGGCAACCGGCAGACGACGGTCGCGCCAGATGCGTTTGGTGAGGGTTTTATCGAGTGAGATGCCGTTCGTTAAAACACGTGAGCCAGTGTATGGAATGTCAAGCATTTCCAGCAAGGCCGGCACCTGCGCTTCGCGGGCGTCACCGCCGAGACCTTCGGCGATGTTGAAGCATATATCCGGCTTCACTTCGCGGAGGGTATAGGGCAGGTCTCTGTCAGCCTGGATAAAGAATGTGGTGTGGCCATCCGTTTCGAGCGCGGCGCGAAGCGAGTCTATTGTTTCGATATGATCGAAGTCGGCAAAAGCATCCGGTGGAACTCCATCAGGCTTGGGGTGGTTGTCATCTTTTATATTGGCGAGAACTGCTATTTTCCAGTATCGTTTCATGAGACGGTGCGGCGTTTTTTCTTCTATATCATTAACTCACCTTACGCAGTTTTAGCGTAAACTTGACAGATGAAAAACGGCAAACTCCTTGATAGACTTTATCGGAAATAGGGTTATGATAGGCGAATGCTGACATACGATGAACTCAAAGAAAGCCCGAGGAAATTTGTTTCGTTCACCAGTCTGACACCCGACGAATTTGATTTGCTTCTACCAGCC
>VGNE01000003.1 GCA_016866215.1 Chloroflexota bacterium | reverse complement strand
CGGCGCGATAAAAGTCTCTTCCGTTTGGGACTCGATTGGCTAAAGTACGCATTGAAGCATTCGCTAGACTTTCAACCCGTCTTCCTTTTTAGCCTGCCAGAGGTACCAACTCATGTACGGTAGAGAATAAGAAGTTGGAAAATATAAAATATCATGAAACCCATTGTTGCTTTGGTAGGCCGACCGAATGTCGGCAAATCCACGCTCTTCAATCGTTTTGCAGGCGAACGTTTAGCCATTGTAGATGAAACCGCCGGCACCACCCGCGATCGTTTATTTGGCGAGGCGGAATGGAATGGACGCAAGTTCAATATTGTTGACACCGGTGGAATTGACCCAACCCATGGCGGCAAGACTCCGCTCTCCACCGGCTCAGTTGATTTTATCGAAGATATCCGCCGCCAGGCCGAAGTTGCCATTCAGGAAGCCGATGCGGTTTTATTTGTCAACGATGGCGAGTCGGGAGTAACAGAACCGGATCGCGAGGTTGCAGAAATCCTGCGCCGTTCGCAAAAAAAATTGCCTAACGGAAAATTCTGGCCGCCAATATTTGTAGTTGTGAATAAATGTGAATCAAGAGAAAGGCGCGAACAGGCCTCTGAATTTTATGAGCTTGGCTTAGGCGACCCCTTCGCGATCTCAGCCATTCACGGCACAAGCACCGGTGACATCCTCGATGCGCTCGTAGCCTCCTTCCCTGAACAATCCGAGGAAGAGCAGGATGACAGCATCAAAATTGCGCTTGTGGGCAAGCCAAATGCTGGAAAATCAAGTTTATTGAACAAATTGGTCGGTGAAGAACGTGTGATCGTCAGCCCGATCGCCGGCACTACTCGAGACTCGATTGACTCAAAAATTGAATTTGGCGGGCTTGAACTCACCTTGATTGACACAGCCGGCATCCGTCGGCGCGGAAAGATCGAGCATGGGGTGGAGCAATACAGTGTTTTGCGTTCGTTTAAATCCATTGAACGCGCAGACGTTGCCCTGCTGATGATCGATGCGACCACCGGCATCACCGCGCAGGACGCGCACATTGCCGGCTTCATCCTCGATGAATGGAAGTCCTGTGTTGTGCTCGTGAATAAATGGGACGCCGTGGAAAAAGACAACAACAGCATGGAAGAATTCACGGCAAAAATTCGGCGTGATTTAAATTTTATGGATTATGTGCCGATCCTGTTCATCTCTGCCAAAACAGGCCAGCGCGTAGACCAGGTATTGCCGATGGCATTACGCGTGCAGGAAGAACGACTCGCGCGGCTGACCACATCCACGATCAACTCGATCATTCACAAAGCGCAGGACGCGCATCCACACCCGACTCATGCGGGACGCGCGCTCAAAATGTTCTACGGCACCCAGGTGCGCAGTGACCCGCCGACATTTATGATCTATGTCAATGAACCAAGTTTGATGCACTTTTCGTATTTGCGTTATATTGAGAATCAGATCCGAGCAGAATATAATTTCCTGGGCACGCCCATCCGCATCGTAACGAAGGGACGCAGGGAATAGGCAAATCAATGAAAAGCAAGAAACTGCTCGTACTCGGCGATGTTTTCGCGATCGCGGACTTAACTATCATTGGCTTCGTAATTCACGGTGAAACGGAGGCGTCCTACCTTTCGCGCATGGCCGCTGCATATTTTCCCGTTTTGATCGCCTGGTTTCTCATCACACCCTGGTTTGGGTTATTTGAGGAACTAGTCATCACAAATCCAAAAAACCTTTGGCGCGTTGTGGTGGCAGTATTGTTGGCCGCACCATTCGCAGCCGTTTTGCGGTCTGCCTTGTTGAACACCTCCGTTCCTCCTCTTTTTGTTTTGATCCTTGGTGGGAGTAATGCACTGGGAATGATGCTTTGGAGATGGATTTATATTCTCATTGCGCAGCGTATAAAAAAAATAAAGACCCGTCAGCTTTGAAATCCGAAATTTTTTCAGATAAACAAATCTCTTGACAAATAGACGTTTATCTATATAATATCAAATAGAAAGTCGTCAATATGAAATTCAATCCTGTCCTCTTTGCCAAAGCCATTTCTGACGAAACCCGCCAGAAGATCATGAATATCTGTTGCTGCGAGTCTCTTTCAGTCAATGAAATTGTTGATAAGTTGAGCGTCTCCCAGCCGACGGTATCCCATCACCTCGCGATTTTGCGCGAGGCAGATCTGGTCACGGTCCGCGAGGAAGGCAAGCAAACTTTTTATTCACTCAATCAGGAAAACGTTGCCATTTGCTGTGGACAGTTAATGATCAAGTTCGCGCCCGAAAGCCTGACCACTGAAAAACTGATCAAGGCCCTTAACGCTTAATCAAAGCGCGTCCTCGATACCAAGAGATTTGCGCTTTATTTTTTAGGAAGATACATAGGCAAATATCTATATAAGTCATTGTCATTGCGAGGGCGTTAGCCCGAAGCAATCTCCAAAATAGCAAAGGGATTGCTTCGTCGGGAAAAGACCCTCCTCGCAACACTTGCGCCGCACGCCAGTGCAGGTGTGACGGAAAACACAAAAGGAGAAATAAAATGACCACCAACACCCCCATCCACGAGACCGTTCGTGAGCATTACGCAGAACGGATCAAGAACTCCGCATCCTGCTGCGGATCGGATGCCTGCTGCTCCCCAGAAAGCAGTCTCTACCCTGTTGATTTACTCACCACCGTCCCCTCCGACATAGCCAGCACCAGTTACGGCTGCGGCGATCCGATCACCCTTGCCTCACTAAAACCTGGTCAAACCGTGCTGGATCTCGGCTCAGGCGCAGGGCTTGATTGTATTCTCGCCGCGCAAAAGGTCGGTGAGACAGGTCACGTCATCGGCGTGGATATGACTCCCGAAATGATCGAGCGCGCGCAAGCCAACGCGAAACGAGTCAACTTGAAAAACGTTGAGTTTCGACATGGCTATCTTGAAAATCTTCCCGTTGAGAGCAATACCGTGGACGTGATCATCTCCAATTGCGTTATCAACCTCTCGCCTGATAAAGAAAAAGTTTTCAATGAAGCCTTCCGCGTACTTGCACCGGGCGGCAAACTTGCGGTCTCGGACATCGTCACCGACGGTCCCCTGCCTGAAGCCATCAAGCAAAGCTTGAGCGCGTGGGCTGGGTGTGTGGCTGGCGCAGTCGAAGCCGAAGATTATGTTGACATGATGAAATCTGTTGGTTTTACCGATGTAACTGTCACACCTGTTTTCTTTGACAAAGAGACCGTAGACTCTGCCCTAGCTGATATGGGCGACGTAATTGACCTAAAATCCATCTCACGTGATGATGTTTACAAAGCAATCTACAGCGCAAAGATCACGGCGTATAAGCCTGCTTAATCTGGAGTCAGGCAGCTTGCTGCCCGCAGCATTCATCAACAAGCTGATGAACTCCAGAGTTTTTCAAAAAGAGATGACATTTGCCGTCTCTTTTTGATTTTAACTACCTTGTGATTTTCATCCCCTTGACAGTGCAATCTTTCGGGTGTAAAAACAAACTGACCAGTCGGTTTTTATTACCCTCACCCCCTGCCCTCTCCCAAATGGAGAGGGGGAAGAGTTGAATATGCAGCAACGCAGTGAAGAAACTCGATCAAGAATCATTGAGTCAGCCATAAAGTTATTTTCAAACCGCGGGTTCAACGCCGCGAGCGTGGACGATATTTGCAAGGACGCAGGCATCAGCAAAGGCGCGTTCTATCATCACTTTGAAAGCAAGCAGGCGCTCTTCCTGGCTTTGCTCGATGACTGGCTGCAAACAATTGACAATGCCATCGAAACCTCAAAAGATAAACCCGTTCCCGAAACATTCATGCAAATGACAGAAGCCTTCCCGTATATTTTTGAAACCGCAGGTGCAGGCTTGCCCATGTTCCTTGAATTCTGGTTACAAGCCAGCCGCGACGAAAAGATATGGCAGACAAGCATTGCACCGTATCGCCGCTATCACAAGCATTTCACGTCACTCATCAAAAAAGGCGTGGAAGAAGGCTCGTTCGTGGAAGTAAATCCGGAATTGGCTTCGCGCATGATCATTTCCACGGCCATGGGATTATTACTGCAAAGTCTGCTTGATCCCAAAGGCGCAAAATGGGAAAAAGTCGCACGCGACAGCACGAACATGCTGGTCCATAGTTTGATGAAAAAGTGAGGCTTGCCCTCACCCAGTCCCTCTCCCTGTGTAGAAAGGAAAGAAGAGTAATATGTGGTTGGTAACAGGTGCAACTGGACATATTGGAAATGTCCTCGTGCGAAAACTTTTGGAACGCGGTGAAAAAGTCCGGGCGTTGATCCTGCCCGGCGAATGCCGCGAATCAATTTCGGGATTAAAAGTTGAAGCGTTCGAGGGTGATGTTCTCAATTTGGATTCAGCGTTCCAATCCATGCAAGGCGTGCGCGGAGTTTTTCATCTGGCAGGCGTCATCTCGATCATGCCTGGTCCGAATCCATTCGTGAGAAAAGTCAATGTGGAAGGCACAAAAAATATTTTGCGCGCCGCAATGGGAATGGGAATTGGAAAACTAATTTACACATCCTCCATTCATGCGATCCAACGAGTCGAAAATAGTGTGATTGACGAGAGTGTGCCATACGACATGAACAATCCATACGGCGCATACGACTGCTCGAAAGCAGAAGCAACTTTGGATGTACTGAATGCAGCTCATGCGGGACTGGAAGCTGTTGTGGCCTGCCCGACCGGCGTGATCGGCCCCTATGATTTTCGCGGTTCGATGATGGGGGCAGTCATCCATGACGCGGCCGTAGCTAAGCCGGCCATGTATGTAAATGGCGCGTATGACTTCGTGGATGTGCGCGATGTGGCGGATGGATTGATCTCTGCCGCAGAAAATGGAAAATGCGGAGAGAGCTATATTTTGTCGGGGCACAAGATCACAGTGCGATATCTGCTTGAGACCGTGCGCGAGGTCACAGGCAGGAACTTCTTTCAGATGAAAATCCCATTTAATTTCGCAAAATTCGCGGCCATATTCACACCCATATATTATCGCTTCGCGAATGAGACTCCACGCTTCACACCTTATTCGCTTGAAGTATTGAAAAGCAATTCGAATATCAGCCACATGAAGGCAACGGATGAGCTGGGTTACAAGCCGCGCCCGGTGTATGAAAGTATTCACGACACGGTGATGTGGTTTTTGGATAACAATAAAAAGAAAGGAAGAAAAAATGAAAATCGTAACTGATTGTGCGGCAGATATGTCGAATGAAGAACTTGAAAAGCTGGGGGTTGTGCAAGCCCCGCTTTTCATCCAATTCCCCGAAGGCGAGGTGAACTCGGCGGATATTTCAGCGGATGATTTCTATAACCGTCTGGAAGCCATGCGCCCGAAAATCCCGACGACGGCTCAGCCCTCAGCGGGAATCTTTGCGGAGTTGTACCGCAAACTCGCAAAAAAGGAAAAGAATATCCTTTCCATCCACATTTCATCCGGCTTGAGCGGCACGATCAACTCGGCACAGGATGGCGGGAATTTGGTCAAGGATGAGGCGAATGTCAGTTTCTGGGATACGCTCACCCTCTCCGGCGGCGAACGCTTTCAGGTGATGGCAGCGGCGTTGGGACACAAGGCAGGTTGGACAATGGCTAAAATCCAGGAACGCCTGACTGCCATCCGCGAGAAGACCGAGGTGATCTACACGCTTGATACTTTGGAATATCTCGCGCGCGGCGGGCGCATCGGACGGGTGAAGGCGCTGGCAGGAGCGCTGCTCAATCTCAAGCCTGTCATCCGTGTGGACACCGACGGCAAATACAGTACCGTTTCAACGGCGCGCACATTGAGCAAATCCATGACGGCGATTGCAGATCATCTGGTTGAGAAGTATGGAAATACGTCAGTGTGGGTTACTGTGTTACACGGACGCTTCGCAGAAAAAGCGGCTGCGCTTGCAAATGAACTCAAGCAAAAACTGAATATTGCAAAACTTGAAGTACAGCGCATTTCTCCTGTTTTGGGCGTGCATACCGGACCTGGCATTGTCGGCGCGGCGGTGGTACCGATGGAGTTGATGGGCGATTTGGCGCAGTAAAATAAGTAAAAAGTGAAGAGTAAAAAGGACTTGCCTCGTTGTAAGTCCTTTTTTGTTTATGTGGCAGTGAAACTTTTTCCTTTTTCGATCCGCCTGCCCAATGGGGGATGTGAATAGAACATTAAGATCACCCATTTTTCGGGGTCAATTTCACCGAGGTTTTGATTCGCCAATCTGGTGAATGCAGAAACGAACGCTTCTTTATTACCAGTGGACTCCAATGCGTAATCATCTGCCATGTTCTCCCGCCAGCGCGAAACCGCGTTCTCCAGAGGCATTGTGATCAACCCGAACGCTCCCAGGATCATTCCCAACGCAGGGAACGCGGCGGGGTCGCTGATACTTGAAAAGCCAAAGTAGTTGACTGCCCAATTCATTCCAATTGACGCGAGATATAAACCGACCATCGTAATGAATGTTCCAAACGTGATCAATAGCGGAATATCGCGATGGATGTGATGTCCCAATTCGTGCGCAAGGACTGTTTCGATTTCCTCGATTGTAAATTCATTGATGAGCGTATCGCCGAGAATGATGCGGCGCGTGTTGCCTAATCCAGTTAACGCAGCATTGGCAGATTTGGTGCGTTTGGACATGTCAAACTTAAAGACACCTTTTACTTTTGTGTCCGCGCGTTTGGCAAGATTTATTAATCGTTCTTCAAGTTCCTTATGTTCAACACCCAGAGGAACAAATCTATTAAAGAGCGGCATGATCAGCACTGGCGCAAGGTTGGAAATTAAAACGGTAAAGACCAGCATGCCTGCCGCTGTCCACAACCACCACAGATCGCCGGTAACTCTCAAGGCGAGATAAAGCAATTCGAGCAGGATCAGGCCGAGGGGCACTCCGATCGCCAATCCTTTTAACTGGTCAATGATCCAGTCTTTTAGTGCCTGGTTGGACTGGTCAAACCGATGTGGGAGAATAAATCCGCTGTAATAACCGAGAGGCAGGTTTAGAACAAAATAGATGCCGCCAAAGACTGCGACAAAGAGCACGACCAACAGCCAATCATTGGATGTGAACCTGACCAGCCAGTTGCGAAGCGCAACCGCCCAACCGAAGAAAAGCCAGGCGAGGATATAGAACATGCCGAAAAGATTATCCACCAGCCACAGCCGGCGGCGGAGGCGCGCGTATTGTTTTGCTTGTTTTTGTTTTTCGGGATCAAGTGTAGTCATGGGATTATCCGATTTACGATTGTGAGTTTTCAATTTTGGATTGGCGAGCTGCATTTATTTCAGAAGCGAGTGATGCAATGATCTCTTCGGATTTCATCACATCGCCATAGGACTTCAGCGCGGCAAGAAACGCCTTGTGGACATAATCCGCCGGGATGACCGTCTCCCCATATTTCAAATCTCTAGTGGCACAGGCATCTTCGGCGATGATGACTTTGAAACCGAAATCTGCGGCAGCACGTGCGGTGGCATCCACGCACATGTGGGTCATCATACCTGTGATGACGATGCGCTCAATCCCCCAGCCTTTCAGCATTTCAAGCAAATTCGTTTCGCGGAAGGAATTGGGATAATGTTTGTAGACAATTGGTTCGCCTTCGAAATGTGCGGTTGAATCATGAATATCTGATCCAGTAGTGCCTTTACCAAAAAAGGGCGCATCAGGTTTAAGTGCAATGTGCTGAATGTGAACGTGATGCGCGCCCTGCGGAGCGTGCTCGCGGAAACACTGCAGGATCATATAAGCCTTCTTCGCAGCTTCGAGTGGATTGACCAATTCCATTTTTCCGCCGGGAAAGTAGTCTTTTTGAATGTCTATTACAAGCAGGGCAGTTTTCATCATTTCGACTTCTCTCAATGCAAGCCTTCATCCTTTATCTTTCATCTTTCTTAATTACTTGCGCCCAAAATCCGCAGGGTTCTCACCCCACAAATCTGTAGCCCATTTAATC
Organism: Chloroflexota bacterium; assembly: GCA_016866215.1. GTDB lineage: Bacteria > Chloroflexota > Anaerolineae > Anaerolineales > Villigracilaceae > Villigracilis. Next base: position 111,903 of record VGNE01000003.1, on the reverse strand, counting down.
AGCCGGTCCTCCGGCAATTCGTTTTCGGCAAGCCAGTTCTCGGCGCTCTGGAGGATGGCAAATAAGACTGCGTTCTTTGCGGTATGTCTCAGCTTCGTCTTGCATTGACCTGTATTTACCCACGCGATGGCATTCTCTGAATCAGAGTAGATTGGCACGTGCATATTATGCTTCGCTTGCCATGTCAGCGCATGGACAATTGCCAGGAACTCCCCAACGTTATTTGTCCCGTCGATGTAAGGGCCGGCACGGAAAATCTCTTCCCCTGTTTCAGTGTTCACGCCGCGATATTCCATTTTACCCGGCGAGCCTTTGCAAGCCGCATCCACACAAATGGATGGAAGCCGGGGCCGAATGCTTGCTGTTTTCCACTTTCCATGGGTGGATGATTTCCCTTTGTAATCATCGTAATTTGCAAGGTAGGCTGCTTCCGCTTCAACTTTTCCCTCAAAAGCCTTAAACTGAGCGCCGACAAAACCCTTCACCTGCTTTTCACACTCCATCCAGGTTGTGAAAATGCCTGTCTTGCGCCCTTTCCACACCACGTAATATTTCTGCTTTGGCATAAGTCAATTTTACATCAAAGCGAGGGGCACACGAAAAGTAACTTTTCGTGTGCCCGCGCAAAACATGTCATTCGGTTTCTCCTCGCGCCATCCCGCAGGCTTCAGCGTCTCAACAACATCAGGCGGGAAGTCCGCGGGAGGTACTGTGTGAAGGGATTTTTATTTCTCTCCTTCCTAACCCTGCCCCTCAACTGACATAAAATATCCCTCGCAGAGATTATGCCGATCAGTATGCCGTTTTCATCTGCAATCGGCAGGTGATGGAATTTATATTTTTGCATCAACTGATATCCACAACAACACTGTGTATATTACGGCGGCGCATGAGCGTCATGGCATACGAGACGCTCGAGTCTGGATCAACCACCACCACAGCGCTGGACATCCAATCGCGGACTAAGTGAGGCATGAATTTCTCTCCTTTGGTTATTTTATTGTGAATGTGGAAAAAACGCCGTAAAGTTTTTGCATAAGAGCATTTCTATCGAACTCGGTCACTACGCCAGGCGGGTAATTGCCGATATTTGTGGAGTGGATAAAGTAGATCGCTTCATAGCACACCTTTTTATTGACCATGCGATAGATTTCCTGCTGGTAGTAGTTGCCTGCGCCCGCACCTTCGGATGTGCTGTGGATAAATGTAAATCCATTGATGACTTCATTGCCAACAATTTGCTCGGGACTTCCGCCGCTTTGGTTTGGCTTTGTGCAGGTTGCAGCAGTTTGCGGGTCGGATGTGGAACTAAAAAACAAATAAGCTTCGCTTAGATTCGTTTTGTCGTAAGTTTTTGAGTCGATGAAATGCAGGGTCAACTCAGGAGGTGTTTTGTAATTGCCAACTACGGGAATTGCAGGAGCAAACGCATCGGGGTAAGTCAATGACACGCCGGTTGCAGGGTTGGTGTATTGAAAATATTGAGCTTCTTTTCCAGGCGGATTGATCGCGACGCGCATGACGAATTGAGGCACATCGCCATTGGGCGTGAGCGTTACAAAATAATCCTGCGAGGAGGGCAGCACGCCGCGCCAAAACATACATTCAGAATCTGCCGACTGCGGACAAAGCATGTTTCCATCTGCACCTTTGATCTGCATGGGAATGTATCCCCAGCCGCCATCGGGAATCAGAGGAAGAATGGAAATGGACATGATCTGTCCCTTCATGGCATTGATGGAATACGTTTTGCTTGAGCCGGATGCAATGGTATCTGTGATATCGGCATATGTTCCGTTCGCAGCAAATTGAATTACATTCGGCTGACCAGGAAGCGCAGTGGGAGGCGTGAAAGTTGGAAAACCAGCAGTCGGTTGAACCTCCGCCGTGAAAGTGGGGACCGGAGTAAATTGAACAGGTTGAGTGGGCAAAGCTGTATTTTCAATAACAGAGGTTGGCGCAGGGGCTGGTGATGGAGCAGCACAAGCAGTGATGAGTAAAGAAAGAAGAAAGATGGAAGAAAGTAGTTTTCTCATTCGAACTCCATGACAATATAGTCAAAGGTCAGTTTGACTTTTGACCTTCGACCATTTAACCAAACCATCACCCAAGGTATTCGATCACCGTCGCTTCGCCTTGACCCACGCCAACGCAAAGGGTTGCCACGCCGTATTTCACATTACCACGATTTTTCATTTCATGCACTAAAGTTGTAACGAGCCGCGCTCCCGAACAGCCAAGCGGATGCCCGATTGCGATCGCGCCGCCATTAACATTCACAAGTTCTGGGTCAATACCCAGGTCTTCGATGACTGCGAGAGCTTGCACCGCGAAGGCTTCATTCAATTCCATTAAACCAATATCTTTTATCTGCAAGCCAGCACGTTCAAGCGCTTTCTTCGTGGCGGGGACGGGACCATATCCCATCACACGCGGAGGCACACCCGCAGAAGCGGAAGTAACAATACGCGCCAAAGGTTTGAGATTCAACGCTTTGGCTTTTTCTTCACTCATGATTAAGAGTGCAGCAGCGCCGTCATTTAATCCAGACGAATTACCAGCGGTGACAGTTCCGCCCTCTTTGGCAAAGGCAGGCTTGAGTTTGGCTAGCGATTCCGTCGTCGTATCGCGGCGTGGGCGTTCATCGGTATCCACGATCTTTGGGTCGCCTTTTTTCCCCAAAGGGGGGGTGGAAATGGAAATAATCTCTTGTTTGAATCTACCCGAGTCAATTGCAGCAACTGCGCGTTGATGTGAGCGGACTGAAAACGCGTCCTGTTTCTCGCGTGTAATCTGCGGGCGTTCCCTGGCGATGTTCTCGGCAGTCTCGCCCATTGAGTCTGTGCCGTACGTTTCCTTCATTTTTGGATTCGGATATCGCCAGCCAAGGGCGGTGTCATACGCAGTTAAATTTCCGAATGAAAAGCCCGCTTCCGCTTTTGGAAGTGAATAGGGTGCGCGGCTCATGGATTCGACTCCGCCCGCAATGTATACATCCCCTTCCCCTGCTTTGATGGCGCGCGCGGCCATGTTGATGGCATTCAAGCCCGAGGCGCATAGTCGATTCACAGTAACGCCGCCCACTTCAATCGGAAGGCCGGCAAGAAGCGCAGCCATACGCGCCACATCACGGTTATCCTCGCCTGCTTGATTCGCGCATCCCAAAAATACTTCTTCAATCAACGCAGGGTCAAATGGATTGCGTTCAAGTATCGCTCTAATAACATGCGCCGCCATATCGTCCCCCCGAACGGAGGCGAGCATGCCTCCCAGCGCCCCAACCGGTGTGCGGATTGCATCAATGATGACAGCCGTATTCATCCATATCTCCTAATTTATTCATTCAAGTTTTGATACAGTTCGAGACTTAGATAAGCGATGCCAAAATCGTCTTCGTAAATTAATTTGTAACCGTGAATATTGTCATCTAAGGCATCTCGATAAAATCGTGCGGCTTCAGCAACTTCGCCCGGATCCAGAGCCCGTTCCAGAGCATCATCATTGGTGTAATCATATAAACGCTGTTTCCATAAGACAATAATATCAGGATTGAGTCTTTCGATATAAGAATAATCCGTTGTTCCCCAGCGATGATTCACTTCCCAATTTGGGCGATCTGCCACATACATACGCACATCGCGATATACAACCAAGGGTCTCTCCACGGTTATGCGTGACAGGTACTTTTCGTCCAATTCAGAGAAAAATTTCAGAGAAACGCTTTCTTTCTCCTTATGAAGTTCCTCAGTATAAAGTCGTAAGTCATAAGCTAGGTTATCACCCATCTGCATTAAGGAGACAAATGCAACTGCCGCAAAAAGAAGTATCGTGAGTGTGTTTTTCAAGGAAAAACGCCGTATTCGCTGTAAGAGCCAATCGAATATGTAAGGCAAGGCTGAAAACATTGGCAAAAGAATGGGTAAAAAGAAGTGCTTTGGCTTTATGGCAATGAAGAAAAGAAGATAAAGTGCAAATGGCAAAGCCCAAACCAGGATGAGCAGATTCAAAAGACGCTTTTCTTTATTGGCAATTCCCAGTCCAAGAGAAATAAATGTCAACGCCAAAAATAGGGGTTGGGCATAGTATTCTGTGATTAGCGGCACCCACGCGGCGGGACCTTTTGCATACACCAGCACGAACCCGGCAGACATGGCTCCCGCCTGACGCGCTTGGATCTTGAACGCGGCGATACGCTCGGACTCATAAAAGAGGAAAGGGCTGCTCACAATAAAAACAGTCACCATCACTGCCACAAATCCAACTGATGCTTTTATTGCACTTTTTGAATCGATTCTGCCTTGACGCCAACCTATCAAAATATAGGTGGGAATCGCCAGAAAGAAGAATAATCCGATCAATTTGGTTGCGACAGCAAGTCCGCAGGCAATCGCAGAGAAGTAAAAATATTTTCCGAATGTAAGTTCGTCCTTATCAAGGAATAAAAATGTCAGGACGATAAATAAGAAAACCAGACTCTCAGGATGCCACCATATATCATTGTTGACCACGGCGGGAACTGTCAACAAAAAAAGAAACAACGCAATCGACCGAACATAGGATCTGAATTTTGTTTGCAGATAGACCAGCACCATCAGCGCCGCGATCATCGGAAGCACACTGACCAACTGCCGATAAAGCAGCATGATATTGGCAGTCGTATCCAACCCGGCAACCTTTAAAGGCAATAACGAAACCATCGCCGAGTAAAAATAAAAGGGATAACCGTAATAATAATGCTGGTAAGCTGTAAAGCGATAAATGGATTGATTAATGGTTTTTGCAGGTTGATCCAGCATACGGATTGGGTGTGAATATTGAGCGAATTCATCCGGGTCGAAAACTGAAATCATATACCTGTCCCGCGCCCCCTGTGCGTTAATTGGCCAGAAAGCCAGAAAATACAAGACACTGATGCCCAATAAGACCAGTAATATCCGGGATTGTACGGTCTTCATCATCGCAAAATGACCTGGATTTGTTCCGACAATTCCTTTATGGTCTGCGCGTACTCGGTCTGGGATGCAATATTTTCCAGCTCAAAGGGGTCTGCCAATAAATCATAGAGCTCGCGTTCGCCGGTATCATACTCGACATATTTCCAATGCGTAGTCCGAAAACCGATATATCCCGGTATAAGAAAGGCTAATCCGCTTTCTTCCACATCAGCCAGGTCTTGAAAATGTTCGATCAAAAAACCGTCCCGCCATTGTGCTGTTGGATCGGAGAGGATGGGGAGAAAACTCTGTCCGTCAATCTGGGTGGATTGGTTCACCCCAGCCAATTCGATCAGCGTGGGCGCGATGTCAATATTGAGTACCAAGTGTTCGTCCATTCTCGGCACTGATGTTATCGGCGGATAGCTAACAACAAATGGAACCCGCAAACATGCATCATAAGGACAGTTTTTTCCAAATACTCCATTATTCCCCAGCGACATCCCATTGTCGGACATGAAAATAATAAGGGTGTTTTCCCTTATTTTCATTTTATCTAAAGTTGATGTTATTTCAGCTACTGAGTCATCTACAGATTTAAGAGAGCGCAATATTCGTTCATACACTTTATCAACGTAGTCGACATCAGGTTTTTTTATCTGCGTCGCCCAGGCCGGCTTGTCTGTCAAGTCATCTTCAAAGAAATTGGGCGGGCGGTATCGTTCGAATTCATCGAGAGATTTGAAGAGGTCTTTATGACGGTTGGCTGACTGATAAGTTTCATGAGGAGCGAATACACTAAATACAAGAAAAAACGGCTGATCGCTTGAATCACGAATAAATTGAACCGCCCTATCTGCAAGCAGATCCGTGCTGAAATCTTTTTCGTCCCGGCCATATTCAACAATCCTGCCGTTCTCATTGAGTGTGTAGTTGTAATAAAAACCCAGGTCGGGGTCTCGTTTTACAAAAGCCTGCCAATCATCCCAGCCAGGCGGGATATATCCTTCGGGTAAATCATGATAACCGTTCAAGTATTTTCCCAGGAGACCGGTTCGATAGCCTGCATCGTGAAGCCATACCGCCAGTGTGGAACGGTCATCAAAGGCAGTTGCCCCGCCCTCGGGTGCGCGATTCGTCTTCACGCCATGATTATGAACATACTGACCAGTCAAAATGCTGGCCCTACTGGGACAGCACAATGGAGTCGTGACGTAAGCGTTCGTGAAATTGACCCCCTTCTCCACCAATTCACTTTGCACATTGGGCATGTACTGAAGGGTATGATAAGGCTGGTCATCGGTGATGATGATGATAATATTGGGTTTATCAGAACGCGGACGCGATTCGGAGGACGTACAGCCAACCAGTGAGCTGTTTTGGAAAAAGGCTAAAACAACGAATAGAGCGATCGACAAAGATCTGGACGTTTTCACTTACGATCCTTTCAAGGTTGTGTTTGATTCTACCATTTACATACGGAGCAGGAAAAGAACTGTGGAGCAGAGTTTTCAGGCCGCCTGAGCCAGGGCACGGCGATCATGTTAACATTCAAGCCGCACCTGCGGAACAATTGAACAGCATTTTGCTAATTGATATCCGAATCGCCGGTCATTATACCCTGCCCTAGTGTATGATTTTTGACACCTGTATCTATGACGCTTGGCACTACTAGCTTTATTCCGATAACGACATAATCAGGGTGGCGGAGAATCCCGCTAAATAATGTCGAACTTCTCGCATAAATTAAGGAGTTGTAATGGCAGTCAAAGGTTGGATCGAAGTCAGCGATACATATTGCAAAGGCTGTGAATTATGTTTAAGTGCCTGCCCGCAAAGCGTGATGGAACTGGATATGTCACGCCTTACCCCGAAAGGCTACCACCCTGCACATACATTCAAAGAAGGTTGCACGGGGTGTGCCATCTGTGCGCTGGTCTGCCCGGACGCGGCAATCACGGTCTATCGTGAAGTGACGAAGGCCGCAGTGCCAGCCATCGCGGCATAAAAAGGATGAAGGATGAATTACGAAGGATGAAAAAATCCTTCGTGTGTTTCGTGTCCTTTGTGATTAAAGATTTTTTCACGGAGATAAAATGCCAAAAGAATTATGGAAAGGGAACGAAGCGATTGCTGAAGCCGCCGTTCGGGCGGGGCTTGAGGCTTACTTCGGATATCCCATCACCCCTCAAACAGAAATTTTGGAATACCTCTCGCGGCGCATGCCTGAACTTGGACGAACTTTTGTGCAGGCAGAATCTGAACTCGGCGCGATCAACATGGTTTATGGCGCGGCTTGCACGGGCGTGCGCGTGATGTCATCATCTTCCAGCCCGGGCGTGAGTTTAATGATGGAAGGCATTTCCTACATTGCAGGAACCGAAGTTCCCGCGGTGCTCGTCAACGTGATGCGCGGCGGACCAGGTCTCGGCAACATTGCTCCCGCTCAAGGCGATTACAACCAGGCTGTACACGGCGGCGGACATGGCGACTATCAACCAATCGTGCTTGCGCCCGCATCTGTGCAGGAAGCAATTGACCTAACGGTTCTTTCCTTTGATCTGGCGGAGAAATACCGCGCAATTTGCATGGTCATCCTCGATGGCTGTGTAGGCCAGATGATGGAGCCAGCGCAAATGCCTGAAATGAAACCGATCCAGCGCGCGAATTGGGATTGGGCAACCGATGGCAAGATGGGTAAACGCGAACGTCGAATCCTGACTTCCATTTATCTTGATCCCATTGAAGAAGAAAAACTAAATTTGCGATTGCTTAATCGCTGGAGAACAATTCAGGCAAATGAAATTCGTTATAAGGAATATTTTCTCGATGATGCCGAGATCGTCATCGTCGGCTTTGGCACGGCGGGACGTGTGGCATTATCCGCTGTCCGCACAGCGCGTGAGCAGGGCATCAAGGTGGGTTTGTTAAGACCGATCACTGTCAGCCCATTTCCGTCTGAAGTGATTGACCAGCTTGCAGGGCGGGCTGAGGCGTTTTTAGTCACAGAGATGAACTCAGGTCAAATGCTGGAAGATGTCCGTCTGGCGGTGAAGGGTCGCGTTCCCGTCGAGTTTTATGGGCGGCTGGGCGGAGTCGTCCCATTCCCTGATGAGATATTAAGTGAAATCCAGCGCATGGCGAAGATCAAGTTGAGTGCGAATGTTCATCCGCGTGATGCGTGGTTGGAGAGAATGGCGAAGGTGTAATGGTTTACGATTGGCGATTTACGATCGGTGGTCGAGTAGCCCCGAATGCTCTTTGAGGGGCGTATCGAGACCACAATTTGCGAGAGGAAAATTATGGCGACTGAAAATTTAGTTTACGATAGACCCGAAGGATTTACAGATACGCCCACCCACTATTGCCCGGGCTGTACGCATGGCGTAGCTCATCGTCTCGTGGCGGAAGTGTTGGAAGACATGGGCTTGATTGATAAGACGATTGGCGTTGCGCCTGTGGGATGTGCGGTGTTTGCATATAATTATTTTGATACAGATTTCGTGGAAGCCCCGCATGGTCGCGCGCCCGCGATGGCGACCGGTATCAAACGTGTGCTGCCTGACCGTGTGGTGTTCACTTATCAAGGTGATGGCGATTTGGCTTCAATTGGCATGGGCGAAATTGTACATGCCGCTGCGCGCGGTGAAAACCTCACCGTGATCTTCATCAACAACGCCAACTACGGCATGACAGGCGGACAAATGGCGCCAACGACCTTGCCCGGCATGAAGACCACATCTTCGCCGAATGGCCGTGATGTGGAGACACAGGGCTATCCGATCAAAGTCTCTGAGATGCTTTCCACATTGGAAGGCGTCGGCTATTGTGTGCGCCGCTCTCTGCATGACCCCAAAAATATTCGCCTTGCAAAGAAAGCCATCCGCATGGCGTTTGAAACACAAGTCCGCGGACTTGGATTCTCGATGGTTGAATTGCTCTCCACCTGTCCAACCAACTGGGGCATGACACCTGTCAATTCGTTGAAGTTTGTTGAAGAACACATGGTCCCCGCGTTTCCGCTTGGTGATTACAAGATCAGTGAAGCGATAAAGCAGATAAAAATTTAGCGGGAATTGGAGAATTAGAGAATTCAATTCTCCAATCTCTAATTCTCTAATCTCAGGAGCGAAGCGACTTATGCAAAAAGAAATCATCATCTCAGGTTTTGGCGGACAAGGTGTATTGTTTGCAGGTCAGGTCATTGCTTATGCGGCAATGGACTCAGGCAAGGAAGTAACCTGGATCCCATCCTACGGCCCTGAAATGCGCGGCGGTACGGCGAACTGCACCGTGGTCATCGCCGATCAGGAGATCGGTTCGCCATTGGTGAAAAATCCGCCGCTGGCAATTGCGTTGAACCTGCCGTCATTTGACAAGTATGAACCGTTGATGCAAGCGGGCGGAACGTTGATCGTGAACCAGTCCATGGTGGATCGCGGCGCACAACGCAATGACATTCATGTCATCCTTGTTCCGTGCAACGAGATTGCCGAAGGGATCGGCGATAAGAAATTGATGAACATGGTGGCGGTCGGCGCATTACTCACCGCATTATCCCAAGTCTCATTGAAAGATGTGGAGAAGGCGCTAGAAGCTCACCTGCCTGCACGGCACAAACACTTGCTTCCGAAGAATTATGAAGCTCTCAAAAGAGGCTTTGAGACACACACAAAAAGAGTGGGATAAAGTACCCGCATAGATCAGTAATTAGCAAACAGGAATCAGCATCCCGCCTCCAAATCAACGGAGACGGGGTTTTTTGTGTAAAATAGAGTTGTCGAACCGAGAGTTGACCTAATAAGTTTGGATGAAGCCATGCACGAAATAACATTGCTCATTAATATCGTTGTGGCGTTGGTAGTTGCATTTATTGGAGGTGTTATCGCCCGCCGCATTGGGCTGCCAACCATCGTGGGATATTTACTGGCAGGCATCGCCATCGGCCCATTCACTCCAGGATTTGTCGGAGATACAGAAACGATCAGCCAGCTTGCAGAATTAGGGGTGATCTTCCTGATGTTCGGCGTCGGCTTGCATTTCTCGTTGAACGATCTCTGGAAGGTGCGCGCAATTGCCGTTCCAGGTGCATTGGGACAAATGTTCCTTACCACACTGATGGCATTTAGCTTGAGCCAACTCTGGGGGTGGACGGTTTCTTCCGGTATTGTGTTGGGACTAGCAATCTCCATCGCAAGTACAGTAGTTCTCCTTAAAGGTTTAATAGATAACGGTTTGCTTAATACGCCGCATGGACAAGCAGCGGTGGGCTGGTTGATTCTGGAAGATATTGCAACAGTTTTGATCCTGGTCCTGATGCCGATCCTCGCAAATACAGCCGGTCAATTCGACTGGCAAGGACTTGTTTTAACCCTCATCAAGGCGGGCGCATTCGTTCTTCTCATTATGTTTGTTGGCAAGCGACTAATCCCCTGGATATTGCTGCGCATCGCACACACTCGCTCACGCGAGTTATTCATCCTTGCGATCCTCGCCATCACACTTGGCACCGCACTTGGCGCAGCGGAATTATTTGGTGTCTCATTTGCATTGGGAGCTTTTGTCGCAGGCGTGGTCGTCAGTGAATCACCGCTCAGTCATCAGGTTGGCGCAGATGTGTTCCCATTCCGCGAGGCATTCGCTGTACTATTCTTCGTCTCCATCGGCATGCTCGCCAATCCCATTTACCTTTTCAATAACACAGGCTATGTCATAGCGTTGGCCTTGTTGATCGTGGTTGGAAAAACCATTGTGACATTGCTACTTGGCGCAATCTTCCCATGGCAGGCGCGCACCTCGTTGGTTATAGCCGCTGGCTTAAGCCAGATCGGCGAATTCTCATTCATCCTCGGTCAGGCGGGCATTGGGCTTGGATTACTAAATCAAGACCAATATTCGCTGTTGCTGGCGGTCGCATTATTATCCATTACAGTTAACCCGTTGATGTTTCACCTAATTAACCCAGCTGAAAAATGGTTGCAAAAAAAACCAGCATTGTGGCAGTTGATCAATCACCACAAATCAGTGCCTGTCCAGATAGAAGAGACAATCGAAGGCCATGTGGTCATCGTCGGATACGGCCGAGTTGGACATCATATTGTTAACCTACTAGAGAAGATGTCCATCCCGCATCTCGTCATCGACTCGGACGCAGAGCGTATTGAAGAGATCAATCAACGCGGAATCCCCAGCCTGTATGGAGACGCATCCAACTCTGAAGTGTTGACACATGCAGGTCTTGAACGAGCGCGCGCCCTCGTAGTTGCAGGTCCCGATGAAGCCGCTAGCGAATTAGTTGTTGCCACAGCACGTGACATCTCTCCCAAGCTGCCCATCATTGCCCGCGCCACAACAGAGGAAGGGATAAATCATCTCACGCAACTTGGTGCTCAGGATGTCATTCACCCTGAATTGGAAGGCGGTCTGGAAATTGTGCGGCACACTCTCCTCAAACTGGATTTCCCCTTACACGAGATCATCCGCTATATGGATGCAGTGCGACGCGATCATTATGATATGCAAGTCAACACAGAGGAAGAACATCGCCTCCTGCACGATATGATCAATGCCATGGCGAACATAGAAGTGATCTGGTTAAGGCTTCCAGCAGGAAACCCGTTCGTAGGGCAGACCCTCGCTGAAGCCAATCTCCGCGCTCGAACAGGAGCATCGGTGGTGGCGATCATACGCAACAAACAAGCAATGGCAAATCCAAAATCACACACCATCTTTGAGGCGGAAGACCGCATTGGCTTTATCGGCGACAAGGAGCAAATTGAAGCTGCCGAAAAATTATTATCGGAAGCGGAAGCGGAGCCCATCGGCGGAGGTGTCGATTGGGAGACATGAAAAATAAAGGTCAGATGAAATTCGATTCTATCCCAAGCCTGACTCTCCCCAAAATCGGATTCGGCACCTGGAAGATCGGCGGCGGCTCATCCGCAGACCCGACAACTGATTCCGCTTCGATGACTGCTCTCCTCTCTGCGCTGGAGGTTGGTTACACCCATTTCGATACGGCAGAGATGTACGCGAACGGTCACGCGGAGGAATTGCTTGGGCAAGCAGTCCGCAAGTCAAAGGTCAAGAGAGATGCGCTTTTCATCACAAGCAAAGTTACGCCGTCGCATCTTCAATTTGATAATGTTCTTCGTTCGTGTGAAAACAGCCTGCGCCGCCTGCAAATGGATTATTTGGACCTGTATCTCATCCACTGGCCTTCTGCGGGAATGGATCTCGAAGATACATTTCGTGCTTTGAACAAACTGGTGCGCGTTGAAAAGGTAAAGCATCTCGGTGTGAGCAATTTTAATTTGAAGCTTCTCAAGGAATCGCAAAAACTTTCCGAAACGCCCATCGTCACAAACCAGGTCCCGTATAGTTTATCCGACCGTTCATATGTCAAAAACGGGATGCGGGAGTACTGCCAGAAAAACGATATCTTTTTCACAGCCTACTCCCCCGTAGACGAAGGCAACCTGCTCTCGAACAAAAAACTGGAAGAAATAGCAAAGGCGCATCACGCCAACATATATCAGATCACACTGGCGTGGGTCATCTCCCAAGCGTGTGTCATCACCATCCCCATGTCGGCCAATCCGATTCACATCCGCGAAAATTTCGAGGCGGCAGAGATCGAATTGACAGCAGACGAAATCGATCAACTGACGAACGAGAGATGATATTTCAAATCACCCCTGAAATCGAGATCATCGAAGTAACCGAAACGGAACTTGAGCCGCTCTATCGCGTCATTATCCACAACGATGCGGTGACGTCGATGGTTTTTGTTGTGGAAGTTCTCAAAACCATCTTTTACCTGTCCAATCCAAGAGCGACGGAGATCATGCTCGCCGCGCATATATACGGCAATGCATACGTGCAAACGATTCCAAAATCCGAAGCCGAAAAAAGAATCGACAAGGCGCATTTTACGGCAGGCGCGGAGGGGTATCCATTACATTTTTCAATGGAACCCGAATGACCTCCAACTTTGAAATCCTGACCCAGATCAATCTCAATGACCTTATTGCATCCTTTGGCTGGCAAAACCGACCTGTGCTCGCGCGTCTCTTACGAAAAGTTTTTTATAAACCCGCACGGACCTTTGCTGAATTCATCGTGGAATTTGACATAGCTGTGGGTGAACGCGGATTGGTGGAAGCCTCGCGCCTGACACAAAGACACTTCGTCCGTGATGTGCGAGTCTTTGGTCTGGACCTTTCGACACGCTTCGCGTCAGGGCTGCCTGATTCCGCTTTTCTGGCGTTATCCAATCACCCAGGCATGAGCGACACCCTCGCCCTGTTTTGCGCGCTCAACCGCCCAGACCTGAAGATCATCGCACTTGACCGCCCTTTTCTTAATTCACTTCCCAACACAAGCAAACATCTTTTTTATTTAAAGGATGATGTGGCATCGAGAGTCAGCTTTGTAAGGCAGGTCACATCCCATTTACGCAACGGCGGCGCGGCATTGACCTTCCCCGCAGGTCACATTGAACCCGACCCTGATGTGCATGAGGGCGCTCTGGACTCACTGCAAACATGGACAGACAGCGCTGGTGTATTTATCCGTATGGCGCCAGAAACCGCAGTGCTCCCCGTTTTAGTGCGAAGTGTTGTCTGGGATAAAGCCGCAAGACATTTTCTTCTTGGAATTAAAAAGACCAAGGAAGAAAGAGAGAAGTTGGCTGCCACGTTTCAATTGCTGGCACATGTGGCATTCAAGAAAAAAGATGTGCATGTACGTGTGCAAATTGGCAAGCCCATTTATGCAAAAGATTTGGGGACAACCGAAACTGCGGTTATTCATCAAGCCGTATTGGTCGAAATAAAACGCCTGATCGAAAACCCATCCCAAGGCGAAGGCATGAGCGTGATGCAAGAAAGTGACAGTCACCTTAAAGGTGACTGTCACTTTTGACTCAACCCGCCGTCATACCTGCAAGCATTGGCTCTTCGCCGTTGTAGTTGATCAACTGCGGCCATTTGCGGATGATAAGCACAGTTCCCAGAATACAACCGATCCCCCCGCTAATGACCGCAAACGGCGCTCCAAAAAATTGCGCCACTGTGCCCGCTTCCATTTCACCAAGCTGCGGTCCGCCTTGAAAAAATATCTGGTTGACACTGGTCATTCTTCCGCGGATGTGATCGGGCGTTTGCAATTGGCGAATGGTATTGCGGATGATCGTGCTGACCCCGTCCGCCGCGCCTGTTGTGGCAAGCGCCAGCCATGCGATCAATAGCGACCTCGTTAAGCCGAAGATGATTGTAGCTATCCCAAATACAACCACCGCACCAAGAAACAACTGTCCCTGCCTGCGCAAATTCCTGACCTGTGAAATGACCAATGCCACCAGCACCGCGCCAACCGCCTGAGCCGCGGAAAGATACCCATATTCCACAACACCGACATGCAATATGCCCGTTGCGATGATAGGCAGCAATGTATTCGCCGAAGCGAAGAACGTTGCCACAAAATCCAAAAGCATGGATGAAAGAATAACAGGCCTGCTGAGGATGAAATGAATCCCCTCACGAATAGACTCCATGCTTATGCCGGCCATTTTTTCAGAGATCGTCTGCGGCACGTCACCGATCATTACAAGCGCAATGACCACCGAGATAAATGAAAATGCGTTGATATAGTAAACAGCAGACTGGCCTGCGAGGGCGATGACCACTCCACTTAAAGCGGGTCCGATCACGGAACCTGCTTGAAAAGCCGTGAACGTCATGCTGAATGCGTTTGGAAGATCCTTCGCAGGGACAAGGTTGGGAACCAAAGCCTGTCGTGACGGACCGTCAAACGCGATGGCAACAGCTTGAAGAGCGGTGATCGCGTAAATGTGCCAGATGGTGATCTGCCCAAATTGGGTGAGCAGGCCCAGGGTCAGAGCGAGAAGCGCCGCAATCGTTTGGGTAATGAACAACACTGTGCGTCGATTCCTGGAATCCGCAACTGCGCCGCCGATCAAAGAAAAAATGATGACGGGCAAAATGCGAGCGAGTCCAATACCACCTAATGCAATGGGATTTTTATTCAATTGGTTGATATGCCAAAATAAAGCCCAGATCTGCATCTGGGTTCCCGCTATGGAGATTAATTGTCCAAGCCAAAGGTAGAAGAAGCGTTTATGCCTGAGCGAAGGTGGAATGTGCAATCCCATCAAGTACCCCAATCGCGCAAATATAAGAAGTCATAGCCGATGGTGCGGTTGCTGATTTTTGCGATCGGCGGCTGCATGCGTTTGAATTGATAGCGGCGGATGCGCGCTGTGACCGTGTTGACAAATTTTTCGTTGAAGCCCGCTTCGATAGCCTCTTGTGGAGAGTAACGCTGGTCAACGATGAGATAAAGAAGTTTATCCGCTTCTTCGTAAGTGAATCCCAATTCACCTTCATCAGTTTGGCCTTCCCACAAATCCGCGGTGGGAGTCTTGTCAATGATCGGCGCGGGGATATTCATGGCACGGGCAAGTTGACGGACTTGTGTTTTATAAAGATCACCAATCGGATTGATCGCACTGGCAGAGTCACCATAAATGGTGCTGTAGCCAAGCAGTATTTCAGTCTTATTGCTCGTGCCGATCACGAGTCCTTTGAAGACTTCGCTTTGATCATAGAGTACGATCATGCGTTCGCGTGCCATGATATTGCCTATACGTATCTTTGATATTTGAGGATCAAGCTTGAAGAGCGGGTCGACCATGTCAGTGATTTCAATCGTTTTACTTTGCACGCCCAGTTGGTCAATAAGCAGTTGTGCGTGATCCAGTGAATCTTTGCTGGAGGCTTTGTAAGGCATCCGCACAGCGAGAACATTCTCTGCGCCGAGGGCTTCAGCAGCTAAAACACATGAGAGGGCAGAGTCGAGTCCGCCAGAAAGGCCAACCACTGCGTGAGACAACCCCACACGCGTAACCTCGGATTTAATGAATCCAGTGAGAATATCACGCGCAAGGTCGGTGTTGATGGAGAGGATAATATCAGTCATGGAGTTCAAGTTTTAGGCGCATAATCATTCTAATCTTTTCAGTGTCGCCAAACGCTTTGTCTGCATCAGTTTGATCTGCTGATGCTCCATGATAACGATATAAAACGGCATAATCACCTTCTGCTTTTGATATCCACTCAGCGAGTATCTTGTTCATAAAGAACCTTACCCTTCTGCAAAATTTCTTTTAGAAAAAAATCTCCCATGTCAATTCTGCTTGAAAGGGACTTTGGGGTTTTCACAATGAGATCAAGCCCAAAGTGGTAATTAATTGCCCTACGAATAGTGACTGATAACTGATTCTCTTTAATGGACGAATCCATCACCACCAGCAAATCCACATCGCTTATTTGTGTTGGTTTCCCATACGCATACGAGCCAAACAGAATAATCTTGTTTGGTTGGAATTTTTCCGCTATTTGCCGAACCACGTCATCAATAGCCGCTTGCGGAATGCGCTTGCGTTTATTGATGGGCGGGACAACGATGGTATGCGTATTTGGAGTTGTCACAGTGCACCTTTACTTAGCTAAAATCCGCGATAGTTCTTTTTGCACAAGATTGGTGCGTTCGTCGCGGAGCAATGGTAATCGGGCGCGTGTACGGCGAAGTTGATTTAAATCCATTTGGGCAAAGGTAAGGGCTTCTTTGTTATACGGTCCGATGGCGATCTCTTCTCCGTTTGGGTCAAAGAGCGTTGCCCCGCCCCAGAAGTGCAGACCGTCTTCGTAGCCCACACGATTGGCATGTGCAACAAAGGATGTGAACATGCTGGCATAGGCTTTGATCACGCGTTCCACCCATCGCGCGGATTCAAGTTTTTCTTTATCGTTCAATCCGCGCCCAGGCGAGGCGGAGGAGAAGAGCATAATATCCGCGCCATCAAGCCAGAGTAAGTAAGGCGGCGAGGCGTGCCAGAAATCTTCACAGATGAGCATGCCCACGCGGCCAAAGCGTGTATCAAATGCGCGGATCGAATCGCCCCATGCAAAGAAACGACCTTCATCAAATAAGCCATATGTCGGCAAATAAATTTTATGGTGAACGTGAAGGACTTTTCCGTTAGAAAGATAGGCGGAGGCAATGTAAAAGCGGTGACGGTAGTCTTCGTCCACGAACCCAACCACCAGGTCCAGATCGCGGCTCGCCTTGAGCAAATGCTTGAAAACGAGGTCATCCTCCGTCGGCTTGCGAGCGACTGAGGCAACTAAATCCTGTAAGACATATCCAGTAAGGGAAAGCTCGGGGAAGACGAGTAAGTCTGTTTTTTCAGACTTGGCTTGCTTGATGTAATCCAGATGCTTGGCAAGATTCGCTTCCACATCCCCAAGTTTGGTATTGATCTGGGCAAGGGCAAGGTTTAGTTTCATTGAAGGAATCTTACCACTAAAAATAAAACCTCCGAGGTCTTAAAGACCTCGGAGGTTCGTCTGGCGGGGAGGGAGGGATTCGAACCCTCGGTGGACCGGAGCCCACAATAGTTTTCGAGACTATCCCATTCAACCTCTCTGGCACCTCCCCAATAAGGTGTCACGTGTCAGGTTTCTTAAGTGTCACGTGAAGCGGCGCAAATTATAATCGAAAATAATCTGCGTAATCTGCCAAATCTGCGGATAATTCTTATAACTCCACACTCTCATGCAATTCGGGATAGTGAATGCGGTCTAATTTTTGATCTTTCAACAAACCCTTCAAGGTCATGGCTTGTTTTTCTTCGCCGTGAACCAAAAAGATCTGTTTGACTGTGTCTTTTACGCTCAGAGCATATTTCACGAGCAGGTCCTGCCCCGCGTGGCCAGAGAGTCCGCCGATGGTGGCGATGTCACATTTGCGTTTGTATACTTCGCCAAAGATGCGTACCTGCGGTTCACGGTCTGCCAGCCTGCGTCCCATCGTATCCGGTGCCTGCCATGAGACGATGCAAATTGTATTCTTCGGATTCTCAATATTGTTGCGAATGTGATGGACAACGCGCCCCGTTTCGGCCATGCCCGAAGCGGAGATGATAATCATCGGGTCGCTGCGTTCGTTCAAGGCTTTCGACTCGTCCACATTTCTGATGTAGGTCAACATTTTGAAATCCAGCGCAGGATGACGCGCTTCTGCCACAAATCTGGCTGTTTCATCATCAAAGCATTCCAGGTGACGTTTGAAAACATCCGTCGCATTCACCGCCAGCGGACTATCCACATACACCGGCACGCGCGGCACATCGCCATCACTCATCATTTGATTTAAGTTATATACCAATTCCTGAGTGCGTCCCACCGCGAAAGCCGGCACGATCACCTTCCCACCGCGCTCCACAGTGCGCTTCACAACATCGCGGAATTCAGTGTACGCATTCTCAGGGTCACGGTGCGGCTTATCGCCATAGGTTGATTCCATGATCATGTAATCAGCCGCATCAGGCAAAACAGGGTCGCGTAATAAAGGCAATTTATATCTGCCAATATCACCGGAAAACCACAAACGGATCTTCCTGCCCTTCTCCTCGATCTCAAGCGAAACACCCGCCGAGCCGAGAATATGTCCCGCTTCGTAAAAGCGCGCGATCACACCTGGGATGGATTCAAAGGCCTCAACATAATCCACGCCTTTGAACATGCCCGCAACTTCTTCCGCATCCTGTTCCGTGTACAATGGCTCGATCGGCGGCTCGCTGCGTTGAGCGCGTTTCTTATTCACAAACTCTGCATCCGACTCTTGAATATGCGCGGAGTCCCGGATCATCAGACTAGCCAGGTCAGCTGTCGCACGCGTGGCGTAGATGAGTCCTTCAAATCCTCGCTTCGCCAGATTCGGCAAATTCCCTGCATGATCAATATGCGCGTGTGAAAGAATGACAGCATCCACAGTCTTTGGGTCATAATGAAAATTCAAATTACGTTCATAAGTATCCGCGCGCCTGCCCTGGTACAACCCGCAATCCAAAAGCAACTTCGAGCCGTTAATCTCCAACAAATGCTGGCTACCCGTCACCGTATGCGCCGCGCCGTGGAAATTAATTCGCAAGCTTCACTCCCAACACCATTAAGATTTCCGCACCGAACCTGTCCACGCGCGAGGGAGTGTCCTTCATTAAATCGCGCAATTCATCCAGGGTCTTTGGCGGGTTTTCAGATAATAATCCCAAATATGGCTTGGGCAAAATAATATCGGACTCAACCTGCATTTCCATCCCGATGGATTTGCGCCAGGCTTTTAGTTTTTCAAGGCGGCGAAGAACCGCATCATTCTTGCGTTCCAGCTGCTTCCGTTCAACAAGCGGAGCCTTCACCCCGTGCCTGATTGCAGATAAAACCTGGTCGCCCCATAGTTTTATCTGCTTTTCGCTCAAACCAGCCGCGGATAGATCCACTTTCTGCTCCGGCGGATTTTTTGCCAAAGCAACAAAGATTTCATCCATCACAACCTTATAAGGCGGGCGATTCAATTTCGCTGCTTCCTTATCGCGCCATTTGCACAATTGGGAAATGACGGTTAATTCACGCAATGAAATATCCTTGCGTCCCGAAAAACGCTCCCACGATTCCCCGTTGAGTCTTTGTTTTTGCTCTTCCATTACACAAGCGCGATTGAAATCCTCCAAGGCGTACTCGAGACGTTGTTTTTCACGCAATTCCTGTTCAAGAGCATCACGCAGGTCAAAGAGATAATGCGTATCCAGGCGCGCATAATGGATTTGATCCTTTGTCAGCGGGCGCGCCGCCCAATTCGCCTTTTGATGGCGCTTATCCATTTTGATTTTGAATTTATCACCAAGCAATCTGTCCAGGCCAACTGCCGGGTAACCCAGCACGCGCGCGGCCTGCATGGTATCAAACAGGTTTACAAAAGAGAATCCAAAATCACGCCGCAGGCAGATCAGGTCATATTCGGCGGCATGGAAAACCTTTTCGATTCCTGGGTTTGAAAAGATGGGTGCAAGTATGCTTAAATCCTTTAACACCAGCGGGTCAAGGAGATAATCCGTTTTTGAAGTTGAGAATTGCAACAAACAAACTTGTTCACGGAAGGCATGCAAACTATTGGATTCGGTGTCCACTGCCACACGGTCCTGCGAGGCAAGATCATCCACCATTTGTTTTAATAATTGTGTTGTGTTTACCCAAACAGGGGGGGAGAGAGTTTCAAACATATTAGCTGATTATATACCTTATACAAGCGGATAAGAAAATACATATTTATTCATAATTTCTCATGTGGGCGAAACCCAGACAGCAAATGGTCATATCCCTACATGGCTAATGGTCGGCCCCACGTTCACAGTTCCTTCTCCATGACCCGGCCGTCTTCGCCGTCATTGTAGTAGGCTTTCCAAATATCAGTTGTTGTATAGCCTTCTTTTTCATACATGGCGATGGCAACATGATTCGAAGTACGCACGGTCAAACGCACTCTTGGCACTCCAAGTTTGCTTTCGCAAGCCTGTAACAATGCGCGCCCTATGCCTTTTTGCCGATGCCGTGGATCCACTGCAATCGTGGCAACCCAGCCCCACCCGTCGCGCGGATGCGGATCGCCAGCCACGAATCCAACCATCTGGTCATCCTCCACCGCTTTAAGTCGAATCACATCAGTGAAGGTCAGTACAGCGATCAGGTCAAACAAGGGCCATGCATCTTTCCCAAAACTTGCCTGTTCCAATTTTCGAAGCGCGTTGAGATCGAGGAGGGATGTCTTAATAATTTCCATGGATAGGGGGATTGTATCAATAAAAAAAGGTAGAAAGTGGAATATCAATTCTCCACTTTCTACCTGTCCATGTGTTTACCTGTTTACGTTTCTACTTTTTCACATCTTTGCCGAGGAAGTTATCCAGCATGCTGGTGAATTCCATCGGGAAGATGTACTTGGTGGATGGGTTTGCCCCAATGGACTTGAGCGTTTCAAAATACTGCAAGGTCATCGTCTTTTGATCTACCAGCTTGGCGGCGTTGAAAATAGCTTCCAAAGCGACGGCGAAACCTTCGGCGCGTAAAGCCTGGGCTGTTTTATCGCCTTCTGCGCGCAGGATGTTGGACTCCCGTTCGCCCTGAGCCGACAAGATCGCCGCCTGCTTGGTACCTTCTGCGCGGTTGATCGCCGCCTGCTGGTCACCCATGGACTCAGTCACCAACGCGCGGCGCACGCGCTCTGCCGTCATCTGGCGGTTCATCGCATCCTGAACATCGCGCGGCGGGATGATCTCGCGGATTTCGACGTTTGTAACTTTTACGCCCCAGCGCCCCGTCACTTCATCAAGGCGGGTGCGGAGCATGGTGTTGATATGCTCTCTTTGAGATAACACTTCATCGAGCATGATGCCGCCGATGACGGCGCGTAATGTGGTTGCCGCAATACCCGCAGCGGCGGCTTCAAAATTACCCACCTGCAAAACCGATTCGGCGGGGTCCAGCACTTTGAAGTACCACAAAAAGTCAATTGAGATCGGCGCGTTATCTTTGGTAATCGAAGTTTGCTGGGGAATTTCGCGCACCTGTTCGCGCAGGTCTGCCTTGACACCGCGGTCAACAATGGGGATGAGGAGAACGATGCCGGGCCCGCGCGCGCCTACACACCGACCAAGACGAAATACAACCAGGCGCTGATATTCAGGCACGATACGGATGGCATTGGCAAGGAATATAAAACCAATGACAACGATAGCGCCTACCAAACAAGTGACAAAACCAAATGTTTCCATGATATTTCTCCTTCTTTTACGTACTGATTTCTTCTACGACGAGGACAAATCCCTCGCGACGGACCACACGAATTAAACTGCCGGCAGATATGGGATTATTATCGCTGCTTTTTGCCGACCACATCTCGCCGGCCACGTACACGCTGCCTTCATCCCGGATCTTCGTCCGCGCCTCGCCGGTTAATCCGACCAGGGCTTCAAGATCATGGGATGGGGGCGCATTCACAGCCTGAACAGACTTGCGGACAGCGATCCACAGAAACGCCGCCATCGAACCGGAAGCCACCAGCGCGAACAACGGATTAACTGCGGGCCGCCAGCCATCCACTGAAAACAAAAACACAGAGCCTGTTACCAGGAGAAGAATGGAAAACCCGAGATATAGTTCGCGTTTGGGTTTCTGAATGGCATAGAGAAATGGAACAATGCTCAGAACAAGAATAACCAGAGCCCACCCATTGAAGGACAGGTTGTAGACTGCATATCCTGCCAGCGCAAGACAAAAGAATGCGCCTACTTCAAAGAAGCCGGTACCCGGGTTTACAAGCGCTATCAAGCCAAGTAAAATGCCGCCAAGCAAGAACAGGTACGCAATGTTCGGTTCAAGTAGAAAGTCCATTGTGCCTCCATTTGATTATACAACAAATGAATGAATTCGATCCTATTTACGGAAAACGGAATAAATAGCCTCGTCATTTCACGCTTCATTGGTTTTGAGTTAGAATAAACTGACTTAAAAAAATTACCTGCCCAACCTGGTTGAAAATGACAAAAAAAGATTATTTAGACAAAATTATTCAGGGAGATTGCGTGAAAGTTTTACAAGACCTTCCCGACAATTCGATTGATTTAATTTTCACGTCCCCACCCTATGCAGACCAACGAACAAAATCTTATGGCGGTATAAAACCTGATGAATACGTCAACTGGTTTTTGCCAAAAGCCGCGCAATTTAAACGCGTCTTAAGACCTACAGGGACTTTTATATTGAATATCAAAGAAAGAGTTGTGGATGGGGAACGACATACTTACGTTCTTGATTTAATCTTGAAAATGCGTGAACAAGGCTGGTTATGGACAGAGGAATATATCTGGCACAAAAAAAATTCCTATCCTGGGAAATGGCCGAATCGTTTTCGTGATAACTGGGAAAGATTAATTCAATTTAATAAGGAAAAAAACTTTTCCATGTATCAGGAAACCGTCATGATTCCTGTTGGAGATTGGGCAAAAGACCGCCTGTCCAAATTGAGTGACACAGACAAAATAAGAGATGAATCTAAAGCAGGCAGCGGCTTTGGAAAAAATGTATCGAATTGGATTGGAAGAGACAAGGTCTATCCTACCAATGTTATCCACATGGCAACTGAAACAGGAAACAAGAATCACAGCGCAGTATTTCCGCTTGATCTGCCTGAGTGGTTCATCAAATTATTTACAAAATCAGGCGATACTGTTCTTGACCCGTTTGCAGGCTCAGGCACAACGCTATTAGCCGCTTTGAATTTGGGCAGACACTTCATAGGTATTGATATAAATATCGAATACATCCAACTTTCTAATCAACGTGTCTTTGGAAAACAGTTAAAACTCCCAATTATTGCCGAAAAAAAGGGGAAATACACTGTTTCCAAAAACGGAAAGAACGGTAAAAAATGAACTCTCTCAATTTGAACCATGTAAGAGATTATGTAAACGAAAATATAGTGGATTTTCACCAAAGAAAACTAAAGTCTTTGGCAGAGTTAAACCTTGAAAAGTTGTTAACAAAAAACCCGTACTTATTCAAAGCAAAAAACCTAAGCAAAGCTAGTGAATTAATTGATGATCTTTTAAATGCTTTTTTGTCTTCATCAGAAGAAAAACTATTTGGAGATTTTCTTGAAGGGCTTGCTGTTTTTGTCGCAGAACAAACTTGCAATGGACATAAATCTACAGCACAAGGTGTTGACTTAGAATTTTTCAATAGCAACACGCATTATGTTGTATCTGTAAAATCAGGGCCGAATTGGGGAAATAGTTCCCAGCAAGATAAACTTGAACAAGATTTGAAAACAGCTGTCGCTCGCCTCAAGCAATCCCATCATACTCTTAATGTTCAATCAGTTTTAGGGATTTGTTACGGAAAAACAAAAACCTCGTTTATACGTGGTTACATGAAAATTGTTGGGCAGAATTTCTGGTATTTAATTAGCGAGAATCCAAATCTATATATTGAAATTGTTGATCCGATTGGCTACGAGGCAAAGAAACATAATGACGATTTCTTAAAGAAGCGTGGCGGAATCATTAATATACTTACAAAGCAACTCATTAACAAATTCTGTGATAAAAAAACTGGCGAAATTGATTGGAGCAAACTTGTTCAGTTTAATAGCGGTAACTACAATCCTAATAAACCTTTCCCTAATCCTTAATTATCCTAGGAGCTTGAGTGAAATTTCAAAAGATTTGTGTCATCGGGCTTGGCTATATCGGTCTCCCTACCGCCTCCACATTTGCCGCACATGGAGTCAATGTCCTTGGCGTGGATATTAATTCTCACATTATCGAGACCCTGAATAGAGGCGAGATCCATATTCACGAACCTGGCTTGCGCGAGGAGGTGACCAAAGCCATTCGCTCTGGCAAATTTAGAGTTGCGAGCAAACCTGAAGAGGCAGATGCCTTCATCATTGCCGTTCCGACTCCGTTTCATGAGAACAAATTCGGCGAGTACAACGGTATGACCTACAAACTGGCGGATATGCGCGCAGTGATCTCAGCAGCAGAATCCATCCTGCCATTTTTGAAGAAAGGGAATCTGGTTGTGCTTGAGTCGACTTCCCCTCCACGCACGACTGTGGATTTGATTGCCCCGCTCCTCGCTCGTACCGGACTCGAAGCTGGGCGCGACTTTCATTTGGCTTATTCTCCCGAACGGGTTTTGCCGGGACAGATCATGCGTGAATTGATCGAGAACGCGCGCGTCATCGGCGGCGTCTCCCCCCAATCAGCGGAAGCGGGAAAAGAACTATATTCAATTTTCGTTCAAGGACAGATTATCCAGACCGATGCCACTACTGCTGAAATGGTCAAATTGATGGAGAATACCTACCGCGATGTTAATATCGCAATCGCAAACGAATTCTCCCGCCTTGCAGATAAATTTGGCGTGGATGTATGGGAGGCAATTTCAATTGCAAACCTGCATCCGCGCGTAAAGATCCTCAGCCCGGGCCCCGGCGTGGGCGGACATTGCATCAGCGTGGATCCGTGGTTCTTTGTGGAAGCCGCTCCAGAGTTAACCCCTCTCATCTATCACTCACGGCAGGTGAATGATGCGCAACCACATTTTGTGGTGGATACTGTCAAACGCGCATTGGTCACGCTTTCAAAGAAGAAAATTGCCGTGCTTGGTTTAGCTTACAAACCTGATGTAGATGACCTGCGCGAAAGCCCTGCAAACGAAGTAGTGCACCTGCTTCAAGATGAAGGCGCACAAGTAAAAGTATGGGAGCCTTTCAAACCGGATGCAAATCTACCGGACATTCAAATGGCTTCCTCGCTTGAAGATGCAATAAAAGATGCAGATGCGATCATGTTATTGGTAAAACACACAGAATTCAGCCAGTTAAATCCGGAAGAAATCGCAAAAAAAACCAAAGCGCGTATCGCGATAGACGCCGTTAATGGATGGAACAGCGAAGCATGGAAAGAATCTGGCTTTCAACTATTCCATCTCGGCGACAATAAATCGCCAGCGGTCAATCAAAAATCGTAAATGGGAAATCGCAAATTGAGAGTCCTCTCCGTATTCGGTACAAGGCCGGAAGCCGTGAAAATGGCTCCGATTGTGAGACTGCTTGCTCAATCAGCAGGTGTGGAATCGCGCGTCTGCGTCACAGCCCAACATCGTCAAATGCTGGATCAGGTATTGAGTTTATTTGAGGTCACACCTGATTATGATTTGGACTTGATGCGGGATGACCAATCCCTTGCGCAGTTAAGCGCAGCGATCTTTACCAACCTCGACCCCGTTATTACAGATTTCAAACCCGATTGGGTTTTAGCGCAGGGCGATACAACCACAGTTGCGATGACCTCCCTGCTTGCATATTATCACCGCATCAAATTCGGTCACGTAGAGGCGGGACTTCGCACCCACGATAAATGGCAGCCTTTCCCGGAAGAGATCAATCGCCGCGTGGCCGGCGTGACCGCTGACTTGCATTTCGCGCCGACCGAATGGTCAAAACAAAACCTTTTGCGCGAAGGGATTGATGAAAGCATTATCAAAGTTACAGGGAACACAGTCATTGACGCGCTGCAATATGTTTCAAAACAAGATGAACCTGCGGAGATTACTGAATTAATTATGTCACTGCGAGCGATAGCGAAGCAGTCTCCTAGTGCAGGGGGATTGCTTCGTCGGGAAGAGCACCCTCCTCGCAATGACATTGGCAATGATGATAAGAAGTTAATTCTTGTTACCGCTCACCGCCGCGAGAATTTTGGAAGACCGATGGAAGATATTTGCCAGGCACTGATCGAACTGGCAAAACGCGGCGACGTGGAAATCGTGTATCCTGTCCACTTGAACCCAAACGTGCAGGAACCTGTCTATCGGCTTCTCAAAGGCAAAGACCACATTACCCTGCTCCCGCCCTTGGATTATTTGCCGCTTGTCCACCTGATGAAACACACCGCGCTCATCCTCACGGATTCAGGGGGGATTCAGGAAGAAGCGCCCGCCTTTGGCATCCCGACTCTTGTCCTGAGAGAGGTGACCGAACGCCCGGAGGGAGTCGCGGCGGGGACACTCAAACTTGTGGGAACAGGAACCAGCCGCATCTTCCAGGAGGCGAAGCGACTTTTGGATAATGAAATCGCATATGCAGAAATGGCCAAGGCGGTCAATCCTTATGGCGATGGTCACGCCGCTGAAAAGATCATTCAGGCATTAATAAGTAATGATCTCAGTTAGCTGTTTGTATTGTCCTGTTAAATATTTCTGAGTATAATGAACAAGATGATAATGTTCAGACGAATCATTGCAATAATCACAGCAATTGGTTTACTTGGCGCTGGTTGGGTTTCTGTTTACGCTCAAACGCTGGAGTCGAAATATTTTAGCGAGACCGGTCACAATGTTAAAGGGGAGTTCTTGGGATTTTATGACAACAACCCGAATGCAATTTTTCTCTATGGCTACCCCATCACAGAGGAATTCGTCAGCAAAGACGGGGAGACCGTGCAATACTTCCAGCGCGCACGTTTTGAGTACCACGCAGAACTGCCCGCCGGGGAGCGTGTTCAACTTACGCCTCTGGGACAAAAAACCTTCGTATCCAGCGGCACACAGAATATAAACAACTCCTTCGCATGCCGCACCTACCCAGAGACGGGTTATGCGGTTTGTTTTGCCTTTCTTGAATTCTTCGACCAATATGGCGGCACGGCGCAATTCGGTTATCCCATCTCCGGGTTTGAATATCATGAAGATAAACTCGTTCAATACTTTGAAAAGACAAGGTTGGAATGGCAGCCCTGGAAAGCGGAAGGCCAGCGAGTCGTTGTTTCAGACCTCGGGCGCATCTACTTTGACAGCCTTGGGGAAGACCCTGGCTTGCTGGCTTCAACCAATCCAATTGGAAATGCCCCGAAAGTTATTACCAGTCTGCAGGTGCGCGCGTTTGCGCAGAACGCCGTGAGGTTGGCAAGTGACGACCAGACAATCTTTTTGATCCTGCAAGATCAAAACGCGCAACCTGTATCCAACGCTGGTTGTATGGCATCCTTACACTGGCCCGATGGAAGAAACGACTCAACCGTCATCACAACCGATTCCAACGGCGTGGGTGTCATCTCATTCTCATTCGTTGACCAGCCTTATGCCCGTCTCATCTACGCGGATATTAACTGCGCCTACATTGGCTTAAACGCAACCACTACAACATCATTCAGGATCTGGTACTAAAACCTCCCACAGTGCGGGAGGTTTTTATAACAATTCCTCGATATCAAACACAGGACCATCTTTGCAGATCATTTTCCATTTATGACGAAGCGTTAATGCGCAGACACCACATTCAGCAAGCGCCCCGCAGGGCATTGGCGCGCGGACTAATACCTGCGCTTCCGACCTCGCCCGGACATGCTCCTGTTTCCCAAGCATTTCCATCAACTGATGCAAGTTCTCGCGCCGGACATCCATCGCGGCATAATCTGCCCAGTGGAATATGTCAACCATAGCTTGCAATGGTTGAACTTCTATGGCTTCTGGCAATTCATCCGCCACCGAGTTGCAGACTAAAACGATTTCAGCCTCTTGTTTAAGTGCGCTGGAGATCAACCCGCGCAAACGCGCAGGCGAATCATCGAATGCGATCAATGCCACTTTGCGTGCAGATGCCGAAATTGAAAATCCATGCCCGATCGGGCCGCGCAGATTGAGACGCGTGCCCGGAAGCCAGGCTGATTTCAAAAGCGGCGCAGAGCGGAATCCATTCGGCGCTGAGTCGCTGAAGAAAACAGGAACAACCAACGGTGAATCTGATCCGCCTGCGTGGGCGAGCAGATATTGTCCGGGGGCGGGAATCAGCTCGGGCGGACAAATGATCCAGGCGCCGGAATCCAGATAAATTTCATGCAGTTGACCTTTACCGGTTTTCATTTGAGAAATATTAACACGCTTCGAGGGCGTGAGCAAGAGAGTTATAATCAGGAAAATTTATGTTTCGGAGGAAACAATGAGTATTTCGACTTTACTACAGGGGCTTGCGTCCTTTGTCTGGATCGGGTTCGTCGGTGTGTTGGTTATGATTTTCGTGCGTACCAGCCGCAATCAACCTACAAAAGGATTAACTTCGCTGGTGGTTGTGCTACTCGTTGCCGCAATTCTTTTAACCTCAGTTGGCGCGGGGTTGGTATTCCTGCAAGCCAATGAGTACGGGGTCGTGATTTCAGCGTTTGCGCCAAAGGGCTACCGCGAAGTAGCGTTGACCCCGGGCTTGCATTGGATCATTCCATTCGTTGAGAGCGTGCAGAAATATTCCATTGCGCGGCAAACATATACGATGTCATCTACAACCAGTGAGGGCACAGTACAAGGCGACGATTCGATTCAGGCGCGCACAAAGGACGGTCAGCAGATCTTCATTGACGCTTCGGTCATTTATGCGGTGGACCCAACACAATTGATCCAGTTGCATACTGTCTGGCAAAACCGCTATGAAGAAAATGTGGTCAGACCTGTAGCACGCGCGGCCATCCGCAATGCGGTTTCACAATTTGGTGTGGAAGAACTGGTCAGCACGAAGCGCGCCGAGTTGGAAACTGCGATCCGTACTGAGATCGAATCAAAACTGCAGGACAATAACATCATCATGTCCGATTTCCTGCTGCGCAACATTCGTTTCAGCGATGAGTATGCCGCGGCTGTAGAACAAAAGCAGGTTGCTGAACAGCAGGCGCAGCAAGCAAAGTTCGTTGTCGAGTCAAAGAAGCAGGAAGCGGAGCAGGCCCGTCAGACCGCGCAAGGTCAGGCAGATGCGGCAGTGATCGCGGCCAAGGGCGCAGCAGAAGCGCGCTTGATCAATGCGCAGGCTGAGGCGCAAGCTAATCAATTGCTGTCACAATCACTCACGCCTACTTTATTGCAATATCAATATATCTTGAAACTTGCCCCCGGCGTGACCACCATTTTTATACCCACAGGCAATCAATTTATCCTGCCATTACCAGACACTGGAACAGTCCCAGCTCAGTAAAAAGTAATTAATGAGCAGTGTGACCAGTAGCCAGAGAGACTGGTTATTGGTCACATTTTTTGGAGATGAAATGCCAATCCCACAAACTGGACGCGAAATCCGCCTGACTACGCTTTCGACTTGCGCAGGCTGAGCGTCCAAACTTAGCGCCGACGCGCTGGCGCAGGTTCTGCGTCCCATCAAGGATATCTTCGATCCCGCCTCGTACCCGGACCTGTTGGTTGGTCTTGCAGCACCGGATGACGCGGCCGTTTGGCGTTTAAGCGAAGACAAAGCGATTGTGATGACAACTGATTTCTTTACTCCCGTTGTGGATACGGCTTATGAATATGGCACGATCGCCGCGGCAAACAGTCTCTCGGATGTATATGCAATGGGCGGACAGCCTTTTCTTGCATTGAATATTGCGGCGTTGCCGGATAACCTGCCCACGGAAATTTCTATTGAAATATTACGCGGCGGCGCAGAGAAAGCACGCGAGGCGGGCGTGGTTATCGCGGGCGGGCATACTGTCAAAGATAAAGAACCAAAATACGGTTTGGTCGTGATCGGTTTCGTTGATCCGCGCAAGATGATCACCAAAAGCGGATTGAAAGTCGGCGATGCGCTTGTGCTCACAAAACCATTGGGCGGCGGCGTGACGACAACCGCGCTTAAACAAGAGAAAGCCTCGGATAGCGATGTAAAAGAAGCCATCGAATGGATGTCACGCTTGAACAAAACGGCGGGTCAACTTGCAATGGAATTCGATCTGCGCGGCGGGACAGACATTAGCGGGTTTGGTTTCCTTGGTCACGGTATGGAAATGGCAGAAGCATCCGGCGTTTCGTTGTACATTGAAAATTCAAAACTTCCCTTCTTAAGCGGCGCACACGGTTATGCCAAAAAAGGAATTTTTCCCGGCGGCGCGTTCGATAACAAGGGACATTTTGAAAAGAATGTACAATTTGATGAGAAGTTGGATGAACCCGCACAAATGTTATTATTTGACCCGCAAACCAGCGGCGGTTTGTTGCTCGGCGTGTCATCTGAAAAATTAGCAGATTTTGAAAAGCGCGCAAAAGAACTGAGTCAGCCTGTGTGGATAATCGGGGAAGTACGATCAGGCCGCGGCGTGGAGGTCGAAGCGTAAATGTTCCGTATTGGCATTCTGGAACTCGGCATTACCTGCGCGCTGGTTACGCTGGTGCTCCTCATCCCATTGATCGTTGCTCGCAGCTATGGTCGCTTAAATAAACGCTTAAAAAATATTGAGAACAAAATTGAAAAAAAGAAGTAACTTTCAAGTACAATAGGATTGAAAATAAACCTGCATTAAACATCATGTCTGAAATCCCCATAGAACCAGATCCAAGCCCACCCCCCGATCAACCTCCCAGTAATTCGTTCATCAAAACTGACGAAAATTTGTCGCGCCGCGGATCAATTTGCGCGGCTATATGGTTTTAAGACGTTCTAAAGAGTATCACCAAAGGAAAACATGAACATTGGTAACGAAATATTGATCATCCTTGCGCTGATTCTGGTCAATGCCGTTCTGGCAATGTCAGAAGCCGCTCTGATTGCATCACGAAAGGCACGCCTGCAGCAACAAGCGGGTGAAGGCAATAAATCCTCCAGTTTGGCTTTGAAACTTATCGAAGATCCAAATATTTTTTTATCCACAATCCAGATCGGAATTACATTGATCGGGGTTCTGGCTGGCGCGATCGGGGGCGCAACAATTTCAAAATCACTGGCAGGAGCATTGCAGAATATCCCCTACATCGGCGAGTACAGCGCTTCGATTGCGCTGGGTGTCGTGGTGATATCCATTACGATCCTAACCATCTGGCTGGGTGAACTGGTACCAAAAAGATTGGGGCTTAACAGCCCGGAGAAAATTGCGCAGGCGGTGGCAGGACCAATGCTCTTTCTTTCAAGAGTATTTTCTCCCTTCATCAAACTAATGAGCGGAGCGACAAATTTTGCTCTGCGCCTGATCGGGGTTAATCCTTCCTTTGAACCGCCTATTACAGAAGAGGAACTTCAAATGCTCATCAGTCAGGGCACGCAGGCGGGCGTCTTCGAAGAATCGGAACAGGATATGGTGGAAGGGATTTTCAGCCTTGGTGACTCGCGCGTGTATTCATTGATGACACCGCGCACCGAGCTTGTCTGGTTGGATGTAACGGACTCGATAGAGGAGATCAGGCAAAAAATTGCCGATTGCCCATACTCGCGTTTTCCTGTCAGGCAGGATTCCCTCGATACGATCATTGGAATCGTAAAATCACGCGACCTATTGGTTGAAAGCTTATCAGGTAAAGCGATTGACTTAAAAACCTTGCTCAAGCCAGCGTTTTTTATTCCCGAAACCATGTTCGCATCTCGCGCCCTGGAACTCTTTAAAGAAAAGAACACGGAACTGCTCCTGGTTGTAGATGAATTTGGGGGCTTGCAAGGCTTGCTTACAATCAACGATATTTTGGAAGAGATCGTCGGCGCCATGGAATTCGAGGAACCGCAAGCCACCCTAAGACAGGACGGCTCCTGGCTCTTGGATGGCATGTTGGAAGCGGATGAATTCAAGGAGATATTTAATTTCACCGCGCTTCCCCATGAAGAAGAATATGAAACCTTAAGCGGCTTCGTGATGACCTCGCTCGGACGAGTGCCCCAAGCCGCAGACCACTTTGAATGGCATGGCTATCGCTTTGAAGTAATGGATATGGACGGCCGCCGCGTGGACAAGGTACTGGTCACCACCCTGCCAAAACCAGCTGCGACATAAGCACATAGGACAATCATGACCGCTTTCCCGAATGTGAGCCAGCTCGGACATTACGTCGTCAATACACTCGAATGAATATGGTTGTCGTAAAGGGAAAATAAATTAACATCGAGTTACAGATATAAATCAAGGTATAATCTTCGCCCGTATGACTCCAGAACCTACTTCCAGCAAAACAAAAGTTTGTCCCACCTGCGGAACTCGCTTAAGTGAGAATGCCCCGCGCTGTCTCGTATGTGGAGCGGAATTCAGCGCGCGCCTCGAACCGAAAGTTGTAAAGAAAGCAGAAAAATCGGTGCAGGCAAGCCGCATGCCGGAGATTCGCCTGAGCCTCCCTGCGGCTGTCGGCCTGCTGGCAATCGTCATCATCATTGCCGCAGCCGTCACATTCTTTGCTGTGCCAAAAGATGAAGCTGCATTTTCAACAATAGACACCCCCACCCCTACAGAAACCCCAACGGCAACAATCCCACCTACCGCAACTTTGCCTCCAACAGACATTCCCACCGCTACACTTCAGCCGCCCTTTGATTACATTGTTGCATTTGGCGATAATTCCTGTTCTCAAATAGCATTCAACTTTGGCATCTCGGTTCAAAGTATTATCATCGCCAACAACCTGCCATCCACCTGCCCGATCAGCGTTGGACAAGCTCTCAAGATTCCCTACCCAACGCCGACCATCCCCCCACCACCGACCAATACTCCTTTGTCTGCGGACGCGACCCGTCAGGCCTGCGAAACTGTCCCGATCACAGTTCAGGAAAATGACACACTATCCAGCATCTCTTTGAACTACGCTGTACCCATGTCTGCCATCAAGGAATTCAACGGGCTGACGACAGACAATGTATTCACTGGACAGCCCCTAAACATACCCCTTTGCGCCCGCGCGGCAGATCCCAATAAACCCACGCCCACCGCGACGATTCCGCCTCCCTATCCCGCCCCGAACCTGCTCCTGCCTGCGGACGGAGCCGCCTTCACTTTGGCAAATGACGTGGTCACCTTGCAATGGGCATCTGTCGGGGCACTGCGCGATGGCGAAGCCTATCAAATTACAGTTGAAGATGTCACTGCGGACAAGACCCGCCGCATCACAGACTATGTAAGTGACACGAAATACATCGTTCCGACCTCCTTCCGCCCGAAGGATAATGTGGCCCACATTCTGCGCTGGTGGATTACCCCCGTTCGGCAGGCTGGAACAGACGATCAAGGATCGCCCATCTGGGTCAATTCTGGCGCGACGAGTGACAAACGCGTCTTTTCATGGGTCGGGGTAGCCGTCGCAGGCACACCCAACCCCTAGGTTCAGAACCGAAGCGTCTATCCTCCAACTCTCTGTCAAGAATCTGTCAGAGAGTTTTTTGAAGGCAGATATGTTCGACCTCTTACACAAGTATCGTATGAGAGGCTTGCAACCAGTCAAAACCTGTGCTTTCAAAAACCGTCAGACTGCAAGCTTGGCTTATTTTGGGACTTTCGCAATAGAGCTATTTATATTCAGTACTTCACGAAAGCGCGTAATTGGCGTTCTCTAACGCCTGTTTTGCGCTAGAGAGCGCAACCTACACAGGGTTTTCGTGATCTACTGATATTACGTGTAAAACCTCTAAAAGAGAGATAAATCAATCATGGAGAAAAAACGTATGATTAAAATACTTCTGAAAATCATCGCAATCTTGCTGATCCTCACGGGCGGAATTTTCCCTGCAGGGACTCAATCTTCTGCCGGGAACATTTATGCGCGGCAATCCGCAATGGGTCATCAACGGTGCGGTCACCATGCTTATTGGAGCAGGGTTATTCTGGTTTGTGAACCGTAAAAAATAATGACGGAACCGATCCAGATTGGCGACCAGGTCAAGATTTATCTTGACTCGAAGTTTGGGGAAAATGCAGGCTGGTATGAAGGTACAGTCTTCAGAATTGACCCATATTCCGAGCATCGTAATTTCTATTGGGTCGAGTTAAACGCCGAGGCGCAAGCTATTTTGGGTACAAAACAAATCTCAGTATTCAACCCAAGGAATATTCAAAAATAAGATGACAACATCTTTCGTAATTCAGCTGCTCGAAAAAGCCATCGCCTCGCGCCTGTCCTTGATGGACTCACAACATGAATCTGCCTTCCGCCTCTTCAACGGATTCACCGAAGGCTATCCCGATCTAACATTGGATATTTACGGGCGCACCCTCGTCATTCACAACTACGCCGACGATCCAGCACAAAATCAATCCCTGATTCAAGAAGTAACAGTCTATTTGCAAAACGCGCTAAATTGGCTGCACGCTGGAATATTGAAAGTACGCAATGGCAAAACACAGGCAGAGAAAAAAGGAACCCTGATCTTCGGTGACGAACCAGACCGCAAAATCAAAGAGCACGGAGTCTGGTACGCTGTTGACCTGACCATCCATCGCGACTCGAGTTTATATCTCGACACACGCATCCTCCGCAAGTGGATCATGGATCATCTAAAGGATAAATCCGTCTTGAACACCTTCGCGTATACGGGCAGTTTCGGAGTCGCCGCGCTCAAAGGCGGAGCCAGCCGCGTAGTGCAAGTGGACCTAAACCGTGGGTTTCTCAATATCGCCAAAGAGTCTTATACCCTCAACGGCATCCCCATCCAAAAAGGAGATTTCATCTCCAGGGATTTCTTCGAGCAAGTGGGTAATATGAAACGGGAAAACAAACGCTTCGATTGTGTCATCATTGACCCGCCGTTTTATTCGACTACTTCCAAAGGAAAAGTGGATCAGGTGCATGACAGCGCGCGGCTGATCAACAAAGTGCACCCGCTCATTAATGACGGCGGCATTCTGATTGCGATCAACAACGCGCTTTACGTCAGCGGGCAGACATACATCCAAACGCTCGAAGAACTTTGCAAAGATGGATATTTGAAAATCAAAGAATTAATCCCCGTGCCGGAAGATTTCACAGGTTACAACAAAGTCGGGTCGCCAATCACCGACCCAAGCCCATTCAATCACTCAACCAAAATCGCAGTGTTGGATGTCAGGAAAAAATAGTTCTAAGGCCTCCATGAAGGCGCGTACCAATCGTAATCCGTGGTTAAACCCGGGGCATTTAAAATCTTCTGTTCCAACGTGATGAGGTTGACCAAAAATAAATGACCACCTGAGATCGAAGTGGTTTCTTCGACCAGTAAATATCTTCCGCTTGGCGAAAAGATCAGTCGCCCAATCGTTGTGCCTTTGTAAACCAGTGATAGATTTTTCCCTGTTCGGCTGACCACATACACCTGCGCGCCCGGTTCTGCGCTCGTAAAACTGCTGTAATAATTGAAGGCGATCAAACTGCTATCCGGCGACCAAATGAGCGGGTAGATCGAGCCGCCCGTGAAATTGGCAATAGTCACTGCGTTTGCACCGTCTGGTTCCATCACTTTCAAAACATGGGTTTGAGTGTTGTAGTCATAATCATCATATGCAAGGAAACCCGCATCGGGTGATGCCACAAATTGCGCCTTCGTCAAAACCGTCTCAAACATTGATCGCGCCTGTCCATTTGCGGCGCGGACAAGATAAATACTGCCCGCATTATCCGGCAAAGCAGAACGCATGATGATACACGGCTCTGCCGCGTCCGTGTACCAGCCATCCATGATATAAGGCCTTCCATCAATAGGCAGGTCGCCGGAAATATTCTTCAACTCCGAACCATCGGGGTGTGTCACATACACATCCTCGCCGCCGAGTCCATCCTGCGTGCGAAACGCGATCCACGAACCATCCGATGACCAAAATGGCGGATCAATATAGGGGAATTGCGCCAGCGACGTCCAGGATTTTACATCCGCATCGAAAAGCCATAACTTTGTCGGTGTGCCGTTCGGGTTATCCGAATATGAGAATGCGGCATACTTTCCATTCGGCGACCAGGCCAGCGCATTGATGGTGAAGTTAAAAGAAAAGGGGACTTCGATCTTTTCCAGCGACGGACATTTCCCGCTGTCGATAATACATAAGGCTGAGACTTTAACCAACTGAATGGATTGACCTGCCTGCCGCGGCTGCATGAAGAAATACAACTCCCCCGCTTCCCCATTATAGGTTGCGCTTGACTCGGTAACAACGGGCATCGATCCAATCTGGGCCGGGTTTACGCCCAGCGTCAGGTCAGAGGGCATTGTAAAAACGGACGGATCCATGATTTGATTAAAAGTGATGTTAACCACAACGCGCTCGCCCTCCAATTTACCGCTGCCATCCTTTCCGAGCTCCTGCAATTTCAACATCACGCCAGTTTGAGTATCCAGCCACATCTTCCAGGAGGGCACGCTGTTTTCACTAAACTGCCATGTAACGATCAGGGCCTCGCGCCCAGCAATTGGTCCCATGCCAACCGGTTTGAAAATTCCCTTATTTTGGACATAATCTGAGGGAAAAGCAAGTTGAGAAAGGGGTGAACCGATTTGACCCCAAATTGGATTGGGATAGGCTTCACCCTCGATCATGGGAGGAATATATTGCCCTACTCGTGCGAAATCGGGATAGTCGTAACTTTCGACCTGCCCATTATTCAAATTGATATTGTAAACTTTTGAACCATCACAGAATTTTAAGAACTTATCTGTGCTGTTGGTGATGCCGTTCAATTCAACTTTGTAATGGTTATTAAGCGGATCAAGCCAGACCTTTTCCTGATATGCCTGTGTCGTTCCATCCGGCAGATACCATGTGACGATGCCTTCCATTTGAAGGGTTGTCCACTTTGCCGCGCTTTCCCACATGGCGCGCTGGATCTGCTCCGGCGTGGAATCAAGGCTGAGGTCGGCGGGAGCAGGCGTCAGATTAAAGTAGAAGGCGGATGTTTGTGAGGCGATAGGCGCGCAGGCGATCAGGAATGTCATAATCAGAATAAATAGCTTTTTCATAAAGTCTCCTATTCGGAAGGGAACGCCTACTTAATATAAAAGTTCCCGTTGTCCGTAGACAACGGGAATAAAATACTACTCACAAATTTACGGCACGATCGTAAGACTATTTACGATCCAGGTGGGATCGCTTCCACCACCGTCTGAAAACTCAAAAGAGACTGAACCACCACTCACAGTAATGGCAAATGAATTGACCGTAAATACTCCCGCAGCACTGTCTACATCCGCAAGTTTGGTAGTTCCATCTGCTTTTACTATCATGTTGTCATGAAGATGGTCATTATCTCCCATTGTAACGGTGACAGTATAGTTACCGTCAGGCAGATCCACCTTAAAGGTTCTTGCCGCAGAGGCATGTTGGACAAAGTCCCTCGTTATTCTATTATCCGGAGCACCTCTATCTCTTGATTCAAGACCGGATAGGTTAGTCCAGCCAAAACTGCCTATTGGATAGGCCGTAAATTCGGTTACTCTGGCATAACTCGGTTCAAGTTGAGACGAAGCTGTACCGAAATCATACCTGTATCCCGCAGGAATGATCCCTGTATGTGTCGGCACCGGTGTTGCTGTGAATGTTGGTGTAGGTGTAAAGGTCGCCGATGGCGTAAAGGTCGCTGATGGTGTCAATGTCGCAGTAGGTGTAAAAATTGGAGAAGGGGTAATTGTCGGCGTAGCGGTCGAGCCGGCATTGTAAATCATTGGCGCAACCCAGAGCGCGCGATCGCCTGTTGGCGAACCGGCCGAAAGCACGGTCAGAACAAATTTTACATTCTGGCCCACGAGAGAACCCAGATCAATATCGGCCGCGTAAATACCGCCTTCGTAATTTTCAACAAAGGCCCAGTAAGTTTGGATGGACGAACTGCCACTCAATGAATAGTCCAACCTGAAGACAACGTAACAGGAGGTTGAATTATATTCACAGTTAACCGTGGCGCGGAATCTGTCACCGGATTTTACATTGTAGGAAGGGTAGATGCCCTGGATATAGCCATTGTTGACATTCTGCGGGAAGGTGATCAGACCTGAACGGCTGTCAGTAGTGCCGTTTTCCAATTTGGACGGATTGGCGATCAGCACAAATCCCCTTGCATCGCCATTCGTGCCTGGGCAGGGTAGTTCGCCGGCTCCGCTGTACCATTTTGCCGCGCATACGTTTGCAACAAAGTCATAACTTGTGCCAGCGATAGAAGTAGCCGGCGTTACAGGCGTGCCGGGAGTACTGCCTGTGCCTGAGACATTAATCTCAACCCAGAATGATTTTATGCCGCCAGAGCCAATTCCAAACGGAATGCCGGTATTATTCTTGAGTTTCCAGTAACCGCGATGTATGCCTGCTGTGGTCGGCGCGGTTAGTGAGATCG
Source organism: Chloroflexota bacterium (assembly GCA_016866215.1). GTDB lineage: Bacteria > Chloroflexota > Anaerolineae > Anaerolineales > Villigracilaceae > Villigracilis. The sequence goes on along the minus strand of VGNE01000003.1, from coordinate 73,478 downwards.
TGATATCCACAGTCTGACCGGGCGCCACGGATGTGGGAATAAGCGCGGAATCGGGACCGCTCATCTTGGCCCCCGAGTCAAAGATCAAGCTGTAATTCGTCCACGTGCATGTGCCTACGTTCTTTAAACGCCAGGTCTTGTTGAAGGTGACACCCGGAGCAAAGGTGGTGCCATCCGGCACGGTGACATCTGCAATGAACTGTGCGCGGTCACAGGTGGCTGGTATCGATGTGGGCGGCGTGCCAGGTATGACTGTTGGGGGTGTACTACCGCCAACGCGCGAGATGATGGGATTGACCCACAAAGCCCGATCGCCAGTCGGTGAGCCATAGGCGGAAATAACGAGAATAAACTTGACATTCTGTCCTGCCAACGAACTCAAATCAAGATTGGCGTTATAGCTCAAGCCTTCATATTTTTCACGAAAGGTCCAAAAGGTCTTGACTGCGCCAGAGCCGATCTGATAATCGAGGCGATAGGCGACATAACAAGAGGTTGAGCCATATTCACAACCGATGGTCGCCTGGAAGCGATCACCGCTCTGCACGTAGAAGGCCGGGTAGATTCCCTGGATATAACCATTGGTTACACTATTGGGAGCAAAGAGCAAGCCCGCCTGGGCAGAATTAATTCCATTTTCGAGCTTGGGGTTATCCTTCTTCAGCGAGAATCCATTTGCACTTCCATCCGAGCCGGGAAAGGTTAATGCGCCCGCACCGCTGGACCACGACGCCGAGGGTGCGTTCACGGTAAAGTCATATCCCGTACCGGATGATGAATTGACATTGATCTCGACCCAAAAAGAACTATTAGCCGTGGAGCCTATGCCAAAATTACCACCCGATGCGCTATTGAATTTGTAATAGCCGAAATAATGTCCGGCTGTGCTTGGTGCGGTCATATTAACAGAGATGTCCACTGTTTGCCCGGGGCTTACAGATGTCGGAAGGGCGACAGACGTCGGTGCGCCCATTCTTTCTCCGCTTACGAAAATGAGGGAAACGTCACTGCTATTCCACGCGCATGAGCCGATATTCTTTAAGCGCCAGGTCTTTGTAAAAGCAGTGCCAGCCGTGAAGTTTGTGCCGTCTGGAATCGTTACATCCGCGATGAACTGCGCCCAATAACAGGTAGCCGCATTCGCGCTGGATGTTGCTCCAGGCATGAATGCGATCATCAATGCCAGCAGGAGCAGTACTGATATCGTTCGTGATATAGCTTTCATTTATTCCTCCATCCAATTCAATACCAAACAGTGACGAGATAATATCCTAAAAAGTTCCATTCGACTATACGCCACCCCTAGTATATCTTTTCTTTAAGGAAAGTTCAATATATACAACTGGTCAATTTTATGGTTTTTTTCCATATCCAAGTCACGGTCAAGATTCCTGGATTTCAACGAAAAAGAACAGTTTTGGCAAAGACTCAGTAAACTATAATTATCAGCATGCCTCGAACCATCCTTCACCTTGACCTGGATGCCTTCTTCTGCTCCGTGGAAGAAATACAAAACCCTGATTTACGCGGCAAGCCTTTTGCAGTAGGAGGCAAGCCAAACGAACGAGGCGTAGTTGCCTCCTGTTCGTATGCCGCGCGCGCTATGGGTGTGCGCAGCGCCATGCCCATGTCGCGCGCAATTCGTTTATGCAGAAATTTAGTCATCGTGCCAGGGCGGCATCATCTGTACAGCGAATACTCCGAAAAAGTGATGATCAAACTGCGGGATTTGACTCCTTTCGTGGAACAGATCTCCATTGACGAAGCATTTCTCGACATCTCAGACATTCGCAAAACCCCTGCCCGCCTCGCTCTAGACCTGCAAACTGCGATAAAAAACGAATTGCATTTACCCAGTTCGATCGGAATCGCCTCCAACAAACTCGTTGCAAAAATAGCAACCGAAGTCGGGAAAAAATCCTCAGCCCTGAGCGGAGTGACGAGCGCCCTTCGAGGAACGCAGTCGAAGGGCAAAATCATCGGGCCTCCCTTTGGGTTGACCATCGTTCCTTTTGGAGACGAAGCAAAATTTCTCGCCCCCCTGCCCGCGGATATGCTCTGGGGTGTGGGACCAAAAACATTCGCAAGATTATCCGAAGTCGGCATCCACACCATCGGTGACATTGCACGCTGGCCTGAAAGAGAACTCGTTAACCTCTTCGGTGAAAACGGGCGCGACCTCTGGCAGCACGCGCAAGGCATAGATAACCGTCCCATCGTAATAGTTTATGAAACCAAATCTGTCAGCCAGGAGACGACCTTCAATGTGGATGTACGCGATGAAAAAACCCTTGAAAAGACCCTGCGCGAACTGTCCATGCAGGTGGGACGCCAGCTAAGAAAAAATGACCTTGCTGGAAAAACCGTCAAACTGAAAATTCGCTGGAGCGACTTCACGACCATCACAAGACAAGTCACTCTTCCCACATCCACAAACAACGATGACGAAATTTCACGCACAGCCATCAAGTTAATGAAAACTGTCCGCAAGCCGAATCAAGCCGTTAGACTCATCGGAGTCGGTGTCAGCGGAATTGGTGCTCCAGTACGCCAACTCAGCCTGTGGGATGCGGGAAGCGAGAAATCCCGCAAGCTGCAGGAAGTGTTAGATAAGTTGCAGGAAAAATATGGAAGAGATGTGATTCACAAGGGGGAGCGAAGAGGTAGACAGGTAAATACGTAAACAAGTAAACACGGAAACAAGTAGACAGGTGCAAACACTTGTCTACCTGTCTACTTGTATACTTGCCTGCCAAAATATGTCATAATCAACATATATGCGGCTTGGTTTTTCAACTAAAAAAGGAAAACATTCATGAACGACAAAAACATCGAATGGCTGCTGCAAGGCGATTCCTGGATCGAATATCGAACGCGCCTGGATTTGCTCAACCAAACGGAACAAGATATGCAAGTCATCACCGTGCGTAAAGCAATGCTGACTGACGCAAAGATCCGATCCCTGCTCACCGAATTGATGGACTGGCCTGGAACAGTTCTCAACAGTCACAAGTCTGCCAGCCAGCCCTTCCACAAACTGGCCTTCATCGCGGATTTGGGTTTACGCGTTAGTGATCCGCCGATAAAGAAAATCGTGAATAAAGTTATGGAGCATCAATCCAAACAAGGGCCATTTCAACTGACTATGAACATCCCATCCCATTTTGGCGGCAGCGGAAAAGATGAATGGGCATGGGCATTATGTGATGCGCCGATCGTGGTAGCCGCACTGATCCAAATGGGATTAAGCGATGACAAGCGCGTACAAACCGCGATCAAGTACCTTGATGGACTCGTCCGCGATAACGGCTGGCCTTGTGTTGTCTCGCCAGAGTTGGGGAAATTCCGTGGGCCAGGGCGCAAGGATAACCCTTGTCCATACGCAACGCTGGTGATGTTAAAAGCGCTGGCTGGGATTCCAGAATTGCAGGAAGGCAAGTCCGCAAAAATTGGCGTGGAAACCCTGCTCTCGCTCTGGGATACAAGCAGGGAACGCCATCCTTACATGTTCTTCATGGGCGCGGATTTCCGCAAGCTCAAAGCTCCGCTATTCTGGTACGACATCCTGCATGTGCTTGACGTGTTGAGCCACTTCAAATGGGCAAGGAAAGATAAACGCTTCAAGGAAATGTTGAAAATTGTGGAATCAAAAGCTGATTGTGATGGGCGCTTTGTCCCCGAATCCATCTGGACGGCGTGGAAAGATTGGGATTTTGGTCAAAAGAAAATCCCGTCAAAAGGGCTGACATTGTTCGTTCAACAAATTCTGAAAAGAACCAATGCAACATGAATTAAAGGAGATTGAAATGAAAATACTTGACCTCAAAAAGCAATTCAAACATCTTTATCAACCCTCAGCCAAAAAGATAGAGACCGTCCAAGTGCCCAACTTGCAATTTGCCATGATTGACGGCACGATTGAAAAGGGACAAGCCCCTGGAACATCACCTGGCTTTCAAGAAGCGACGCAGGCTTTATATGGACTTTCATACACGCTCAAATTCATGCTGAAAAAGCGCAAGACAAACGCGATTGATTATCCGGTCATGGCGCTCGAAGGCCTGTGGTGGGTGGAAGATGGTTTCTTCGACATCACTGTAAAGGACAATTGGTTTTATACGCTGATGATCATGCAGCCCAATGTCATCACCAAAGAGTTATTCGAGGAGGCGCGTGAAGGAGTCCGCAAGAAGAAAGGGGATAGTGAAATGCTGTCCAAAGCGAGACTGGCCCATTTTGAAGAAGGCCTGTGCGTTCAAGTAATGCACATCGGACCGTATGCCACCGAGCCTGCTACAATAGAACGAATGAAAGAATTCATGAACGAGAACGGACTTCGTGATAATGTTGGGCCCAACGGCAAGCACCACGAGATCTATCTCAGCGACCCGCGCAAGGCCGCACCTGATAAAATGAAGACAGTGCTGAGACATCCAGTTGTAAAAAAGTAGATAGGTACACAGGTACAGAGGTAAACAAGTAGACAAGTAGACAAGTTACAAAGAGGAAAGATGAAAAATGAATTGCTTCTATCACTCCGATAAACCCGCCATTGGACTATGCAAACACTGTCAGCGAGGACTATGCACCGAATGCGCCGCTGTCATTGACGATGTGCTTGTCTGCAAACATCGCCACGAAGATGACGTACACAAACAAGAACAGCTCACCGCACGCAATTTGTTCCAATCCAAACGTGTTGCATCAGGCTATATGCGCAATGCGATATTCTATAGTTTGGTAGGCGTTGTATTTACAGGCTTTGGTTTATGGCAATTCAAATGGCTCGGCTTGCAGGCTGTGGTGTTTATCATGTTGGGAGGGTTCCTGCTTTACGCGGCAGGCGCAAATTATTTTGAGGGCAGAAAACATAAATAAATCATGTTTGCAACTCTTTTCGTTTCTCTGCGTAATAAAGGTGACAGTCACTTCGAAAGTGACTGTCACCTAAAACGAAAGGAGTAAAAAAAAATGAGCGACTATAAGCCCCTTACCCGAAGCAAATCCAACCGCATGATCGCGGGCGTATGCGCAGGTTTCGCAGACTATCTCAACATAGATCCCACTGTTGTACGCCTGTTATTCGTGCTTGGTTTCTTTCTTGCCGGCCCTGGCATCATCATTGCCTATCTCATCATGGCCATCGTCACCCCTGAACAATAAAACTACCTCGTCATTGCGAGGAGGGCGCTTTTCCCGACGAAGCAATCTCCTACTTAATTGGGGATTACTTCGTCGCAGAGTGCAAGAACGCTCCTCGCAATGACATAATTTTTTATCGAGCCAACGCCAGGAAAACATCCTCCAGGGTTGGTTCTCCCCTCTCGATTTTTTCCACCCGAATCTTTTTTCTGCTTAACAGGTTTTGCAACGCCTCTTTCCCTACCCTTTGGCTGATCACCCGCAAATGATCCCCCGCCAACCCGACGCGTTCCACGCCCGGCATCGCGGAGAGAATCTCCAGCCCACGCTCCAGCGGATGCGCGAAGACTTCCCACACATCGCCGGTGATGACGGTGCGTTTTAGATTCGTGGGCGTATCCATCGCCAGCAATTTTCCCTCGCGCATCACACCGACTCTTTCGCAATACTCGGCTTCGTCCATGTAATGGGTGGTGACTAAAATAGTAACGCCGCCTTCGGCAAGTTCATAGATCAAATCCCAGAAAGCGCGGCGGGCGGTGGGATCAACGCCTGAGGTGGGTTCATCGAGAAATAATAATTTCGGCTTGTGGACAAGCGCAATCCCAAGCGAAAGCCGCTGACGCCAGCCTGTGGACATATCCCTCGTTAGGGTGGATTCATGCCCTTTGAGTCCGACCAACTCCAGGGTATGGGCGATGCGGGCTTTGTCATTAATCCCATAGACGCCGCCGTAAAATGTCAAATTCTCGAGAGTCGTTAAGTCATCATAGATGGCGAATTTTTGCGACATGTATCCAACGCGCGCACGGATGTCTTCGCTTTGTTTGAAGACATCGTAACCGAGGACCGTTGCCTTGCCATCGCTGGGTTTGAGCAAGCCAAGCAGCATGCGGATGGTGGTGGTTTTGCCCGAACCGTTGGGACCGAGATAGCCGACGATCTCGCCTTTGTGAACTTCAAAGTTGATGTGATCCACCGCAACGAAATCACCGAATTTTCGCGTGAGGTTTTGAACGGAGATGATGGGGGTCATAAGATGTCTCAGGTTGAAGGTTGAAGGTCAAATGTCGGAGAGGGCAATGAAAACATCTTCGAGAGTGGGCGGGACGGGGCGGAGTTCGATCAATTCTGCGTTTTGCGATTTAATTTGTTTTGTCAAACGGGATATAACTTTCTTTACCGCATTTTCCTTCACGCGCAGGTGCAGTTTATCGCCAAAGGCGGCGACATCCTCCACATCTTCATCCTGGTGCGCGATGCGGCGCAGGGTGTTGATGGGGTTGCCGCGCAGTTCCAGCACGCGTCCATTGAGGCGGGCACGCAAATTGGAGGGGGTATCTTCTGCAATGATCTTTCCCAATTTCATAAATCCAACGCGGTGACAGCGCGAGGCTTCGTCCATGTAGGGGGTGGAGATGAGGACACTAACGCCCTCACCCCTAACCCCTCTCCCTGAGGGAGAGGGGGACATTGAAACAAGTTTGATGACAAGTTGCCAGAAATCCTGCCGTGTCACAGGGTCAACGCCGGTAGTAGGTTCGTCGAGCAGGAGCAGGCGCGGGCGGGTGACGAGGGCGGAAGCCAAGCCGAGTTTCTGTTTCATGCCGCCGGAGAGTTGACCTGCGCGGCGGTCTTTGAAATCGGCGAGACCGACGAATTCAAGAATTTCCATCGAGCGCGGAAGCCATTCGGTTTGCGAAAGTCCGCGCACTTCGGCGAAGAAGCGGATGTTTTCGAGCACACTTAAATCTTCATACATGGAGAAGCGCTGCGAGAGATAACCGATCTGCGAGCGGGCGAGTTCGGTTTGTTTCAACACATCGTATCCACAGACATGAATCTCACCTTTATTTGGAAGCAATGCGCCGACCAGCAAACGCATGGTAGTCGTTTTGCCCGCGCCATCCGAGCCGACCAGCCCGTAGATTTCGCCGGGTTTGATATGCAGGGAGACTCCATCCACCGCGCGGTTATTGCCGAAATGTTTATGCAGGTCAGTTGCCTGAACGAGGGTATCGGTCATTTTTAATTCTCACTAAATTTGGTCGGGTGCAGAATCACGAACGCTTCTGTTCTTCCCAATTCTTCCAATTGCTCACGGCGTGGATGGCGCGGCAATCCATGCGCTTTTTCCATGATCAAGCCCAGCATGAACGGATGTCGTTGGAGTCGGACTTCCACAAAGTCGGCAAACCTTGAAGGGTCGGTCACAACCTCAGCCACGCCTTGAAATTGTTTCGCACCCACGCGAACTTCGACCTGCGGGCATGATTGGATATTTCGCACCCAATCTGCCTTGATCCCGCGCGCCGCGCCGACGTAATAATCCTCGCCGATCTTTTCATATTGGAGAGGCGTCACCCGCTTCATACCTGACTTTCGACCTGTCGTTGTCAAAAGGAGAATGATCCTGCCGATGAGAGGTCCCAGCCCGATAGCATACAACAGGCGATGGATCTTTTGGATATTTTTCATTTTCGTCCAATTGAATTTCACAGGGTTCATGGTTTACTCTTTTCACCGGGCATGTGGTCTCGATACAGGCTTCGCAAAGAGCGCTCAGCCCTACTCGACCACCCACTGATGACCGATTACTGTTCACTGATTATTTGAACACCACATCCGCCGGCATGCCGATCTTCAACTTGCCTTCGGGATTTTCCACTTTCAGTTTGATGGCAAAGACCGTGCTGGAGCGTCCTTCCACAGTTTGCACATTGCGCGGGGTGAATTCGGCTTTGTCCGCAATTTGAATGACGATGGCGGTGAAGATTTCGCCGGGGAAGGAATCCACGCTCACTTTGGCGGATTGCCCAAGCGAGATCTCGCCATAGCGGTCTTCGGGAACGTAGACGGTGATGGTGAGATTGGTCAAGTCCGCGAGTTTGAGCGCCACCGCGCCAGGCTGGAGGTATTCACCGGGCTCGACATTGCGAGTGAGGATGACACCGTCCATCGGCGCGTTGATAGTGAGTTTGGCGATCTGCGCGTCGATCAAGCCGAGGTTTGCTTCTGCCTGCGTGACGGCCATCTGCGCCTGATCCACTGCCTTCGCAGCGGCGATGACTGCGGGAGAATCCGCGCCTGTTTGCAGGGCAAGCAGGCGGGCATAGGCGGCGTCATAGCGCTGCTGGGCTACAAAGACTCGTCCGCGCGCGTATTCGATATCTTCGGCAACGTCTGTATCGAGCAGGTCGTTATATTCTTCCTGCGCATTGTCCAGTTCGTCGGATGCAATATCGTAATAATCATCTGCGGCATCGCTCAAACCGCCGCTTTGGGAGGCACTCCCAGCCTGGGCTTTGACATCCTTTGCGACGAGGAAGGCAATGCGGGCTTCGGCGAGTCTCTTCCCGGCGTTGACGAATTCCGCGTTGTCCAGGTCATTGATGACGGTATCAAGATAAGTTGCCGCTTCATCAATGGCGGCTTGGGCGGCGTCCAGTTCGGTTTGGGCGGCGGCGATTTGAGCGGTCTCTTCGATGTACCAGTTGGGCTGGTCAAATTCGCCGGGGGTAGTTATGCGCCAGTTTTGGGCGCGCTGCGCGGCTTGGGCGGCAAGGGCGGCCTCGAGCGTTTGGGCATATTTGGTTTGCGCGGAGGCGAGGGTGGCGTTGGCAGAGTCAACCTGGGCGGAGGCGGCGGCTCGTTGGGCAGCCAGCAGGCTTGGGTCGAGGCGAAGAAGCGGGTCGTTCGTCGAAACGGATTGACCTTCTTCAACAAGGACTTCCGTCACTTTGCCGGCAAGTTCGGGCGCAACGTTGACCTGGGTCGCTTCGATGGCGCCGGAGGCCGTCAGGATGCCGTTTTGGTCATCTGCGGTTTGCGTGACGATAAAATAGGCGCTGAACGCAATGACCAGCACGAGCAAAACGATGGCGGGTATTGGAGGGCGTTTGTGATTCATGGGGTACTCCTCTGAGATTTGAAATCTCGTGGAAAATATTGCGTAGATTGCGCTCTCTAGCGCAATGTCGGCGTTGGAGAACGCCTATTACGCGTTAATCCAATCGTTTTCTAAATCGAAGCGCTGCGGCGGTCATGATGCTGACTGCAAAAAGGGTCATGGCGAGGACATCAAATTGGATCATGTCGAGCCCGACGCCTTTGAGCAACAGCGAGCGGATAATAACGAGGTAATACCGCAGCGGCATGAGATAGGAAAGCCAGCGCAGAAATGCAGGCATGGCTTCCAGCGGAAAGAAGAAACCGGAAAGGAAGATGCTCGGCAGGAGGGTCATCCACACGGCGAGCATGGCTTCCTGCTGGGTGTTTGCAATGGTGGAGGCGAACAGTCCGATGCCAAGTCCGGTGATAAGGAAGACAATGGAAAGGATGAGAATGAGCCCGAGGTCGCCGCGAATCGGCATCCCGAACCACCAGTGCCCCACTGCCAGCACTTCGATGGTGTTGAAAAAGCCGAGGATGACGTAAGGCATGAGTTTGCCGACGATCAATTCCCACGAACGGATCGGCGTGACGATGAGTTGTTCGATGGTGCCGCGCTCGCGCTCGCGCACAACCGATGTGGCGGTGAGGATGGCGGCGATGGCATACAGGATCATGCCGATCACGCCGGGAATCATGAAATGGGCGCTGATCATATCGGGGTTGTACCAAACCGTCGTGCGGACTTGAACGGGCGGCTGTACGCGCAGGGTCGAACCGCTGCGCGAAAAACGCTGGGTGAGGATTTCCGTGGAATGCGCCTGGCTGATGAGCAATGCCGCAGACAGCGCGGTGGATGCGGAGGTCGGGTCCGAGCCATCGAGGATAAAAGCGACTTGCGCGTTACCGTCATTGAGGCGCTGGGCATAATCGGGCGGGATGATGACTGCGGCGCGCGCGTCGCCTGACGCAATGAGCGTTTCGATCTCTGCCTCTGAATCAACGCTATAGGCGATGCGGAAGTAATCCGCGGCGCGGTAGGCATCCAGCAGGGCGCGGGATTCGGCGCTGCGGCTCTGGTCCAAAACTGCAAGCGGGATGTTGCGCACATCGTTCGTGGCCGAATACCCGAGCAGGAACAACTGCATGATCGGGATGACCAGGATCATGGCCAGCGTCCGCACGTCGCGGAAGATCTGGATGAATTCCTTGCGGATCATGGATATTAAACGTGAGTTCATGCGGTCTCCTTGGGGAAGGATGAAGGCTTGCGTTGAGCAAAGTCGAAGCGATAAAGGGCGTGGTAAGTGTTGCGTGTTTGGTGGTCGAGTAGCCCCGAATGGTTTTAGAGAGGCGTATCGAGACCCGTGTTCCGTTTGAGTGATGGGTGTATTTACTTGTTTACTTGTGTACCTGTGTACGTGTATTTACAAATCGGCGGGTTTGAGGATGCCGTGCAGGTAAATATCCACATAGGCATCCATGGGATTTTTGGGCATCAGCGCGTTCAGGTGGGAATGCCCGATAATCATTTCGGTAAGCATAAAAGAGATGATCAATCCAAAGAAAGAGCGAACGAGCATGGCGGGGTTGGTGATTCGCAATTCCTTCCTCGACTTGACAAGTTTTTCAAAGATGGGCAATACTTTGGGAGCGATCTTGCGCAAAAGCAACGCGCCGTGTTTGCCGTTGAATTCCACGAACTCGATAAACATCAAATTCAGGTAATAAGGCTGTTTCTTCAATTCAATCATGCTGATTTGCGCCGCGTTCTTCATAAAGTCTTCCGCCGTCTCCCCTTGCGCTTCGAGAATGGCGGGCAAAACCTTCTTGTAGGGGTGTTTGTCTATGATGATCGCTTCAAAAATCTCCTCCTTGCTTTTGAAGTGGTTGTAGATGCCGCCCAGCGCCAGTTCGGCGCGTTCCGCGATCTGGCGCATGGATGTGGCATGATAGCCTTGCTCCATGAAGAGTTCCACCGCGGCGTCTTCAATCGCAAGACGGGTGGTCTCGCCTTTCTTCGGTGTGTCTTTCGATTTAGCGGGCATGATTTCCTTCTTTTACAGAAACGAACGAACGTTCATTTTTATTCTAAACGAAACGAAAAACTTTTGTCAAGATGAAAAAGCCTCTTTGAATGGACGGGGTTCAATTAAACTGCAACGCCCATCCCCTCCTTCGCATGATTGACAAAAAAGTGCATCCGATTGAAGAAATTCACTTCACTGATGCCCGCGTCCGCATCCAGGAAGAGTAAATTCAACTGCGGATACATTTCCTTCATCTTCTTCTCCGCCCCCTTGGCGATGATGTGATTGGCGATACAGCCAAACGGCTGCAAACACAGCACGTTGGGAATTCCATCTTTTACAAAAGTGGCAACCTCGCCTGCGAGCAGCCAGCCTTCCCCGTATTGATGATTCAGGCTGAGGATCTCCTGCGCGTTCTTCGCAATTTGTTCGATAGCGGTGTGGTGATGGAAACGCCGATAGCTCTTCATCACCTCATGAACTTCACCCAAGTAATCACGGAGAATTTTCTTCCCCAGAAAAGACAACAACCACAACACATCGCGCCGCGCCAGATTGGTCTTCACTTTTTGATTAACATGGATGATCCCGCCCGCGAAGAATTCCAAAAACGAAGGCATCACCACTTCCAATCCCTGGTCCATCAGCCATTGCGCCGCATGATTATTGGAGAAGGCGTTGTACTTGACGTAGATCTCACCGACGATTCCCGTTTTGGGATACTGCCTGTCGTTAACCTCAATCGCATTGAAATCCACCACGGCATTTTCCAACGCACGCAGCAATGCTTTTTGCTCGGCAGGAATTTCCCCTTCCATAAACTCATTTAGATATCGATCTGCAACTCGCTGCGCCTCCCCTTTTATATTTTCGCGGATTACAGTGGAGTAATACATATCCGAGAGCGCATCGGTGAACGCCATGCTGATGATGGCTTTGTACATGAACGCGGTCGCATTAAACTCAAAGCCTGGCTGCTCATTCAAAGCCCGCAAACTTGTGGAAAGCGCAACCACGGGCACACCGCCGAACCCCGCCGCAATGAGCGCCTTCTTGATCATGCCAACATAACTCGAGGCGCGGCATTGTCCGCCTGTTTGCGAAAATCCGATCGCGGTCTTTGAAAGATCATAATTCCCCGATTGCAGCGCCTTCACCAGATCACCCACCGTGACGATGCCAGGATAACAAATTTCGTTGTTGGTATATTTGAGTCCAACATCCACAGATGCGCGATCCGCGGGCGGAAGCCAGACGATGTCATAGCCCGCATCCATAAAGGGACGAACAATGGGCGGCGAACAAAACGGTGAAAAATCAGGCACGATCAAAGTCCTGCTTCGATCTTCGTGTTGATACGTGCGCGTCGTCTTGCGCGCTTTATAAATTTTCCCCATCGGTTTCAAATGCCGCATAGACTCAAGCATGGAGCGCAATCTTAACTTCGTGGAACCCACACTTTCAATTTCATCAATACGAATGACTGTCGGGCTTTTTCCATACTCGCCCAAAATCGCGTTGACCTCATCCAGAATAAACGGGTCGGGTCCACAGCCAAAAGAATTCAACTGCACCACTTCCACGCCGTCAGTTTGTCCCGCCCAGCGCGCGGCGTGAAAATAACGATTGAGATATTCCCATTGCGTCATCACGTGTCGATTCTCCAGCGTCTGCCCATCCTCGAGCGGGATGGAATCTTCGGTAATGACATCCAGCCCAAAATTTATCAGGATGTCTGGAACTTTATGATTGATCAGCGGATCGATATGATACGGGCGTCCCAACAACAAAATGACGGGGCGACCTTCCTCTTTTGCATTTTCCAAAATCTCCGCCGCCGCGCTTCGAACCTGACCTTTGAACTGTTTCTGCGATTCCTGGGCCTTGTCAAACGCCCGAACAGCAATCCCATGCGGCACGCCGAGACTCGCAAGATAATCGAGGCAGGTCTTCCTCAACAGCTTCTTATCATTAAAGTTGACTGGCGGCATATCCAATTGGATTTTATATTTCCCCTCTGGGTTAATGACATTCCGCACCACATCCGCATAACCTGAAACAATGGGACAGTTAAAACTATTCGCCGCATCGCTAAAGCCGCTCTCTTCATAGAAGACCATCGGGTAAAAGATTCGATCCACGCCCATTTCGATCAGGTTCATAATATGCCCGCTGACAAGTTTCCCAGGGAAGCACAGGTTATCGGACATGATATGCCCCGTCCCTTTTTGGAAGACCGCATTGCTTGAAGGCGCGGAGAGTTGCACTTTGATTCCGCTTTCCACCAGCAGAGTATTCCAGAAGGGGAAATTCTCGAACTGATTCAAAACCCTGGGAATACCGATGACCAGCCTCGGGGTTGAGTCGGGCGCGGTTTTTCTGTCGAAGAGTAAATCACATTTGATTGCAGGCAGGTTGATTCCGCGCCGCTCCGCCCTGCCTCCGTTCGTATAAATTTTTTCACAGCGATTGCCCGAATAAAAAATATTTCCATTCGGGAAAGTCATCTTCGTAACGGCACATTTGTTTTCACAGCCATGACAATGGATGGTTTTCTTCGCGTAATTGCCCACGACCCCAATTTGGAATCCAGTAGCTTGCTGCTGGGTATTGGAACGGCAAGCCGTTCCATTCCAAAAATCGAGCGCAGTCAACGCCGCGCCATACGCGCCCATCAATTCCGCCATATCAGGGCAAACGACCTCGCGCCCCAAAAGATGTTCAAGCGCCTTTTGCACAGCGGGGTTGCGGAACGTGCCGCCCTGCACAACAATATGTTCACCAAGTAAATCTGTGTTGGTGACCTTCAAAACTTTATGCAGCGCATTCTTGATGACTGAATACGCCAGCCCCGCAGAAATATCATTAATAGAAGCGCCCTCACGCAACGACTGCTTGACCTTTGAATTCATGAACACCGTACAGCGCGTGCCGAGATCGCATGGCGCTTCGCCTTTGGTGGCTTCCTTCGCAAAATCGGCGGCGGTATACCCCATGTTACGCGCAAAGGATTCGATGAATGAGCCGCAGCCCGAAGAACAGGCTTCGTTGATTTTGATATCCTGAATGAAACCATCTTTTACAAAAATGGCTTTCATATCCTGCCCGCCGATGTCCATGATGAAGCTGACGTCTTTGTCAAACGCCTTCGCCGCGCGGAAGTGCGCCAGCGTTTCCACCATGCCATCATCCAAACCAAACGCCGCGCGGATTAAGTCCTCGCCATAGCCTGTAACCATGCTGCGCGTGATGTGCGGAGCCTTGCCATGTTCTGCAAAACGTTGCTGGATTTCACTCAATCCCTGCTGAACAGCATGAATAGCATCCCCTTTGTTATTGACGTAATACTCAAACGCCACCCTGCCCTGCCCATCGATCAACACGGTCTTTGTCGTGGTCGAACCTGAGTCAACGCCGAGGAATAATTTATCGCCATTAAGTTGCGCAATATCCACGCGCTCGATTCTGTGACGCATCCGCGCCGCTTCCCATGCCTGATAGTCCGCCTGGTCTTTGAACAATGCGGGCAATCGGTTTTGATTGGCGGTTGCATGTATCTGTTCAGTATCGAGCTGTTCCATTAAAGATGTCAGTGTGAATGCTTCACTTGTGGATGATTTAACGAGAGCCGCACCAATCGCAGGAAGAAATTGCGCGTTGTCCACATCCAGCACATCGTCGGGGGTGAGGCGCAGGACTTCCATAAAAGATTTTTTCAACGCGGGTAAAAATGTCAGCGGTCCGCCGCAGAACAGGATCAACGGCTTGGACGTATATCCGCGCGCCAGGGTCGCCAGTGTTTGCAGTACAACTGCGTGAAAGACAGAAGCGGAAATATCCTCACGCGGAATATCACGGCTCAATAAATTTTGCAGATCCGTCTTCGCGAACACGCCGCAGCGCGAAGCCATCGGGTAGATCGTCGTGTGTTTGCTGGCAAGCGCATCCAGATCGGCGATGGGCACATTCAACAAACTTGCCATCTCATCAATGAATGCGCCCGTCCCGCCCGCGCAGGAACCGTTCATGCGGATGTCGGGCATGCCTTCGTCTTTGAAGAAGATCATCTTGGCATCTTCACCGCCAATATCAATTAATGTTTTTACTTGCGGATATAGCTGCCGCACCACCTCAGCCGAAGCGATCACTTCCTGAATAAAGGGCAGACTGAACCTTTCGCATACTCCCATCCCCGCAGAACCAGTTATCAACACATCCACTTCCACATCGCCAAGTTTTTCTTTTGCATCGGCAAGCATTGCCTGTACAGTTTGCAGCGTCTCAGCATTGTGCCGGCGATATGAAGAGAAAAGCAAATCTTTTCCCCCGTTCAGAATCACCGCTTTGGCAGTAGTGGAACCAATATCAATTCCCAATCTGAGGTTGGACATGATAATGCTCCTTACAATAAATGAACGAGCGTTCGTTTATTGTCAATTACATTTTACAGTTTTTCTCCCTTGAATGTCAACTTCGATGTGTAATTTTTATACGATTACAAAAGTAACTTTTTATTAGTAAAAGACCCGCGAATGCATAAATTACTAATCATAAAAAATTGATGGCGCCAAATGAGTCGTGTTTTACAGGGTCAATTCAAAGAGAGGAAAGAGCCGCACTAGAAGAACAAATTCAGGCTCAGGAAGAAACAGGCTTCATCTTTCTTGAGTCATTGGAATTTGCGCAGAAAATTAAATTATTCAAAAGTTTCGTCACCAACATTTCACCAGACGGGCTCACCATAAACATTATTCCGTTTATACTGATGTGCGCTATAATAAAGTTGTCTGACAACTAAAATCAGGAGAATCCCATGACCACCATTGACCTTACCATTCACAAAGACCGCCGCACCCGCGCCATTCAACGCGCAAAAGAACGTAACATCATCATCCCCACCTATGCCCAAATGAAAGACCCTTCTAAAATTCCTGCGAAAGTTAAAGAGGAATTGAAGAGTATCGGACTCTGGGACATTCACCCGCGCAATCTGTTCCGCATCAACTGGCACAATCAACCATCCGCTTCAGGCGGGACCTTTGGCGGAGTCAACTACCTTGAGCTTCTGTCTTCGCTGACAGGAGTCCGCGCGCGCATCATTGTCATCGTTGGCAAATGGTTCCCGACGGGCGCACATAAAGTCGGCGCCGCATTTAGCTGTCTCGTGCCGAGACTGGTCACAGGTCAGTTTGACCCGACGACTCAAAAAGCAGTCTGGCCGTCCACAGGCAATTACTGTCGCGGCGGCGCGTATGATTCCGCTTTGCTTGGATGTGAGTCCATTGCCATTTTGCCCGAAGGCATGTCGAAGGAAAGATTCGAATGGCTGGAAAAAGTGGCTGGCGAAACGATCAAGACCCCCGGCTCAGAATCCAACGTGAAGGAAATTTTCGACAAGTGCTGGGAATTAAGAAATTCTGGTCAGGATCTGATGATCTTTAATCAGTTCGACGAGTTTGGCAATTACCTCTGGCATTACGAAGTGACAGGTCACGCCATGGAAGAAGCGCTCAAGCAGATAATGGGCAAGAACGATCGCTTCCGCGGCATGGCATCTGCGACGGGTTCAGCAGGCACAATTGCCAGCGGCGATTATCTCAAGCAGATCTTCCCCGAAAGCAAGATCGTGGCAAGCGAAGCATTGCAATGCCCGACGCTTTTGGAAAATGGATTCGGCTCGCATCGCATCGAAGGCATCGGTGACAAGCACGTGCCGTGGGTGCACAACACAAAGAACACGGACTTTGTCACCGCAATTGACGATACCGCAGTGGTCAACATTGCGCGTTTGTTCAACGAAGAAAACGGACGCGCCTACCTCGCAGGGAAAGGCGTCCCCGAATCTCTAATCTCCAACCTCGCTCTGCTCGGCTTCTCTGGCATCTCGAATGTGCTCTCCTGCATCAAGGTCGCCAAGTATTATGAGATGGACGAAAACGATGTGATGATCACCGTCCTCACCGACTCGATGGAACTCTATCGCTCACGCCTGCACGAAATGCATCAGGAATTCGGCGAATACAGCGAGCGCGACGCCGCCGCAGATTTCGCCCGCTACCTGCACGGCCAGTCCACAGACAACATGCTCGAGTTGACTTATCCCGAACGCCGCCGTGTGCATAACCTGAAATACTATACCTGGGTCGAACAGCAAGGCAAAACCTACGAAGAGATCGAGCAGCAATGGTACCAGCCACACTACTGGACCGACGTACAAAAACAAGCCGATGAAATTGATGAACTAATCATGGAATTCAACAAGGAAGTTGGGATTTCTTAAATCACATGACAGTCACCTTTAAGGTGACTGTCATGTTTTATAATTAGCTCATGCTCAAACCAACCGATTTAATCCTCGTCTGCCTGCTTCCTACTCCTCGCGACATGGAAATCGCACGCCTACTAGGATGGTATCGCATCCCGCTTCGCACCGCGCCCAAAGTTGTGGCCGTGGACTATCTGGCTTTTTACCAGCCTTCGGCATTTGGCGAGCGCGGCGGGAAAATTGAATTCGTTGCGCCAGTCCACGGGCATGAACTGACTACTCGCGGCGAGCTACTGCGGGATGAAGCAGATCATTCACGCGCCAAGGAAGAATATTACAAAATCCAAATTGGCAGTTTAGAGAAATTAAAGGAACCCATCAATGCAGACAAATGGAAGCGGTTGACCTTTTTATATTCCACCGGTGAGTATTTACTACATGCAAAAACGATTAATGACCTTGTTGTAGCCGGCGACGAACGCCAGATGCTATGGCGCTCTTTGCGTGAACGTGCTGAAAATGAACAACTTTACAAAACAGACCTGCCTGATGCAGAAATCTCGCCAGAAGTGTTAATGGCATTGTTAGGCATTAAAGAATTGCAATCGGATTATGACACCCTGTGAAAGGTGGATTTTCAAAAATGGTGTCTGTCATACTGAATGGCGGGTTGCCCTGGCAACGTCCGCCAGGGTGGATACGCCCTGGAACATCTCAACAACCTAATTAAAGACTCTTAATATACTGAAGACTGCTGCCTTACATAGTCCGCTTTTTCCTTTGGAGCTCATCTGCTATGGAATGGGATGTCAAAGGAAAGGCAGGATTACCATCATGTAAATGACCTTATTCTGGCTTGATAAGAACGCCATGTTTTTTCCCATTGTGCAACTTGATTCAGCCTGTTATAAGTGATAAACTTCTTAAAAATGCCAACGGATATTCTTGTCGTTACCCCCTCATCCAGCCTTGGAGATACGATTCGTCGCACATTAGAAGAGACGGGCCTTTACCGTATCCATGTGGTTAACAATAAGTCGTCTGCCATTTTACGCGTAGGAGAGATTGACGCTTCCTTTGTAATGCTTGATTTTGCTCTTGGCGAGGACTGGGTAAATGAAATCGGCTATGCCCTACGCACCATCCGCCAAGGCATAAAACTCATCATCCTTTTTGATGACAAAGCAACTCCTGCTCCCATCTATTATTTGCGCCCATGGATTCTCGTCCGCAAGCCATTTAGTGTGTCAAATTTTATGACCGCAATTAATCCTCCCGAACCCGTAACCACTCCTCAAGTTGGCGCAGAGCCCAGCCCGCTTTGGCTCAGTGATGTTACCAAAGCCGCACAACACCTCACCCGCCTGACTTTGGAATCATCCGCTCAAGCCGCTTTGATTACACTCAAAAATGATTTATGGGCGTATGCTGGCGGCCTTTCACAGAACGCTGCAATGGAAGTGGCTCAAACCGTCTCACGCAATTGGGATGGACAAAAAGGTTCAGACCTGCTCAGATTTATCCGCCTTGAAAGTACAAAAGCTGAGCACATGCTCTACGCTACCCGCCTGACTGCTGAGACTGTGCTTGCATTTGTTTTCGATGCAGAAACTCCCTTCGGCACCATCCGCGCTCAAGCGAGTCAACTCGTCAATAACTTTGGGAGAGAACAAATCGAATCTCAAAAACCTCCTGAACCCGCGCAACAACAAGATATTGATATTTCCAGCGTTATGGATGAAGGCGACGCGCTGAAAATTGCCCCAATTTCAAACATTCTCATCAACATCCCTTCTCCTGATCCCGAACCCGCATCCACCCATGACTTGGATCTTCCTAATCAGAAAGAAAAAATTGACACTGACCAAATTCACATGTCAAACGCTCCTTCAAATGCTCCAGTTTCCACTGGCGAAGAGCCTCCAGTTGTCAAATTAAACAATCTGATTATGACAGATCAACCTCCTGTTCAGGACTTGAATGCAGAATCCCGAACATCTTTGAATACATTGAATGTCTCCGCGCCAACTCATTCAAAGCAAAAACCTGAAACTCCAATTGCCAAGCCTCCACTTGGTGGTTTGGATGTTACCCGCGCAAGCCCGACAACTGAAGCAGCGCGCCAACTTATTTTGGAACCAATAACAGAGGGTTTGTACCATCTTAGTTACGCATGTCTGATCGTTCCGAGATTTCCAACACATTACCTTATCGGTGACCTGGCAGAAAATCTTGGTAAATGGCTGCCAAATATCTGTATTGCCTTTGGATGGCGGATGGAATTTTTGGCAGTGCGCCCTGAGTATCTGCAATGGGTGGTCGATGTGCCACCAACCACCTCCCCAGCTTATCTCATGGACATCATGCGCCAACAAACATCAGATAAAATTTTTAATGAGTTTACCCGCCTAAAAAAAGAAAACCCATCCGGTGATTTTTGGGCGCTGGGCTATCTTATTATGGTGGGCACATATCCCCATCCTCCACAACTCGTGCGGGATTACATATTCCAAACCCGCCAACGACAGGGCCAGGGACAGGATGGAACCCCAATCCAGGCGCGTTAGTGTCAATAATAAATTCAGAGCGCAGAGTATAATCAACTCTGCGCTTTATTTTTTTGCCCGTTTGGTAGTTTAGTCCCGAAAAGGTATAAAATCAGACTTCCGAAATCTTTGGACCTTCTATGCCCCCTACACTTTATTTAATTGATGGACATGCCCTTGCCTATCGCATGTACTTTGCCCTGACCGCTGGCGGAAGCAGTCAGCGCTGGCAGACTTCCAAAGGCGAACCCACCGCGGGCATTTATGGTTTTGCACGTGAACTGGTGCGAGTGCTCGAACAGGAAAAACCTGAATATCTCGCAGTGGCATTTGATGTGGGAAAAACCTTTCGCGACGAGATCTTCCCCGAATACAAAGCCACACGCGAAAAAATGCCTGATGAATTGCGTTCGCAAATCGAACGCATCCGCGAAATGGTGGATGCCTTTCATATTCCGCGCCTTGAAATGGAAGGCTTCGAAGCAGATGACGTGCTTGGTTCCATCGCGAAAATAGCAGCTGAACAAGGACTGGGCGTCAAGATCATCACGGGCGACAGAGACTTGCTACAATTGGTTAACGAGCGCACGGCTGTTTATCTTGCCGGCGATGACCAGACTTACATCACAGATCAGGATGTCATCAATAAATTGGGCGTGCGTCCAGACCAGGTGGTCGATTACAAAGCCCTGGTGGGAGATGTATCCGATAACATCCCCGGCGTAAAAGGTGTCGGCGAAAAGACTGCGACTGCTTTGCTCGAAAAATTTGGGACATTGGATGCGATCTATCAAAACATAGATCAGGTGGAAAATCGCTGGAAGGCAAAACTCGAGGCGAATAAAGATGCGGCTTACATGAGTCGTGACCTGGCGCGGATTGAGATCAATCTTGATCTTAAGTTGGACCTTGAACATGCCGCAATAAAACCATTCGACCCATCCAAACTTGAAGCCTTTTTCAAGGAAATGGAATTCCGCACGCTTCTAAGCAAAGTGCCAGGCATCAGCGGCGGCGTGACAGAGTCCACAGAAGCGGCATCCAAATCCGCAAAAACCAAAAGCGGTCAGTTGACCATGTTCGTCAACCAACCGCAGGCTGTTTATTCTCCGCAACCATCGAACATTGAAGTTATTACCATTGATACAGATGATAAATTAAATGATCTCGTCCAGGAACTATCAAAATTAAAAGTAATTTCATTTGACACAGAGGCCACCGACACAGAGGAAATGAAAGCAGAACTTGTCGGCATCTCGCTTGCCATCAAGGAAGGACAGGGTTATTACATCCCCGTCGGTCATACTTCGGGAAATAATCTTCCCATTGACAGGGTGATTTCTGCACTGACGCCATCCATGACGAATGCAAAGATCGGCAAAATAGCGCACAACGCAAAATATGACTACATCCTGCTCACGCGTTATGGTCTTATCACATCCCCGCTCACCTTCGATACGATGCTGGCCGAATTCATTGTTGACCCTGCCTCGCGTAATCTCGGGTTGAAAAATCTAGCGGCGTTCCGTCTTGGCGAGGAAATGACTCACATTGAAGATTTGATCGGCAAGGGTAAAAAGCAGATCAGCATGGCGGATGTGGCGATTGAAACCGCCGCGAACTATGCCGCCGCTGATGCCGAGACCACCCTGCGCCTGATGCCAATTTTGAAAAAGGAATTGGAACGTGTGAACGGCACAAAAATTCTGAATGAAATTGATATGCCTCTCACTGCCGTGCTGGCAGATATGGAAATGACAGGCGCGTTGATCGACACAAAATTTTTCGGAAAAATGTCCGTGGAAATGGGTAAACGCCTCGCTGAAATTGAAAAGCAAATTTTTGACCTGGCGGGCAAGTCCTTCAACATAAACTCGCCGCAACAACTTTCGGATATTCTCTTCAATCGCCTGCGGCTCGAACCCCCTGACAAAGGACGCAAAACAGCAACGGGCTTTTATTCCACTTCGGCAGACGTGCTGGAGGCCATGCGCGGTAAACATCCTATTTTGGATTGGATCCTCGAACAGCGCGAACTCTCGAAGCTAAAATCCACTTATGTGGATGCACTGCCCAGTGCAGTGGATAAAAACACTGGACGTGTGCATACTTCCTACAGCCAGATCGGCGCAGTAACCGGACGTCTCTCCTCCAACAATCCAAATTTGCAGAATATCCCAATCCGCACAGATACCGGACGCCGTGTGCGCAACGGATTCATCGCTGACGATGGCAACACCTTGCTATCAGTAGATTACTCACAGATCGAGTTACGCATCGTCGCACACATGGCAAAAGATGAAGCCATGCTGTCCGCCTTCCGCACGGGAGAAGACATTCACGCCACCACCGCCGCCGCCATCTACGATATTGAACTGGATCAGGTGAACAAAGACATGCGCCGTCATGCAAAAGCCATCAATTTCGGGTTGATCTACGGCATGTCGGCATTCGGTCTGACGCGCTCGACCGAATTGACATTGGCTGAAGCGGAGGATTTTGTCAAAGCTTATTTTAGAAAATTCCCCGGTGTAAAAAATTATCTGGATGGAATGAGAAAACAAGCCGCGGAGTTCGGCTACGTGGAAACCTTGCTCGGGCGCAGGCGCTACTTCCCCGCCTTGCAAGGCAAGATCAATGTGCAAATGAAGAACCGCGAAGAACGTGAAGCCATCAACGCTCCCATTCAAGGGACGGCCGCAGACATTATGAAGATCGCCATGCTCAAAATCCCATCCGCTTTGAAAGCCGCCGGTTTGAAAGGCAAAATGCTTTTGCAAGTGCACGACGAACTGGTTCTGGAATGTCCACAAAGTGAAATACAAAAGACCGCCCAAGTTGTGCGGGAAACCATGGCAAATGCCTACCCGTTGAGCATCCCCCTCGAAACAGAGGCAAGAGCGGGTGCGAATTGGGGCGAAATGACCGTTTTAAAATAACCAGACCCTAAAGGTTCCTTGCAAATTTTCATCCCTGAATTCCTTGAAAAACCTTTAGGATCTCTTGCGCAGACACGGTTATAATTCCAATACCGATAAAAAATCATCGCAATTGCGAAAGCAGAATATCAATTATGCCCGAACGAGATGATATCTTTCAAAAAGCAATGAACGAAGGCCACTCCGCCGCCTGGGACCAGGAATGGGATAAGGCGGTCAGTGCCTATCGCCGCGCTCTGCAGGAAATTCCCGATCAACCCAAGGCGCTCAACAGCCTTGGGTTGGCGCTTTATCAACTTGGCAGACTCGAAGAGTCTTTACAGACATATTTGAGCGTGGCCAAGATCTCGCCGGATGACCCCCTGCCGATGGAAAAAGTAGCGCAACTTTCTGAAAGACTCGGCAACTTAAAAAATGCAATTGACGCCGCCTTTCGCGCGGGCGATCTCTATTTACAACAACGGGACACTCAAAAAGCGCTCGATAACTGGGTACGCGTTACAAATTTGAATCCTCAACATACCTTTGCACATTTGCGCCTAGCGCAAGTGCATGAAAAACTTGGGCACGTACAAAAAGCGGTGACGGAGTATCTTGCTGTGGCAAGCATCCTTCAGCACGCAGGTAACGCCGAAAAGACAAAGGAGATGGTGGAAAAAGCCCGGTCTCTCTTGCCAGACAGTCCCGAAGTAAAACAAGCGCAAACTTTACTTAAAACCGGACAACTGCTTCCCCAACCAATCCGCGGCAAAGGCGGGACGGGTCCCATCCGCATGGCACAGGTCAAACAACTCCAACCGTCTCACGCTTCGCGAACCTCCTCCGGTCTGGACCCGGTATCTGAAGCTCGCCAAAAGGCATTGACCCGGCTGGCAGAGTTACTCTTCGAATATTCCGATGAAAGCCCCTCATCGCAGGAACGCCCCGGACTTTCCGCATTCGTGAAAAGTACAGGCGGCATATCCATACAACATGCCGAGCAGACCAAAGTAATCCGGCATCTCGGTCAGGCAATTGACGCGCAAAGCAAAGGCCGCGAAACCCAGGCGGTGGAAGAACTGGAAGGCGCGCTGGAGGCCGGCTTTAAACACCCGTCCCTATATTTCAACCTTGGTCTTTTACGTTTCAAGGGGGAACGGCTCGAAAGCGCGCAACGCTTATTACAAAATGCCGTCAAACATATTGATTATGCACTTGGAACCCGCCTGCTCCTTGGACAATTGTTCGTGAGAAAATCCAACTTCCGCGAAGCCGTATTGGAATATCTGGAAGCGTTGAAGCTCGCCGATTCAATGACCGTCCCAGCCGAACAATCAGATGACATCCGCCAGCAATATGAACCACTGATTGAGTCCTATCAGAGCAGGGATGATGAAACAGAGTTGCGTAAAGTGTGCGAAAACATCAATAGTTTGCTCATGCGGCCGAATTGGCGTGAGCAACTTCACAAAATACGCGAACAGATGCCAAAACAGGATGGCAACATGCTGGCCCCGCTTGCAGATGTTATTTTACAGGCACAATCAAGTTCGGTGCTTGACTCGATGAACCGCATCAACCAACTGGCGCACATGGGAAGTTTACGCACTGCAATGGGTGAAGCCTACGACGCCGTTCAACAAGCGCCAACATACCTGCCCCTGCACATTCTCATGGGCGACCTGCTCGTTCAGGAAGGCCGCACAACTGACGCGATCACAAAATTCAGCGTTGTTGCGCAATCCTACAGCGCGCGCGGCGAGGGTCTACAAGCCACAAAATTATTGCGCCGCATCATTCAACTCTCACCGATGGACATCAACTCACGCACCAGACTCATTGATCAACTGGTGGAACGTGGGCAAACCAATGACGCCATCCAAGAAAATGTGGAACTGGCTGAGATCTACTATCGTCTGGCCGAGTTGGATCTGGCGCGAAAGACCTACACTTCCGCTCTGCGCATGGTACAACAAGGCAATTCCAACAGCGAATGGAACATACGCATCCTGCAAAGCATGGCAGATATTGACCTGCAACGCCTGGATTGGAAACAAGCCTTGCGTGTCTATGAACAGATACGTACGCTCGATCCTGATGACGATGGGGCGCGTAAACAATTGGTCGAACTCAACCTGCGCATGAATCAGCCGGATAAAGCCTTGAGCGAAATTGAGAACTACCTCAACCATCTGGAGAACCAGCATAATAACGAACTGGCAATTATCTTCCTCCAGGATCTTATCGAAGAACATGAAGATCAACCTCTGCTAAAACGCACGTTCGCAGCACAACTGCACCGGTCAGGCCTTACAAATGAAGCGATCACCGTGCTTGATAAACTCGTTGAAACCCTCATGCAAAAAGGGGACAAGCAGGGAGCCATGGAGGTCATCAACCAGATCGTATTAATGAACCCTCCCAACGCCGAGGACTATAGTCAACTGCTCAATCAAATGCGGAACACTTAAAGAAGATACCTGTCACAAACAGAGGATTTCTTCTCATTTCAGTTCCCACTCAAAAATATTCCATGTCTCCTCTACACCTACAAAAGCGAGAGGGCTAGGCAACACACCCACCAAATTCGGCGCGATTACCACTGGACGCTCCATATTGAATAATGGCAGACTGGGCAGTTCAGTTGCCCATAGGAGTTGATGTTCAACCCATAATTGCTTGTAATTGTCTGGATATTCCAGCGCAAGATTCCCGTCGGCCAATTGAACTCGGATAGCTTCGGCCCGAGAATTGCGCCAACCTGACCAGTTTGATTTTTCATACGGACACCCATTTTCTGATGTAGGAATGTTTTCAAGTGCTGTTGCTTGTTCCAACCATCCAACAGGAAACAGAACCGAGGCCCCTCCCCAGCCCGCCATGCCCAAATCAAAGTTGCGCCCATTTCGTACTGCTGAGCAATCTTGTCCCTCAAAATCTTGCCATAAATAAAACTGCACATCAACCTGAATGCCCACTTGAGCAAGATTTTCCTTGATAATAGCTGCAATTGGAGGGCGGGGGTATAGATTGACGTCCATAGAACCCAAGCGTAATATCAAAGGCCCGCGAGTGGGGTGTGTAGCAGGGAAACTACTGAGATCATATCCAGCCTTTTTGAGAAGAATTCGCGCCTCACCCGGATCATAAGCATACCCAGGAAGGATAAGGTCTCCCGCGTAGAACGGATGCCAGGCCGGCAAATAGCTTTTCATTATCCCCGCATGGCCAGCCAGTACTTGGTTTATAACCATCTGGCGGTTTATAGCATGGGCAATAGCTTGGCGGACTCTCAGATCAGACAAGTGAGAATTATCCAGATTGAAATCCAGAACTTCCCAGCTTGTGCTGGGCGTCCAGATTACATTTGCTAGGTCTCTCGCAAACAGAGAATCGTAAGCAACTACATCTTCACCCTGGCGCAACCTGACTCCTGGCGAGCCTAGTTGAGCCTGTACGGCCTTAGTCTGCAGCGCTTGCGCAAGCAAATCGGGAGGTAGCAAAGAAGAACTTACTACACCTTCAGAATAGTATGAAGCACCAAATATAACTCGCGCAATTTGAGGTTTGCCCAAGGTAAAATTCTCGAAAGTTTCCAAGATAATCTGTTTATCCGGTTGACCACTCTCTATCAACCTATAAGATCCCGCAAATATTGGTCTGCGGGCAAATTCGCTGGTAGAAACATCTTTTATTGCTATATTCCTTAAGAGATGTTCTGGGAAAACATTTCGCCCTACATCCATGTAATCAAGCGGAACCACTGGTCCAAGGTGCTGCGCTAAACCAGCATAGAGCGATAGATCGCCCAGCCTACCCCCGGATTGGATAACTTCCCTTAGTTCGCGCTGACTCATGAAGCGGTAGACAACACGGTTGGGAGAAAGCGCCTCAACAGAAGACACGAAGATTTCAGGAGCATACCCAGCCTGACCGTAATGTGAGCCGGGCCATGCGGGATCCATCACTAGATTCCAAGAGAAAACCAGGTCATTGGCCGTAAGTGGATACCCATCCTGCCAAGTCAGATTTGAGCGCAGGCGGAACTCAACCTCAAACTGCCGATCTTCCCCCACCCCTATGAAACGCGCCAATTGATTTTGTAGGGTAGGGAGGTTTTCGACCAGATAAGGAAAATAGCTGCCTTCGGCATCAATACGGACCAATTCAGCGTATATTGCTGGAAGTACCAATCTATTCAAAGGCTGATCATTCATGTAAGGAAGGAAAGGCGGGCCTCCTTGCATGGGAACATCTGCCACCAGTATATCTTGTGGGGCAGCTATCCATTGTTGGTTAGCCAAAAGCGCTGGTTCCGGCGTCCAAATAGGCAAGTCAAGATATTCCTGAATATCCACAGCAGAAAAATCAACTATACGTTTAAATTCGTCATACAGCGGCATATTAGGGATTTTAAAACTTGTTGTTGCGGTGTCTATAGCCGGTACTGAGAGCACAGCTTGTCTTATTTGTGCCTGGATTGACCGAGGTAAGATAGATGACGTGGCTATCATACCGACTGGGTTAATAGGGGGCGTGGTAAAGAGAATCTGCATATCCTGTGACCACTTGCTAAAAGAGCTAATTCCTCTCGGTAAATTATTTTTAAACTGTTCTTGAGAAATCGCATCTACAGCAGCAAAATCACAGAATTTATAAAAAACGCCGGCTTCCACACTGGCTAATCCATTTTTATCTCCAATAAACGCTGGATTACTAGTTGAGATTGAATGTAGCGCCAATAGGCCAGAAGGGAGAATATACTCATCCAATGGGGCCAAACCAGGAAACTCTGGATAAAGTTCTCGGTAGCATGGGCGTTTGCCTTTCAATTGCTTGAGAACTTGAGATAGGCTTCCGGGGTTAAAGTCACTATCCACACGAGCAATGAACATAATACCCCTAGCGTCCTGTCCATTCCAATTCTCTACAAAGTTTGCCGCTGGCTCTACCCATCCGCGATCATACGCAAAAACATAAGCTAGTGCACTAAGAGAAGCCAAGTGAATTTCTCCGGTGCGCATGGCTTCCAATAATTCCAATTCCGTTGCTGAACGGGGTTGTACAGCAAATTTAAGACCAGTGGCTTCCTCCAATCGCCTTGCCCATTCCTGCCACTGGCTTAATATCTCCGGGTAGAAAGTGCTGGCATAATCAGCGCCTACAACAATTGGATTCTCAGACGTGCCAAAATTACCGGAAACAGGTGTTTGGATGATAAGCGATGGAGAAATCCCCTCTGATGTAGACGTTTCGACAATAGGAGCCAAATCAGATGGTCCACTTGTGCTACAGCCGCTGGCAATGACAAAAAACAAAGTGATAGCCGTACACGATAGGACTCGCTTTCTACGGTTTTTAGCAATGTCAATCACAAGTTTCACTTTACCGATCTCAAAAATCAGTCTGTGCACTAATGACTGATTAAATTGTAACCCTACCTTATTACCGCCTTTGGATTACCTAAGTGCCTACACAGATTATCAAGGTTGAGCGGCATTACCGCAGACTCCTCCTGGACAACTAACAAAATCTTCATGGGAGCAGTAGCAGATATAGCCGTCTGAATTTCTCCTGCATTTATTACAGGTCCATTTGCAATAATTCAGACAGCATGATGTCCAGCTAATTTTGGTGTACCCAACAGGGCAATTTGAACCAGCATTCTGACAGCCTGAACATTCAGGATTCGAGCAGCAGGCAGGTCCGGCCTCCACTGTTTCAACTTTACCTACCAATGCTATGCCGAGGCTAACGACGAGGGCGCCCAAACTTTTCAGTGCATCGCGTCTCGATAGCCGATTTGAGATTTTTCGAGTTAGCTTTTCATTGCTTGACATGGTTAGTACCTCCTCAACTTTCGTCCGATGGAAGATCTACTATGACTTCATCTTGTGATGAGTCGTTCAGCAATTCATCAAGTCCCTCTCTATTGTTCACAATACCTCTGCGCTGAATAATGCCATTTGAATCGAGGCGGTATGCAAATGGAGTAGCGCGCACTTGATATAGCTTTAATAAAGAACCCTCCGAATCAGAAATCAGAGGAATATTTAGTTTTTGTTCTTTAACTAGTTCTAAACCAGCTTGTGAATCAGACTGACTGAAAAGTATAAGATTGATTTCAGCATACCGATGTTTATGGAAAGACACTAAATGTGGCATTAACTCTTGACAAGGTTGGCAGTTCGGCGAAATGAAGACAAAAATACTGGAACGTCCCTTCAAATCAGCCAATGTGATCTCTTTATCATGAACGATATCAACAGCGCTAAAGTTCGGAGCAATAATCCCGATGCTCAATCCTTCTCGTGTATTTACTAGATTATCCTCGGGACCCAGCCTGATGTGGATTACTCCTAACTGACGCGCCAATCCCAACACAATTACAGACAAAAGTATAACCAAGACCCATAGAGCAATGTAACTGACCAACCATAACCCATTCATGATCTTTAATCGTCTCCTACCTTGCTTTCACGTATCCATACTATGTTATATCCTTGATTTGCAGGCCGTCTTGCCATTACTGTCCAAGCGCGCATTACCAATGGTGAAATCTCTATGATTGACAATACAAGAAGCCCAAAGATTGTGAGCAAGATTATTGGCAACAGGCCTATCAAGCCATCAATTGAAGGGTTATACAGATAATCTCTCAAAGCATCACCGCCATATGGAGTGATGGCAATAAGCAAAGATATTATAAAAAGCAATGAAATTCTTACTGTTGTATGCCAACCAATATTGGACGAATCTGCACCGAAACAAAAGCAAGGCATCTTGCGCTTATACGCCAAGTTGATTCCAACAGCTATCGCAAACGAGACGAACATAGCCGTTGAAATGATGGCGGCTGGGCGCGTCCAGATTCCAATCAATAATAAAACACCCACACCAATCTCTGCGATTGGTAATAGCCGCCCATACCAGCGTGCCAGGTGTGTTGGAAGAATCTGATACCTTAAGACTCCGGCAACAAAGTGAGAAAGATGATGCAACTTTCCAGTACCGGCAAAAGTGAGTGTTAGTCCAAGTATGAACCGCAATATTAGACTGAATTCAACTACAGAATCCCCGGAAATCAGATTAACCATTCAAGCTCTCCTCTCAAATACACAAGAGAGAAACCCAAACCTATTTTCATTGTAGCATATATTTTCCTTTTTTCAACATTCTTCCTGCCGAAAAACTTTAGTCCATACCTAGACCTCAGCCTCAATTTTCCATAAAGAACTCCAATCCACATGCACTTGCCAAGAGTGCCACCACTCATAACGAAAGTTTTAACAACCTGCAAAACCTGCGTGCTATAATCCTTGTGATTTGCAGGTCGAGCCGGACGAGAGACCTCATCAACACTGGAGAAACATCATGCCAAAAACCAAAAACAACGCCGTCATGAAATGGTTGTTCATTTTTAGCTTCGTGGTAGCCCTCCTCGTTATCTTCGGAGGATTTGTCCGCCTGACCCGCTCCGGACTTTCCATTGTCGAATGGAATCCCATCAGCGGCGTAATGCCCCCCATCGGTGCACAAGCCTGGCAGGAGGAATTCGCCAAATATCAACTCACGCCGGAGTACATCAAGATCAACACCGGCATGACACTCCCGGAATATCAATTCATTTTCTACATGGAGTGGGTCCACCGCCTGATCGCGCGCCTGGCAGGTTTGTTCTATGCGATTCCTGTGTTCTATTTCCTTTTCAAGAAAACCATCCCATTCAAGGAATTCGGCATTTATATTGTGATGGGACTGCTCTTCGTCGGGCAGGCTTTTATGGGCTGGTACATGGTCGCCAGCGGATTAGTGGATCGCCCGGCCGTCAGCCACATCCGCCTTACCATTCACCTGTTATTAGCGCTCTCCCTCTTCGGAATCGTATTGTGGACGGCGTTCGGTCACAAATACGGCTTCCCTGACGCGTCGAAAAAAGTAAAATGGTCACTGCCGTCAAGACTATCCTTTTGGCTAACGCTTGTTTTGTTGATTCAAATCGCTTACGGCGGAATGACCGCTGGACTTAAGGCAGGTCACGTTTCAGATACATGGCCTCTCATGTTTGGAAAAATAATCCCACCCAACTTGTTTAACGCATGGAGCGACTTGTTTGAATCCCCGCAGACGATTGTTTTCATCCACCGCTGGTTTGGGTGGCTGGGAATGATCCTGGTGCCTGTGGTGTATTACATCGTCAAGAAACAAAACTACCCTGCCGACATCCTAAATGGATTCAAATGGTTGACAGGTTTGGTTGCTCTGCAAATCATCCTAGGGATACTCACCATTCTTTCTTATGTCAACATCGTGATCGCGCTGATCCACCAAGCCAACGCGCTTGCCCTATTCGGACTGGCGCTTTACCTTATTCACAGGTTCAGGGCATTGGATCGGAAATAGACGAGCTAAACAACAAAAAAAGCAATGATGGAAATGATCCATCATCGTTTTTTTTACTCAGCTATCCTTCACTCTCGCCTCTTCACGGGCAATGTTCTACCGATCTAGCCGCGCGCAATTCCGCTCACAAAAATGATCATAATCAGGATCCAGGAGGGATTCGCTCTCTATTGACCCATCTCGGCCAGAGCGGCATTGATCTTTTCCTGGAAGACATCAATTGGCTGGGCGCCTTCGATCAATACCGTCTTTGCCTCTCCATTTACAGTGTAGGTCATCAAGAATGAGGGAGTCGCCTGAATACCGGCAAGGATACCGTTCTTCAAATCCTCTTCGATCAGGCTTTTATAATTGCCGCCATTGAAGCACGCGCGGAAATCGTCCATGTTCAATTCAATTTTTTCAGCAAATGCCAAAAGACGGCGGTCTGAGTATGCGCCGACATTTTCGCCAGTCTGGTTGACTAAAATAATATCATGCATTTCCCAGAATTTACCCTGATCGCCGGCACAGTAAGCCGCTTCCGCCGCCCTGCCAGATTCAGCGCCAATGAAGTCGCCGAAGGAATGATATACAAAATAAACAGTGCCGTTGGCGACAAATCTTTCCAGTAACTGCGCTTCCGTATTCTCGAAGAATTTGCGGCAGTAAGGACATTGAAAATCAGAATATTCCTCGATCTTGATCGGGGCTTCAGGGTCACCGACTGCGTTGAAATCCACATTCGTGCGGGAAACAAGCGGCGCAGAAAATACGTCACCGATGGGCTTGAAATTCGGGTAAATGAATAAAAAAGCCAAAAATAATGCGCCGATGGATATAAGACCTATACCCACTAGGCGCGAACGCTGTCCTTTTCTTCGTATCTGATCACGGCGTACCTGCCGCTTGCTCATTTCTTTATTGCTGCTCATACTAACCAACTCCTGTGTTTTAAATTATATTGTTGTTGATTTTCCCATGCTGAAATGGATTTGTCCAGTAAAGCTTTAATGGTCTCTAATAATTATTCCCGCAAGCGGGAATCCATCCAATGTATTATGTATTGAAAACTTCAGCCTGTTCGGGTTCATTGTGAAGTTCGTGATAAGCATTATCCCACAAGACCAGGTCACGAAGCCGATGGAGGCATCTTGTCAGGGCGGAACACAAGTACGGGAAAATATTCGCCTGTGCGTTTAAAACCCATCTTTTCATAAAGCGTTAAAGATGCGGCATTATCCGCCTGTGTGTTGACGGAAAGCCTCGCGCTTTGATGAATGTTCATGCGCTGGATCAGGTCACTTACCAAGGCCGCGCCTACTCCCCTGCCTTGCGCCTCAGGCTGGACCGCAAGCCTGGCGAGGTGAGCCCCAAACGGATTCCCCGTACTGATCTGATAGCCGATCACTCCCGAATCGTCTTCGGAAATTGTAGCATAGATTGCCTGAGAATACGCTCTTTGAAGCGCATCAAAGGTGTTGTGCCAGAAATGACCGAACGAAGCCAGGTCAACTTTTGTGATGGCAAATAAATCCGATTGCTGCATGAGGCGTATTTTAATTCCTTGAGGCGTATTAAATGTTCTGGTCGTGTCGCCGCTCCAATGCAGTAAAACAATGTTTTGTTTTAATTCAAAACCGTGGGAGAGCAGGATGTTTTGAAACCATTGCTTCATTACAATCGCAGCGACTTGTGCCTGCGGGTCGGTGCGGATAATTTCAGGGAAGGCAACTCTCGAAAGGGCAGTCCAGGTTTCAAGTCCAGAGAGATGCGGTTGGTGGGCAAAGAGGCGTATCCAGGCCACCTGCGGAGGATCTTCAGGGCAAGCCAGGGCGGCAGTTATACGCCCATCTTCTTCCATCACCCAATAATTTTGCGAACCGACCCACTCCAGCGCAGGTCGCCAATCCAAGTGACGGTGTGTGTTGGCTTCATGTAAGAGAAGGTTGGCAATCTGGTGATGATCCTGCGGTACCGCGCGCCGAACCTGTAGGCTAAGGTTGATCATGCTCTATTGATCAGACGTAGGAAGAAAATCAGGATACGCTCAAAAAAACCTGGGGTTTGTTTTGCGCCCATTGAACCGATCATCTTAAATGCCGATTCGGAGATCCCCCCTGTTCTAAGTTTTATCGCGGCGGCGGATTTCATGACCATCGAGCGCAGGTCGCCTTCATTGATCTGCCTGAATAACTCAGCAGAAAGTTCATAATTTGCAAAGGCTTCATCGTAACGTTTGAGAGCCTCGAGCGCCGCAGCCTGATTCCCTAATGACATGGCCTGGCGTTTGATCTCGTTTGCGCGTGCGAAAATCTGATCCGTGCCAAGCGCCGCGTCCAGGGACTCTTGCGGCTGGCCGGCCTGCAAGAGAGCAACGCTCATGTTGTTCTTCATTTCGGCCGCCAGTAAAAAAGCATGCTCCATAGTGTACCCTTCCGCGGCTTGACGGAATAGATCGGCGGCTTCTTTGAATTTTTCATTCTGGTAAGCGCTTTTCCCTTGCGCTTCGAGTTGTGCAGGTTTAACTTTCATACTAAGATTTAAACGGGATTTTTTCGAACCCATCAAAGCGTAATATCAAGCAAGCCTTCTGCAACAGACCGCAATTTTTCCTTGGACATTTCATTGAGTTTCATAGCCAATACAAGGTAGGGTCGATTGACCGGCTGGCAGACAAAATCCCGCATTTCCTCAGGCAATTCAAGGATTTTCTGCATGGCGCGCTGGCTGTTCATCCACTGGCCGACCGGGCCGCTTTGATCAAAGAAAATTTCAATGCGGCTGCCCATGACTGCAAGTATGCTTTCGAGTTCAGGTAAAGAAATGGCACGCTGACCCAATTCATATGATTTCAATTTCGACTGTGAAATCCCTGTTTCCAAAGCAAGGTGACGAATGGACATATTTATACTCGTCCGTTCCTGTCGCATTAAGGCCCCAATCATGCGCTGACGCAAGGCGATCAATTGTGGCAGGTCCACTGATTCGAGCGAAGTTACCGCTTCAGGCCAGGTCTCTTTTCCCAGGAATTGTGAAATCGAAAGTTTTAAGAAATAAACGAGTGTTTCAAGTTCGGGCAGGGATGGGGAACGGCGTCCTTCTTCGTAAGCGCGAAACAACCCTGGCTTGATACCAATCGCCTCCGCGCACTCTTTTATACTGCGGCGTTCTGCCATGCGTGCATTTCGAATCAGCAAACCTAGTTTCTTTTCACGTATGGCGATTTGAGCGTTGTTCATATTTCCTCATCTGGTGTTGAATGTCTGGATTATAGCAGAGTGTTTCAGCGCCGCGAGTTCTGATTGGCAGAAGGACTTGGCGCGAATATCTCTGCGCCAAGTTTATAACCAGCCGCTTCGAGGCGCGACGTAAAGTTGGGGCGTATTCCAGTGGCGCTTAATTCACCTTGAACTTTCCCGTCCGTAGCGACGCCTGTCTGAATAAATTTGAACACGTCGGTTAGCACAATGATCTCGCCTTCCATGCCTGCAACTTCCGTGACTGCCGTCACCTTCCTTTGGCCGTCTTTCAAACGCGTTTGCTGTATGATCAAATCGACTGCGGATGATATTTGCTGGCGCACCACTTTAAGGGGCAAATCCATGCCTGCCATAAGCACAAGGGTTTCAATGCGTGAGATCGCATCTCGCGGAGTATTCGCATGTACCGTGGTCAAGGACCCGTCATGACCCGTATTCATGGCTTGAAGCATATCCAATGCCTCCCCGCCGCGTACCTCTCCCACGATTATTCGGTCCGGGCGCATACGCAGTGAATTCCGGACAAGCTCACGAATACTGACTGCGTGGAGACCGTCCGCATTCGCGGATTTTGTTTCCATGCGCATGACGTGATCCTGCTGAAGTTGAAGTTCCGCGGCATCCTCAATTGTAATGATGCGCTCATTCTCTGGAATATAACCGGAGACAACGTTTAACAATGTGGTTTTACCGGAGCCGGTGCCTCCAGAAATGACGATATTCAAGCGCGCCTTAACACAGGCTGCCAAAAAATCCGCGATATGTGGTGTCAGAGATCCAAAAGCCACGAGATCACTGACCTGTAATTTATCTTTACGAAACTTTCGGATCGTGATCGAGGGACCATCAATCGAAACTGGGCGCACGACGGCATTCACACGCGAACCATCAGGCAAACGCGCATCCACTGTCGGGGAATCGCCATCCACGCGGCGGCCAAGAGGCAGGATAATGCGGTCTATGATGCGAAGGACATGATCGTCATCATCAAAAACAGCATTACTCTTGGTAAGTTGCCCCTTCTTTTCTATAAAAATTTTCTTAGGACCATTCACCATGATCTCAGTAACTTCAGGGTCATCAAGCAAAACCTGGATCGGTCCTAAGCCAAGCAGGTCATCTATTACCTGGTCAAATATATCTTTTTTCAAATCTTCAGGGAGCCTTAATTGAGTTTGTTCATACACAGTGGAAATATTCTGCTGGATAAAAGAACTGCGTTGCGAGGCAGCGACCCCCTCCAGTTCCATGGCGCGCAATAAATGATCAGCCAAATATTTCTTAAGTTTTATCAGGTCCTGGCCGCTAAGCCTTTGAGGCGTACTGGAACTTGGGGTACTCATTCTTTTGCAACCTTGTTTTCACCTTCCCCAACAGGCATAACCCACACGATTTGTTTCTTTTGAACCGCAAGAAACGGGCTCTGGTATATTATTTTCCCATCAACATCATAGACATTTGCTTCGGTCACAGCGATAAATTGTTCAGTGTCCTCCAGTTCAGTTTTAAATCTTGCTCCTTTTTTTACGTGAATAAGGCCGCGAATCAAATGAGTTGTGGTTTGAAGAATGGATGGCACGGGCACTTTTGTGACCACATCCGTGTAGAACTTTCCCTTTTCATCATATTCAATCATGATCGTAATGCTCCCATGGGTTACAAATCCCTTGTCTCAATATTATCATTTCTCCTAAGCGGAGTGGACAAGACGTAAACTGTACTTAAGGTTTGAAAATAAATTACACCCGGCGTAATTTACCCGCCAAAGATTCCATTTCCCTGGCCGCATCTTGAAAAATAATGGTTGCTGTATTTTTCGGAAATTCCAATGAGAACGGCCGGTGACGGCTATTGGCAAAAGCCAAATTACTACCCAGATACGGAAAGGTCGTCATGATCTTGTTCCCTAACGCTTTTTCTGCATCTGTCTTGCTCAATCCTTCCATGCTCGCAGCACGGTTCAGGATCGCATAGATGGAACTGACATTGACACCCTTGTTTTTTAAGTAGTCCAATAAAGTCTTTGTCAATGACACCGTGCTTGTATCCGTGCTGACGATTAAAGCCACAAGATCCGCATTCTGGATGAGCGGCAAGGTGATCTTCGAAAGAGCCCGGCCAATATCCACCAGCACATAATCATAGGAGGCCTTCAAGGCGTTCACAATATCCCAGATTCTCCCTACGTTGAGATGGTTACTGCTTTCAGGGTCTGGCGAACCAGCCAGCAAATTAAAACGCCAGGGTTTCATCTCTGGTAATTCTTTGCTAAAAAACTCCGGGGTTGTATTTTCCGGTGACATATCCGTAATTGTGACAATATTTTGCTCTCCTTCATAACCGACAATCGGAGCAATGGAACCGATCGGCAGTACCAAGTCTGCAACGACCAGCCGCGCCTTCGGCTTGTTTTGTGAGATGTTCATGGCAATGTTCGCGCACAGGGACGAGGTACCGGTGCCACCCTTCGCACTTAGAAAAACCGTCAGCAATCCGCCCTGCTTCATGGGGGCATTCGTATGCCCAAGCAAGCGGCTTATGGTTTCATTTAGAATGGAAACCGCCTGCTCGGACTTTGTTATATATTCATTGAAACCAGCCTCAAAACAGGATTTAATACGAACCGAACTGGAGGCGCTGCTGAGAGCAATAAGGGGTATATCCGCCGTCCGAGGATCCTGCCTTAGTTTTACAGCCAGCTCCTCCCCAGGGAGATCAGCAAGGGTCGGGTCAATGATCACAAGGTCGGGATGATCGCGCCACGCAAAAATCAAACCCTGCTTGCCAGAATCTGCCTGAAGCACATCATATTTTTGCTCCGTCAGGTTGTGAGCTACGAAATTTCGGCTGACTACATCTGCATCAATTATTAAGATCTTATTTCCAAGCATCATACACCTCCTTTTCCAGGTTTATAAATGCACATCACACTTCATTTGGAGTCATCAAGTAGCCCAGCCCGGATCGCGTGAGAATATGACGGGGGTTGTGAGGATCTTCCTCAAGTTTTTGTCTCAGGCGGGCAATACTTACCCATAAAATCTCTTTATCGGCTTTATATTCCACGCCCCACACGCTCGTCAGCAAATCCTCCGAGGTGAGAATTTTTCCAATATTATGCGCGAACTGCAATAAGAGTCGATACTCTGTTGCAGAAAGTGAAATCGCATTTCCGCCGCGCCAAACTTCGGCGCGGGCAAAATCTATCTTTAAATCATCATGGGTAAAAAAGCGTGCCTGACCTGTTTCAACAGGAGCCTGTGCCCGACGGAGGACAGCCCGCACACGCGCAAGCAGTTCCGTTGCGGAAAAAGGTTTTACGAGATAATCATCAGCGCCAAGATCCAGCCCGCGGACACGATCCTGCGCTTCGCCTCGTGCTGTCAGGATCACAATCGGCACATTTGAGAATTCACGTAAGCGCTGACAGGTCTCAAAGCCGTCCAAACGAGGCATCATTACATCCAGCAACACCAGGTCAATCGGTTGAGTTGAAAACACCTCCAGAGCCTGAAGACCATCCTTTGCAGTAGCCACTTCATAGCCTTCGGTCCGCAAGTTCGCTTCCAAAAGACGAAGGTAACGAGGTTCATCGTCTACGATCAAAATGCGCTTGGCCATAACGATCTCCTTAATTCATAAGACTGAAAAAACATTGGTCAAAGCTGCGGAGTTATGGACAACTCAAGATAAAAGGTTGTGCCTTTATTTAAGGCGGATTCCACCCAAATATTACCATGATGTGCCAAAACAATTTGCCTGCAAATATACAACCCCAGCCCTGTGCCTGAGACCGTGCGCTCTCCAGGGACACGATAAAATCGTTCAAAGATAAAGGGAAGATAGTCCTCGGGGATGCCTTTCCCATTGTCGGCAAAGGTGATGCGGATCCTGCCATCGCTGATGCGCATACTGATATTGATCTCAGAGTCAGGCGCGTATTTTATCGCATTGCTGAATAGATTCTCAAAGACCTGTGAAAGACGAAAACCAT
The DNA here is from genome assembly GCA_016866215.1 of Chloroflexota bacterium. GTDB lineage: Bacteria > Chloroflexota > Anaerolineae > Anaerolineales > Villigracilaceae > Villigracilis. Next base: position 35,047 of record VGNE01000003.1, on the reverse strand, counting down.
CGCCCTGTATGGGTGGAAGGGGCTGAACATCGAAGGTGATCTTTAACTCCGGGTAGCGCGAATTCACCCGTGTGGCCACATCCCGGACAAGCGCATCCATTCTAACCTGAGTGAATTTAAACTGAAGAGTTTTGCTTTGCAAACGCGAAGATTCGAGCATATTTTCAATCAATCGGGTTAACTGATCGGCTTCTTCATCAATAATATTCAAGAATTCACGCTGGGTGGTTTCATCCCAAATTGTATCCTGCCGTAAAAGACTGGTTGCATAACCTTTAATAAAACCAAGCGGTGTTCGCAGTTCATGAGAGATCGTGGAGACAACATCCTCCTGGAAGCGCATTTGCCTTTGCACAGAATCCAATTCGGTGCGCGCCTCCTGTAAATCTCTGCGTTCGATCAATGCCGCAGACCAAAATGCCTGCAAAGAGCCAATTTGAATTTGCAGATCAGAAAACTCAGGCCCGCCAAAACGAACGAATACGAGCGCGCCGCTTAATTTTGATCCAATATTTAAAGGGATACCCAGTAAATACGCCTGCGCCACACGGTCTGTACCCTTGGTTTCCTGCGAGGGTAAATGCAGAATTGTTTCCCCCGATGCCAGCACATCAATTGCTGTGCTCGATCCCCACGCGGCATCGGCTTCGGCCTTCTTGCCGCGTCCCTTGGCGCGCGCGTATACAACTTCCAATCCTTTGGTCTGCGGATCGAGAAGATAAATGGCAACATTATCAAAGACAAAGGATCCGCGCAAAGAACCAAACAAAGTATCCAGAGCGGTTTTCCAATCCTGTTTACCTTGAACTTCCTGAAAGATATTATGTAAAAGTGAAAGGGTTGTTATATCCATCATTTAATCAAACACAGCCATCAATGGAAATTTGAAAGTGGTGCCTCTCCCCTCCACAGATTGCACATCCAACAAGGAACCATGCGCTTCAACGATCTGGCGCACAAGGGAAAGACCAAGCCCGGTACCCCCAAAATGGCGGGTGGAGGAACCATCCAGTTGATGGAATGGTTCAAAAATTTCCTTCAACCGGCCCGGCGGAATGCCAATGCCTGTATCCATAATAGAAATGAGGATCAGGTTCTGCCCTTCTTCTTTGAGATTGATAACCACGCTTCCACCTGACGGGGTGAATTTTATTCCGTTGTCAAGGAGCTGTTTCACCACCCAGGTAATTTTATCAGGGTCAGCCTGCACTGCAGGAAGGTGCTCGGGAGCAGACACCAACAATTTAACGCTGCGTTCTTCCGCTTTGTTTAGAGCAGATTGAACTGCAAGAGAGACAAGCTGGCGAATATCCACAAGATCCAATTTCATGCTCATCTCGCCGCGCGAGGCCAGCGAGAACATGATCAAATCTTCGATCAAACCTTCAAGTCTTGCGGCAGCGCGCTGGCTGACTTGCAAGGCGTGACGCTGATCCTCTGAAACCTCCCCCAAAGATCCTGTAATTAATAATTCGAGGTAACCTTTTACATGTGTAAGCGGAGTGCGCAGCTCATGCGAGATGTTTGCCACAAAATTTGCTTTCATCTGGCTGAGTTCAGAAAGCCGGTTGAGGGCTTCATTAAGTTCTGCCGTGCGGTCTTTTACCCTTTGCTCCAGATTGCGGTTCGCGGCTTGCAATGCGGAACGTAACTGAATGAGCTGTTCGGTGACAACCTGATCCAGCATGGTGCGATCCAACAGATTCATGTCAATCAATGCCTGACCAAGCAGGTACGGTTTCCCTTGTGAAGTTTGTTCCCGTTGATAAGCCAGCGCCTTCTGCAGGTCAGCCTCGCTGATCAAACCTTTCTGGACGATATATTCACCCATGCGGGGAATTAGCATTTCAGGGCTCAGGTTCGAGAGGTTCTTTGCCATGGTCTGTTCCATTTAGAATTTATTGCAATACCCATTCGCCGTTTATCAAAGTTGCCGTTGCATGTAATTTCAACAGTGCATTGGGTTCAATTAGGAAGGGGTCGTGATCCAACACGATTAAATCAGCAAGATAATTTTCAGCAAGTTTGCCAAGGCGATGTTCCGCGTTGGCGGCGTAGGCAGCGCCCAAAGTGTAGGCGGATAATGCTTCAGCCAAAGTCAATTTTTGTTCGGGGTACCAGCCTTCGGCGGAGGGAGAACCGTCCGCCCTTTGGCGCGTAACGGCCGCATGGATACCCCAAAATGGATTGGGTGATTCGACAGGCGCATCCGATCCGAAAGCCAAATGCGCCCCATGTTTGAGTTGCGTCCGCCAGGCATAGGCGAACGCGGAGCGAGTTCCCCAGAAGCGGTCTGCGGCGAACATATCAGAGGGCGCGTGAATGGGCTGCATGGAGGCGATAACATTGAGTTTTGCAAGCCGCGGCGCATCATCGGGATGGACGAGCTGTACGTGTTCAATGCGGTGACGCAAGTGCGGCAATCCCTTTTCGGATTCATATTTGCGAAGCTGTTCGTAGGCATTGAGGACTTCGTGGTTGGCGCGATCACCAATGGCATGGACGGTCATGCTCAAGCCCACATCGGCAGCTTTGCGGCAATGTTCGAAAAGTTCCTCGCCATCCATATTGAGAATACCTTTGTTCTCTGGTTCATTTTCATAAGGCTGAAACATTGCGGCGGTATGCGGACCGAGCGCGCCATCCATGAAGGCCTTGACGGAACCGATCCACAGCCATTCATCGCCGAAACCTGTGCGCAAACCAAGTTCATTGGCTTGCTGAACGCTTTCAACGGGAAGGTTTTTATTGACGCGTAATTTTAGTTTATTACGCGCGCGCAAGGATTGCAAGGCCATAAAAGAATCACGGCGGTCAAAATCATGAATGCCGGTAATTCCCATCTTCCATAGAATGGGTTGGGCAGTTTGAATGGCTTGTTCGATTTCTTCAAGGGTGGTCTCGGGAATTATTTTTGCCACGAGCTCCATCGCAGTTTCAAGCAAGATACCGGTTGCCAGCCCTTTGGCATCGCGTTGTATTGCGCCGTCTTTTGGATTGGGGCTATCATCGGTGATGTTTGCAAGATTCAAGGCAGATGTGCTTGCCCACGCGGCATGCAAGGATTTTGCAGTGAGATAAACTGGGTTATGCGGGGCAATCGCATCGAGTTCACTTGCAATCGGCCACGTTCCCTCACCCCCAGCCCCTCTCCCTGAAGGCGAGGGGAGCCATTCATTATGATTCCAGCCATGCCCCAACACCCATTCGCCAGGCTTGGAATGTTCGACACGTTCGGCCACGCGCCGCAGGCATTCTCCTTTTGTTTTTGTTTCGCAGTCCACCTTGGTTAGTCCCAAGGCGTAATGCTGAATATGGATGTGGGCATCAGTGAGTCCAGGCAAAATTGTTTTGCCTTTCATATCCTGCTTTTCCACTTTGCCATGCGCGAGGCCTTCCAACGTATTCTTCTGCCCCACTGCAATAATCCTTCCGCCTGCGATCAAAATCGCGGAGGCTTTTGGACAAGATTCATCAAGTGTGTGAATGTTTGCGTTGTAGAGGAATTTCATAGTTTAGTAGTTTAGTAGTTTAGTTAGTTTGATAGTTTTGTAGTCGGATAGTGATTGTAACTACCCAACCATTCAACTACACAACCACGTAACTAACCAAGTTTTTCCAACAGTGCATCCAACTCTTCATCTGAATAATAATAGATCGTGACCGTACCGCCGTTTTTCCCATGCTTTAATGCGACTTTCGTCCCGAGGCTGTTTTGGAGGCGTTTCTCCACATCGTTCACATCCGCGCTGCGGACTGGTTTCCTGGACTTGATCAGTTTCTGCCCGGCAAGTTTTCGCACCAATTCTTCCGCCTGACGGACGCTCAAGGAAAGATTTAATAATGTCTGCAAGGCCGAGGCTTGCGCTTTTTGTGTGGAAAGCATCAACAACGCGCGCGCATGGCCTTCTGTGATCTTGTCGTCCACCAAAGCCTGTTTGACAACCTCCGCAAGCCCAAGCAGGCGCAGAGTATTCGTTATGGCCACACGGCTTTTTCCCACACGTTTGGCAACCGCCTCATGTGAAAGACCGAAATCCTCCACCAATTGGCGATAGGCTTCAGCTTCCTCCATGGCATTTAAATCCTCGCGTTGGACGTTTTCGATCAAAGCGATCTCAAGCAGTTCCTGGTTATTCGCCTGGCGCGTGATGACGGGTACGGTCGGCAAGCCTGCTTTTTTCGCAGCCTGCCAGCGTCTTTCCCCTGCGATCAAAATAAAAGTACCATCCCCATTCGGCAAAACGATGAGCGGCTGAATCACCCCATGTTCACGAATGGACGCCGCCAGCTCGGTTAATTCTTCTTCCTGGAATTTCAAACGCGGCTGGCGCGGATTGGGCTTGATCAATTCCACGGCCAATTCCTGAACGCCGCCAGCGCCAATAGATGCTGACGGCGTTTTCCCGCCGGTGGGAATGAGCGATTCCAATCCTTTGCCAAGTCCTTTTCGTTGAGCCATAATTGCTCCTTAAAAAACTAACAAGCTGCTTTTTCGGGGTTTAGTGGAACATCCTCAAGGCAGGCCTCCGAAAGAGAAAGATCACTTTGCCCTATCACCCTTCAACAATTCCTTCGCCACAGCCTCATAAGCCAGCGCCCCCAATGATGCGGGCGCATATTCTGAGATCGGCAGTCCATACGAAGGCGCTTCCGCGAGACGCACACTGCGCGGCACAATACTCTTGAATACCTGGTTTGGAAAATGACGGTTTACTTCTGCAACCACATCACTGGAAAGATTGGTGCGATTGTCGAACATGGTCAACAACACGCCGCGTACTGCCAGCTCAGGGAACAACGCGGAACGCACACGTTCAATGGTTTGAGTCAATTGGCCAAGCCCTTCCAAAGCGAGATACTCGCATTGAACAGGCACGATCACACCATTTATGGCTGCCATCAACCCATTCACAGTCAACAAACCCAGGGAAGGCGGACAGTCAATCAGCACATAATCATAACGATCTGAGATCGAAAGTATGGTTTTCCGCATGCGAAACTCACGCGCCAGTTCATCCACCAACTCCACTTCAGCACCGGCCAAGGCAGGCGAGGCAGGCAACAAAGACAATTTCAAACGCTCATTTAATAAGACGTACGGAAAAATATTAGTTTCACCCAGTAAAGCTTCATAGGTACCGCCAAGCACTCCCAGTTTGTCCACCCCCAAACAAGAGGTGGCGTTTGCTTGCGGATCCAAATCCACAACCAGCACATTTTGCCCAAGCCGCGCAAGATATGCCGCAATATTGATCGCGGAAGTCGTCTTTCCTACTCCGCCTTTTTGATTCGCCAAAGTATAGATCTTCGTCAAGATAAAACCTCCATCAAGCAGCTTTCAATTTCTTGCTGGGTGGGAATTCCATCCAGGCCACTACGCGTCACGGAATGAGCCGCCAGGTTCGTCGCAAACCGCGCCGCCTCCCACGGGTCATGAGTTGCTAACAAACGCACAAAAAGGGCCGCCGCAAAAATATCACCCGCGCCTGTCGCGTCCACTTCCTCCATCAAAGGCGGACGAAAACGACGACGATCTCCATTCCAATGTAAAACCGCGCCTAATTCACCCTCGGTGAGACAAAGCACCCGCGTATAGTGCGCCATCAACTCGACCAGTTCCAGGTCGCGATTAATATCCTCCACGCTCATCACAACGCCTCCTGCCTGACGCAGGATCTGCTCGCTCGTGTACGCGTCCCAGGCACAAGCCGTCACCCGACCATTTTCGTCCCACTTGCGCATCCAGCCTTGCGGGGTGACTCCCAGCAATGAGGCGGATAATTTTCCTGAAAGGGCCAAAGTCACATCCAATTCACGGGCAATCGGCGCGAGGTGAATGATCGAAGTACTTCGCCACACCTGCGGAATATGATCGAGCAGAATTGGCGCGGCTTGATGATGCAGGATCTGAGCGCGTCCGCTTTCTGTTTTTATATTTTCAAACGTTGCACTATGCTCGCTTGGAACATTGACAATCTGAATGTCCTCCAAAGCCTGCAACGGCGCATCCTCCCCTGCCGAGGTGACAATTCCCACGCGCAAACCCAGCGCGCGGGCTGTCAATGCTGAATACGAAACCGTCCCGCCAAGTTGTCTGCCCGTGGGACTAACATCCAGGGCTATATGGCCGATCACCAAATAATCCACGGGTTCAAGAGAGGCGGGTTCCAACATGGCATGATTATACCGTAGGGGTAATATGTTCCTTCATCTTTCTGCTCTCATCAATGAAGAAAGAGGCAAGAAAAAAGACCGCCTCCCGGCGATCTTTCTGAAATATTTCGTGATTTTATTCTTTCGGAAAAATTACAACTTTGCGGTGTGGTTCTTCGCCTGCACTTTCTGTGAACACAGCCGGATGACCGCGCAACTCAATATGCACCATACGGCGCTCGTCGGCAGTCATCGGTTCCATGGTTGCTTTACGGCCCATCTTCGTCACTTGATCAGCCAGGCGATTTGCCAGCTGCCGGATCTGCTTTTCACGGCGGGAACGATAACCTTCAACATCTACGGTCAACTGCACCCATTGCTGAGTCTGTTTGCCGACGATCAATGAAGCGATATGCTGGAACGCTGATAATGTTTCTGCATGGCGGCCAATTAGAGCGCTGAGATCATCCCCGCGCACATCCACTTGAATATTGCGGTGGTCCTCAGCGCTGGCAGGGTCGTAGCTTGCAGTAACCTGCGCTTTCATGCCGAGGTAATGGATCAATCTCGAGACAAGTTCTTCTGTCGTATCCAATAACGGGTCATGGTCTGTCCGCAATACTTTTTTGGCAAGGATCGGGGCTTCATCTTCAGATTTATTTTGAGCAGGACTCGGACTGGCGGCCGTCTCCTTCGGCGCTGACTCTGCCCTATTTGCAGGAACAGGTTTACGGTTCGTTCGAGGCGATGGTTTGAATTGTTCTCTTGCATCTGTGATGGATGAAACCACCACAGGTTTAATTTCCCCGGGCGGCGGGTTGACCGTCAAGCGCACACGCACCTGACGACCCCCAAGTCCGAATAATCCCTTGGTACCCGAATCTAGCACCTCCACAGAAACAGCCTCAGCCGTTAAGCCAAGCTGTGACAAACCCTGTTGGAGGGCTTCTTCAACGGTTGCGGCGATGATCTCAAGCGTAGTGCGCTCGCTCATTTTGCCTCCCTATTTCTTTTTTGCAGAAGATGTTTTTTTACCGCCACCGGGCAAAAGATTGCTCCAGTTGGCGCGGCCGGTTGCAGCGTATTGCACAACACCCAAAACATTGCTGACAATGAAATAAACCGCAATCCCCGATGCAAAATTCAAAGCGAACCAGCCAAGCATGAGCGGCATGTAAATGCTCATCATTTTTGTCATCTGGGCGCTTTGATCATTGGGATTGGTCGAAGCGGGCATGGTCAATTTGGATTGAATATAAGTGGTTAACGCCACGATGATCGCAAGGGTCGGCAATGCAAAACCGAGGACCTGAATCGATTCGGGACGTCCAAGATCCATCCACAAGAATTTGCTATTGAGAGGGATGATGCCTTCCACATTCTGGAAGGGATAGATCGTGCGGGCAAGCTTCAGCATGTCATACGGTGTGGCTGAAAGCGCGCGTATAATGCTTTGGTATAAACCAATAATGATCGGAAATTGAACGAGAGTCGGCAGACAGGAGGCGAATGGGTTGATGCCGCGTTCCTTATAAATGCGCATTTGTTCCTGTGCGATCTTTTCCTTATCCTTCGCGTATTTCTTTTGGATATCCTGCCATTCCTTATCATTCTGCAGTTCCTGCATGGCTTGTGCGCCCTTAACCTGCGAGGCGTTCAAGGGCCAGGTAATCAATTTGATAAGGATGGTAAATAAAATGATCGCCAAACCGAACATATGCGGACCATGCCCCAAGAAGTCATAGATCCATAATAAAAGGTTGGTCATCGGTTGGATAATAATAGTTTCCCACATGGGTCAGGTTCCTTATTTCTCGGGTACGAAGGTCCAGGCTTGCTTGCCCGCCGCATCGTAGGCGGCGAGGACGAAATCAGCCTGGTAGGGCGCGACGAGAATCAAATCACCCGAAACAACGGGTGTGGTGTAAATTTTACCGCCGACTGTTTTTTCCCAGACGGTCTTCCCATCTCGATCCAAAGCGACGAGAGTGCCCGCTTCGGTCGCAACGTAAAGCTGGTCGCCCGCCATAAGCAGACTCGCCACAATGGGTCCATCCGGTTGCACGGTGTCCCAATTTTGGTTTCCACTGGCAAGGTCTAATGAATAAACTTTACCGCTCAAATCAGCATAATAAAGGGTTTGACCGTCAAGCAAAGGCGAGCCCCAAATCCAGCTATCGGTTTTGGCAATGACTTTATGCCCGCCATTGGATTTGATGTATTCAATGGTGGAGGCAAACGAGCCGACATAAACACCATCGCTTCCAACTACGGGACTGCCGGGAGCCGCTCCGCCCAGGTCAATGCTTTGATCTGAACCGACATTGGCTGGATCAATGATATGGAATTGATGGTCAAGCGATGCGATGTAAAGAAGCGAACCATCTGTAGATGGAGCAGACCATAATGCGCCGCCTAATTCAATGGGATCAGCAGACTCTTTGCCATTCATATCAAGAACATACAGAAAACCATCTGTGTTAGGAGCGTAGATCGTATCATTCACAACAAGCGGAGAAGCCAGCCACGCGCCTTTATTTTCATTGAAAGACTTGGCCCATTTCTCTTTCCCCGTTGCAGGGTCAAGACTTATAAATGGATGTTCCGTTCCGGTGCTTCCAATCAATAGTTGGCCATTGGACGTGAGAACAGGGTTTGCATAAAACAATAACTTGCCATCGGCTTCAGCAGGGTAACGCCATACTTCTTCGCCGCTTTCCAAATCCACGGCATAAACAAAAGAGCCGGCGGCAAGATAGGCATGTTCAGCGTCTGTAGCGAGACCGGGCCAGTTGTTTGCCAAAGGCTGCCCACTACAAGCGCTAAGGAAAATTACGCCGAGGGCGAGCAGAATAAATAACATCAATCTTTTTGTATTCAAGTCGGTACTACTCCTAATTAATCGTAACGCCTCGTTGGCTGTTACGAGGATATTGCTAGGGCACGGGGTCGTATCCGCCCGGGTTGAACGGATTACAACGCAAAACGCGCCAAACCGCCATAAACGAACCTCTTAATGCGCCGTGTTTATAAACTGCCTGGTAACCATAATGAGAACAGGATGGATAAAAACGGCATGTATTTGCAGGCAAGCCCGGTGAAACTACCATTTGATACAAACGGATCAAAGCCAGCATAGCGATACGCGGCCAGTTAGCCAAGCTGCGCGGCATATCCCGCAATTGCGGCTCATGAGAATAATCGTGTAGATGGAATTGATTTTCAGGATTCATCCGCAGCGAGGATTTTAGCGCGTCGAAGAAGATTGATCAGAGCCGAGCGGGTATCTGCTAAAGTGGCAGTCACAAGCGCGGGTCTGGCGATCAGGATCAGGTCCCAGCCAGAGGCGAGTGAGATAAGCAATGGCCGCATGGCTTCGCGTAAAAGTCGCTTGGCGCGGTTGCGGTGGACAGCCGTCCCGCTTGTTTTGCCTGCGGCAACACCCACGCGTACATGCTGGGTTGAAGTCTCATTGGCTTGTGCCACCAGCACGACAAGCGGATGGGCATAGGACTTACCAATTCGCCGCACCCGCTTGAAATCTTCGGATCGAGTCAACCGAAATTTTCTCTGCACCTGCGCCTCAGTAAGATACCCGTTCTTAAAAATATCCTACCAGCGAGTCTTCTTGACGTGCTCGTTGGACTTAACCGTGAGTCTAGTGCGGCCGCGCAAACGGCGGCGTTTTAGTACATTACGACCATCAGCCGTGGACATGCGTTTTCGGAAACCATGTACGCGTACGCGGCGGCGAATCTTGGGCTGGTATGTTCTTTTCGGCATTCGAAATACTTCCTTGTTTAAATGATGATTGCAACCCCCAGAGCAGGGAGTTAGCTGTCAGTTAGCGGCGCAAAATTATACCCCAATCGCTCTGATTCGGTCAATTTGGATTCGATACCTCATTAAAGTACTTATTCCATATTCTTTTCCGTGATTCTTCGGGGATAAATGAAGATTCAAATGCGTAGCGATTGCATACGGAAATTTCATCCATGCTCATTCCCAAAATTTCATGCGCAATCCGATATTCATTATTGACGTTTGTTTCCAAAACTTCAGGATCATCAGAATTAATGGTTACACGCACGCCAAGATCAAATAATTTTTTGAGCGGATGCGACTCAATCGCCGGCACGGAATTGGTCAGATAGTTGCTCCATGGGTTGATCTCCAGTGTAATGCCACGTTCCTTGACCAATTCAACAGCGTTCATGTCTTCAATTATATGGATGCCATGCCCAATGCGGTCAGGCTGAAAGGCGTGGATCGTATCCATCACGGCGGAAGCAGGTGTATCCTCACCCGAATGAACTGTGATTCTCAAGCCGGCATCCTTTGCCTTCAACATTGGCTTTACAAAATTACCCACTGGATAAAGCAGTTCTCCGTCTGCAAGGTCAACGCCCTGGATCTGCTTTTTATGGCGAATCGCCCAATCCACTGTTTTGACACAGGACTCCGCGCCCATGCCACGCGAGGTGATGGCAATGATACCTATCCCCATATCGAACTTCCCCTCCGCGCGTTCCTTGGCTCGCAAGAGACCATCCAAACAAGCATCCCAATTCAAATCATGTCCGTGAAAAGCCCAGTCTGGCGAAAAGCGGACTTCAAACAACTTAATATTCTGTTTTGCACAATCTTCAAACAATTCCCAGGCAATCCGCTCGAAGACAGCTGGCGAAGTAATGCTGTTCTGAAAAATCTCAAAGGCATCCAGCACGGCTTGCAGGTCACGCAACTGGTCATAGACTTTGACGTATTTCTCCAATGCACCGGCTTCATACGCAGGCAGTTTCAAATCGTACTCACGCGCAATGTCAATAATGGTCTGCGTGCGGATCGCGCCTTCGAGATGGCAGTGAATTTCAGTTTTGGGAATGTCGTTGTATTTTGGGTCAAAATTTTTCATGGGACACCGAATTGTTATTAATTGACTAATTTTATACACAGGTCACGTTTAAAACGTGACCTGCTACACGGCCAACTTCAACACCATTTGCAGCAAAACATTAGCGCCGCTGACGCAATCCACCCATTTTGTAAATTCGCGTAGTGCGTGGCTGGCGCCATCCGCCGACTACAATTTTAGACCTCCGAGTTTTTTGAAAACTCGGAGGTCTGTTTCACCATCTTTCGTAGGGCTGTATGCTTCGGAGTCTCATCAATACTCGATAATGTTTGACATTGAAGGTCCCAAGTTCGGCGTTAATGCCAACTGCGGTTTCAGCAATCAAAGCGTCCAGCAAACCGATGTTGTCACTTAAGTGGTGGGCAGAAAAACTTGCCAATGCTCGATTGCAATCATCCTCATCGGGCCAATAAAGTTGATATTCTGACAAGGCTTTTTCTAATTGCTTTTGTTCTTTGGTATTTAGGCAGCTTTGGATTAATTCCATCGCCACTAGCCCAGGCACGCCAATTTCCTGCGCCGACCTCAGCCATTCTTTGGCAGGTTCATAACCACGCAATATATCTATCATCACGTCAGTGTCGAGCAATATCATTGGGCGCGTCTCCGAATTTGCGCCTGGGTGCGGAGTTTGCGAGCATATTCCAGGCTATCTCCAATATCTTTCCTCTTTGCCCATAGTCCAACCACACCTGAGTTCAGCAAATCTTTTCCTGTCATAGGTTTATGGATTTGCCTCACTCTTTCAATCAAGCGAGCGGCAAGCAAAAGTTGCTCGTTGGGAGTCAAGCGGTCTGCTTGTTTTAGTAATCTTGCAAAAGTATCAAGAGTCATTTTATTCTCGCTTTCTTTTAGTCCTGACTATTTTTCCCTTGATTATAAATCCAATTTAGACGTCATATTAAAACGTAGCCTACGCCGCCAACTTTAACACAGTCTGCAGCAAAACATTCGCGCCGTTGATGCAATCTTCCCATTTGGTAAATTCGCGCGGAGCATGGCTGGCGCCATCCACAGATGGAACGAAGATCATGCCCACGGGACACATATCCACAAGAGATTGCCCATCGTGACCTGCGCCCGATGTAAGCGCAATATGTGTCAGCCTCAAATCATCACATGCGCCTGCATAGGCTAGTTGAACTTTATCGCTCATCATGCTGGGCGAATGCTTACCCAAAAATTCAACATTCAATTCCAGGCCAAAATGCCCCGCTTCCCTGCGTGCCAATTCAAGCAAGGCTATATCAAGCCGCTTGAACTCCTCTTCATCAGGCGAGCGAAATTCAAGCAAAACATCCACACGCGCTGGGACGATGTTGAATGCGCCAGGAGCAAAATCCATTTTGCCAACGTTCACCACGCAATTCGGAAAATCCTTCAACACCATTTCACGCGCCGCAAGCGTAAATGCGCTCGCGCCCAACGAAGCATCGAGTCTATCGTCCATTGTGGTTGAGCCGGCATGGTCTGCCCTGCCGATGAATGCCAAACGATAAGACCAGATGCCAACGATGGCGGATACAATTCCAATATCCATTCCCGCGCGTTCGAGTCTTTTGCCTTGTTCAATGTGCAATTCAAGATAACCCGCCAGGGAATCCTTCGGGCGCACCGCGCTCAACATGCTTTGATCGGATAATCCCGCCCGCTTCATTCCCTCAACTAATTTGTCGCGTCCCCCACGCGGAGAATCCAGATCTTGTTGACTGAGATGACCAGCCAGCGCCGCACTCCCAAGCAAACCGACTAAAGTACCTTCTTCATCTGTGAAGTCAATCGCTTCGAGATTTACACTTCGACTCAGCTCAGTGCGGGACTTCAAGTTGATCCCGCTTTCTTTGACAGTTTTCAACACTTCAAGAGCCGCCATTACGCCGAGCGCGCCATCGAAGCGGCCACCGTTGGGGACGGAGTCTAGATGTGAACCAAGTAAAAGAGTCTGGTCACCCCGTACGGGGATTTTGCGATGCCCATCATCAGGAGCAGATGAAGAAAGAAATGCAGAATAATTTCCAGCCCCATCCGTACGAAATTCCAAGCCGGATTTTTCAATCTCTTCTTTGAACCAGGGGCGCGCGGCGAGATGCGTCTCGCTGAATGTGACACGGTCTACGCCGCCATCGCTTGTCGCACCTATCAATGCCAGTTGATTAAACGCAGCAAGCATACGGTCGGGATTGACGCGCAAGGATGAGAATGATCTAGTTATGTGATGAGTCTCCAGTCCCCCAATCATAAACCAAAAATGGAGTCGATTGAACCTCGACTCCATTTTTGGCGCTTTGATGTTACTTGGTCTTGATAGTAATGGACTTGGGGCGAATTTCTTCCGCTTTGGGAAGTGTGATGGTAAGGATCCCGTTCTCGAACTCGGCTTTGGCCTTGTCAGTGATCACATCCGTAGGCAGGGCAATCGTGCGTTCGAAAACACCCCAGCGCTGCTCGCGAAGGTGATATGCCTTCTCCTTTACATCTTCCTTTTCCTTGACTTCGCCCTTGATGGTGAGCACTTCGCCGGTAACGTTGATTTGAACATCATCGGTTTTGACGCCGGGAATGGCGGCTTTCACCACGATCTCGTTATCGGTCTGGTACATATCCACAGTGGGCATGGACCATTGACCGTTGCCCAGGCGGAGCGGCCGCGTAAAGGCGTCGTCGAACAGGTGATCCATGGCTTCGCGCAAGGTCATCATCTCACGAGCAGGCTCCCAACGAATTAAGTTTGACATAGGTACCTCCTTTAGGTTTGGTTGATTTGGACTTACACGCTTAATTTAAAACGCCTGCGTTAAAAAAGCGCAAGCGTTTTATATTCATTTTGTTAGAAATTTTTATTATTCTTTTGCGCGTTTGAAATCCACAAAGCGATAACCAACCCCGCGTTCAGTCAGGATGTACTTGGGGTCGGCTGGTTCCTTCTCCAGTTTCTGGCGCAGGTAATTAATGTAGAGACGGACGTAATGCGGCTCGTCGCGATATTCGTACCCCCAAACTTTTTGGAGCAGCTGGTCATGTGAAACGACCCAACCTGCATTTTGTACCAGGTGGAAGAGCAGGCGGTATTCAGTTGGGCGTAATTTGACAAGTTTGCCTTCGAGCCAAATTTCGCGGCGGTCAAAATCAATTTTGAGGCGTTTATCAATTTCAAGCAAACCGTGCATCGAGCCGCTGACTCCCTCGGTGCGGCGCAGGACAGCTTTGATACGGCTGACGAGCTCGCGCGGGCTGAATGGCTTGGTAATGTAATCATCCGCCCCGTGTTCAAGTCCGCGCACCCGGTCATCTTCCTCGCCTTTGGCGGTCAGCATGATGACAGGCACATTGCTGAACTCACGCACGGTTTCGAGTACTTCGAAACCATCCAAATCAGGCATCATCACGTCCAGCAGGATGAGGTCTGGTGTGACATCACGCATTTTTTGAATGGCTTGCTTGCCATTAAACGCTTCGCTGACCTGAAATCCGTCATGTTCCAGGTTCATCCGAATGAAGCGTATCATGCGCTCTTCATCATCCACTACGAGAATGCGGCGGCGTTCCAAAGAATCAGGCATATTACTCCCTTACGAATCCAATGATCTTTTCTTCTTCTGCATTTTCCAGGATCTCAATAAAGTTTATCTTATTGATGGGCCAGATCACCTTGACGACATTGCTTTCAATATAATGCAGATCCTTGCCATCCTTTTGGCGCGGATTCATAACGACGATGAAATTGTCCGTAGGTTTGGGCAGTTCAGCCAATTCTCCTGCCACCGAGGCTTCGCCCGAAATGTGTAAAATAATCGAATAGGTCATGTTCTGCTCACTTTCCTTGTTAATTTTTTACCATGATTTGTATTTTCATTTTTCCGAGCGCAACAATATCGCGATGATGGATGATTTGCTCAACATTTGGGGAAAGCCGCATGCCATTCCAGTACGTGCCGTTGGATGAACCAAGGTCCATTAAGATAATGCGGTCGCCATCTCTTTTGATGACTGCGTGCATGCGCGATACGCCAGCGTCATAGCCTTGATAAGGCGAAAAGTCGATGTCTGGTCGGATGGACTGGCCTTTGCTGATGCGTCCCATCGTAAATTCATTTCGCTGTGATAGCGGAAAAATCTGCCCTGTATCAACCAGGTGAAGACTCCCCCAGGGTTCTCCGCTGCTAAACTTCTGAAATGGATCATCAGAGGGTTTATTAGAGACTGATTGATTTTTTTCTGGGTCGACCAATTGCTCTATCAATGAATGATTATCGGCAAAACTTGCGCCACACTCTGCGCAAAACATAGCTCCTGTCAGATTATCATGTTGGCAGATGGAACAAACGATCATTCTGCCTTCTCCTGATCCCCGCTTAATAATAATGCCCGGGTACTATATTTTATATCCTTGTGGCCTGCAAGACTCCAGGCATGTTTTGTTTCCAAATGTTTGGCTTCGAACAATGCGGTCTTTGACAGGGAATGTTCACCCTGCGATAACAGGTGCGTGGCAAGATTTTGCAGGTAACGCGCCGCCGTATCAAATTGGTCTGCTTCCGCCGCCGCCTGGGCACGTTCCTGCATACGATATAAATTGAGATGCGATAGGGCATTCAAGATTCGAGAGGGAGCCTCTTCCTTCGATGGGTTTTGTTTAATATCGAGGGTCAGTTTTAAACGAACTGGAGGAACGGGTCTGGGTCTGGCCACGATTGAGGTTTTTAATGAACCATCGAGTAATGTCAGCACATCTCCATCCAGCGCCTGTGGGCTGACAAGAAATTCAAATAATATATGCAATGCTGTATCTTGTAAAATAGGTCCGAGGTGGATGGGAGATTCGACCTCAATGAACCCGCCTTCAGGTTGCAGTCGAAATCCATAATTTATCCTGATATGTTCCTGCCGCTTATATTCAAGGAGAACCTCGTCTGCAAAAGATTTGGCCAGCGCCTTAAATTTGTCTGTCAGCAGTCGCTCAATATCGCTTGGTTTTGAGATGTAAGCCGACGAACCGCCTGTTTTCCCTGCAAGTGCATCCAAAAAGATGTCATTCCACTCATGTCCAATACCCATGGCGGTGATGCCAATATGTTGAGCAGCGGCATCTTCGGCAAGTTTCAAGCATGCCTTTTCATCACCATAAGTCTGTCCATCCGTTAGTAAAATAATATGGTTAACCCGCGAGGGATCCAAAGTGCGGCGGATTTCTTTAATCCCCGCCTGCAACCCTTTATAGATCTCGGTCGCGCCAGAAGCCTGCATCATTTGAATGCTCTCTTCGTGTTTCTTTTTTCCGAGATTGAGCGCCGCGGGGACAATCACTTCAGCACGATCACTAAAAGCCACCACACTCAATACATCTTCCTGGCGCAAATTGCGCAACAAATGAATGGCCGTGGCTTTTACAAAATCGAGTTTGTCTCCCTGCATGGATGTGGAACGATCCAAAATTAGGCAGATATTAAGGGGGGCGGAGGGAAGCTTTTCCTTTTGGTCACGCGGGCCAACCTCAAGAAGGGCGTAAACCAATTGCGGTTCATCCAGCTGCACAAGGTTGGTGCGGCTGAAACTTACTTCATGTTTTATGACGCCGCTCTCTTCAATTTCAGGCGGCAGGGTTGCATCGTATAAATTACGACGCTTTGGGTTTGAGAGCACTTCATAGGCCAGCTGAATTTCAAGAAATAGCTCGGTTTCACCGGGGGCTACATTCCTATCTGGGTGCAGGCGCTGCGCCGAATCAAGGTAAGCGCGTTTAATATCCGCCTGGGGTGCATCACGGAAGACACCCAAAATTTCGTAATAATCGGGCTTACGAGACGGCATGATTATCCAATCAACTGTGCGAGGATGACTGATATATTATCGGGTCCACCGGCTGCGTTGGCGGCTTCAACCAAATTACCACACGCGCGATGCAAGGTCGGCGCCTGGCTGATGATGCGGAAGATGTCGCTCTCGCTGATCACACCCCAAAGACCATCACTACAGATCATCAAATAGCCGTTATTCGGAAATGGAACGGTAAATATATCAGCTTCCAGAGATTCTCCCTGACCCAAGGCGCGGATCAAAACATTGCGATGAGGAAAGTTTTCGGCTTCATACTTGTTGAGATGTCCGAGCTCCTCCAGTCGCTTGACCAGTGAATGGTCGCGAGTGATCGGCACAATACTTCCATCCGGGTGAATGGAATAAGCGCGGCTGTCGCCTACATGTGCAATGGTCATCTGTTGTCCCAACACTAGAGCGGCCGTCAGGGTCGTGCCGCTGCCTGGCGCTTCGCGCTGAACGTATTGATGAGCCTCCATAACGGAAGACTCCATCACTTCCTGCAAAGAAATCTGAAGGCTCTGGGTGGGCAGGTTATATAAATAGGAATGAAATCTTTTAGTGATATTACCGGCCATGATTCGAATGGCGGCATTGCTGGCCACTTCTCCGAACTGATGCCCCCCCATTCCATCTGCCACAATATATAATCCGAAGGGAACATTATCGGCGCTTCCTGAGACCGTGGATGTCAGCGCAAGCACGCTATCTTCATTATGTTCACGCTGTTTCCCAACAGACTGCCCCACAGCAGCAACCAGTTGTTTAACCTCATAGGTAAAATTCTGGTTTGTGATAATGGCATTGATCTGATGATCTGAAAGCGGGGCAGTGATGACCGCATTGGACTGTTTCTGTTTTGCGGGTTCTTCCTTTGAACCAATTAGTTTTCGAAAAAAATCAGCCACGTGAACTCCTTTTATGCGGACAGAGCATACACATTATGATCTGTTGAACCGAAATAAACCATATCGTCAAGTACGATGGGCGAACCAGTGATGGCAGCCTGGGATCCAAATTTCCAGCGTAACCGGCCAGTGCGATATTCAAGACAATACATACTGCCATCCACAGACCCACAATAAATGGAGTCCTTATAAACGACCGGCGAACTGCTCACCTGATTATCTGTGCGGAAACGCCAAACCTCCCGGGCGGTGCGTAGATCCACACAATAAATAAACCCGTCTGCTGCGCCGATAAAAATTAAATCCTCCGCGATCGCAGGTGAGGAGACTGAACCTTTACCCAGGCGGAATTTCCAGATTGCCCAGCCATTCTTGGCATCCAACGCAAAGAGCGTTCCATCCAACGAGGCAGAATAAACAGCCTGCCCTTTATGGATTGGGGAGGATGTGATCGAACGTTTTGCCTGAAAACGCCATTTCATCTCGCCCCGAAAATCAATGGCATACATGGCGCCGCTTTCTGTTCCAAAATAAATCATTTCATTTGCGACCAGCGGCGTCGAGTGGATCGGTGCATCTGTGGAAAATTTCCAGATTGCCCGGCCTGAATTAACATTCACAGCATGCAGATCTTGATCATCCGATCCGAAAAAAATATGCCCATCCGAAAATCGGGGTGATGAGTAAATTTTTCCTTCTGAAAAATAAGTCCACACCACTTTACCGGTACGCGCACCGACGACATGCAAACGCCGGTCTTCTGAACAGAAAAATATATTGCCGTCATAAACCAACGGACGGGAGACGATGCCGCCATCCGTCGGATATTTCCACTGGAATTGTCCATCAGCCGCATTCAAGGCATACAGGTTATTGTCATAACACCCAATAAACAAACTGCCCTGATACAATAATGGTGTGCCGCGTATCTCATCCTCACATTTAAATGTCCACAACGGCTTAATTTCCCCAGTCGAGACAGGCAACCCGGAGGTTATGCTAGAGGCGAGCGCCCCGGTTTTACGCGCAACTTTCATCAGTGCGCCTTTCATGGCCGACGCGCTGGGAAATCGATCGGCGGGGTCATATTGCAATGCCTTGTCCACGACGGCCTCAAATTCCACTGAAATATTGGAATTGATGCGTCGCACAGGGCGTTCTCCAAAGGAGAAAGGCGGCTCAAGACGCGGGTCGCGGTGTGTCACTGCATGGTGTAATGTCGCGCCCATCGAATAAATATCCGCGAGCGGGGTGGCTTCACCACGATACTGTTCAGGAGGAGAGTATCCTTCCGTGCCGATCATGGTCCCTTTTTGCCCGGATTGGAAAGTCTTGGCGATGCCAAAATCCACAAGCACCACATCCCCATTATGATTGATCATCACATTGGACGGCTTCATATCGCGGAAAATAATCGGGTCGGGTTTATGCCCGTGAAGATACGCCAGCACGTCACAAAGCTCAATCGCCCAACGGATCACCTGGTCTTCGGGTAAAAATCCATTCGCCTCGCTTATCACAGTTTCAAGATCTTTCCCATGAATAAACTCCAAAACGAGATAAGAACGATCGTTTTGTGTAAAATAATCGTAAATGCGAGGAATGGCCGGATGATTGAGCGTGGCAAGCATGTTGGCCTCACGTTCAAAATTTTGCACAATGGTCTTACGCACCAACGCATCCGGAACACGATTGATCATTTCCTTCACCGCCACCAACTTGACGACATTTGGAAAATGCAAGTCGCGGGCGCGATAGACAGACCCCATGCCGCCAACACCGATGACATCCTGAATGATGTATCGGTCCACTAGCGTTACACCAGATTGCAATTGCTGGCGTTGGGGTGCTTGATCTTCTGATCCTGAATCAATGGGCGATGTAATATTTTTTGTTTCCAGAGAAAGCTCCTGCTTATGTGTTGCTGGATGTGAATTATAGTGTGCTGTGAGGGGAATTGCAAATGCCAGCCAATTGAAATTTTGTCGGCAAACAGACTTGCACGAAACACCTTTCTACGGCACAATGCACAACGGTGAAAATTCTAGCAGTAAGCGACCAGATCGTTGAGCGCATATACACCCTTGTGCCAAACCGACATTTTCAAGGAATAGAGATCATCCTGGGATGCGGTGATTTACCTTATTCATTTCTGGAATATCTCGTTACAATGTTAAATATGCCGATGTACTACGTGCCAGGCAACCACGACCCTCAATTTCTCTTGACGAATAAGAACTCAATGGCCGAAGGCGGCTCCAACCTGGACCTGAAAACTGCGTGCCACAAAAATGTTTTGATCAGCGGCTTTGGCGGCAGTCACCGTTACCGGCCGGACGGGATCAACCAATACACCCAGTCTGAAGCCTACCTGCGAGCCTTTCGTATGCTTCCTACATTACTGCTGAACCGCATCAAACACGGCCGCGCAATGGACATTCTGATCAGCCATTCGCCGCCTTTCGGAATCCATGATGACCTGGACACAGCGCATAACGGCTTGAAAGCCCTGCACTGGCTCATCCGCATTACCCAACCGCGCTTCCATTTTCATGGTCATACTCATTTTTACAAAAACAACCTGGAAGCCCAGGAGAGCATGGTTGGCAGAACGAAAGTTATAAATGTTTATCCTTACAAAATACTGGAAGTGTAAATTATCAATAGATCACCATTCTGGAGTCCATCAGCAAGCTGATTGCTAACGCATATTTCAGGCGGCAAGCCGCCTGATTCCAGAGTTT
Source organism: Chloroflexota bacterium (assembly GCA_016866215.1). Taxonomy (GTDB): domain Bacteria; phylum Chloroflexota; class Anaerolineae; order Anaerolineales; family Villigracilaceae; genus Villigracilis. The sequence continues at coordinate 14,510 of VGNE01000003.1, read as the reverse complement.
TCCGCGAAGTACTGATGATTGGAACAATTAATAACGGAAGAGAGAGTTGGAAATGTCAGACGAACTTAATGTACGCGCACGCGCAGACTTTAGCAGGGCGCGTTTTAAATCCTTCCTCAACCAGGTGTTCTCTGTGATTGCGGGCAAGCACACCACCACTTTGCTGTCTTACGACGAGATTAAGGAAAAACTACGCATTGGCGGGCCCATTTATCGTGGAGTAAAAACCGTCCATGTGAATCAGGTTGCGGGAAGTCTGAACCGCTATCATGAATTTGACCGCGCCTTCCTCCCCAGGGAAGATCAACTGGCCAGCCGCTGGCAAAAAGTCGACCGTGCCTTTTATCAGGACATTAATCTCCCGCCTGTGGTACTTTATAAAGTTGGCGATGTATATTTCGTTGTGGATGGTCATCACCGTGTTTCTGTAGCGCGCGAGCAGGGACAGGAGTTCATAGATGCAGAAGTGCGCGAATGTGCCACACGCGTGAACATCACAGCGGATATCAAACCCGAAGATCTTGAGATCCTCGGCACAAAAGTTCACTTTCTCGAACGCACAGCTTTGGATAATATCCGCCCGCAAGCCAATATCAAATTAACTATTCCCGATGGCTTTGAACGAATGTTAGAGCATATTGCTGTGCATCTTTACTTTATGGGGTTGGATCTCAAACGGGATATTACGGAAGAAGAAGCCATAGCGCACTGGTATGATACGGTTTACATGCCCATTATTGAGGTCATCCGCGAGAGCGGCATTTTGAACGATTTTCCTCGTAAGACCGAAGGCGATCTATATTTGTGGACACTTGACCACCAACATTATTTATCAAAAGAAGAGGGTCAACCGCTTCAACCTCCAGAGGCCGCCGCAAAAAAATTCATCGAAGAAAATGAGTAAATTCATGACTAACTTTCACCCGCTCGCGGGAGTCTATGCCGCGGCAGTAACTCCGATAAAACCCGACTCAACACTGGACCTCGAATCTGTTCCCACGTTTTTACGTTTTCTGGCCGCACGCGGAAGTCACGGCGCATTGCTCTTCGGCACCACGGGCGAGGGACCCTCCTTCTCGCCCAAAGAACGCGAGACATTGATGCGCTCCGCCCGCGTGTATCGCCAACAATTGCCAGGGTTTAAATTACTGGCTGGCACAGGCACACCCAGCCTTTCCGAAACCATTGAATTAACCAAGCTCGCCTTCGACCTTGGTTACGATGGCGTTGTTGTCCTGCCTCCATATTATTTCCGCAAAGCAACCGATGAAGGTTTATTCAATTGGTTTAGTGAATTGATAACGAAAGCCGTGCCAGCCAATAAATATTTACTTGGCTATCACATCCCGGTCATGACAGGCATTGGCTTCTCCTTGGATTTGCTCGCCCAATTGAAAGATGCTTTCCCTACTCAATTCGCGGGCATCAAAGATTCATCACACGATGAAAACTTTGCAGTTGAACTTGGCAAACGCTTCGGCAAAGACCTGCTCGTACTCAACGGCACGGACTCACATTTTCACCACGCCTTGAAAAATCATGCACAGGGGGCCATCACTGCCCCTGCAAATTTAATCTCGGAAGATTTGCGCGAAATATGGGATTTGTATCAGGAAGGCAAGGACCCCTCTGAAATTCAGGCGAAGGTTACCGAGCAAAGACACCTGTTGGAAAAATACTCGCCGATTGCCCCAATTTTGAAAGCTCTGTTGCATAAAATCCATGACCAGCCGCGCTGGACAGTCAAACCGCCGCTGGAAGAGATGGACGATGCTTTAGTGGAGCAGGCAATAAAAGAGCTTAACCGGTGAGACCCTAAACTTGAACAAACCGAAAAAGATTCACCGCTAAAAAACTATTGAGCTTCCAAAAATTCCCGCACTTTCTCAAGAAACTCACGAGCCTGTGAAATCCATTCTTTCACTTCATCATCTTCAAACTCAGTTCGAATCGCATAATCGCCTACGAGACGGCTATTGAATGTTGCGATCAACCAGTAGTAATACTTTTGTTCAAAAAGCCCCGTCTTAATGTAATGCTCTGAAAATGACCTGTGCACGCCAACGTGCTTCTTGAATTCCAGTTCTTTTTCAGCAAGCAGGGCTTCGGCAGTGTAAAACATGGCATAGTAAGCGCGGCCCGCTGAAAAATCCCTGTAGCCGTCACGCAATAAAGTTTCAGCTGCGCCAATTGCCTGCTCCGCTTTTTCAAGAAGAAAACCAGTGTTGGTTTTCATACGGCAATGCTTTCTGCGCGAATATTCATCAAGAGGGGCAGGTTGTCGTGCTTCCATTCCCGCTCACGGGAAAATACCACACTGACCGTTTCACCGTAATCCAGCGATAACTTTCCAACCAATTCGCCTGTGCGCCGCAATTCCGCGCCGTATTTTTTGAAATCTGAAAGAACGATCAAGACATCCACATCGGAATCTGCATCATAATCGCCGCGCGCGCGCGACCCAAACAAATATGCAGACTTGAATTGTCTGCCATATATTTGTTTAAGTCCTGTCTTTAATTCTTTTAACAACTGTTTGATTCCATCAGACATAGTAAAGTATCCTGCCTTTATCTTACCCTATTTTATAACCAAACGCATATTATGAATTTCTCTACTTATCAAATGTCATTGCGAGGCGGTCTTCCCTGCATCGAACGCAGGACGGTGTGCCGAAGCAATCTCCCGTTTTACGAGATATTTCAACTCAAAAGGAGATTGCCGCGCCGCCAAAGAGCAAGAGCGGCGGCTCGCAACGACATCAATTTACGAGCAGCAGGACTTCCATTTTGCTCAAGCATCAACTGCGCGTCATTCAACGCTTCACACGAACGTTCAAGGCGGTAATGAATCAACGCGCGCTTGTCGTAGGAAGCTCTACCCAACAACGACCCCCTCGCGCTTCACGCCGCGATAAAAAGGCGAAGCAGCCAGCCGCTTTAATTCATTCTTCTCCGCCGGAACCACAGAAATAACCTTTCCGGCATCCAGCCCCACTTCCCACGCCACGCCAAAGGCAAGGTTCATCATCGCGCTGTCGAGCGAGGGCAGGATCACCAACAGGTCAATATCCGATTCTTTGGTCGCATCCCCGCGTGCCTGGGAACCAAACATAATAACATCTACAGGCTGACCTACTTCCTCAATAAGTCTCCTGCGAAATTCTCTGGCGAGTTTAAGAGCGCGCATACGGGGGCGTAATGTCTTCGTATCCAGATTATAAACCGATTGCGTGGAATTCGCGGACCGTGTCCCTTCTTTTTTCATCAGGTAAAATACATCCATGACAAATTGGCGACTCCTTTACACACCTCCTGCGCGCGGCGCGTGGAATATGGCAGTGGACGAATCCATCCTTGAGCATATTCATCGCGGCGAATCACAGCCTACATTGCGTTTGTTTGCATGGAATCCACCATGCTTATCTTTGGGGCACGCGCAGTCTTTTTCAGATGTGGACATGGACCGAGTCAAAAAACATGGCTGGGAAGTTGTCCGCCGCGTCACTGGCGGACGGGCGATCCTGCACACCGATGAATTAACTTATTCGGTAACAGGCAGCACGGATGAACCTGTTTTAGCGGGCGGCGTTTTGGAATCTTATAACCGTCTCGCACAGGCTTTGTTATTTGCAATCCGCGAATTGGGATTGACTGTTGAAATAAAAAAAGATGGATCTCGATACACCCTTCGCACACCTGCCCTGGCGGGCGGTGCCAGGGAAGAACAAGAACGCTCAGGGCTACCCTTCGACACGCTCAGGACATCACTCGACCGCCAAACTGCACTATCTATAAATCCTATTTGCTTTGAAGTGCCATCCACATACGAGATCACAGTGGACGGAAAAAAGTTAATTGGCTCGGCGCAGGCACGGGGGAAAGAAGGCGTGTTGCAGCACGGCTCGCTTCCGCTTAAAGGTGACTTGGCGCGAATTTGTCAGGCTTTGGTATTCAAGGACGAAGCCGCGAGAGAGAATGCGGCGCGAAGATTACTGACGCGTGCGGCGACCGTCGAATCCGTTCTCGGCGTGGAAATTGCCTGGGAAACAGCAGCCCAAGCTTTCGTTAAAGGATTTGAAGCGCAGTTGGGAATCTACTTTCAGCGCGGCGAAATGTCCCGATCCGAATCCGAAAGAGCTGAAGAATTAGTCAAAGAAAAATATGCAAACCCGGCATGGACGGAGCGAATTTGAAAAATTTTCTGATTTACGGCTCGTACGGTTATACGGGACAGTTGATCGTTGAGCAGGCGGTCAAAGAGGGATTGAAGCCTCTGCTCGCGGGGCGGGATGAAAAACAGTTGCGCGCACAAGCCGAAAAATTTGGCTTGGAATATCGCGCCTTTTCAATGGATGATACCGCCGCGCTCGACTCGGCTTTGCTAAAAGTGGATGCAGTTTTACATTGTGCGGGCCCGTTCGTGTTGACGTTTCGTCAAATGGCGGAAGCGTGCATCCGCACCAAGCGGCATTACGTTGATATCAGCGGCGAGATCGAAGGCTTTGAAGCTCTTGTTGCGATGGATGAAGAAGCGAAACGCGCAGGCATTATGCTGCTGCCAGGCGGCGGCTTCGATGTGGTGCCATCGGATTGTTTGATCGCGCATGTTGCGGGAAAACTTGCAGGCGCAACTCACGTCGAACTTTATATAAAAAGCATCGGCAGCGGCGTCTCACGCGGCACGGCGCGTTCTGGAATTGAAAATAGTCATAGAGCAGGGCGCATCCGCCGTGAGGGAAAGATCGTCAGCGTGCCGAATGTTTGGGGCAGCAAAAACATAGACTTTGGACGCGGACCCACACGCGTAATTTCAGTGGGCTGGGGAGATGTCAGCACGGCATATCACAGCACGGGCATTCCAAATGTGACCGTCTACATGGGTCTCCCCGCCGCGATGATCACCATGATGCGTGTAACGCGTTATGTTGGTTTTTTACTTTACACCCGCACCGCAAAAAATTTCATCAAGTGGTTCATCGGAAAATTCCTCGCGCCCGGTCCTTCACGCAAACAAAATGAATATGGATTCGCTTTATTGATCGCCGAAGTGAGCGATGGCAAACAAACTGTCCGCGCGAAATTAAAAACTCCCGAAGCGTATCACCTGACCGCGCTCACGTCTGTAGAGGTGATAAAGCACATCCTTTCATCAGATTATAAAACTGGTTTTCAAACCCCAAGTAAAGTCTACGGCGCGGATTTTATTCTGCAATTCGCGGGCGTGACAAGGGAAGGTCTATAAGTTTTACAGCCACCCGACATTTTCGAATCAACTGGTGGTCTCGCCGCCTGCACTGCATTAGATCTGCCATGACGAACTGTGCCATGGAACGCAGTGTGGTGAAAGTGTACGGCGGGAAAGCATTGCCTACTCGACCAACGGATTGCTCTTCATATCCAGAAAATTTTTCAACAGCGCTTTTCCGTGTTCGGTGAGAATGGACTCGGGATGGAATTGCCCCCCATAAGTTGGATGCTGACGGTGCTTGAGCCCCATGATTTCACCTTCGGCGGTTTGCGCAACGATCTCAAGTTCAGCAGGGACAGGCTCATAGACCACGAGTGAGTGATAGCGCATGGCTTCAAACGGCGAGGGAATGTTCTTGAAGATTCCCTGTCCATTGTGAATGACGGATGAGGTCTTGCCATGCATAAGACGCCCAGCGCGATCCACTTTGCCGCCGTAGACTGCGCCGAGGCATTGATGTCCGAGGCAGACCCCAAGCACGGGAATCTTGCCCGTGAAGTGTTTTATGGCTTCCGCGGAGACTCCACCATCTTTGATGGGTTCGCCCGGACCTGGGGAGATAACGAGATGGTCTGGCTTGAGGGCGATCAACTCGTTCAATGAGATTTGGTCATTGCGAAAGACGCGAGTATCCGCGCCAAGTTCGCCGAGGTATTGGACGAGGTTGTAGGTGAATGAGTCGTAGTTGTCAATTAAGGCTAGCATGGGAAAAGGATGAACGCTTTGCGTGCGTTATGAAGGATGAAGTTTTAACCGCTGGGCGCTCTAGAAATTGTTTTGAAGTATGCCCGTTTGCGTTTGCCTTTGCGTTCTATAGTTGACCATTCGATATTGATTTTATAAATAATAACTTTATCCCTTTGCAATTGTTCATTATACTGTCACACCAAACTGTTGCCCTGCCAACATCACGCACAATTTTCGAACTCTCCCCCTTGACAAATGATCTACATGTCTTCGCGAAAGGCTTGCGAGTCACATGTCCGCGCGAGGGGCGTGATTGTCCGTTATCACAATCTATCGTCCACGATCCTCTCGCAACAACTCAAGAGTGGCAGGTGTATTTGCGGGAATCTTGAATCGTCTGCTTTGAATCGAATTTAGAATATTGGCTTGTTGATTACGATGTTCTTCATCCCCAACCGACTTGGAAAGCAGAACAATCACCTGCGCGTTCAAAGACCGATGATTGGTAAGAGCAAGTTGCCAAATTTGTTTGTATAAATCAGCAGGCATACCACGGATATGAATAGTTTTCATTGGATTTTCTTCTCTGCAAAAATTTTAGCTCAACTTTGCTGCATTGTGCAACCAGAAAACGGACGCCCGTCCGCGAAAGGCTTGCATTGCGAGTCACATATCCACGCGAGGGGTGAATGACAAGCGTCACATGAGAAGTCTCAAGCCTGAGGATTACCATTTAATAGCAGAACAGTCCATGCAGAAATATCCTCCCGCGCTCATTGAGTAACCGTCTTCACTTAGACTGATGATTTTTTTGCATTTCGCGCAACGCGTTGGCTTGAATTTCGGCGGATTCTCAAGTTTTTCAAAATTGTATTCATTCGTGCCGTAATAGACATATATCTCGGTCTCAAAATTATTACGGCATTTTTCGCAGGTTTTCCAATCGCCCGAATGTCCCTCAGAGAAATGATGACCGCATAATGTAAAGCGATCATGGTTGCGACTGCAACTATTGCGAGCGTAGGTAAACAAAACGTATTTATGCTGGTCATCGCAAATCCACTGACCGCAGCATTCTGTTTTGGTCAGGTTGCGGGTTTTGCCGCATAATCCACAACGCGGCTTTTCTTTGATTTCTTTCTCGATAGGTTTTGATGTTTGTTTTGTCATTTTTCCTCAAGCATATAATTTAGGGGAGCACTCAAAGTTCGGAGGTAAATAACTCACACAGCGTTCCTCGGCGGCGATTTCAGGTAAAAAGCAAATCAATCTACATAATCTGAGTGTACTACATTCTCAATGACAACCCAAAAGATTAATAAATTATAGTAGAATTACGCTCGTCGGGGCGATGGCGGAATCGGCAGACGCAACGGACTTAAAATCCGTCGGTAGTGATACCGTGAGGGTTCGACCCCCTCTCGCCCCACATCGTGTCATTGCGCAGGTTTGGAACCTCAAACACGCAATGACATATTTATCAAAAGGCAGCCATGTTTTTTAACCGCCAGCAGCTTGAAGAACTCGAAGATAAAAGCCTTGCTCCTTACGGAACCCGCAGCAAGGATACAAAGGGACGCGCCTATCTGGACGGTGAGCCTGATTACCGCACCTCTTTTCAACGCGACCGCGACCGCATCCTGCATACCACTGCCTTTCGCAGATTGGAATACAAGACTCAGGTCTTTATCAATTACGAAGGCGACTACTTCCGAACCCGCCTCACCCACACCCTCGAAGTTGCCCAGATCGGCCGGACATTAGCCCGCGCTTTGGGGGGGAATGAAGACCTCGTCGAAACCATTTGCCTCGCACACGATTTGGGACACTCTCCTTTTGGACATTCAGGAGAAATCGCACTAGCCCGTTTGATGAAAGACTTTGGCGGATTTGACCACAACAGACAATCCCTGCGCATTGTCACTGAACTCGAACAACGCTACCCGGAATTCCCCGGCTTGAACCTGACCTGGGAAGTTCGGGAGGGCATGGTAAAACATGAGTCTGAATACGATATATCTGACGCGCGCGATTTCAACCCCGACCTGCGCGGCAACCTTGAAACCCAAATTGCCAACGTGGCCGACGAACTCGCCTACACGACACACGATCTTGACGACGGTCTGCGCTCAGGCATGATCGACCCACAACTGCTGGAAGGTGTTGCGCTATGGGAAGTATTGCGCGAGACCTTTAACTGGCGCGGTGCAACCCTGGGTGACATGGAAAGACATCGGATGATCCGACAGCTCGTGGGCATCATGGCCACCGATATGCTCCAGGCAACCGAGAAGCGCATCAAAGAAAGCAAAGTCAAAACCGCGTTGGATATTCAAAAATTAAAGCGGAATATCATCGGTTACAGCGAAGAGATGCAGCGCCGCAACCGTGAGTTGAAAGACTTGCTTTATAAAAAACTTTATCGCCATTATCGTGTGGTGCGCATGCAGGTCAAAGCCGAACGAACTATTTCAGATCTCTTCCACGCCTATCGCACAGAACCGGCCATGCTTCCCGATCACGTTCAATTCTTCATCGAAAAGCGCGGACTGGAACGCACAATCTGCGATTATATTGCCGGAATGACAGATCGGTATGCGATAGAAGAACATCAAAAATTATTCAATCCCTTCGAAAAACCTTAATTGGTTTTACTTTGAAAGGGGGCGTACACCATCTCTTTTGCCCCTTTTCCTTTAAAAATAAAAAAATTTGTTCATGGAGTGACTGTATGCATCCAGCAAATTCAGCGCAAGAGAGCGCCTTCTACACACGTCATCCTGCAAATTCGGCGCAAGAGAGCGCCTGCTACACATGTAGAGGACGTTCTCTAACGTCCACCTGTAAAACGCACTCCAGATAGAGGAACCAAAGATTTATATCTACCACAATCAGAAAGGAGCAAGCCATGTCCAAACCCAGCTATTTAACGCCCGAAGGCAAGGAAAAACTAATCGCCGAATTGGAAACCCTGAAAGGACCACGCCGCGACGAATTGGCGCTGAGACTACGCTCTGCCATCCAAATGGGCGACCTTTCAGAGAACGCCGACTATCATAAAGCCAAGGAAGACCAGGGTTTCCTGGAGGGCCGCATTAAGGAGATTGAAGCCATCCTTCGCAACTCGGTGATCATTGAAAAAACACAGGCGAAGGGGGTTGTTTCGATCGGCTCTTTTGTCACCATTCAGGAAAGGAATCTCGATCCTGAAACCTATCACCTGGTCGGTCCGACGGAGGCAGATCCACGGAATGGAAAGATCTCACACGAATCCCCCATTGGAAGCGCCTTGATGGATAAGAAAGTTGGCGATTTCGCAGAGGCCGAAACTCCAGGCGGCAGGATCAAATTCAAAGTCGTAAAAATTGAATAGCCAAAAAAATCCCGTCCGGAAAATGGACGGGATTTTTAATTAACCTTGTCTTGGCCAGACCGCCAATTCAAGCGTGATCCGTTCAAAATAACTATCGGGCGGCAACGGGCCTTTGCCATACTCAAGGGCAACCACGGTTGCCAGCAATTGCAGGGTGGCGGTCTCAAGCAGGATTTGGCCGTGCCGCTCAACAACTACCAGCTCACCTTTTGGCTCCAATCGGGAACGGATCGCGGGATCACCAAATGCATGGCGTGACATCAGTACTTTTGTGGCAGTCTTGATATCGTTCTTATCGAAAAGCCAGATCTCCAATGCGGTCACCTTTTTCGGATCACCGATACCAATGGCTTCTGAAACACCGACACCATATTCGCCCATGAATTCCCCGCCCTGTGTATCAATACTGAAAGATTCATCATACAGATCATCCCCCAGTACGTAAGTTGTCATGGTTTGAGTGATGGGAGGAGCAAGCCCAAGGTTTTCAAAATTGGTCTTTTCAGCATTACGGCTGATCTCCGAGGATTGCATCACGGCGGTTCCCTCGCCCCTGCTGCGATTACCAAGCAGACGGAAAATGTACAATCCTACCGTCGCAACCACACCAAGTATCAAAACAATGCCAATGCCAATAACCGCGGTCCTGATTAATGATGATGAACCATTAGCATCATCCGCGGCGGGTTGCTCTGCACCCGCCGAAAGAACGCTGGTTATCAAATCACCATAAGCCTTGATGACACTGGGGTCTGCCTCCTTCGGGTTGGCCCGGATGCTGTTGTAGGCTGACTGGGCGCCTGAGCCAAGATTCTGCCATCGCTGGACTGCCAGATCCGGGTTCGAGTTAAGGCGGAAGGAGTCTATTGTCATTCGCAGATAATCCTCCTGCAAGTCCGCGCGAAGGGATGAGGGGGTTGCATCCACAAACTGCACCGGAGCAACAACCCAGGCGATTAACAATCCCAATAACAACCCGCCAATAAAAAGAGCGATTGGGAGGATGGGCAATTTTTTCAACCGGGTCACAATTAACTCCATTCTGGACTCCTTTGCTTGAAGCCTTTAATCTGATTATACATCTTATTTTTTATCCCCTGCAAGGCAGATTGACTACCGCTTTTCCATACAATAAAGGACGCGTTCCGAATCGCGGACGGGTACTGTTTTTTGTATCCTAAAACGCTCAGTAAACGCAGATTCAAATCCCTCGCGGGTGTAATCGGGAAAAATATCCTGGCGAGACGCGAGAAGTTTCTGCACCTGTGAATCGGATTTTGGGATGAATTCTATCACCAGGGTCTTACAACACGCCGCAAAAAAATCGGCGAGTTGAGGCAGGGGCAGGTTGTTTGAAATTGCGAGATGGTGAATGACCGCCAGGGCGAGCACCAGATCCACAGGGCCGCGCGCGCCAAATGAGTCACGCTCCTGGTTATTCCATCCAATGGCAGGGCTGGGATTTGTCAGATCTAAGACCAAAGGCAGCAGGTTTTGCTCTTTGTTCTTTTTTACAACCTGATAATTTTGTTCGACCGCCGCTGGGTCAATATCGAACGAAACAGTGAATGCGCCAGTGGCAGCAGTTTCGCGGCTGAAGACACCCGTGTTGCCGCCCAGGTCCCAAACCATTGCCGGGTTCTGTTCAGCAGACCACTCACGCACCAATTTTTTTTTGTGCTCAAACGCGGAATCGGAATAATTTGTTGATTCGTAGTACGTGCCCCATTCCGTGCCGGAAGGTTTCCATAATAATTTCCTGATCGTGCCCTCCAGGCTTTCGATCAACCCGATCATGGCATGTTGGCTCATGCCCAGCGCGCCTTCTCGCGGCGAATCCACCCTATCGGCAAATCTTTTTTGCGCGCTGGCATGGATATGGATATGCGTGAACAAACCAAAATTAAATTTCGTTTTGATGGGCAACAAACCACTGGCCAGGTCAAGCGGCACCCCGTCAATATACAGGCGCAATAATTGATTTAAACGCACATCGCGGCAGCTCATCAATGCCAGCGGCGCAAGGAAATGCTGACAGAATTGGCGATAAGCCGCCCAGGGTTTGCCTTCTTTATAAATCTCGAAAGACAAGGTATCTATCAAAGTCGCCCTGCCGCGCACAAATTGAATGTTATACGCGCTCGCATCCTTGAGCGACATGCCATGTTTAAGTGCGCGCTTCTGAATGGAAAGAGTCACAAGCGCGGCATCCTTTAACTGGCTGAACGCCCACTCATACGGATATGAAATAAACGGGACATGCTCAGGTTGAATGACTTTAAATGCCGCATCTGTCTCAGCTGGGGATTGATCTGACTCAACATGTGGAATCAACAACCCGGCTTTGACCAGTTTTTCATACAGCCCCGAATCCATTAAACGCACATAATCATTTTCACAGGCGCGGTTAATCTGTCGGAACAAGACTCCGTTTCGAGAAAACAAGAACCCGCTCGGGTCGCGGAAAGAGGCGGGCAGCCTCTCAGCTTTCGTCATGATTCTGGTCGTCGTCTTCTTCTGCTTTGGGCTTGCTTCCAAACCATCCTTTTATTCTGCCCCATGAAGTACGCAGGGCGACACCGAGGCCCAAAAGGACGGCGATCAAGATCTGAATAATTAAACTTCCAGAGCCGGGGTCTAAATATGGAGGAGGTGAAAAGTGCATTTGTTACCTTTATTTTCTAAGTGACAGTCACCTTAAAGGTGGCTGTCACTTTATGCTTATGCCAACTCAGGCACGATCTCTTCCAACAGGAAGGATTGGGAACAATTGATACATTGGGCCTCACGTTTATTCGCAATGACCAGCATCCCGTTGCATTTCGGGCAAGGCTTGGGGAGCGGCCGCTTCCATGAGGTAAATTCACAATTGGGGTAATTGACACAGCCAAAGAAAGTGCGCCCCTTGCGGGTTTTTCGTTCAACCAGTTCGCCTTGATCGGTCGGGCATAAGACGTCGATCTTTTCCAGCCAGGGTTCGGTATAACGACATTCAGGGAATCCGCTGCATGAAATGAATTTTCCAAAACGCCCGTAACGAATCACAAGTTCCTTGCCGCAATCCGGGCAGGCGCGGCCGATCGGTTCAGGTCCCGATTTCGTGACGGGCATCTCAGCCTGTGCCTTTTTCACATCTTCCGAGAAGGGTGTATAAAATTCACGAATGGCATCCGTCCAAAGCATTTCCCCCGTTGCGATCATATCGAGGTCTTCCTCCATATGCGCTGTGAAACTCAAATCCACAACTTCAGGGAAATATTGCACCATTAAGTCGTTGACCTGGAGACCCGTATCGGTTGGGATAAGGCGCTTGTCCACGCGTTCCACATATCCGCGTTGTTGAATGGTGGAGATGGTCGGCGCATAAGTGGATGGGCGCCCAATGCCATTCTCTTCAAGCGCCTGCACAAGTGAGGCTTCTGTAAAACGCGGGGGCGGCTGTGTAAAATGCTGTTCAGGGATCAAACGAATCAATTCCTGTTTTTGCCCCTCAGCAATACCTGCCGGTATCTTTACATTCTCTTCGTCATCGTCAATTTTTATATCTTCATTTTTGGCTTCTTCGTAGACCACCAAATACCCGGGGAATTTCACCGTGGAACCGGAAGCGCGCAGGAGATATTCATGTTCGCTGGTTTTACCTGTAACTTCGACCTGCAAAGTATCATAAACGGCTGATTCCATTTGAGAGGCCACAAAACGCTGCCAGATCAACCGATATAACTTGAACATGGCGGGGTCAAGAAAGTCTTTTACTTTCTCAGGGTCGCGCATCGCGGAGGTTGGCCGGATGGCCTCATGCGCTTCCTGTGCGCCCGCAGACTTGGTCTTGTAAACCGGCGCTTCTGCGGGAAGGTATTCTGTGCCGTATTTTTCAGTGACATATTCGCGCGCTTCGTTTTGAGCAAGGGCTGAAACATTCATCGAATCGGTGCGCATGTAGGTGATTAAACCGGTTGTGCCGCCCTCACCCACATCCTGGCCTTCATATAATCCCTGCGCCAGGCCCATCGTCCGCTTGGCTGTGAAACCAAGTTTGCGCGAAGCGTCCTGCTGTAACGTGGAAGTTGTGAAAGGCCCCGCTGGTTTTCGTCTGCGTTCGCCGCGTTTCACTTTTGTGACAGAGTATGCAGCGGTTTCCATATCCACGAGAACCGGTTTCACCTCGCCTTCATTGGAAAAGGCCGGCTCCTTGTCGTCGATCCGCGCGAGTTTTGTAATAAATGTGGATTTGAGATGATCAGCCTTGAATTCAGCGTGGATGGACCAGTACTCGACTGGAATAAAATCCTCGATCTCACGCTCGCGATCAACGATCAGCCTGAGAGCCATTGATTGCACTCTCCCCGCTGACAGTCTGCCGCGCACCTTCTCCCACAAAATGGGACTGATGCTGTAGCCCACCAAACGATCCAACACGCGGCGCGCCTGCTGCGCATTGACCAGATCCATATTAATCCCGCGCGGATGTGAAAACGCTTCCGCGACGGCCGGTGCAGTAATTTCATGGAAGACCACGCGCCTAGTGCGCGCCGGGTCGATCTCTGCCGCTTCCATTAAATGCCATGAAATCGCCTCGCCTTCGCGGTCCGGATCGGTTGCAAGAAAAATCTCTTCCGATTTTTTCGCCAGCAGTTTGAGTTCTTTTACAACCACTTTCTTTTCATTGGGTACTCGATACTTCGGCTCAAAATTATTATCCACATCCACAGAGAGCTGTGATTTCAAGAGGTCGCGCACATGTCCAACCGAAGCGCGGACCGTGTATCCTTTGCCGAGAAAACGTCCGACCGTTTTTGCCTTGGCGGGCGATTCAACGATGACCAATTTTCCTGCGCGCACTTCCACCTTTTCGGGTTTCGGCGGGGGAATCAAATCAGCATGGGCTTCTGTCCCGCCCATGCGATAAAGTTTTGTGCCGCAAACGGGACAAATACCGGTTGTTACTGCCGAGCTTCGGGCATTGAAACTTGCAAGAGGGTCTTTTACCTCCCGCTTTTCCTTGCACTTCATACAATATGCTTCCATCAATCCTCCAGCGCAGAACGCGCGAACTTTGTTAGAGTAACACAAATGACTCCACTGCAAAAACCTTTTTTACCGCGAAGACCGCAAAGAACACAAAGAAGTTCTTAAGATATTAAAGAATCAAGCGAAGAATCTTTAAGAAAACCTTCGCGATTTTAATTTTTTCTTCGCG
>VGNE01000002.1 GCA_016866215.1 Chloroflexota bacterium | reverse complement strand
GTGTCAGACTGGTGAACGAAACAAATTTCCTCGGGCTTTCTTTGAGTTCATCGTATGTCAGCATTCGCCTATCATAACCCTATTTCCGATAAAGTCTATTAATCATATTGGCCACAATTTCCCTGCTGATATCTGTATCCACATCATAATCCCCAGAAATGCGAGTATCAAAACCCGCTCTCAACCAGCGATGAAATTTTGGGTCGAGTTCTTTTGTTTTGCAAACTCTTTCCCATACGCCGCAATGACTTGACCATGCTGGCTGAATTGCAAATCTCTTTCATAAAGCAGGGCTTCTGCAACATAGAACATTGCATAATATGCCCGTCCAGCCGCTATCTCCGCTTTGTCCATATCGAGCAAGCCTTCTGCGCCTTCAATGGTGTCTAATGCCTTACCAAGCAATTTACTGGAATGTTCTTTCATGCAGGTAATCCCTCTCGACGAATGTTGTAAAGCACGGGTTTATCAGACTGTTTCCACTGTATTTCCTTGATAATAATGCAACTGACTGTCACATCATGTTCAAGCGAAACATCACTGACATAATCACTGGAACGCCGCCACTCTTTCCAATAGTCCGTGTAATCGTTTAATAAAATCATCACGTCCACATCTGACCCCTGGCGATAATCCCCGCGCGCATAAGACCCGTACAAATAGATAGCTTTCAACTTATCCCCGTAAATGCGGACAAGTCCTTCCTTCCTTCAACTCTTTCATCAGTTTCCTGATACGCGCTGGCACTTTCGTTTTCATGGCTGTATTTTACCGTTATTTACCACCCCGCGCATTCCCCCTCCACCTCATCCCCGCCCGTGGATTAACCCACGGGCTATTCCTACGAAACCCGCTCAAGCGGACTCGCCGACTTGAGTCAGTTTCGTAAGCGTAGCACGGTGATGAGTTATCTTGGTCCCAAAAAATTGTCGCCATTGAAGTGAATCATGTGCGAAGGCGTTTCTGCAACCCAAACTTCCGTCTCCCACGCAATATCATTTACAAACTTTTTGAATGTTGCGAGATCCAAGAACGCTGTAATATATACTTTGCCAGCAGTGCAATCTTCAAGAAGTTTTTCAAGTTCGAAATGGCGCTTTGGAGAAACAGGTCCATGCGACGTTACTGCTTCGATCAGGAAAAGCCAGTTTCGCTTTTTGTCATAAAGAATGACATCAGGAAGTTTTCCATGCTCTGAAGTTGAAATTCTAAGTTTTATAAAAACACTTTGCTCAAAGACAAGAATCTTGTTCGCTGTATCACCCAGATAGATAAGCTTTGCTCCTGAGGCAAAACGCGGAGCAAATTCTTCGACAATGGCAACTTCAAGTTTGTTGTGCCTGCCTGGCGACAATTTGTAAACTTTCCCATCTGCCACTTGCAAAGGAACTTTATTTTGCTCTCTGGCTTTTTGGTAAGTCTCCAACAATGATCCTTGTTGAGCAAAAAACTTGTCGACCTTTGATTTCCATTTCGGTGTGCCATAAGAACGCAGAACATCTAAAACCAGATCAGACAAAATATAGTTATTCAAACCGCTATTGGTTGGGCGTGATGGGTCATCTGCATTGCGAACAACAATGCCCGCCTGTTCAAATTGATGTAAAGCTTTGCGGCGAATAGTTTCTCTGCTATTTTCAGCATATTCCCGTCCATAATCTTGTTTGATTTTAACCAGAATATCATGGACGCGTAAATTCTGACTGGCAGCATCTTTCCACTGCATTTTTTCTGTTAACTGGGCAAGCGCCAATAGTGTTAATGCCGAAACTTCATTTTGTTGAGCAGATGGTAAACCAAGCGCTTCCAAAACTTCCTGAGCCTGTTCTATTTTTCCCATAGTTAGTCTGGTCTCCTGAATCATCGGGAATTCTTCAGCAAGCAATTTCATTTGCCAAAGTGTTGAAAAGATAGTACTGTCAGCCTGTTCGGCAGTGGGATTTTGAATTTTCTGAATTTTTTCGCCAATACTCCTGATGACTTCCACAGGCGGCAGGGATAATATGCGTAACTCCGCCGCATTGACTTGTGTGTTGCCATTAACAATGCGGAAATAGCGGTCAACAATTGCGCTATTGAAAAGTGCGGACAATCCAATGGCTTCAGACGGCAAAAGAGCGCTTTTTTTACCGTAGATAAAATTTAAATGATTCTCAAAGCCAATTTGCTCAAAATTAAAATCTTTGCCGATTAATGGGGCAGAAATCAGGCGACGGCGATCTTCTTTTGAGCTAAAACGCCGCAGCAAAACATAGTTTGAATTGGGAACAAGCAAAACGGCATCTTGTGTGGAAATGGCTTGCGGTTTGTCAAATTCGCTCAGTGGATACTCAACATAGTAAGGTTTGACGTTTTGCATCCAAAGCAGAGGGACTGTTCCATTTCCTGTTGTTAATTTTTCCTTGAGTAAATGTTCGGCTCGAAATGGCACAACCCGCCCTGTGGAAACTTGCCAGCCATATTTTTCGAGAGAGCCGTCCCAATGGTCAACCGCATCTAAAATTTGTTCGTCATGGATACCTGTAGGCAATCTAAAAAACACCTGTCCATCTCGATCATTTAGAAAATGTTGGAATGAAACTTGACGATTAAGTACATTTTCATTTAATTCTGTATCGTCTTTGGAAACAGAAATATTGACCGAACCCGCCCAATATCTCTGCTCTTTCGGTTGGGATAGTTTCTCGAAAGAGAAAATGACATTTTCCTGTAAAACTTTATCACCCTTGAAAACATCATTGCGTGATTGAAAAACATGAACTGCCAACGGAGTCACATCCCTCAGCAGATCACGGCGAAACTCTGAGAAGTAAACGCCCGAACAAAAACTGCGCGGAACAATAAAACAGGCTTTTCCTTCTGGGGCAAGCAGTTTTGTACTCAATGCCATAAATATGGCGTAGATGTTGGTATGTCCATTGATCTTTCCGGCAATGGCTTTCACACGTTTATCTTCTGCATTAAGTTTAAAATAAGGGGGATTGCTGATGACAAAATCATAGGTCTTTCGGCGCGATTGCTCCGTGCCAAAAAGAGAAGGCTGGTGTTCAGGCAGGCAAGCCAGAACAAAATCTTCATGAAAAACCTGCCAATGGATTTTGATTCCGCTTTGTTCGGCTTTTTTGCTTGCAAGCGTCAGAACATCACGAGCTACACCACAGAGCTCTTTGTCTGTTTCATAAGCATCCAGCCAAATTTCTATCGGCTGATTTTCTGCAATAAGTTTTTCAATAACAGCACATGCCAATACACCAGAGCCGATAGACGGCTCAATAATAGTTGCGCCAGAATGAATTTGCCCCAATCTTTTTGCCATGTAATGAGCAGTATTCGGTGGAGTTAAAAACTGACCATGTTCTTTGAGAGTTTCGGATTCCCTTTTCTCAAGAACACGTTTACCCTGCTCGTAACCATAGTTGACTAAATCTAAAACTTCCATTGCGGAAATTATACCCTTCACACATCTCGTTTGACCTCCCTTAACCTCCCCATTCATCCAGTTGACCAAAACACCCAGACAGCCTTATAACTATCCCACAAAAGGACAAAACCCATGCACCGAGCCATGTTTACAGCAATGCGTCAGGGCGACGAAAAGCCCAAAGTAACAAGAGAACTTTTATTGCGTGTGCTCACGTACGCAAAACCTTATTGGTCGCACATCGGCGGCATGTTGTTGACCATCCTCGCCGGTTCGGCGCTGAGTGTGGTCACGCCGTTGATCTTCCGTCAGTTGATCGACAATATTCTGCCGAGCAAAGACCTGAACAAGCTGATGATGTTCGCATTCGCCCTGCTGCTCGTACCGTTGTTGAATGGCGGCATCAGCGTGGTGCAGCGCAAATTAAACGCAACCGTCGGCGAAGGCGTGATCTATGATTTGCGCGTGGCGCTCTTTGTCCGCTTACAGCGTATGAGTCTGCGTTTCTTCACCAACACCAAAGTCGGCGAGTTGATGAGCCGCCTCAACAACGATGTAGTCGGCGCGCAGAACGCCATCAGCAACACCATCGTCGGCATCGTCACCAACCTGATCGAAGGCGCGACGATCCTGATCGTCATGCTCTCGCTCGAATGGAGATTGACTCTCGGCAGTGTCTTTGTCCTGCCGTTGTTCTATCTGATCGCGCGCAAACTCGGCGAGCGCCTGCGCACCATCGCCCGCGAAGCCATGGACCTCAACGCGCAGATGAACGCGCACATGAACGAGACACTCAACATCGGCGGCGCGCTGCTCGTGAAGTTGTTCGGTCGCAGTCATGAAGAGGGTGAAAGATTTCGTCAACGCGCGGCGGGTGTGCGCGACATCGGCATCCGACGCGCCGTCATTGGCTCCTCGTTTTTCGTCATGATCGGTCTGGTCAGCGCGGTGGGCACGGCGCTTGTCTACGGCTTCGGTGGCTGGCTCGTCATCGAAAATAAATTCACCGTCGGCACCATCGTCGCCTTCGGGTCGTATCTCAGCACCTTGTACGGTGCCCTGCAAGGTCTCGCGGGCGCGCCCGTCGAGTTCAGCACCAGCATGGTCTCATTTGAACGTGTCTTTGAGGTCATTGACCTTCCGCACGACATCGAAGAGAAAAAGGATGCACTCGTTCTTGGCGACGCAAAAGGCAAGCTCGCATTTGAAAATGTCAACTTCAAATATTCGATCAACGAAAACATCATGCTCAGCGAAGTCAAACGCTATGGGAGCATGGCGAATGTCACAGCGGTGATGTCTGGTGGAAAGCAGACCACGGACGATGGACAACAGACCATGGCTAAAGGGAAGAATGGTCAATCGTCCACGGTCAATGGTCGGGATGTAAACCCCGCATCTGACTCCCCCGAGCTTGCTTCCACATCCCAGGCACGCGAGGTCGCTTTGGAAGGAATCTCCTTTACCGCCGCGCCTGGACAGTTGATCGCCCTTGTCGGCCCTTCTGGCGCTGGCAAAACCACGCTGACCTATCTCATCCCGCGCCTGTATGATCCCACCAGCGGAGTCATCCGCATTGACGGGCGTGACCTGCGCGATGTGACTCTCGACTCGCTTGCCGCTACGATCGGCATGGTGACGCAGGAGACGCATCTCTTCCACGATACCATCCGCACGAATCTGACCTACGCGAAAATGGACGCCATGCAAACCGAGATCGAATCCGCCGCGCGCGCCGCCAACATCCACGACTTTGTGATGGGACTGCCTGACCGTTACGACACCATCGTCGGCGAACGCGGCTATCGCTTGAGCGGCGGCGAAAAACAACGCGTAGCCCTCGCGCGCGTCATCCTCAAGAATCCGCGCATTCTAGTTTTGGATGAAGCCACCAGTTCACTCGACAGCGAATCCGAATCCCTGATCCAGGACGCATTGAAACGAGTCATGGCAGGCAGAACCAGCATCGTCATTGCGCATCGGTTGAGCACGATCCTGGCCGCTGATTTAATTTTGGTAATGGATCGAGGAAAGATTGTTGAGAGAGGGACTCATGATGAGTTGCTCGCGACGGGCGGGTTATATAGTCAGTTGTATGAGACGCAGTTTAGGGGGTGACCCCACTCCTGTCTCCCCCAAATGCGACATGAAAATTATAGCGTCATTGTCTTCGAATACGATAGAGCGAATCTTCAATCTGCTCCACCAGATATAACTCATTCAACTCATCCAACAGCACAGTGAAATAGATTGGACGCATGTCAATGTTTGCGTTAATGTACGCCAGGATCGACTCGGATAAGTGCCGGCTATCGGTAGGGTCCGCCTCGTGGAAGTTCACATCCGTGCGGCCCATCGTGATCTCGGCGGTGTAAATAAAACTATACAACTTATCCCAGGTCGAGAATAGGATGGCATTTGTTTCCACGTGTTTCAATATGATACGCGCATTCCGAATGGCACTGTCTGGCGCGAGAATGGGATAAAGGTGATCGCGGAGGATGAAACTCGTGTATCCTTTTTCGATAGCCAGACGGACATCCATACGCGCGTTCCAAATGGGGAGCAGGATCAACGTTAGTGAGGCTGCGCTCAGGATAACCGCTCGCATCATCCTATTCCGAGCCGGTTTCCATTTTACGAGCGCATCCAACCCGCCAAGCAACGTGCCGGCTCCCAGGCCCAACCACACGGACACGAAGACCATCGATACTGCGTAAAAATCTTGATAACTTGAAAACGCCACAGTGACGCCCAGTCCCCATATTAGCAGGAACGCCACCACCGGGTATAACCCGTCATACCAGCGGGAACGGAAAAAGACAGCGGCCATGCCAGCGGCGATTAATCCAACCTCCCACCACGGAAAGAATAAAACATATTCTGCCAGCCGCGCGCGCATTATTTCCGGTGTGGCAGTGAAATAGTTCGTCCAGAAATGGCTGGCAGGGAAGATCGCGAACAACCGCTCGAACGGGGTGTCGAAATCGCTTGCAGTCAGGCCGTATACGCTGAGCGAGGGACGGTAAACTGTGTTGTAAATGCTCGACGGCGGGTCGTTGGCATCCACATACAGGAACGCGGCGGTGGTGAGAGCCAATCCGAGCAAGGTCCCCGCCGCCGCACCCAGCCATGCGGACTTTGTCCGCGCGCTGATTGCCATGTAGATCAACACAGACGCGGCGGTCATCACGATAGTGCTGTGGATTCCCACACTCAAGCCGCCGAGCATGCCTGCCGCAAAAAGGTATCCCCATTTCCCGCTGCGGTTCCATAAAAGGATAAACAGCCAGATACTCGCGATCATACTGGCCGCCGGTGCATACAGTTCAGCGATCACCGCCCGCCGCCAGAATCCTTCTGTCAATCCCAGAAGCAGAGATGCCGTAATTGCGGCGGTGCGCTGACTTCCCAGCACACGAACTATCAGAAAAATCTGTGCCACTGCCAACGCCCCGAAGAACGCTGACATCAAGTTGACGCGGTAGGCAATGTTGCCCACGGGAATCAGCGTGAACAATTTGCCGATCAGGATGTACGTCATATAACCCGTTGAATGTGTCATCCCGAGCGTATATGAAAGTGTTTGAAACTCCGCTGAGTCGTCCCACAGCAGGGATGGCGCCAGCGTGCGGACGTACAGACTGAAAGCAATCAGCCACACCAGCACGGCGATCCACAGGTCGATTTTCGATACTGGTCTGGTTGATTGTTTAATTTCAGTCATCTTAAGTTGCTTCCAACTGGAATGGATAAAAAGCGGTTAGCTTGTTTTGTGATCCAGCAGCCCGAAGGAAATAAATAAGCATGAAAATGAAGTGCGGCTCTTTTGACCCGCTCTCCATCTTCAAACCGCCATAGCAAATGGATGAGCTCCATGATCCGGTCGTTTGCCAGACGTCAAGCCGGATGATAGGAATACAACAAATAACGTTCTCGATTTTTGTGTAAAAATGTTCCAAGGCATGGGAATTTCAGAGTTTGCCCAAATGGATAACGAAGGCAATTTCAATGACGGCAGAACTTATCAGTAATCGGCAGGGTGGCACGTTTGAAGTTACTGGTGGATACACAATTAGTCTACTCGCCTTTCTAACGGCCAAAGCGAAATGCATAAGGTAAACACATCCACCAGGATTGTTGTTTCGCAGATCAGCCTGTACCGCTTTCTGAGCCTGTGATCCCGAAGCCGCCTGAATTTCAAAAACCAAAAATCACTTGGCAGGAATCTCTATTCAAACTTTCTGCAATTGATTACACGAGGTGCTTAACTTCGATAGTACCTTCTTACAACCCCGCCGCCTTCTTCAGCGCGGCA
This sequence comes from Chloroflexota bacterium, assembly GCA_016866215.1. Classification (GTDB taxonomy): domain Bacteria; phylum Chloroflexota; class Anaerolineae; order Anaerolineales; family Villigracilaceae; genus Villigracilis. The sequence continues at coordinate 112,148 of VGNE01000002.1, read as the reverse complement.
GCCTTATCCGTCTTCTCCCATGGGAATTCAATATCGTCGCGGCCAAAATGACCATACGCGGCGGTCTTGCGATAGATCGGGCGGCGCAGGTCAAAGTCATGGATGATCGCACCCGGGCGTAAGTCAAAATGTTCGTTGACGAGCGCGGCGATCTTTTCATCCGCAATTTTGGCTGTGCCAAACGTTTCAACATTCACTGAAAGTGGATGTGCCACACCAATAGCGTATGCCACCTGCACTTCAACGCGGTCAGCGAGTCCAGCGGCGGTGATGTTCTTGGCTACATAGCGCGCGGCATACGCGGCAGAGCGATCCACTTTCGTGGGGTCTTTGCCCGAGAATGCACCGCCGCCATGACGACCCATGCCGCCGTACGTATCCACGATAATCTTGCGTCCGGTCACGCCGGCGTCACCCATGGGGCCGCCGATCACAAAACGACCAGTCGGGTTCACGAATACCTTCAAGTTTTTATCAACCAAATTTTTTGGCAGTGTCGGGTAAATGATATGTTCGCTGACCTGCTCAACGATTTCAGCGTGTGAAATATCTGGCGCGTGCTGGGTGGAAATAAGTACCGTGTCAATGCGTTTTGGCTTGCCTTGCGAATATTCCACCGTCACCTGACTCTTGCCATCCGGGCGAAGCCAGGGGAGCGTACCATCTTTGCGAAGTTCGCTTAAGCGGCGGGCTAATTTATGCGCCATATAAATCGGCATTGGCATCAAGGTGGATGTTTCATTACATGCAAAGCCGAACATCATGCCCTGGTCACCCGCGCCGACATGTTCAATGCCGACATCCTTCATTTCGCCGCTTTTATCTTCCAGCGCGTGATCAACACCCAATGCAATATCCGCGCTTTGACTTGCGACCGCTGATAGCACGGCGCAGGTATTACCGTCAAAGCCTTTTTCACTGCTGTCATAGCCGATCTCATTGATTACTTTGCGAACGAGTTCGTCGAAGTTGACATAAGCGTTTGTGGTAATTTCTCCCAACAATGCCACGAAACCAGTCTTCACGGCTGTCTCGCAAGCCACGCGTGACATGGGATCCTGTTCAAGACAGGCATCCAAAACCGCATCCGAGATCTGATCGCACATTTTATCGGGATGACCCTCGGTCACCGATTCCGATGTGAACATCAGGCTGGGCGAAGACATAAAAGTATTGCTCATTTTTTGTTACTCCTTAAAAATAATATTGCCCTTCAGCGTGAAAGGGCAATTATGCATAATGCTTTTCTACCCTCTCATCTCCCAGAAAATAGTTCTGTCGGATTTGGCACCGTGGGTTAGTTTTGATAGTTATGTGGTTTCGTAGTTAGATAGTTTTGTAGTTTCTAACTACCCAACTATCTAACTATCCAACTACCTAAACTAAAATCGGTTGTCGAGGCATCGCAGGGCCGTTCCCTCCGCCTCTCTGGATAAGAGCGCCGTATTGGGGCTATTGAATTGTGTCGCGATGATACCATAGGATAAAGTCATCGTAAAGATAAATAAGGCATAAAGAATCAGGACGATGAAGAGCATCGTTCTTTCTTAACTGTTGGTTGATCCTGTTCAATTGTCATTCGCGCATCTGAAACCGATCTTTACCGAACTGCTTCCATAATAGGCTGCGTCGGTTGGCTGTGCCAAAGGATCGGGTCCCGCAAGAAAACTGCGATTTGCAAGACGTAAAATAATTCCATCATCTTGATAAGAACCACCGCGCAATACCCGCAGATTATTAAACACAGTTTCTTGTGTGGGCCCAGCGGGATTTTCAGCCGGGGATATTTTATAATAGTTCGGCTTATAACGATCTGCCACCCACTCCCATACATTGCCGGCCATATCCAATACCCCAAATGGGCTTGCTCCCTCTGCGTATGAGCCAACCCGAGAGGTATCGCCCACGATATTAACTGAATTGGAATTGTATTCATTGGGCAGTTCATCCCCCCATGGGTAATTACGTTTGTCATCGCCGCGGGCGGCACGTTCCCATTCTGCTTCGGTGGGCAGGCGCCGCCCTGCCCATTGACAATATTCATTCGCGTCATACCAGGCGACATGTACAACGGGGTAATCTTGAAACTTGGGGTTTCCAAAATACTCAGGGCGGTTATCAGAACCACTTCGCGCAGGCGGTCTGCATGAACCGGCCTGCACGCATAGGTTATACATGCCATTGGTCACTTCCACTTGATCAATCCAGAACGCCTTGAGATACACTTCGTGTGCAGGGAGTTCATCGCTCTCCTGATAAACGTCCAAACCGCCCATGATGAATATGCCAGCAGGGATAAAGAGTTGTGTCATCCCATCTGTTAGGGAAATTTTTACCGCTTCAGGCGTGGAAGTTTCCGCTGGAGCGGGTGTAGGTGAGGGTGAAATCTCAGTTTGAGTAGCTGTTGCCGTCTCCTGTGGAATTAAAGATGCTGTTGATTCCGGCGCGGCTGAAGGCGCCGTTTGGCAGGCCGTCAGGATAAGAGCGACTAGAAGCATGATGTCATTTTTTTTCATTTGTTTATGGCACCAATTGCATGGCTTTGCGCGCCTGATCTTCAAAAAATTTTGGATTGATGCTGTCTGCTTTTTGCCAGGCTTTAAGAGCGCCGGCATTATCCCCATTGCGATAGAGTCCGTAGCCATACCATAACCAGGCTTCTTCCGACATATCTGTAATATCCAGAGCATATTTTGTGAGTGCGAGCAGATCGGCATTTCTTCCTGAATGGAAATATGCAAGGAAGGGACCGAATTGATAGCGGAACATGCGCAAAGGCAAACCGATCTCTCGTGCTTTATCGTAAGCGAGAGCGGCTTCTTCGTAGCGGTCAAAATAGACGAAATTGCTGCCGAGGTTGAACCACGCAAATGCGTCGGTGGGGGTTTTGGCTGAGTCGGCCAGGGAGGCGGTCAATGCCATTTGCCGATTCAGGCTCGGGTCCCAGTCCGAGGCGAGCAGGTTTTTTATCTCCTCTTCATACTGCGGGAAATAGAGCACCATGTAGAGGTTATTGAAGGGTTTCCATTCTTCTTCAAGTTTCGAGTATGCGATTTTCAGGTCTGCACCACGATAGGTATCCTGAACGGTGAATTCCTGCTTTGTATCATCATAGGCGGTCAGTAGGAGATAGTGTGCCGCCCACAAGTCGTCCGAAGGACCAAGCGCATCCCCGGGATTAAGGGATGTGACGCTTTCTACGATCACAGGATAATTTGCCGCGAGCAAGCGTTTGAGTTGTTCGATGCTGCCGCCCACGCGGTATTCAAGATTCAGCCAGCCAGCCTGTGTGCGGACGTAGTACCGAAGTTCCTCAGGGTTGACGTTGCGGTCTTTGATATTGGGTTTAATGAATTCGGCAATGTCAGTTTGATCCCCCTCCCAGCCATACATATGCAATGCCATTGAAAGCGCGGCCGGGCCGCAGTTGTTGGGGTCTTGCTTTTCATATTGTGGTGATTTCATAGATGCTTGCGCGGGCAATGGGGGGAAGGTGGCGGCGGATGTAAGTGATGGAGTACGCTGGATGCTGGGGGGGATGGTTTGTGCGAGCGTGGGTTTGGCTGGTTGCGGCGTGAAGGGTAAGGCCGTTGGTACGGGGCCAATCGGGTTAACTATGTTTTTCAGATAGATTTGGAAAACTTCAATTCTCCACGATATGCGTGAATTTACAGAGGGTATTTGGTATACCAGGAATGCCAACAGGGAAAACCCTGACATCACAAGGATGATGATTTTTATTCGTTTGGACATGCGTGAGAGTTTACCATGCGTATATGAAAGAGTTTTAAGGTTAGGAATTGCATCTTAATTGAATCAGGTAGCAGCATTGTCAATTATTGTCTTGACGCGTCTCGCGCTGACAAGTATGATGAAATTAACCATGGAGAAACCACCTGTTATGACACTTGACCCGGAGAATCTGAAAGCAGCCATGCGCGCCTGGTCTGCCGGTGTGACGGTTGTGACCGCCATAAACGAAGACCACAAACACGGCATGACCGTGAACTCGTTCACATCCATTTCGCTCGACCCGGCCATGATCACCATTTCATTGCAGGCTGGTTCGCGCACGCATGAGCTGATATCTCGTTCCCGCGCCTTTGGTTTGACGATCCTTTCCGCGCAGCAAACAGGAATTTCCGATATTTTTGCTGGGCGCGTCCCGGATGTTGAAGATCGTTTCGTCGGGTTGAAAACGGAGACACTGGTCACTGGCTCGCCATTGATCGCGGGCGGTTTGGCGTGGCTTGATTGCCGTGTGGCAGAGACTTTCGCTGCTGGGTTGAGCACGCTTTTTATTGCAAAGGTGCTGGCGGCTCGCGGCACTGGTGATGGACAGCCGCTGATCTATCACAACCGTGTCTATTGGCAACTATCTCAATTGCCATAGGTCATGCTCGAAGTATGACTGTATTTACTGTGGAGGGCAATATGTCCACTTCATTGACCGATGGGGAAAAGCAAACCCTGTTGCGCCTGGCACGCGAGGGCATGGAGCATGCTGTTAAAAGAAAGGCATTATCACGGCTGGATTTGCAATCACTTACGCCGGCATTGCGAGAGCATGGCGCATCGTTCGTGACACTTACCATCCATGCTGAATTGCGCGGTTGTATTGGCGCATTGGAAGCCTATCAACCGCTCGCAGAGGATGTGCGTGAACATGCAGTCTCCGCCGCGATGCAGGATCCGCGCTTCCCGCCCGTGGCGAAAAGTGAATTAAGCAGAATCAGGCTGGAGGTCTCGCGCTTGACCGCTCCCCATTTGGTGGAATATTCGTCGAGCGAAGGCTTGCTTAAAAAGTTGAAACCGCACGTGGATGGAGTTATCCTCAAGAACGATTTTCGCCGCGCAACTTTTCTTCCGCAGGTTTGGGAGAAGATCCCCGACCCTGTTGATTTCCTCGACCAGCTTTGCATGAAGATGGGCGTAAAGCCAAATTTATGGCGGGATGTGCAATTACAGGTTTATATATACCAGGTGGAAGAATTTCACGAATGAATTGCTGTGAATGAACGCAAAGGTAATAAAATTAGGCGACAAGCGGTAAAATAGAAACATGGCTGATTATTCACCTGAAGATAAACTTGACGACGCGACATTCCAGGATGCAGTGGACGCTTTGCGGCGCGGGGACAAACCACGCGCAAGGGAACTCCTTACCCTTTTGCTTAAACCGGATCAGAATAACCCGACCTATTGGATTTGGTTAAGCGCTGCAGTGGAGAATCACAAGGAACGCATTTATTGTCTGCAAACCGCGCTCAAACTCGACCCTGAAAATGGCACGGCGAAACGAGGTTTGATCCTGCTAGGAGCATTGGTTCCTGATCAGTCCGTTCAGCCCTTCCAAATGAATCGACCGCGCAACTGGGAAGAGAAGTTATTACTCTCAAACGAAAAGCCGAAGTAAAGAGGCTTGTAAGTTATTGTGGAGAGTCCAGCGTTGGGCTTTTAGGGATGATGGTAATCGGCATCGCATTGCTCTCGGCGGCAGTTTTTGTATTTGTCCCGCTGCGCTAGATAACCGCGTGCGCCTCAAGCAGCCGAAAAATACCGGCTTGCAAAGCAGGCATATGAAAAAGTAAAAAGAGAGACTGTGTTATTCGCCAATCTCTCTTATAATTCTATATCCTCGTTTACTAATTACCAATAACTTCCCGCTTTTTCCCCGCACGACATTCATCACATGGACATAATGCCCGCAGGTAATGCCAGTTGTAAATACCGTAATCGTGCCCGTCCTCCCAGACAATTGTCAATGCGTAGGAGCCGGTTGCAACAATATCGGCTAGTCGTGTAGATAGGGAGTCTTCCATTTGTCTGGTGAACACCTCCGCATCCGGCTCGGATTTCATGTTCTCATGTCCGCCGCGGCATTGGGCGCAGGGACAGGCTGCGCGCAGTAATCCAAAAGGGTAAATGCTGGTGTGTCCACCAGCCCAATTGATGGTGAATTCACGTTTGCTTTTATTGGCAGTTATGCCCGTTGGTTTTTCAGACATATTATCCTATTCAATTTATCCTCTCCCTATGGGAGAGGGTAGGGTGAGGGCTTACGGCGAAGGAATGAAACTCAGAAAATCTGCTGCGGCCCAGCCCGCGCGGGTTTCATCGTATGGCGCGACGAGATACCACCAGGTGTATCCATCAGCAGATTGCGGACCGTCCTTCACGACGAAAACCTCCGCTTCTTCCCCGCGAAAAACTGTTTCTGTATTCAAGCCGGGTGCCGAGCGGATTCGTAATCCATCATTCCCTGTGCCGCTGATCTGCACATAACCGCTGATGCCAATGGTATTTGCTGCAAGGGTGGGAGTGATCGAGGGATCATTGGTTGGAACGGCTGTGACATTAGGTGTATGGGTCGGGGCGGGGATCATGGTTAGGTCAGCAGGAGCAAACCCCACTTCTGGAGAGAAGCGGGGAGATGTCCAGCCGATGACGATCAGGGTGATGAGCAGCAGGGTCCCTGCAAAACTCAGCGAGCCGAGAATCACATAGCGATTTAGATAAGGTCTTAAGTCCATTATTATTCACCTAATAATTGAGCAACTCGGTGGTTGAGTAGGGCGAAGCCCATACCGAAACCACCAGTTCCAAGTTTACTTTTTATTTAACAGTTGGTTTCGATACGGCGGCGGAATTTTGTTAACTTGCAGAGACTGAATAATTCCCGCCGCCTACTCAACCAACAGAGTTTTTCTTTGGGTATTTCAACAATTGTAAAGCATCCTTGGGCATGAGTACTTTCAGCGCACGGTGCATGGTTTTTATTTCGGCACCTTTGCCGCCGAGCACAGGATCGCCATCCACTTGTAAGGAGAAGGCCGCATCTGATTCCACGCGCGCATTGCGAAATGGCAGACGGCGCGCCTGATCGGAAGTGAGGTGGCGGCCGGCGACCAGGTCAAAGAAATGACGAAGCGCATCCGCGAGGCTGTCACCACTCAAGAGCCACATGTCCATTTCACCGTCATCGAGCAGGGCATCCGGTGAGATCAATGACATGCCGCCCGCGTAATGTCGGATGTTGGTTGCGACCGCCACAAGATAATGTCCTTCCACAAATTCGCCGTCAGCCCACACGCGCAGATCCAGCCCGTGCCAGAAGGTGGCCTCCCAGACGGTTGTCGCAAAATAATGCGGGACGGAAATATGTTTAAAGAAGCGATGACGCGGTTCCAGTTTATGAATGGTTAGCGCGTCCAACCCAACGCCGGCCCACAACAAAAATGGACGGTCATTGCAAACGCCGAGATCCACATATTGCGGTTCAACATTGGCAAGCCGCTCTGCATTCTCACGCAAGGCGCGCCAGTTGAACCAGCTAAAAGGTTTTTGTCCCTGTTCAACAGCCCAGACATTGGTTGTGCCAGCGGGAAGCACAGCCAGCGCGGTTTCGGTATTGATCAATCCGCTTGCCACCTGACCCACCGTCCCATCGCCGCCGATGGCAAAGACCGCGTCATATTTCTCACTGGCGGCTTGATGTGCTGTTTGCGTTGCATGCGTTCCGCTTAATGTCTCAGCGATCTCTATACTCCAGCCCGTGTTTTTAAGAGGATGAATAATGCCGCGCACAAAGCGCCTGACGGGATACCGTCCTGCCGCCGGGTTGTAGAGTAAAAGTCCCTTTCGCATGACGATGATTATACCTGAGGGAAATCGTGTAAAACTAGCAATGATATAATTCCCTCAATGACTGAAGGCGCACTACTCAACGATCGTTATCAATTGCTTGAAAAACTCGGCTCCGGGGGCATGGCGGATGTCTATCGCGCCCGCGATCTGATGCTGGATCGCTATGTGGCCATTAAAGTCCTGCGAAGAGACTTTTCAGCCAATACCGAATTTCAAAGCCAATTTCGGCTTGAGGCTCGCGCCGCCGCGAATCTTTCACATCCCAATATCGTTACCGTACATGATTTTGGATTTGCCGATGACCTGCTCTACATTGTCATGGAGCAAATTCCTGGCAAAGACCTGAAACAACTCATTCACGAGCGTGGACGTTTCACTGTGCAGAATGGGATTCCACTCATCATTCAAGCTTGCGCCGGTATCGGCTACGCACACCGCGCGGGACTCGTCCATTGCGATGTCAAGCCGCATAACATGCTGGTCTCGAAGGATGGCCGTCTCAAAGTTACAGATTTTGGCATTGCGCGCGCGCTTGCCACCATCGCGCCCACCGAAAGAACGGATGTTGTCTGGGGATCGCCGCTTTATTTTGCGCCTGAGCAAGCCGCAGGGGAGCCGCCCTCGCCCGCCTCCGATGTGTACTCCCTCGGCGTAGTCACGTATGAATTGCTCTGCGGCACACCGCCCTTCACAGCCTCCACTGCCGATAAACTCGCGCGTTTACACATCTCTGCACGCCCCATTCCCATCCGAGAATATATTCCTGATATTCCAACCGCGCTCGAAGAAATTATCATGAAGGTGCTTTCCAAAGAACCTGCTGCCCGTTACCGCACCGCCGATCAACTCGGACGCGTCCTTCTCAAATTTGGTACTCAACCCGATCCACCAGAACCTGCGCCTGTCATTATGCCAAAGCCTGAAGTTGTGGAGATACTTTCGACTCAAGGCAGTCCCCAACCTACTCGACAGGAACCCGCCCTTGGGTCGTATTATCCGCCGCAAAGCGCTCCCGCCTCATTCCCGCTGGGGGAGCCTGATATGGTCTCCGAAGAAATTGACTGGGCCTCTGTCGGACTCGGCTTGCTGGCCGTGCTGGCAGTCGGCGGCCTCATTCCATTCTGGTTGATGATTTACCTGACTTATAATCCGCCCGTTCGATAAACATCAAACCTGACATGCCTCCTCGCAACACTTGCGCTGCACGCCAGTGCAGTTGTGACGGAAAAAGTTAAAACAAAAATCACGGCGCGCGCCGTGACCTTTGATGCGAATGGAAAAACAAACCTTATGCCGCAGATTTGCCGAGCGTTTTGATGCATTTGGCGCACAACGTCTTTTTGACCATGCGTCCCTTCTCCATTACCGAAACCTTTTGCAAGTTCGGTTTAAAAGAGCGGTTGGTTGCATGTTGGGAGAACGAACGCTTGTGGCCGAAGGTGGTTGCTTTTCCGCAGGTGTTACACTTAGCCATGTTATAGATCCTTTCCTTACAATGATTCCGAGCTTGCCCTGACGGTTCATCTCGCTTTACGGCTCACCGTGTCGAAGGGTCAACGCCTCTTTTCAAAGGCACGGGATTTTACCATACATAGCAACCTTCTTCAAGATATGATGTTAAAATAGAAACAGTGTAGTGTCGGTCAGGCTTTTAGCCAGACAGTGTTTGAAGACGAAGGCTTTGGCGGGTTGCAAACCCGCCCTACTAATTATTTCCGAGGAAACCAATGGGCGACGAAACAACTTCTCTGGGCGGGATTCACGTCTCGCCAAATGCGGTGGCGACGATTGCGTATCGCGCTACTTTGGAATCGTACGGCGTGGTGGGTCTTGCGCCGAAAAATCTGGCGGATGGGATCGTATCCACCATTACGCGGGAGCCTTCGCGCGGAGTGTCCGTCCAATACAAAGGCGAGGATATCGACATTGATATCCACGTCGTTGTCGAATATGGAACACGAATTGCGACTGTGGCTGAAAGTGTGGCGAACACGGTGCGTTTTCATGTGGAGAAGGCGCTTGGGTTGAAGGTAAACTCCGTCAATGTGCATGTGGCCGGTTTACGAATCAGCAATACCGATTAGGAGACGAGAGACCCATGCCTATTAATTCCACGCGCGTTGAAAAACTCCGTAAGAAAAAAATAGACGGCTTGGCTCTTAAGAAATTAATAGACGCCGGTCTTACCTGGCTTCGCACCAATAAGGAAAATGTCAATTCATTAAACGTATTCCCCGTGCCAGATGGCGATACTGGCACAAACATGACGCTTACCCTGCAATCCGCATGGAATGAGATAAAGGATTTAGGCACGCACAATCTTGGCGAAATGGCCGCGGCGGTTTCCAAAGGCGCGTTAATGGGTGCGCGTGGAAATTCGGGTGTCATATCCAGCCAGATCCTGCGCGGATTTTCGCGCGGTGTGCATGACAAAGCTGTGCTGGATGTGGAAACATTGGTTAAGGCCTTTGCAGAGGCGCGTGATACCGCCTATAAAGGAGTCGGTCGCCCAGTGGAGGGGACGATCTTAACCGTCATTAAAGAAATTGCCATCGCAACAGAAGCAGCTTTGGGGTCCGTGAAGGATGCGGTAGAGATGCTTGAAGTGGCGGTCAAAGCCGCAGATGAGGCCGTCAAAAATACGCCGGAACTGCTCCCAGTCCTCAAACAGGCGGGTGTGGTTGACGCTGGCGGCAAAGGATTATTCTTTATTTTGGAGGGCATGCTGAGGCATGTGTATGGTGAGTCGCTTGAGACACCGACCATGGCCGTGCAGGCGCTCTCTGCGATGAATTTACAGGGTGCGCTCGAAGAAGTGGAAGAGGGACAAGATTACGAAGTGGTGGTGGATTTTGTGCCGACGGGCGAATTGGATCTGGGTTTGTTCTATGGGCGGCTGGAAGAAATGGGTACGTCCATTCAAGTGGGCGAGGGCGAAGGCATGTATCGTATGCATATTCATGTGCCAACTGAAAATCGTTATGTGCCGATCGATTACGTCATGGGCATTGGCACGGTGACGAAGGTTGCCATTGAAAACCTGCTCGCGCAAATGGATGATATTCAAAAATCAGCGCAAATTAAATTTGCGGCGGTGGAACCGGGGCAGATCGCAGTGGTGGTGGTTTCACCGGGCGCAGGCTTAAGCCGCATCTTTGCAAGCCTGGGTGTTGCCGCTGTGGTGGCGGGCGGACAAAGTATGAATCCTTCCACACAGGATATTTTGAGTTCGTTTGAAAATTTACCAACGGATAAAGTAATTATTTTGCCGAACAATAAAAATATTATCCTTGCCGCGAATCAGGCGAAGGAAGTAACAGTAAAGCAAGTGGAAGTTGTGCCGACCCGCACTGTCCCACAGGGACTTACTGCCATGCTCTCGCTCATTCCCGACGGGGAGCTGGCTTCTGTTGCTGAGAAGATGACGAAAGCGATGACCACCGTGAAAACAGGTGAGATCACCATTGCAACGCGCACCGTTGAAATTGACGGTGTCAGCGTAAAAGATGGTCAGGTGATCGCATTACTGGATGGCAAACTGGCGCTGGCGGCTGAGTCTGTGGAGCAGACTGTAATGGACTTGCTTGAAAAAGCGGAGGCTGATCAACATGAATTGATCACACTCTTCTATGGTGAAGGCCTGTCTCATTCTGAAGCCAACCGAATCGCAGACTTGATTCGCAGGAAATATTCTTCACTCGAGATCGAGGTGCAGGAAGGCGGGCAGCCGCATTACCAGTTCATTATTTCGATTGAATAGAATAGATGTAATGCAAACAAAAAACGGGCGCGGAATTCCGCGCCCGTTTTTTGTTTGCATTACATGGAAGTTTTTTGCCTGAACATCTTTACCACCGACTTGATAATATCGATGGCGGTCAGGAACATGACCAGGGCAATGACACCGCGTGCGCCCTGCTGTGCCAGTGTTCCTAAAATCTGCGCGGCTTCCGCATCGAACCCTTCGATGGCTTTCAAAGACTCGGCAGTGACTGTGATAATGGAAGGCCCAGTCAACAGGAAATATCCGATCACGATCTGGAAGACTTTGATGGCGATGGAGAACAGCCTGCTTGATATCTGCCATTTTCCGGCACGCAGGAGCATTCCGTTGAGAAGGATTTCCGCGACCCATGCAATGTTCATCAGCGGCAGCCAGCGGAAGAAAGCCTCGGAGAGGATGGGGATGACTTTCCACTCGTTGCCTGTCATATAGTTGATGCCGATGATCTGTGGGTTGAAGTTGAAAATGCTGATGACAATAAAGATGAACACGATGGCCAGGATCTGCTCCCATGCCTTGATATCCTCAGGCTCAGGTTCTTTCATCAACGAGATCGGATCCCATTTTTCATCCTCGTCCAGTTTGAATTCAGAAGCGGGTGCAAAGCGTTCGATCAAGGCAAAGACCAGTGCGATATTCCCAAATGCCGCAATGGATGCGGAGACGATATTCAGCAGACCTTCGCCGATCACCTTGAGCAATTCCATGCCCGTCATGGGGGAAAGGGTTACAACCTGGATGGCCGTCACAATGGTCATGCCGAATGTCACCGCCGCGATAACGATCTTCAGGATCATAATGAACATCGGGAACATGCGCGGGCCGACCAGATAAGGCGTTGGGTCGTAAGTTTCAGCCACTTTTTGAGGCGCGCCGTATTCCGTGAGCAACTCAATTTCCATTGCTTCATCAGCGGTCCTGCCTGATTTTTGTGCACGGTCTTCGAGCATGTCCTCCAGTGTGGAGCGCAATTCGTTCTCAATATCTTTTCGTCCCTTCACGAGCGGAAGGCGTCTGCCTACTTCAGCAACATAGCGATTAATGAGTTTCATAACAATCTCCTTATTATCACTGTAGGGGCAACCCGCCCATTTTGAGTGTGTCACTCAGCCGCCATTGACGGGCTGCCCTTACGTTTCAATTACGCCAGCATCTTTTTCATAACAGACACAATGCCAGCCCATTCCTTTTTCAACTTCGGCAGGAGTTTCTTCCCCTCCGCACTGATCACGTAGTACCGGCGCGGACGTGCCTCTTCGAGTTTCCAGACGGATTCAAGCAACCCTTGAGTCTCCAACCGACGCAGAAGCGGGTACAACGTTCCCTGGTCAACTTCCAGCCCTTGATCTGAAAGCAGCTTTAGCAGGGAGTAACCATATTGCTCGTCACTCAATTGACTGAGCACGGCCAGCACGATCACGCCGCGCCGCAATTCAAGGACAACATTATCGAGCGATTCACTGTTTGTCATATCTTAGCATTTGTCGCATGATACTATGTATTATATAGTATGTCAAGAGGAAAGCATAACCGTCATTGCGAGGAGGGCGTTTTTCCCGACGAAGCAACCCCCACATAATTGGAGATTGCTTCGTCGCTCAGCCCCTCGCAACGACATGAATCTTTTATGTTAAACTTCTGACATGAAAATCGGCATTGTGACAGACTCCACCTCGGACCTCCCCGCGCATCTTATTGAAGAACATAATATTCAAGTTGTGCCCACTATCCTTATATTGGATGGAAAGGAATACACAGATGGGATCGGCATTTCCCGCGAAGAATTTTATAACCGCCTGCCTTCGCTTCACGCTTCGCGCGCGCCGACAACTGCCGCACCTTCCATCGGAGATTTCACCACACCGTATGAGACTCTTTTCTCACAAGGGTGCGACCATATCATCTCCATTCACCCTGCAAGTCAATTAACTGCCATCGTTAACGTGGCGCGTCAAGCCGCACAGGAATTTCAGAATAAAGTCACCTGTGTGGACAGCGGCTCGCTTTCATTGGGATTGGGATTCCAGGTGTTGGCCGCTGCCGAGGAAGCAGAAGCAGGCTTACGGTCCGCATTGGATGCGATTGAGTCCACGCGCAAACGGCTGCAAGTCTCCGCCGCGTTGGATACAATGGAATATCTCAAACGCAGTGGACGTGTCCCGGGCGTAGTTGCAACACTCGGCGGATTGTTGTCCATCAAGCCGATGATCGAATTAGTGGATGGCGAAGTGAAAGCCATTGGCGCAGTCCGCACGACGAGCCAAGCCGACGAACGCATCCTGAAATTTTTGCTTGAAAGGGGAGACCTTCAACGGCTTGCCATCCTGCATACCAACGCCGAGCCGCGCGCGCGAAATCTGCTTAATGAGATGATGTCACGCTCTCGTCAATCTGTGCCAAGGGATATTCTTTTTGTGAATGTAACGGCGGTTATTGGCACGCACTTGGGTCCAAATGGGTTGGGATTTGCGGCGATACGAAAATAGTGTAATATTAAAATATGCCTGAAGATATTCGCAAAATATTAAAAAAATTCAAGCAACGCCTCAAACGTTTGTACGGAGAGCGTCTGACAGCCATGTATTTGTTTGGTTCCTATGCGCGAGGTGACAACGAAGATGGCTCCGATCTTGATATTCTGGTCGTGTTGAACACGTTCAGATTTCACAGCTCAGAAATCAGCCGAACAGCGGATTTAGTCAGCGATCTTTCTTTGGATTATCTAATCACAGTCAGCCCGATGTTCATACGCGAACGAGACTGGCGATTGGGTAAAAAGCCTTTACTTCGCAATGTAAAAAACGAGGGCATTAAACTCTATAAAGAAGAAACCAGTCTGTTGCTGTTTAGAGCAGGAGAAGCCATCGAATCCGCCGACCTTTTGTTGAAAGGGGGTGCGTTAATCATCCCTACATATGAGGTAAAACCATGAATCTTTACGAAGATACTAACCCCAGAGAATTAAAAGAACTCCTTCGCCAGATCAATGGAGGCGAAACTGTTCTGCCAGACTTCCAGCGCAATTTTGTTTGGGATCCAAACATGACCATGGAATTAATTATTTCCATCGCGGAGAATTACCCTGCGGGCAGTTTGCTTCGTATTCGAAATACACAGAATCTTTTTGCCTATCGGGAGTTTGAAGGCGCTCCTGCTTTGAACGGTCTTAAGCCAATTTACCTTGTCCTGGACGGACAACAACGCCTCACATCGCTATACCAGGCGTTTTATGGAATTGGAGAAAGTCGTTATTATCTCAATTTACAAAACCTTCTCGATAATAAGGATTTTGAGGATTCAATTTTTCATATCCCAGCAAATCGTAAACAGATCAAAAAATATGACAATTTTGAATATCAAGCGAAGGAGTTGATCCTGCCATTAAGTATCTTGAAAGACGGTGCGGGGGAATATATTAAATGGGTTAAAAAAGTATCGCGCCTCCAGTCCGATGCAGAAGCACGTATAAAATTGGAAGATCGCCTTGATGGGGTTTATTCATCCATTCAAACAATTGATGATTATCGTTTTCCTGTGGTTACACTTTCTGACAGTACAGGCGCCGAGGCTGTTTGCACAATTTTCGAGACACTAAATCGTACTGGCGTAAAGCTAAGCCCATTTGAATTATTGACTGCGAGATTTTGGCACCAGAATCTTAATCTGCGTCAACGTTGGGATAATGCCGTTGAAAAATATCCTGTCATTCTTGATTTTAATATTGACCCATATTACAGTCTGCAAATAGTCTCATTAATTGCTCGCTCTGCTCCATCTTGTAAGCGTTCTGAAGTCCTGAATTTGGATAAGAGTATTGTCGAACAGCATTGGGACGATGCTATTGAAGGACTTGGTAAGGCCTTGAAATTTATACAGGAGGACTGTGGTGTTCTTACGCCGTTATGGCTTCCTTACATTACTATTGTTGTTCCGATGGCCGCGATCTTCGCTCGGACTTTGAAATTAACTGGACCCAAAATTGGAACTGCCCGCGATAAGATCAACCGCTGGTTCTGGTGTTCCATTTATGGGCAAAAATATGAAAGTGCAGCAAACAGTCAATCTGCATTGGATTTCGGCGAAGTGACGCGTTGGATTAATGGCGGCGATGTGCCCGAATCTGTCAGATCATTCCGCTTTGACCCTGCTATTTTGCGTGACACTACATCACGCCAGCGGGCTGTCTATCGCGGAACGATTGCGTTAATCATGCGCCATCGTTCACACGATTTTCACAGCCACAAACATCTTACACTTGCTGTTATAAACGATAATCATGTGGACGATCACCATATTTTCCCAAACAAGTATCTTGAACGTCAGGGAGTTACTCCCCGCCTGCGTGATTGTGTTCTTAACCATACATTGATTGACCGTACTACCAATATACTAATTAGTGATCGTGCGCCATCTGATTACCTAGAGGAAATTCGCAAAGAGCGGGGCAATCTTAAATTCACAGAATTGTTGGATTCACATTTGCTTCCTTCTGGAAAAGATTCTCCATTTCGGGAGGATGACTTTGAAACCTTCCTCAATTGGCGGCAGGAAACTATTTTCAAAGAAATCCAGAATGTCACAGGCTTAAGTCAGGAATAGAAAATTCACCCATAGCCCTCGCAAAAAACTGCATCCACCCGTCGTGTCTATCATCCTTTATCCTTGACTTCCTCCCCCATGATAAAATTGACCCATGCAACCCTCCCTGGAAAAGCTTAGAAAATTCTTTCGCCTCGAACACGAAAACAAATACACGAACACTGCCATTATTGGCGGACTCGCCAAAATGCTTGATTTTTGGGAGGGTGAAGCCCGCGCTGAAGGCATTACCGAGGAAGTAATCCAAGCTGTGGTGGCGCGTTTGCGTTCCTACGAAAAACTCAGTGCGGATGGACGGGCAGAATCCCTCAAGGGACTTTGGAAACGAATTGCTGAAACCTATCCCGAAGCGGGACAAAAAACAAAGCAAGCGCAACAACCGCCTCCGCAAGTCAGTGCCGCCCCGCCTCCACAAGAATTAAAACCAGAGGGTGAAAAGCCTGCGCCGCGACCCGCTCAACGACCCCAACCACAACAGCGCCAACAGAAACCTCGCCAGGTCCCACAACCGCGTTCCGAATCTGTGGCAGGCGCAAAGCATAGCCAGACCCCGGCCGCGCTCAATGCAAAATTGACTGTGCTTCAAGGCGTCGGACCCAGGAATGCGGAATCACTTGAAAATCTTGGGATGCAAACCCTCGGCGATATGTTGTATTACTTCCCGCGCCGGTATGAAGACTACAGCCAGCTCAAACCGATCCAGGCGTTGATGTATAACGATGTGGTCACGGTGCTTGGAACGATCCAAAGCGTGCATACTCGTCCCATTCGCGGCGGTAAATCATCTCTCATTGAAGCCATCCTCAGCGACGGCACAGGCTCACTCCGCATTTCATTTTTCAACCAACCCTGGTTGATGAATCGCTTCAAGCAAGGCGATGCGATTTCCGTGTCTGGAAAAATTGACCAGTATCTCGGCCGCATCGTGATGAACAGCCCGGATTGGGAACCCATTGAAGTAGAAAACCTGCACACCAACCGCATTGTCCCAATTTATTCGCTGACCGAACGCATCACCCAAAAGTGGCTGCGCAATCAAATGAATCAGGTCATCACATATTGGGCGCCAGCCGTTGTGGATGCGCTTCCCGATACGATCAAACGTGCCGCGCAACTTGTTTCACTCAGCGAAGCATTGACTCAAATCCACTTTCCTGATTCTCAGGCCAGGCTCAAACTTGCGCGTGAGCGTTTGGGATTTGATGAAATCTTCTATTTACAAATGGGAGTGCTGCGCCAAAAACGGGATTGGAAATCTGTGGAAGCCCGCCGCTTCTCCATCTCGGACGAGTGGCTGGGTACGCATTTGGCAAGCCTGCCCTTCACATTGACATCTGCCCAACAAACAACCCTTGCAGACATCCGCGCAGATCTAGACTCTGGCAAACCCATGAACAGACTGGTGCAAGGCGATGTCGGTTCAGGCAAGACCGTCGTAGCGGCTTTAGCCGCCGCACTCATCGTCAGCGCGGGAGCGCAAGCCGCGATCATGGCGCCAACCTCCATTTTGGCGGAACAACATTATCGCACCTTCGTCAACTTGCTGGCAGGCGATGGCGGCGCGCTGCAACAGGGTGAAATCCGCTTGCTGGTGGGCAGCACAACGGAAGGTGAGAAGGAAGCGATCCGTCAGGGTTTGATGGATGGCTCGGTTAAAATCGTCATCGGCACACATGCGGTCATTGAAGAGCCGGTCAAGTTTAAGGATTTGCAATTTGTTGTGATCGATGAACAACATCGCTTTGGGGTTGAACAGCGCAAGGAACTTCGCAGTAAAGGCACGAACCCGCATTTGATGGTGATGACCGCCACGCCCATTCCGCGCTCGCTGGCGTTGACCGTGTTTGGCGACCTCGATATTTCTGTGATCGATGTGATGCCCGCGGGAAGACAACCGATCAGCACCTATGTCCTTCGTCCGCAGGAACGCGAACGCGCCTACACCATGATCCGCGCACAGATCAAAAATGGCAATCAGGGGTTTATCGTTTATCCGTTGATTGATGAAAGTGAGAAGATCGATGCCCGTTCCGCAGTGGATGATTTTGACACGCTTTCAAAAGAAGTATTCCCCGACCTGAAACTCGGCTTATTGCATGGGCGCATGAAGCCGAGCGAAAAAGATGAAGTCATGTTGAAATTCCGAGATAAGGAATTTGACATTCTTGTTTCGACCACAGTAGTCGAAGTAGGTGTGGATGTGCCGAACTCCACCGTGATGATGATCGAAGGCGCAGACCGTTTTGGTTTGGCACAGCTTCATCAACTGCGCGGACGAGTGGGGCGCGGCTCGGTGCAATCCACCTGTTTGCTGATCCCCACGCATGAAGATGCAACCGAGAATGAACGCCTGCAAGCCATGGTCAGCACCAACAGCGGCTTTGACCTTGCCGACCTTGATCTGAAGATCCGCGGCCCCGGTGAATTTTTAGGAACGCGTCAGGCCGGTCATGCCATTCCATTAAAGATGGCAAGCATCACCGATGTGGTCTTGATCGAAAAAGCACGCGCCCAAGCGCAGGCCTTATTTGAGCGCGATCCTGATCTGAGCCAGCCTGAACATGCGCTGCTCGCTGAAGCCTTTGAAAGATTCTGGGGCGGCGCCAAAGGAGATGTTAGTTGAATAGTTTAGATAGTTAGGTAGTTAGATAGTTAAGTAGTTGAAGGGTTCATTAGTTCAGTAGTTTTTAGTTTTGCGAGCGCAACTTGCGAAACCAGAAACTAAATAACTATAAAACTAAACAACTACAAAACTAAACAACTACAAAACTACAAAACTAAATAACTATCAAACTAATTATGGTTAGAGCCTTATTTCCCGGAACCTTCGACCCGATCCACTATGGGCACATAGACATTGCTTCACGCGCCGCAAAAGTGTTTGACGAAATTGTCATGGCGGTGTATGACAAGCCGTTGAAATCCCTGTTGTTTTCGCCTGAAGAACGCATCGCCCTGGTTTCCGAAGCATTCAAGGACAACCCCAAGATCAAAGTGACGGGCTACAGCGGCTTGACGATTGACTTCGCCCGCGCGATAGACGCCCAGGTCATTGTGCGCGGTTTGCGCGTGTTTTCTGATTTTGAATTTGAATTCCGCATGGCGCTTGCCAATCAGCGCCTTGCGAAAGACGCCGTTGAAACCGTCGCACTCATCACGGCTGAACAGCACACATTTTTATCATCAACCACAGTCCGTGAGATCGCCACGCTCAATGGCGATGTCTCCAGCATGGTGCCGCCGTTTGTTGAAAAAGCCCTGAAGGAAAAAGTAATTAGTATGGAAGAGCAATCTCCTCCCAATGCCTTGCGCGATTAATCTGTGCTAGAATTGGATAAATAAAAATACCTTCACGAGTACCCTATGGACATTTTGCAACTCATTGACCGCTTGGAAGAACTCTTCAACGACGCGAAGTCCGTGCCTTTTACGCACAATGTCGTTGTGGATGAAGACCGCATGTTGGAATTGATCGACCAGATGCGCATCACCGTCCCCGAAGAAGTGAAAAAGGCGCAGCAGGTCATCGCTCAGCGAGACCGTGTTATGGCACAGGCGCAGGAGGAAGTCAATCGCACTTTGCAGATTGCGCGCGATAAAGCTGACCAAATGACCCAGAAGGATACGATCGCGCTGGAGGCCCAGCGCCGCGCAGACCAGATCATCGGGCAGGCGCGCTCCGAAGCCGAAGCCACCCGTGCCGACGCGGATAACTATGTAATAGACACGCTCATGCAATTGCAGGATCAAATTGCAAAATTAAGCGGCCAGGTCAGCAATGGCATTCGCATGGTTCAGGAAGATCAGATGCGAAAAGCAGGCTCTGTCAATGTGACAGATAACCTGGAAAAATAAAATGCACATCCCCGCCAAGTTGACAGGGATGTGCTTGTTTACGCGCTTCTTTCCTGAACTTGGGAACTGCACGTCGTTTCCCAAACACGGCTCACACTGACAAATATCCCCGCACCAAAAAGCAATAAACCAACCCCGCTCCCCGTCATGGATGTGTTCAACACATCCGCGTAATTCACGCTGCCCCATGTGTGCGTGGAAGCCATTGTATATTGAATGGTGAGCGTGAGGATGCCAAGCGCAATTGCCGCCGCCCCGCCTGCGGGCAGGTTGCTCCTTGTGCTGCTCTTGCTGAAATTCACGCCCTGCCAGATGTAGGGGAGGCGGAAGAGCAGGAAGATCGCCAGCGTGAGGATGGTGACGTACACCACTGCATCCACAGGCATGGATTTGCCGCGTAACATACGCGACATGTAGATGTGGTATCCACCGACCAAAACACCCGCGATCAATGCTTGAATGCTCATCTTGTATGAATCAGATGCGCCTCTTACGAGTTTGATAGTTGCCCAAATCCCCCAAACACCGATGGCAATCCCTGTAATGACGAAGAGAATATACAACCATTGGAACGAGGCCAGCGCGGCCATGCTTTCATAGCGGGTGGGGAAGAGCGCGGCGCAGGTCGTGCCAATGCCTCCAAGCAGGGTGAACCCGCCTGTCAACCCCATCAACACAATGCCGATGAAGCGGAGGAACTTCGCGAAGAAACTATTTGGGGACATTTTTACTCCTTTCATAGAAAAAATCAGGCCACGCTTGAAGCGTGACCTGAGTGTCATCCATATTGGAAACCTGCTACAAAAAGTGCCGTTGTCACCAGCAGCAGGATGGGGAACAATCTCATGATCGTCCCTCTTGATAATATCGGCTTCCCTGTTTTCAAGAAGGAGAGCAGCAACCCGCCTATGCCGATCAACGCGCCGCCGACCCCGACCAGGGAGAATAACGGTTTCATGCCTCCCTGAATGGAGAGGATGATAGGGAGCAGGAATATCGTCATGCCTGCAATGCCATGAGTAATGGCAAGGATGATGACGGGCAGTTTATTTTGCATTTGGATCGAGCGGGTCCATGCCACAGCGAGGAAACCGATGATGGTGAAGAGCAGGTACGAGGTCCGATAAGAGGCGAGGTGCTGCCAGACAAGACCTAGCGATAAAGCAAGCGGAATGACCGTCGAGACGATGACCACGACGGGGGAGTCCAGCACGTCGAAGCCCAAAATAAAAATCAGCAGCGCGGCAATCAGCAGGACTCCAAAACCGATTGTATAGGCGATGATAGGCAGCGCTGAAAAGCCGTCCATACCGACTGCCACCTGGTAGGAGGCGAGCAGGGCGGTGAACAGCAGAAGGACGCGGTCACTGGAGGTTAATTTCATCAGACCACTTCAAGCACAACCAGGATCATTGCGGCGAGCATATAAATGGATGCGTACTTGAACAAGCTGAAGTTGACACGCTCGGATGGGTTGAATGTGATCGTTACTGCAAGCATGAGCAATCCTGTTGACAATACACCGAGCAGGCGCAGGAAACCCCATGTCATGCCGATGCCGTACCCCGCAACGACCATGGCCACTGCCGCCAGCAGAGATGAAATCGCGATGGTGGCGCGAGTGACGGTCAGCCCGTATGTGGAGGGGAAGGTTGGCACGCAGGCGTCGGCATAGTCTTTGGCGAATTTCATGCTGAAGGTCAGCGTGTGAGTGGGAATCCAGAAGAGGATACCGAGCGCGAGCGTGACACCAATCCAGTCAATTGCGCCGAGACCGAGTGCGCGCCCCGCCAGTATGGGCATGGCACCCGAAATGCCGCCCCAGACGATGCTCCATGCGGTGCGGCGTTTGAGCCATATACTGTAGATGAGGACATCGAAGAACAAACCCGCAAATACGATCAGACCGTAGAGCGCGTCCATCGCGACCGCCCAGCCGACTCCGATCACCGAAAGGATCAAGCCAGCGCGCAAGACTTCGTTTTCATCCACCAATCCTTTTGATGTGGCGCGTTTTTTTGTGCGCACCATTTTCGCGTCGATGTCGCGATCCCACCACATGTTGAGCACGGTGCTTCCCGCAATCGCGAGGAACAGGCTGGCGGACAGGCTGAGAATTGTGCCGATATTAAAAACGGGACAACGCGCGCTCATGTAGCCTGCCAATCCCGTTGCAAGCAGCAATCCCGATTGCGAGGGTTTGGTCAGACTCCAATAGTGGCGGAATTTGGCGGCAAAGATGGACATTGGGTCTCCTTGGGGATACGGGTAAATACGTAGACATGTACACATGTACACACGTAAACAAGTTGAGACGGTTAGTATACCTGTGTACTTGTATACCTGTCTACTTCCTCACCGCGCACAACGGAAGCCAACCTGCGGACTGTAATGCTGCGGTCCCGCGCTGTTGAACTTCCACACGCGCAGGTCAACTTCATACGAGTAAAAACTTCCGCCGCGCATGTGACGGTAATGCTGTTTGGGATAATTATCTCCCGTCCACTGCCAGACGTTGCCAGCCATGTCGTACAAGCCGTAGGGTGAAGCGGAGTCGAGCGTCTCATGGCCGTCGTAGGTCCTGCCGTTATAAAAACCTACGGGCATAGTGTTGCCAAGTTTGCCGAACATCTTCTCGAACAAGTCGAAGGACGAGTAATAGTTGGCGTTGTTGCGTTCGATGTGTGGGCCCCAAGGGAAGGGCAATCCGCGTCCATTCACTAACTCTGTGCCGCGCGCGGCTTTTTCCCATTCGATCTCGCTCGGCAGGCGCCAGCCGTAATATTCACAATAAGCGTTCGCTCCAAACCACGTCACCATCGTGACGGGGTGATTGCTGTATTCGTGGATGGCGCGGAAGGTCTTACCATCGAATGTGATTCGCACGCCGTCCGCTTCGATGGGGAAGAAGAGTTTGTCGCCCGGCTTGATCTCCTCCTCATGCTTGTACCCGTCGTATGGATCGCCGGGATAAAATCCATACACCCCGATCTCTACCCAAACCTGTTCGCCAGTTTCGACCTCCACTTCGCCTACGCGGATCGTGCCGTCTGCCAACGCTTCGTTCAGGAAGCGGGCGTACTGTTCGTTAGTCACGTCAGTGACCATGATGTCGTAATCATAGTCCACCAGGGTCATGTGATCGTGCTGGCCGTAGGGGAATGTTCCAGCGGGGACAACTGCCCAGGATTCGGGATCTATTCCCGTGTCCACGTAGGGAGGCGTAATGGCTCCAATGCTCGGCGCGGGTGCACAGGATGAAATCGTCAGCGCAAGAAGGGTCAGAAGGAAGAATGTCCGTTTCATTTCGACACCTCCTTGAGGGTTTCTTCGAGTTCTTTCAATTTGCGTTTTTGCTCCTCGATTTCAGCTTCGGCGGATGTCTTCCTTTCTGCGTTGTATTCCTGCGTCCAGTAACCTTTTGCCTGGAGCAGGTCGTACAAACGCCAAATCATGAAGACCGCCAGCGCGACCAGCACCACTGCCAGACCGATGTCGGTGAACAGCATCAGCCAGTTGACGACGCCCTGCTGTTCGGCTTCTGTAACGAACAGGCGCTTCATCGAGAAGATCGTCACCGAGGCAAAAGCGATGTTGGACATGAGGATGACCAGCCAGCCGAACCACTTGCGGGCTTTGCCTTTCAGCCCCGAAAGATCGGCGAAGTAGAACAGGATGATGGTGGCGATCAGCCCGGAGAGGATGTGCCAGTGACCCGTCAGGACGATGCGCTCTTCACGATGGGGCCAGACGCGGAAGATCTCGGTCAGTTTGACCGCCATGAAAATGCCAACGCCGCTGACGGTGAAATTCATGAAGACCATTTGCCAGCCGGGACCGAATTTGATCGGGTCGCTCAGCAGGGCTTTGAATTTCTGCCAGCCTGTTGGTTTTTCGATGCCCGCCGTGCCTTCCTTGATGAGCATATCCCACGAGTAGATGACGTACATCAATGCCGCCAGCATCACGAAGACCGAGCCGACATAGATGATGGTATGCGCCCATTCCACCCAGACCACCGAGAGCGCGCCTGCCGTGATGATGATGGTGCCCCAGATCATCAACGGCATGGCGATGCGATGCAGGATGCCCTTGAATTTCATCCAGCGACCGACGATGAGCGTGATGGCAATGGCGATCAGGGTCAGCATGATGTGCAGGTGACCGATGATTGCTTTTTGCAATACGGTTTTGAACGGGTTGCGGATCAGGTCTTCGCCCAGAAAGGTCTCGTGACCGTTGCCCCAGTACGAGCCTGTCACCGCGCCGAAGGAGGCTGAGAGCAGGGTGGAGACCGCCATGACGAAGAACGCCATGCGCTCCAGGTCAAGTCCGCTTTTGGAGCGGGCATAGGGCGAGTCGGCTGGCAGGCGGTATTCCTTTTTCCAGGGCCACAGCGCGATACAAAGCAGGATGCCCGCGAAGAAGACCAGCGACTGTCCCAGCAGGAACAAGCCGTGATAGACGAAGGCGTGTCCCCAGTAGGCGAACAGCAAACCGAAGACCACCGCCGTCAGGTAGCCGACCGTGATCGTGCCGTTGATGACGGTCTGTTCGTAGCGTTTCATCGGGAGCATTTCGGTCATGAAGTACACTTCGATGGCGACGATGGTCATCGCAATCGTGTGATACAGCATGATGACACGCCCCTCGCGCTCGGCCTCCACCAGTTTCATGCCGAGCAGGCGTACAGTGATGTCCTTGATGCCCCATTCCACCATCGGACCCGAAAGCGTGCCGAAGATGGCGGTGACGATGGAGACCACCGCAATGGCGACCAGCGTCAGTCCGCGCGTGGAGCGGAAAAGGTAATCCAAACGGTCTTTGACGAACTGCATGGAAGTTCCTCCTTGATGGAAAGTTTCAGACCTGTGTGTAAAATATCACAAAACAGGCTGGCTGTCTTTGACAAAAGACAAATAATGGCAAGGTTTCACCACAGAGATCACAGAGTCCACAGAGAGTTTTTGTTTTTTCTCCGCGCTCTCTGTGTTCCCTGTGGTAAAAAATCGCTTATCCTTTCTTCGCAAATCCAAGCGCGAAGGCGCCCGTCATCAGAAAGAGCAGGGGGGTGAGGATCATCATCACGAACGCGGGGCTGAAGAACAGCAGTTGCGCGCCCACCGAAATGAACGCCAGCGCGATGCCGCCCAGGCCAATCAGCAGGCCGCCGATGCCGACCCAGAAGAATCCCTTCGGCGCGCCCTTGGCATAGAACGGGCCGAGGAAGATCACGAGTCCCGCCACGCCGTGGAACAAAGGCACTGCGATCTTCTTGAGCGTGTCCATGCCGCCGATGCTGGTAATGGCAATTGCAACGAAGCCGATCGCTGCGAACCATTTGAAATAGGTCTTCCATTTCGGGAAGTATTCCTCAGCCAGCCCCATTGAAATGCCAAGCGGGATCAGGCTGGCGACGGTCAATACATAGGGCGATGCCAAGATTCCCAGGCCGAGGAAAATCAGCAAAAGCCCTGAAATCAAAAGCACCGCAAACCCCATCAGATAGTAGATGTTGTGCAGTGCTTTGTTCAGGTTGTAGCGTTGGTAAAAATACCAACACAGGTAGGCCGCTAACAGGCCCGTGAGCAACAGGAAGATTATGTCTTTCATTTCATTCTCCTTTTGGTTAGTATGATTGACTATGTGAATTATAGTACAAATAGGGGCGAAATACTGTAACTTTTATCACATTTATTGGAAGAAATCCCTGCTTTTTCCGACATAATCCTACTCCGTTTAATAGATATTTCTTATTCTATCCACCTTTTCCAAATTCCAGGCCAGACGAGAATCACGACTAATGCCAGAGAGGCAATTGGTCCCAAGGCGAACAGGGAAAAACGTCCTAGTTGCTGAGCAGTGACGAAAGCTAGGGGGACACCCACAACCAACTCAGTCGTTCCAGCCACAAGCCCGACGACTCGCATCCAATCTTTGGGTTTGGTGAGCAATCCGACAGTAACCACAGCCCAACCGAGCATAGCAACCCAGTGCAGACGTTGTACCAGCACAAAGATCGGCGCTCCAATGGTAATAATGCGGCTGGTACTTGATACACCATTCATAAAGCAGAAGATATAGGCAATGCCGGTTAACAAACCCAGCAGGGTGCGGCTCCAGGATATATTTCCAACACCTCTCATCAACAGGAAGTAGATAATCAAATAGGGCCAGAAGAGAGGAAAATAGATTGGAGGCAGGCTGGCGGCCATATAAGGCACATTGATAAACCAGCTTCCCAGCAAAGCCAGCACGATCCCAATGACAGACAATAGGAAGGCCCAGTTCTTTTTGGTGAAGAATCCATACGCGCTGACTGCAAATAAAATGCCTCCGAGAATGCCGAGATCTGCCATGGCAGGGTGAATGTATTTCAGCAGGATCTCACAGCCAGGCTCCGCGGATTCCGCGCCCATGCCGATTTGATACCACTTGAGGAAGATGACAAAGTGGCCGATGATGCCCATCAGGGCGCTGACGGTAGCAAGTATTCCTCCGAGCAAATTCTTGTCTTTCATGTTTCATTCTCCTTTACTAAATGCCTGATTAGGGTTGTTCGCCAGTATGGCAGGAACACCCGTTGTAATAAGCCGCATCATTGTGATATGCGACGTAAACGACCGTACCCGGTTCAATTGATAGGTTACAACTTTTCAGGAAGAGAGGCTCTCCCTCCCATTTGAAAACCTGAACATCACATGCGACATAGACTATTCCCTTCCAGCTGCCATGGCACAGCGGACCTGCTACCACTTTGTTAACTGTTGTCATTTTGCCGTTGATTTCAACCTCGATAGGGGTTGGAGACAGGTCAGGTATGGACGGCGACTTCTCAAATTCAGAATTGATTAAATAGTGCGGCGTACCAGTTACCGATGGGCACGTTGGTGCCGATTGACAGGCTGTTAAGAGTAGTGTGATGCTTGCGAACAAGAGGCAACGGTAATGCTTCATCTTTATTTACGATATAATGTTATTGCATGTGAAATATAGCACAAGTTGAATTGGGTAGTCTTTGCCTTAAAGCAAATCCATCCAAGAATTTCTTTGCACTCGTGGATGACTGGATAGAAAGCGGTGATTCATGGACAAAATACAATTGTTCACCCAAGCCAGCATTTTTGCTCATCTTGATCAAGATGAAATCAACAGTCTGGTTGAAATGGCGCAAATACGCCATTATTATGCCGGTGAATGGATCGTTCAATATGGAGATGTATGGCCTTTTCTGTTCTTCATCAAAAGCGGTGAAGTAACAGCACTCAAGGAATCATTTGAGGGCCGCAGTCTGATCCTTACCAGCCTTCGGGATGGCGATGTATTTTGGGGGTTGGCCTTTTTTATTCAAGATGCACCCATGCCTGCATCCCTTCAGGTTTCAAAGGACAGCGAACTTATGCTTTGGTCTCACGAGAGCATATTACCCCTTCTCTTAAAGAATGGGGGTTTATCCTGGGAATTATCCCGCCTGATGATCCAGCGTGTACAACTGGCAAGCGAAATCGTCGAGAAACTGGCCTTTCAACCGGTAGGCGGAAGACTGGCTCGTTTGCTCGTTGAGTTCGCTGGAAATACTTCTCAGGGGCCGATCGCACGCAACCTGACACTTGACGAAATGGCAGCGCGCATTGGATCCACTCGAGAGGTGGTTTGTCGTTTCCTACACCGTTTCTCGGATCAGGGCTTGATCGAAATAACTCGTACTGAATTCTCTATTACAAATCGTAAGGGATTGGAGGATTTTTCCAAACAGGTTAAGGGATAATCACAACCCAAAATCCCGTTTCAGCAAATCGTCAGCAGTTTCCCTGCGAACAATCATGTTTGCTTTTCCATCCTCAAGCCAGACCACTGCAGGCCGACATGAACCATTGTAGTTGGACGACATGCTCAAGTGATATGCCCCGCTCATGGGTATAGCGATCAAATCTCCCTCCTTGATGTATGGCATGGGCAGGTCTTCAATGATGACATCGCCCGACTCGCAGTACGGCCCCGCGATGGAAATCTTCTCGCTTTGTTTCGACAGGCTCAACACACCGCTTTCCCCGCCGACGCCTGCTACCGGCAAACAGGAGTATCTCGCCCCGTACAGCGCGTGGCGTGGATTATCCGTCATGCCGCCGTCTATTAATATCCAAACTTTGTCGCCGCGTCTTTTAATTGCGCCTACTTTATAAACAGCCACACCTGCCCGCGCTACCAAGCTACGACCAGGTTCAAGGTGCAAATGGGGGAGACTCAATCCGCGCTGACTGCATCCTTCGATTACCGCTTCCGCGATTCCGCGCACGTAATTTTCGATGGATGGATGCGGCAGTTCATCCTCATGATATGTCACACCCCATCCTCCGCCTGGACTGAAATGCCAATCATCGTTGAATCCGATTTCCTTTGCGAGATCAAGTCCCCGCTCGATTGCGGCTTTCAATGGGCTCGCATCGCGGAAGTTTGAACCTTGGTGAAAGTGAATTCCATTTAAAGGTAAATTATTGTTTTTACAAAATGTTGCTGCTTCGAGAATTTCTTCGCGTGTCATGCCAAACTTGCTGTCATGCTGACCAGTCAGTGTGTGGGCGTGATGTGTATCCACCGCAATACCGGGTAGGAGGCGCAGCCATATCTGGAGTGCGGAAGCTTGCTTCCGCCTTTTCGACAGCAAGCTGTCGGACTCCAGAGTCTTTAGTTCGGTGAGATTATCCACAACGATTGTGCCTGCATGTTGAAGCGCAGACTTCAAATCTGCTGTTGATTTATTCACCCCATGCACAAGGATGTGTTCACGCGGTACTCCGCCTGCCATTGCAATGGCGATCTCGCCCTCGCCTGTGCAGTCAACATGCAAGCCATGCATCTGAGTCCATTGTGCGATGGCCGTGCAAAGGAATGCCTTGCCTGCGTAGGTAACAGAAGCAGACGCGGGGCGTTGCCCTGAGTTGGTAGGTTGAGCCTGTCGAAACCCTGTCGAAGGGTAGTGCGAAGCGAGCGCTTTTTTGTAATCATCCACTGAGGCGTCCAAGGTGGCCCTGTCATATAAATACAAGGGTGTGCCATATTCTTCGGCTAGTTTTGCAAGATCCTGTCCTGCAATTGTGAGGAAGTCGTTTTTGATTTTTGCTGAAAGGGGAAAGAGATCAAGCCTGTCCATTATTTTTTAGATCGCTCGCAAGGTGGATTTGGTTTTTGCCGAGGCGCTTGGCTTTTAATGCAGCGTGATCTGCTGCAAGCAGGAGAGTGGTAAGTGTATTTCCATCATTTGGAAATGAAGCAATGCCCATGCTGATGGTGTAGCCCGCAACGCCTTTGCCCTCAATCGCTGTCTCGGATGTGCCTGCCTGTGCCGCATGATGCAGGCGTTTGGCAAATTCGAGCGCGCTGCTCTGGTCTGTGTTTGGAAGGATGATGGCGAATTCGTCGCCTCCGTATCTTGCGGCTATATCATATTTGCGTAAATTATTGCGGACCAAGTCTGCGGTGGCCTTGAGTCGAAGATCGCCTGCAGGGTGTCCCCATTCGTCGTTGTATTCCTTGAACGAATCAAGATCGAAGATGATAAGTGAAAGGTGATGCCCAAATCGTGTGGCGCGTTCCACTTCGGCGTTCAGTGTCTCTTCAAAGGCATGACGGTTGGAAAGGCCGCTGACGGCATCCGTCATAGCCATTTCTCTGACCTGTGCGTGCAGGCGTGCGTTATCCACTGCAAGAGCGATCGGGATCGCAAGCGTGCTGAGCATATCTACATCGGACTGGGTGAGAGGCGAATCTGCAGCTCCTTCCACATTGATCGTTCCGAGAACAATATTATCTTTTAATAATGGGACACAGATCTCACTTGAGATATTGTAGTCAGCGGGTAAATAAATCGGCTCTTTGGTTACATCTTGAATGAATTGTACTTTCCTGGTTTTTACTGTTCGCCCATGGACTCCCTGGCTGATGTGGATTTTTCGGAACATTGTTTCTTCAGAGTATCCGATCTGTGCGCCTATATGAAGATAGTCTTCTTTTAATAAGTAAATACTCACATGGGTGTACCCAAAATTTTTCTTAAGTTCCTTTACTACAGATTCAAAGATCGTCTCCAGATCGAGTGAACTGGAAATGACACGCGAAACAGCCTGAACTGTGGACATGATTCGTAAATGTTCCTGCGCACGTGAATATAACAAGGCTCTTTGAAGGGAGGCAGAGATCTGGTTTGCAAGGGTTTCCAGGGTGGTTGCATCTTCCTGATCAAACGCATTGGATTCAGCGCTTTCCACATATAGCACACCGAACAAGTCTTTTTCATTAAGAATCGGGACGCAAATCGCTGAGCCATGATGTTCATCATTGGAGAAGTAGTAAGGATCGTCGGCGACGTGTTTCGATATATATGTTTTACGGATTGCGGCGGTATGACCGATAATCCCTTTCCCCATTTCCTGTTTATAGCCTGGTCTGAAACCAAAATCCTGTGTTCCGGAAATGGCGGCAACTTCCAGTAAATTGTCATTTGTCAAAAGCGAGATAGCCGCTTCAGCATATCCAAATCGGTTTACAACCGCATCAATGGATCGTTGCAGGATTTCCGTTTTATTGAAACTATCCGCCACCTGCCTGCCAACTTCTTCAAGAAGACCGAGCTGGGCAGAGCGGCGGAGTTCCGCCTCCAGCAATTCCTGCTCCTGCGTGATGTCGTGGATGACGATCACGCGTCCAAGTAGTGCGTTATCCACGCGATGTAATTGCCTGATGGACGCTTCAAACCAGGCAGGCTGGCTGTTCTTAACAATTTCCAATTTTATGATCGTGTTTGGAATGTCCCACTTTTTTCTGAATGTATCGGGTTGCGGCAAAATGTCGAATACTGATATTCCAACCGAATTGTCTTTTATGCCAAGCCATTTTTTTGCGGCGTTGTTAATATTGGTAATGCGGTCTTTTCCATCCACAGCAATGATCGCATCGCGCAGGTTTTCAAGGATAAACGGCGTGACGTTTGTGGATTCGTGCGTGTTATTTTTATGCTGTCTTAAGAAAGCAAAATAGGCTATACCTGCTGTGAGTATGACAAGAAACCCGAGACCTGCGGAGTAGTATAGCAAATTTACTTGCATTGGTAATCGTAGTTAAAAACAAACAGGTTACAAGCCCGACCTGCTGAGACTTTCACAAGAAGTCCATTAAACCAATTGATAAATTATTCGCTGAAGAATAAAGCCCACCAGGTTTCCCAATTTTGCATTGGGGTGGGAGTTGGGAGCGGGGTGCTCACGATCAACGGTTCACTGCCCGGTTGTTCGACAGGGATAACCGGGTGATCGCCATCCTTCAGGTAATATCCCTCAGTGCGAGCCCACCCTTCCACTGCCGCGCTGGATCTGGCATACGCTACCTGCGTTTCCAGCGCCATTTGGGTTTGCATGGCCTGTGTGGCAAGAATGCGCACCTCGTCGCGTTGGTTGTTCAAGCGGTTCAGTTCTTCGAGGCGTGAATTGAACTCAATCACAAATAAAATCAAAACAAAAATACCCGCAAAGGTCGCCACTCGCCGAAAACTGAAGGGAATCTGGGACATGCCTTTATCTTAATCGTATTTCACTGCCTTGGCAAGAAAACGTTTCTTTATGGTACAATCCCGCCCCGCAGGCCGTAGTACCCTTCGTCCTGTCATATCCTGCCAGAAAGGGCTTATAGAAAATGAAAGTATTGCTTGTTAAAGACGTTTACAAACTTGGACGTGCCGGGGATATTAAGAAAGTAGCCGATGGCTTCGGCCGTAACTTCCTCCTCCCGCAGGGATTTGCCGTGCTTGCCACCGAAGGCGCGCTAAAGCAGATCCAGAAGATCAAGACACAGGCTGAGATACGCCGCAGTGCTCAAAACGATGAACTCAAAAATATTGCCGACCAGATCAAGGAAGTTACCCTAACCTTCCCAGCCAAGGCTGGTGATACCGGCAAATTGTACGGTTCCATTACAACGCAGGATATCGCCACCGCGCTTTCCGAACAAGTCCGCTTTGAAGTGAAGCGCCAGCAGGTGGATATTCAACCCATCCGCTCACTCGGCGAATTCACTGCCCACATCCGCCTGACCATGGATCTCGTTCCAGAGATCAAGATCATCGTCTATCGCGATGGTGAAAGCCCAGAGAGCGCAACCGAACAAGCCGAAGTTGAAAAAGCGGAGAAACCTAAAAAGGGTCCCCATAAGCGAAAAGAAGAAGCCGCAGCAAAAGAACCTGCTGCGACAGTCGAATAAGACCAACTTCACATCACCGGCGCAGAGTCGGTGATGTTTGTAATAAAATACATTCATGCCGGAATCAATTGGTCAACGCCTGAGAAAGATGCGCGAAGCCCGCTATCTCACGCTTGAAAAAGCGTCGGATGACACTCGCATTCGCGTAATATTTTTGCAGGCATTGGAAGCGGATGATTACTCTGCCATACCGTCTGCCGCTCAGGGGCGTGGATTTTTGCGGAATTATGCCGAATATCTCGACCTTAATGTGGATGAGCTGATTGCGGATATTCAAAAAAATGCGCCTGTATCCGCTGAGGTAAGCGGACCTCTGGTGCAGGTCAATCTTGTTGAAACGGAAGTTCCTCCACTGACTGGGTCACAGGATGAGAAACCAGCGCGTCTTTCTTGGATTCTTCGTCCCTTCGACCTACTCAGGACGACGTTTCGCTCAGTACAAACGTCGAGGCTGGGACGCCGTCCGAAAGCAGAATCAACCCCCGGGCCGGCTTTACGTCAGGACGAAGCGGTTGAGACAGAATTCAGCGAGCCTGTTCAAGTAGGACCTCCTGCTCCGATTGCAGAAACTGAAGTAGAAGAAGTAGTAGTAGAACAAACCGAATCGCGCAGCAGGAAGAAAAAGAAAGTTGAAGAAGAGACTTCTCCTGCGGCCGTTGTGACGGAAACAAAAGCCAAAGCTGAGACTCTGCCGGCCGAGATTGAGCAGGCTGAGGTTAACGCGAAGCGTGAGGCGAAGCCGGGTCTGGTAGCGAAGTTAATTTCCTTTATCCAATTCCGAAAGAAAAAAGAACTGGAACCCGTCCCTGAAATTGAAGAACAAGGCGCGCCCGCCATCGAGTCGCAGATAAATGCACCAGCCTTGCCTGCGGATGTGATCTTTGCCGAGATTGGCGGGCAGTTGCGGGCGCGGCGTGAGTTGATCAGCCTGACTGTTGAAGAAGTGGAACGTCATACGCGATTACGGGTGGTGTTTGTGAAGGCTTTGGAGGCAGGCTCGTTCGATCAATTGCCTTCACCCGTACAATTGCGCGGGATGCTTGTAAATTATTCGACTTTTCTTGGCCTGGATACAGATGTGATTTCGTTGCGCTTTGCGGATGCATTGCAGGCTAGGCGGCATGAGAAGTATGCGGAAACGCCGCGTGATAAGATACAGACAGTAGTGACACCCTCCCTGCCGTTCCTGCGGACGTTTATTGCAGGTGATTTGATCTTTGGCGTGTTGATGATCGTCATTTTGGTTGCGCTTGCAATTTGGGGCGTTGGACGCGTACTCAGTCCTCAGGATGATCGAAACCAAATTGCTCAACCTACTGCGCCTTCGATTGTGGATGTGCTTGGGGATGCGCCTTTGCCGACCGCTTCCTTGGAATTAACCTTGGAGGCAATTGAGGATAATTCATTGACTGCATCTTCCACTGTGGATGCCCTCACTACGCCAGACGCGCCCACCCCGGGCACAAATGCGAATGTGGTGGTCAGCGTCTTTGCTGTGGAACGCGTTTTTGTGAGGATTTCGGTGGATGGGGCCGTGGCTTTTGAAGGGCGCATGGCTCCGCGTGAGCTGAAAGTTTTTGAAGCTGATAACCAGGTCGTGATACTGACCGGCAATGCCGCGGCAATCCGGATTACTTATAATGGGCGTGATCTTGGTTTGATGGGCGGTGTGGGCGAGGTAGTCAGCCGTGTTTATTTGATCTCCGGGGTAGCCACACCGACTGCGACGATTTCGCCTACGCCGACCAATACTCCACTGCCCACATCAACACGGACGCCCACGCTTACACCATCTGCGACACCGCCGGAAGGCGGGTAGTTATGTAATCCTCGCTCCCGAAAAAACGTCGGGACGATGTGAGCGGAGTGAGGACAGCTCTTCCGTCCGAACGCAGCCCCGCACTGAGCCTGTCGAAGTGTCGAAGCGCATGATATGGGAACATAAACTTGTTATGCAACCTGTCCTTCGACTACTCCGCGCGAAGGGCAAGGGCGCGCGGCTCCGCTCAGGACGAAGATCTTTATCGTTAGGAAAAAAACGTGACAAAAAATACTTTTCATTTGGTTTCATTGGGCTGCGCAAAAAATACAGTTGATTCTAATTCGATGGCGCAGTTGCTTTTGCGCGATGGCTATCGTTCCATGGAAGACCCATCCAAAGCGGCTGTATTGATCGTGAACACCTGCGGTTTTATCGGCCCTGCAAAAGAGGAATCTTATCGTGTGCTGGGTGAGCTTGCAAAATCAAAACTTAATGGGCAGGTGTTGATCGCGGCCGGCTGTCTGACACAACGCTATGGGGTGGATGTTGCGCAGAAAATCCCAGGTATTGACGGCATTCTCGGCACGCGCCGCTGGATGGATATTGTGCAGGTGGTACAGGAGGTGCGCAAAGGAAAACGTCCCGAGCCGATCTATCATTTGCCTGATGCGCCAACCGTTGGCCTGGATGAGAAAGATGCACAGCGCGTCAGTGTGTCCGGCGCGAGCGCGTATATCAAAGTGGCGGATGGCTGCCGCCGTCCCTGCGCGTTTTGCGCGATCCCATTAATTAAAGGCACGGCGGTCTCACGTCCCGTTGAGTCAATTATCAATGAAGCGCGTACCTTGCGTGATGCCGGCCTGCGCGAATTGGTCTTGATCGCGCAGGACACTACGGATTACGGTCACGACCTGGGTATGAAGGACGGCCTCGCTATTTTGCTGGAACAATTGACAGATGCTGTTCCAGATATGGATTGGATGCGTGTGATGTATGCTTATCCGGGTTGTGTCACCGATCGTTTGATCGAGGTGATGGCAACCCGCAGGCAGGTTTTGCCTTACCTGGATATGCCGCTTCAGCACGCGCATCCAAAAACCTTGTATCGCATGAAGCGCCCTTCAAACATGGATTGGGTGTATAAAACGATTGGGAAAATGCGTGAGGCGATGAAAGACCTCGCGATTCGGACTACGTTCATTGTTGGGTATCCCGGCGAAACAGAAGAGGAATTCCAGGCGCTGTATGATTTCGTGAAAGAGATTCGATTTGATCGCGTGGGCGCATTCCAGTTTTCATTTGAGCCAGGCACAACCTCCACGCCTCTTGGCGACCCTGTGCCTGCTCCTGTTAAACAGGAAAGATACGAATGTCTGATGGAACTTCAGCAGAACATTTCGCTCCAGGTCAATCAGTCTTATGTCGGCCAAACACTGGATGTGCTTGTGGAGGGGTTTGATGATGGCATCTCCATTGGCAGGTCTTATCGCGATGCGCCCGAAATTGACGGCATGGTCTTGGTTGAAGGACACGCAAAAGTTGGGGAGATCGTCCCAGTCAGAATCAGCGGCGCCATGGCTTATGATCTGACAGGCGCACTGGTTGAGCCAGCTTTGATAAAACTGTAGCTTGCTTATTAAAAAGAGACCGTTGCTTTTCATGGCAACGGTCTCTTTTTGTTGATTACGATACTCTTGCGACAGCGGTAGCTCCGAGGATCAATGCAGAGAGTAATAGATTGATCCGCAGGAGGATTATTTCTTTTCTTTGCAGGTTGCGGAGTTCCTCTTCATCCGCTTTCCCTTTTTTCATCAGCGTGCGCTGGATGGCGGGAAGCACTTCCCATGTTTGGATGGCACTGACCACGACCATGATGACAGCCAGCCCATGTTTGATGAGGATGGCGAAGGACCATTGTGTGCTGAGCGAGAGAAAGCCGTCGTAGTGCGGACTGGTACTCAATTGGATGAGACCTGTCACCAATAATAACCCCATGCAGAACCAGGCCAACGGCTCAAGTCTTTTTTGAAGAGCGGTGATAAAGTTGAGTTGATCTGTCAGCTTCAAAGTGCGATGGGAGGCGGGCAGGACCAGGATGTTAATTGCGGCGAGGCTTCCAACCCAAGTGACAGTCGCCAGCATGTGAAGCCAGAAGATGACCGCTAGTATCCATGCAGAGGGTGTGGTCATGAATTATGGCTAGGGTGTTGTCGGCGTCTCAGTGGGCGCTGTTTCTGTTGTAGCAATGGCGGTAGGCTCGATAATCGCGGTTGGCGGATAGCATTGTTGAAATGCTTCGTTGGCGTTTTTAGCGGAGCCTGCCTCCAACGCGCCCATGGCAGATGCGTTTTGATATTGTTCATTGGCGGCGCAGTATTCCTGGCGCAGGAAGAGCTCATCACCATAACGCATGGATGCGATAAAGTAACGTTGGGAGGCGGTCATGGTGCCGTCCCAGAGAGAGGGCCAGCCGGCGCTTACTTCGGCGAAGTAGGTCAAGGTCTGCCTCCAGTCCAGTTCCCAGAAACTTGCACCGGTGATGTATGCGCGCGCGCCCTCACGAAGACCGATGGCTGTATGATCCAATGGGCCGAAGCGTTCTGCAAGGGTCAGGTGATAGATGCCGCCCTCAAGATTGCCTTGTTTTGTGATCAGATCATATCCGTAATTGCGTAAGGCAAAGTAATACATGCCGTCCACTTGCGCGGTCTTGTAGCTCTTGTCCAGTTTGCGGATCGTATCCAGTGCTGTGAGCGCACCGGGCCAATCCTGCGCAAGAATGAGTTGTTGGGCGCGTTGAAATGCATTTTCTGCGCCGCTGAAATCAGGCGTGGCTGTGAGGGTAGGGGTTGGAGCAGGGGTGGGGATGGAACTCAATACCAAAACCTCGGTTAATTTCCCTTGTGCGCCGGGGAAACCCGGATCGTTCTTGATAATGAATTCGAGGCGTTGTCTTGCATTTTCATAACGCCCGAATTCAATATCCACCAGCGCAAAGGAGAATTGCTCGGAAAGTTGTTGTGAAATAATGGCGTCCTCCGCGGCTTTGCGGGTTCCAATGCCGGAAGAATATCCGCCAAATCCGCCCAGCCCAACGAGCAGGAGAAAGCCCAGGATACTGGTAAGGATGGAACGCCAGCGAGGGGTCTTTTTTACAGGTTTGATCGGTTGGGTATCATCTTCCTTATAAGGTTGAATGGGTTGTGTGTTTCCAGTTTGTTCAGACATGATGGTAATTATACTTCCCTTTGAATTACTGTATTTTTTCTTATCTTATCTTATTTCGTCACACCTGCACTGGCGTGCGGCGCAAGTGTTGCGAGGATGATGCTCTTACCGACGCGGTGTCCTGACGGTTCGACTTTCGCTCACCGTGTCGAAGGGAAGCAATCCCTGTCGTTGTGCAGGAGATTGCTTCGCCGAAGAGCGGCTCGCAATGACATGCCAGTGAATTACAAATTAAAAAGCTGTTTTGCATCAGACCAGACAATCGCCAGCGCGATCAATCCGCCAATGACCATACCGATCAGCGCGGTTACGATAGCGCCGCCGGGCAGGTATAACGCAACAGCATAAGTGATCGCTCCGCCGATGACAGCCGCGATCAGCCCTTTGACTACCGCGCCGTTCACATGGATCGACTCATGCGTGCGTTTGGATAACCAACTGAACAGGATGATGGCTTCTATTAATAGTGCGATCTCTGCAAATGCAATGATCGGCGCGCCAATCTTTTTGAAGAAGGTGAGTCCGATAAAACCGATCCCTAAAAACATGGCGAGACGCAATAGCACAGCATACAACGGGAACATCGGTTCTTTGCGCGCATAGAATGAACGCGCCGCAATTTCGTGGATGGAGAATCCTGTCAGTGTCATCAAATAGGCGCGCGTTGTCCATGTGATCAGTGTGGAGGTGGCTTCGTCAAATCCGAAAACCCCGCGCACGAGCGGATGAATCCCAGCCGCCATGACTGCCGCAATCGGGATGGTTAATGAGATCAATACTCGCAGGGCGCGTTCTATGGTTGAACGGAACCCTGTCCAGTCGCCGCGTGCCGCGAGTTCTGAAAGCGTAGGCAGCATCGCGGTGGCAATGGCAGTCCCAAGAATTGTCTCAGGCACTTGCATGATCATCCAGCCATAAGTGAGTGAGGTTACCGCGCCGACCTGGTCAAGTCGTGAGGCTAAATTATCACGTGCCAGTACAATGACTTGAATGCCGCCCATGGTTAATAAACGCGGCGCCATTAATTTCAACGCTTCGATCAAACCAGTGTGACGTAAATTCAAAGATGGAGTCCAACGGAAGCCAAACTTGAAGAGTATCGGCAGTTGAATCAGCAGGTGCATTGCCGCGCCGATGATGACACCGTACACCAATCCATGAACGCCATAACGCGGCACAAGAAAGATCGCGCCGAAAATCTGTCCAATATTATAGAGACTGGGCGCCATTGCGGGAAAAATAAAATGTTGATTCGCTTGCAGGGAAGCCATCACCAATCCGCTGATCGAAAAAATGACTGTACCGATCAGATTCAAGCGCATCAGTTCCGCAAGCAATGTGCGTTGTTCCTGTTCAAAGCCGGGCGCGATGCCGAGTTCCGCATCCACGATTGGTTGCGCGAAAATGGCGATCAGAATCGCAATTGAGCCTGTCACCAGAAAAGCGACATTTGCCACTCGTGAAAACAGATCCCATGCAGCGGCGCGGTCTTTGGTGGTGAGATATTCCGTCAGCAATGGGATGAATGCCATGGCCAGCGCGCCGCCAGAGATCAACGCGAATAGCACATCTGGTAAATTATTTGCAGCATTGAATGTATCCAGCAAATGCACCGAATCTGAATACTTGCGCGAAATGATACCCGTGCGAACGAAGGCCAAAACTTTATCTATTAAGAAAAAGAACGAGATGATCAACGAGTTACGGGTAAGGCGCGACAGTTTATTCATATAATCAGTGATCCGCAGGCGGCGCGATCTCCACGCCAGGTAATTTGTCTGCAAGCAGGTGAATCTTGTGGATCAAAACCGGGAAGCATTGCGCGCAAATATATTTTGGCGCGCTTTTGAAGGACAGAGTTATCAATGGAATTTGTTCATCTGTGCGATTGCAATTCATACACACTTTTTCATTTTGTTTGTTCATGGTTTTTCCAATCGTGGTCTCGATACGAGCGAGAAGTACACTCGCTCGTATCGAGACCATCAGTCCTAAATCGTAAATCACATCGTACCCTTATACATACCACCGTCTACACTTAACATGACGCCGGTGATATAAGAAGCAGCAGGGGAGACGAGGAACACCGCGGCATTCGCGAACTCTTCGGGCTGACCCAACCTTCCCAGCGGACTCTGCTCCGACTGCTTGTGCGTCTCTTCCTCGACCGTTGTGCTGTTCGCTGTTGCCCGGGCAGTCATTAATTCTGCGACTCTTTCCGTCTCCGTCCAGCCTGGCAGAATGGAGTTGACCCGAATGCCTTCCTTGCCGAGTTCCAATGCCAGTGTTTTGGTTAATCCGATCGTTGCCGAACGGATACTATTTGACAAAAGCAAATTTGCAATGGGCTGTTTTACAGAGTATGAAGTAATCGTCAAGATACTTGCCGCTGTTGATTTTCGTAAATAAGGAAGCGCTGCTTTGATCAAGCGGACATGCGCCATCAAACACAAGTCGATTCCCTTTTGCCATGCGGCTTCGTTAAGCGAATCAATGGACCCGGAAGGAGGTCCGCCCGCGTTAGTGATGAGAATATCCAATCCGCCAAACGCATCCACAGTTTGCTGTATCAATTTCTCAGGAATGTCCAGCAATCCGACATCGCCTGCCAATCCAATTACCCTAGTGCCAGTTTCCTTGCTTAACCTGTCCGCCACACTTTTTATCTTCGCTTCGTCGCGCCCATTGATGGCAACCTTGCAGCCTTCTTTTGCCAATACCAGCGCGGCCGCGTAGCCAAGTCCGCGGGAGGAGCCGCTGACGAGCGCGCGTTTGTCTTTGAGTTTTAAGTCCATTGGTTCTCCTTGTTTTATGTACACGGGTAAACACCTACACACGTAAACATGACCTGTCTACTTGCCTACGTGTCTACGTGCTTACATCACTTCAATCTTCTCATCAATTACCTGACCATCAGGCCAATTCGCTTCCACCCATTTTGCCACACTTTGCAGGGACTGTCGCAAGGTGACAGCATCAGAATTGACCATTGCACAGGCGATGACCACCTCCTGCCATTTGTCCTGCAAATCCATTTCTGCCACGGAGACATTAAACTCGCGATGCAGGCGCGAGATGAGCGGCTTGAGCCGTCCGCGCTTTTCCTTGAGCGAGGCGCAAGTGGGGAGGTGCAGGTGGATGGTGAGAATGGCGAGCATATTATTCTGATCTTAGTGAATCAAGAAATTGACGCGCTGTTTGAATGATGATGTTTTGGTATTTGCCCAAATTCAACAAGTGACTATCTCCGCTAATGATAATTTCCGCTTCGCCTTCCAATGCAATCGCCAGAAACTTCTCGTCATCGGGATCTTGCGGGATGGCGCCGGATACATTCATTTGACCCGGAACTTGTATGGCGTCTGTTCGTAAAAGATGAATCACAGACTCTGTTTGTTCTTTGGTGATGGCGTATTTGCCTGTTGCGAATAATTCATCCAAAACACGCTGTATTTCGAGGATCGCTGCCTCGCAGGTGATTACCAAAAAAATTCTTTCGCGCCATGCATCTATTATTTTGGCGGGCGTCCCGTTTTTTGAGAGCAGCGCGCTGACAAAGATGTTTGTATCAAAGACGACGCGCCGCATTTTGTTTCCTCACCTTTTTTATGGCTTGGGCGACATCCCGCTCAATTTCTTCAGGGGTAAAGTTTGCCTGGGCCGCGCGAATTTTCTCCACGATCTGGAATCGCGCTTCGCGTTCGGCGATCATTTGCTCGTACATCTCGATTGGGATAAGCGCAGCCATTGGTTTGCCGGAACGTTCCACCACGGCAATATCGCCCCCAAAGCCAACCTTGCCGAGTATTTCAGCAAATCTCTGGCGTATATCTCTTGCGCCGATAAGTATGGTCATTTCTGCCTCCAGTTTGAAATAATGTTCATTGTGTACACAGTGAGCATTATCGGCGTTTTGCGCAGTTTTGTCAATTGTGTTTTACGAATTAGGCATTACGTCTTACAATCCCTCGCATGGACATTGAACTTGCATATAACAAAGCCCTCGATTACCTCTACTCTTTCGTAGATTATAGCCTTAAACATTCCTCCGAACTCGCCAAGGCGGACTTCAACCTTGACCGCATGTTCGCCTTGATGGAGTCGTTGGGGAATCCGCAGAAGAAATACCCCATCATCCATGTGGCCGGGACGAAGGGGAAAGGCTCGGTTTCGGCGTTGTGCGCTTCAGCGTTGAAGGCTGCGGGATATACGGCTGGCTTATACACTTCGCCTCATTTACTGGA
Source organism: Chloroflexota bacterium (assembly GCA_016866215.1). Lineage (GTDB taxonomy): Bacteria > Chloroflexota > Anaerolineae > Anaerolineales > Villigracilaceae > Villigracilis. Next base: position 70,780 of record VGNE01000002.1, on the reverse strand, counting down.
TTATTGCGAGCGGATTCAAATCAATGGAGAGCCGATCTCGCATGAACAGTTGGTTGATTTAGTGGAGGAGATCAAGCCGTATGTTGCAGAGATCGAAAAACTTACTACTTTTGAGATTACCACAGCCCTGGCATTTATGGCGTTTGCAAAATATGGCGTCAATGCGGCGGTGTTTGAAGTGGGACTGGGCGGGCGACTCGACGCGACCAACATTGTCATACCGAAGGTTTCGGTCATTACTTCATTGTCATATGATCATATGGCTGTGCTTGGGAATACGCTGGCCTTGATCGCGGGGGAGAAGGCGGGCATTATCAAGCCGGGCGTGCCTGTGGTTTCCTCCCCGCAAACGGATGAAGCCCTCGAAGTGTTGGAGCGTGTAGCCAAACTTAAGAATGCAAGCTTTACTCTTGTTGGGCAGGATACAAAATTCGAATTGATAAATTCTTCGCTTGATGGTCAAACCTTGAGAATTTCAAGCGACTTTCGACCTTCGACTTTAGACCTTCAAATTCCTTTGCTTGGAAATCATCAAATCGAAAACGCAGCCACCGCTTATGCCGCCTTGAAAGTCAGTGGGATTCCAATAACAGATGAACAGATACAAAAAGGGTTTTCTCAAGTACAATGGCGCGCGCGCTTTGAAGTGGCGCGGCGCGATCCGCCGGTGATCTTCGACTCGGCACACAATCAGGATTCATTTGCCAAGTTGAGCGAGACCTTGCAAACGTATTTCCCCGATCAGATGGTCTATCTCATCTTTGGCGCGTCGGAGGATAAGAACATTCCCGGGATGTTTGCAGAATTGAAACCGAAGATCAGGAAAATTATTATTACGCGCGCCGATCATCCCCGCGCGCTTGAAATGGAGCAAATTCAAGAGTTGGCAGAGCAGGCTGGGGCGGAGTCGGAGGCGATTATCCCGGTCAGTGATGCATTGGTGCGCGCGCTCGAATTGTCGTCAAAAGATGGTAGCATTGTATTATCCGCCGGCTCGATGTTTGTGACAGCGGAAGTGATGAAAGAATGGAAAGTATTGAATGAGTCAACCCAATTGGAATGAATCCGAAGATAATTTCGACCTGACGCTCTCGCAACGCACCGAGGAACTCTATCGTATTCCGAGCATGGAACCAAAAGCCGACGGCTTGATCGAGGCGGCTGTTTTGCCGTTGCGTGACATGGTTATTTTTCCTCGCATGGTTTCGCCGATCTTTGTCGGACGCGAGCCCTCCATACTGGCAGTGCAGGGAGCGCATCACAAAGAACAAACCGTGATCGGTTTAACGCAAAGGGATCCCGAACTGGACGAACCAGGAAAAGATGACTTTTTGCCGATCGGCGTGGAAATGGCGGTTGGGCGTTTGCTGAGCATGCCGGATGGCTCACACTCCGCGCTAGTACAGGGACGGCGGCGCGTGGAGATTGTGGAATTCATACAATTGAAGCCATATATTAAAGTGCGCGCCCGCGTGACCCATGAACCGCAAACCGCAGACAGGCAAACGCAGGCCTTGATGCGCTCTGCGTTGAGTCTGTTTGAGCGCTGCGTGCAGCTCGATCGTTCAATTCCGGAAGAGGCGCATTTATTTGCGTTGAATATTTCCGAACCCGGCTGGCTGACCGATATGATCGCCACATCGCTTTCATTGACTTACGAAGCCAAGCTGCGTTTGCTGCTGCTGGTTGATCCGAAAACGCGTCTGGGGCAATTGAACAGTCTGCTGGCGCAGGAAGTAGATGTGCTTGAACTTGAAGATGAGATCCACTCGCGTGTGCAGAATGAAGTGGATAAAAGCCAGCGGGAGTTTTATTTGCGCGAGCAGATGAAGCAGATCCAAAATGAATTGGGCGAAGGCGATATTTTCACGCGCGATGCTTCGGATCTAAAGAAAAAAGTGGATGCGGCGAATCTCCCTGAAGAAGCGAAGAAGGTTGCGTTGAAGGAATTGGAGCGCCTCAATCAAATGTCGCCGATGGCGCCTGAGGTGGGTATTATCCGCACGTATATTGATTGGATCATTGACCTGCCGTGGAATAATTCCACGCCTGATAATTTGGATGTAAGAAACGCAGCAAAAATCCTGGAGCGCGATCATTATGGTTTGAAGAAAGCCAAGGAAAGAATTCTGGAATATATCGCTGTGCGTTCCTTGAAACCAAAAAAAGAACGCCAGCCGATTTTATGTTTTGTGGGCCCGCCCGGCGTGGGTAAAACCTCCCTGGGTCGTTCCATTGCGGATGCGCTTGGGCGCAAATTTGTGCGCGTTTCACTTGGCGGCGTACGCGACGAAGCGGAAATTCGCGGACATCGCCGCACCTACATCGGTGCATTGCCCGGGCGGATCATTCAGACCATGAAGCGGGCCGGCACTGCCAATCCGCTTTTCATGCTGGATGAAATTGACAAGTTGTATTCAGACTTTCGCGGCGATCCTGCCTCAGCCATGCTTGAGGTGCTGGACCCTGAGCAGAACTACGCTTTTAGTGACCACTACCTCGAACTGCCTTTTGACCTTTCCAAAGCCATGTTCGTAACGACAGCCAATTCACTTTCCACGGTTCCTGCGCCCTTGCTCGACCGCATGGAAGTGATCGAATTTCCCGGTTACATCGAAGAAGAAAAAATAGAGATTGCCAACCGCTATCTCATTCCACGCCAATTGGAAGAAAACGGAATCGAGAACATCGGTCTGGTATTTGAGCCTGCCGCGCTCCAGCGCATAATTCGTGAATACACCTATGAGGCCGGTGTGCGCGGATTGGAACGCGAGATCGGGCGCATCTGCCGTAAAGTGGCACGCCTGAAGGCGGAGGGCAAGAAGTACCCCGCCTCGATCGCGCCGGAGATGATCGAAAAGTTATTGGGTCCGCAGCAGGTCTTTCCCTCCGAAGCCGAGCGGGCAGATGAAGTCGGTGTAGCCACCAGCCTCGCGTGGACGGAAACGGGCGGCGAGATCATGCCGGTGGAAGTTGCCATCCTGGAAGGCAAAGGCGGCCTGCAAATGACCGGGCAGATGGGCGAGGTGATGCAGGAATCCGGTCAAGCTGCGCTGACGTATATCAAGTCACGCGCTGTTGCGTTGAAGATAGATCTGGAAGCCTTCGAGCGTTTGGATATTCACGTCCACATGCCGGAAGGCGGCATTCCAAAGGATGGTCCGTCCGCTGGAATTACAATGGCAACGGCCATCGTTTCCGCACTGACGGGTCGGCCTGTTCATCGTCACGTGGGTATGACCGGTGAGATCACCCTGCGCGGACGTGTGCTTCCGATTGGCGGCGTGCGCGAAAAAGTCCTTGCCGCCCATCGCGCAGGACTCAAAACTGTCATATTGCCTGAAAAGAATTTAAAGGATTTGGTGGATATGCCAAAGACTGCCAAATCCGAACTCAAGATCGTGCCCGTCAAGCATATGGACGATGTGCTGGCCATTGCGCTTTCAGATAAAGTGACGGTTGAACCTCCGCGCCCGAAAAAACCTGCGCGTGAGGAAAATCAGGACGATTAGCGCGGTATGATTATTTTTGTGAGGTGATTTATGGAACAGATCACAATTCAAATCAGCGACAGACGCAAGGCTCGCGCCTTAAGGGATTTTTTGAAATCCCTGGATTATGTTGAGAAAATCACAATTGCAAATCTGCGCATTCCCGCTTCTGCTCGAACAAAAAAGAGCGATTTTTTTGCGATGGCAGGTATTTGGGTAGATCGAGATATATCGCTTGAAACTCTTCGACAAAATGCTTGGCCAAGGCGTATATAATTCTGTGTGACACCAATATTTTTATTGAATTTTATAAAGGCCGCGCTGATGTCATGGAGATTTTCAACGCGGTTGGTATATCCAATTTGGCGGTTAGTGTGGTAACGGTGGGGGAATTGTTTTATGGCGCTCGTGATAAACGCGACTCCGAAATTTATGAGAACATATTTCTTTGCTAAATCAAATTCCAAATGACGAATATATTTCAAACGTATATTTGAGTTTGCTTGAAAAATATAGTCTAAGCCATAGATTAAGTATTCCAGATGCGTTAATAGCTGCGACTGCTCTCCATCACTCCATTCCTTCGTACACTCTCAACGTCAAAGACTTTCGATATATATCCGGGCTGTCAATTTACCCATAAGTGTATCGAATCCTATTTCATAATAATTTCTAGTTAAAGCGAGGTGGATGATAAAATATCCACCTCGCTTTATTCATCTTGAGCGGAAAAATACGGAAAACCATCCATGTCTCCACTTGAAAACAAAGTCATCCTCATCACAGGCGCATCTTCAGGGTTTGGTGAAGATGCCGCTCTGCTCTTTGCGCGCGAAGGTTGCAAGCTGGTACTCGCCGCGCGGCGCATAGACCGCTTACAAAACCTGGCTGAAAGGATCCAGGATTCAGGCGGCGAAGCGCTGGCTGTCCCTGTGGATATCACCAACCGCGCAGATATCGAAAACATGGTGCGATCCGCGCTCGATCTGTATGGGCAGATCGATATTCTCTTCAACAATGCCGGCATCGGCAGGGTGGCTTGGTACGAGAATCATACGCCCGAACGCGATATTGATATGCTCGTGCGGGTTAATTTGATCGGGCTGATGCAGGTCACGCGTGCCGTATTGCCGCATATGCTGGCTCGGCGTCAGGGGCATATCATTAATATGATTTCGGTTGCGGGACTGATCTCTCCGCCATTGATCGCCTCCTACTCAGCCAGCAAATTTGGCGCGCGCGCCTTCACCGATGCCCTGCGCCGCGAAGTGGCGCCGCTTGGAATCAAAGTGAGCGGCATTTACCCCGGTCCCGCCGCTACAGAATTTGGTCGGCATATCGGCAGGAACGCAGCCTATGGTTCTATTCGATCCAAATTTAGATCACGTATGTCATCCGAATATGTAGCCAGCCGCGTGGTGGCTGTTGCCAAACGTCCGCGCCGCAGTCTTGTCATTCCGTGGTGGTTTCGGATCGTCACCACTTTCGATATGCTTTTTCCCGTTTTTGTGGATTGGATTTCATACATCTTTTCAAACTCAAGACATAAATTGGATTAGGAGACTGACATGACATTGACTCGACTTAACAAACTGACCGCCTCACTTCGGACAGGTGGGCTGGATGCGGTTATTCTGAATCCTGGTCCTACGCTGAAATATCTCAGCGGGCTGAACTTCCATTTGATGGAACGCCCGGTCGTCTTGTTTGTTGCGCCGGATCAAGAGCCTGTGCTTGTTCTGCCTGAACTCGAATTGCCCAAAGTGAATTTGTTTCCATATAAAGTGCAAGCCTTCGCGTATGGCGAGAATCCGTCCGAGTGGGAAAATGCCTTTCGGAAAGCGGCGCAGGCATTACGTTTAGACGGGAAGCGCATTGGAGTCGAGCCGCGTCAATTGCGTTTGCTGGAATTCCGTCATGTCAAAGCAGGCGCGCCTGAAGCGGATTTCCCAGATGCAACGGATGTGCTGGCAGGGTTGCGCCTCAGAAAAGATAAAACCGAAGTGGATACAATGCGTAAAGCAGTGCGTATTGCGCAGTCTGCACTAGAGGCGTTGATTCCACAAATCAAAATCGGGATGACAGAAAAAGAGCTGTCTTCTGAATTGGTGATGCAATTGTTGAAGCATGGCTCTGAATCTGAAATCCCATTTGCGCCGATTGTTTCGGCTGGACCAAATTCCGCCAACCCGCACGCTTCACCGACTGATAGAAAACTTCAAGCGGGTGACCTGCTGGTTGTGGATTGGGGCGCGGCGTATGACGGCTATATCTCGGATTTGACCCGCACCTTTGCAGTGGGCGAGATGGAAGATGAATATAAAAAGATCCACAAAATCGTGCAGGAGGCAAATGCCGCAGGCCGCGCCGCCGCGAAGCCCGGCGTCCCCTGCGCAGATGTGGATAGAGCCGCGCGGGATGTGATCGAGAAGGCGGGCTATGGAATATACTTCACGCATCGCACGGGTCATGGAATTGGCATGGAAGGGCACGAAGGCCCCTACATTCGCGGCGACAATCTGCAATTGCTCGAGCCAGGCATGGCATTCACCGTGGAACCCGGCATTTATTTAATAGGCCGCAATGGTGTGAGGATCGAAGATAATCTGGTCATTACCGAAAGCGGCGCAGAAAGTTTAAGCGATATGCCAAGGGAAATTCAGGTGGTGGGGTGATTAAAGAAAAAATCTGTGCAAACCAGCGAAATCTGTGGAAAAAATAGTAGCCACGAATTCCACGGATTGCACTAACTTAGGAGAAATGATGACTGAGTTGCTTTACAAAGAATTGTCATTTGCCATGATAGGCGCAGCAATGGAAGTTCATAAAACCCTTGGCCAGGTTTGCTTGAAGCCGTGTATCAAAAGGCATTGTCGCATGAGTTAAAACTGCGCGGCATAATTTATTATGAGCAGGTTCGTTTGATTGCGGACGCCGGCATTATCCGCAATCGGGCAGGATAGCCATCATGAGAAACGGGGTCATAACCTGAAATGCCGATGAAAAGGAAGGAGAAGCACTTGTTCATGGTTTTTCTCCATTGGACGGTAGCGTGTATAGTGCGAGAGATTCTCGTTCCCGGGCAACAGGTCACCTCACCTGCCAGATATGTACAACTGGGGCTGCTCCGTCTGCAAACAGTTCCAGCACATACAACAAATTGTTTTGTCGATCATAAGCCATGTCGCCGATGCGGTAGCGGCGCTGGTCTCCCGTGCCCAGCATGTCGGTCTCGACACCGGAGGGGTTGAAGAAAAGGTGTTCGTCAATATCCAGAACAGCGTATGGCTGAGGTTCCCATGAGGCGAGTTCGCCTGCGGCGACACGCGCCAAGTCGGCGGGATCGTAGAAGATAAACTGCGAGTTCCACTGTGTCGTCCACCAGCCGCGCAGCGAAGCGCATCTGCCGGATGCTTCGTCACAGCATCCTTCGAAATCCTGTTGCGGGCAGATCGATCCATCTGCCATGCGACAGGTGGGGAAGTCGGTGATCTGCGTATCCACGCAGGCGTATTGTGGCCCGGCAGGATTGAGGTAGCCGTACCAGTATTTTTCACTGTTGCTTTTTGTCCCCGCGAAGATCACGGCCTGCCTGCCCGAGGGCGCGCTGATCCACGCCCCGCCTTCCCATTCGTCGGGATGCTGGTAGCCGCTCATCGCGTGGATGATGTCGGTGGTGTTGTACGAGTTTTCATAGAGCAGGAGAACGGTTTCCTGCAAATGTGTGCCGTCTGGCGGAGGCGACCCGTCCGCCTGCCAAGGAGTGTAAGCGAACAAGGCCGGACCCATGCCGCTCCAGCCGCCGTCCCGGGCGCGGCCGGTGGCGAGATATTTTCCACCGAAGACATCGGCCCACAGCACGGGGATCTCGAACAGGTAGCCGTTCACGCTGTACAGGTCCTGGTCGCCGATGAACCACGCGCCCTGCATTTGAGATTGAGACAATGTTGGGTCGAACCACGCATGCGAAGCGGAGGGCGACTCTTGAAAATGCTGTCCCCAGGCAATGTGGATTTTCGGTCCGGTCTCGGGACGGTTGAGGTATTGCAAGCCAACGCGGGGAATCTCGTCCAGCCCGGCAAACTGGCCGCGCGCGATGTCGTTAAATCCCTGAAGGAAATCGGTGGTGTTGAGGCCGCCCAAATCTCGCGATGCAACCGGAACAGGGATGTTGATCTCGGCCACCTGATTGCCATCCGGCAAATCGCCGTAGGGCATGCGGTCGTGTCCCATGACGAAGAGCGAGCCGGGGAATCCGTCGTCGGGTCCGGCGGGGTCGCCGTCGGGGTTGAAAGTCATGGCGTTTCCGCCATAGGCGAAGGTCTGCGGACGGTCGTTACCGCCGGGCAGGCGGAAGGCGCCGAGGTATTCGAGGTCGACTGGATTCACCACATCGCCGGACGCGTATGCGGGCGGAAGCGGACGGGGCTGGGATTCGGCCGGGGCGGTCGCGCCTGTCCCGGGTTCAGTTCGAGCGCCCGGGCTGGCGGGCGGTTGAGTCGGGGGCGTTTGTCCAAGCGTGCAGGCGAGGATGCCCACCGCGAGCGCCAGCGCCGTTAAGGTACAGCGTCTTCGCGGCAGATATGGAAAGTGATGTTCCATGTCTCACCTTCGTAATAATCGAATATCCACGTATGCGACCCTGGATTATCGCCTGGGCCGAGGTATTCACAATTTCCATGCGGACCCAGCGGACCCGCGCCCCAGCCATCTTCCGGCCTGTAGATTCCCGAGCCGTCGCTAATGATGAACGCGCCGTCAAAAACGGAGGCCGTGATTTCCAGCAGTTCGTCGCCAAAGATATCGAACCAGTACGTGTCATACTCATTGTCGTCGAACGCTCGCACGCAATTGTACGGATCGAAACACGAACCCCAGTCAATGTCCTGCGACACGTTCCAGTCCGCAACCTGGCGGCGCGTATCGGCGGAAACAACATGTGCGTGGAAGTAATATTCAACCGTGTTCCTGTAGTGGTAAGGCGCTTCTATCCAGACCCACGAGAGCCACAAACGAGTTGCGCCGCGCACAGAATAAGTATTGTTGTCGGCATTGCTCTCAAAAATGGTCGCCTCCGGATTGACGGTAACCAAGTAGCCCGCCCGCATCTGCTCGCGGACGGATTCGCTCACGCCGCCAAAGTTCAGGGTGATGCTTTCGAAGCGTCCCAGTGTGATGTTGGGATAGGAGCCGCCGATGTAGAGCGGCGCGCCGTCCGGCAGGGAGGTTTGAATGGAAATGACGCGGTTTTCCAGCCTGCCTTCGCCCACGTTTCGGATGGTGACGGACACCTGCCCGAAGCCACCGCCCGGAATATAGCGTACCTCGGTGATGACTAGGTCGGGGACCTGCGGACAGATGGGGTTATGGAACAACGCGCCGGAACGCTCCAACTCTTCGAGCACATCGTCGAAAGGATCAATCAGCACGCAGGCGTCGAAGGGCGCGCTGAGGCGCATGTCGGAATGTTCCAGCATCGTGCGCTGTCCGGCTTCGAGGACGAAGGCTGGCCAGGTGTAAACGCCAAGCGAAAGGCCCTCGCGGCTTTGCAGTTCGATGGTCAGGTCGCGCCAAGGCCAGGTTGCCGTGCCGGTGTTGCGGACGTGTAGTTGTACCCGCCCGGTATCTTCGTTGACCACGAAATCCTCGAGGCTGATCCACGGCAGCGGTTCCCAGCCCTCCACGCCGGGCCCGACCGGACTGCCAGCCGCCGGCCCCCATTGATAGGTAACGCGGCAGCGGCCGTCCTCGGAGGTGAGTGAACCTTCGTGGTGCTGGTCGAGATCGCCGCCGATGCTGTCCTCGTCGTAGATCATGGACAGCCCTTCGCAGATCAAGTCGTCGCAGCCGGGATCGTCCGAGTCGTTGCAACGGCCCGAATCCTCGTCCATGATGCGGAAGCCGAATTCGAATGTGCCTCCTTCGGGGATGGCGGCCACGAGCGCGGGCATGCCGTTGAAGCCCCAGCTCGGGTCTGCGGAGAGATCGCCGAGATCGTAGGTTGTGTTGTGACGGAAGCCGTTTGCCAGATCCAAAGAGCCGACGGCGGCTCCGCCGTCGGCGAGAGTGCCGACACCGAAGGTGATCTGCTGTTCGTTGGCATAGAAGGATCCGTACGCGGGACCCACATCGCCGTGACGGTCTTCGTAACGTCCATCCCCGCCCAGGTCGAAGGTCTCCAGCGCCAGGAAGGTAATCAATACTTCGCGCGTGCAATCCTCCGCCGGTTGTTCCAAGATGGCGACGGCGGGAAACGACTCCGGACCGTCGGGCAAGCCGAAGCGATAGGCCGTGACGGCAAAGGTATACGTCGTCCCACAGGGCGGGTTGAACCATTCGTAAGGCAGCATGCTTTCGCGAGAGTCGGCAGTCTCCACCCATTGCAGGCTGCCGTTCAGGTAAACGCGGAAGCCGTCAATTGGTTCCTCGTCGGCGCGCGGGATGTAGTCCCAGCGCAGGGAAATGCGGCGGTCGTCCAGTCGGATGTCCGTCGGCGGTGTCATGTCGGGGTCGAGCCAAAGCGGGACGCCGCTGCCTCCGCCGTCCGTGCGCGTGATGCGGAATTCCACCAGGAAAGAACCGTCCGGCCCGGTCGCGCCTTCAGCCAGGAGCATGCCTGTCCATCGTTCGGGAGGGATGGCGCCCTCCCAGCGGCCGAGGTCAAGGGCGTCCGTGCCGCCGCCGGCAATGCCTACACACGAAATATCGAGCGGCAAGTCACGGTTGCGCGGCCAGTAGATTACAGGTGCGTCCTCACCGGAGAGATGCGTTCCGAGAGACCAATGATCCGTGTCATCCAATACAAAGGATTCGTCCGTAATCTGGTCGTTATCTTCATCGGGGTACCAACGCGGAGATTGGTCGCCCAATCCGATGTAGCAATGCAGGCCTTCGTAGATCTCGCCGGTCCCAGCGCTGAGGAACTCCACACGCAACCCGGTCGGTTCGCCCGCGCCAATATCCAACGCTTCGAAGGGGACAAGGTAAAACAATTCAAAGGCGGATTCCGGTGCGCCGGGCGGATCGTCTTCGGGAATGGGAGGCTCGCCGCCCTCCTCTTCCGGCGCGCCGCCCTCGGCGGGAGGCGCTTCATCGTCCGGGACGACCAGTTCATCGCCCGGTGCGGGGCCGCCCGGACCAAGGTATGGGTTGGCCGCGGCCAGTTCCTCGGGTGTTGTCCCGTGTTCCTCGGCAATCGTCTCGAGCGTCTCGTCCTCCTCGACAACGTGGATGCCCGAGTCGGCGGCTTCCTGCACGAGCGCCTCGACCATGACAGAGGACTGTCCCTCGGTCCCGTCGGCGGCGATAGCGCGCACGATCAGGACGTGATTCCCCGCTGCGCCCGCCACCCAACTCCCGGAAAAGACCAGCATGGTCGGTGCGCTTCCGTCGGTCACTTCGCGCGCATCCACAAAGGTATCGTTCACCCACAACTCCATGCGGCGCAGGCCGTTACCCGCGCGCGCCGTAGCATGAACGATGATCCCGTCGCCGATGCGCGCCTGTTCGTGATTGACCGGCGAGTGAATCAACACCAGCGGCCTGGAATTAAAAGCGCGGGCGCGCGCTTGAAAGTACACCAATGAGATCACGAGAACACATGCGGCGGCGAGCACCATTATTCCCAACAGAAATACCCAACGCGAACAACCTTTGTTCTTCATCTCCGCCTCCTCAACTCAGCGTGATCGCGAACTGCGACCAGCCGGACCATCCGCCAACGTTCCCTGCCCCGTCCACGGCGCGCACGCGCCAGCGGTAATACCAGCCGCATTCGACAGGCACGCTCGTGGTTTTATCCGCCAGGCTGATCGAACCACCCGGCGCGGCCTGCCAGTTGTTATCGCCGGAATGTCGCTGAATCTCCACGCGATACTCAGCGATGCCGCTGGGATCATCCACCGGCAGCCAGACCAAACTTTGCGATGCCTTGCAGGAAATCGTCAAACCATTGGCAGGCACAGCAGGCACCGGGGCGGGCGGAGGTGTTGTATCCTGCGGAGGCGGTGAGGTGGGCGTAACACAAGACCCACTCACGGCAATATCCACCGTGCGTCTTTCCTCGGAGTCGTTAAGGTGAACAACGGTCAGTGTGTAGCGTTGACTGGCGCACAGGCAATCGCGGTACGACCAATCGAAAGGCTGATCAATTCCGCCGAAGACGACTCGACTCACATTTTCGACATGCCAGCGGATATCGGTACACGCTCCCGCCTCGATTTCGGCTGGCTCGGCCCAAAACTGAATGACTGCGCCGGGAATCGGAATGGTAGGCGTATCAGTGACCACCGGCGTCACCGAAATGACCGGGGTGGGCGTATCAGTGACCACTGGCGTCACCGAAATGACCAGGGTGACCACCACGTCCCCAAACGTGACGCGCGCCGAATCCGGCGCGCTGGCCGCCCCGTCCGCGCCAAAGGCTATCGCCTGGAGAGTGTATTCGCCGGGCGCGGAGGGCGTCCATTCGGCGTGGAAACTCGCCAGTTCGCCTTCTGTGGGCGGGTCGTTGATCGTGGTCAGCAGCGCGCCGTTGATCCAGATCTCGACGCGGCTGACACCCGCCGACGAAGCGGCGTGTCCCTCGATCTCGATCGCTTGCACGGACGGGAAAACCAGCCCGTTGACTGGCACGTCAATCCACACGGAAGTGCCTGCGGATGATTCTGATCCGCACGCACTGAGCAATGATAGCATGACCAGCATGCAAAGTAACTTGAAAATGTGATTTAGTTTCATGTAATCAACTCCTTTCAAGTGCCGCACTGTTGATAGTAGTGATTCGACATCGGCAGAAATTCTTCGGCCGCTTTGTAACTTCCCTGATGACTATTGTTGGTGCGATGATGCGCGTTTGAGCCAGCCTTTGTAAGGTTTTCATAAAACCCTCCTGGTTGTTTGAAGTGCGGAAAACGGTACAATATTATTATACAACGCTGGCGATGAAAAACAATAGTTTTGTGATTGTTATAATTCAGCAATGGCTCTTGTTACGATTTGTCTTTTTCGAACTTGACGTAATTCCAGATGAATTATCGCAATTCATCCACCGATACCCGCACAGGTTATCGAAGCGGTGAATTCGCTCCGTTTCGCTTAGTAGTTGTGCAAAAATAACTTCCGTACTTTAACAATCGATCTCAAGCAGAAGAAAAGCGCGAGCGAATGGTGTAGTTCCAATTTGGGCAAGTACCATGTCGTTCAAGATTCAAACTTTCCATCACCTCCTTGGTAATTTTGAGTCCTTTGGCGTAGACTTGCTCCACCAGGAAGGCAGAGACCTTCCAACCGCTCTGAGTAGTTGTGCCTCGAATTCAGGTATGACGACTTTTGTCTTTACTCAACCATAGTAAAATTGCATCATGACCTCTTACTGCGATTACTGCAATTCCCACCCGGAAGACACCTTTAATAAAAACTATCACGATTCCCAATATGGCTTTCCGTTAAAAGATGACGATGAATTATTCGAACGCCTTATTCTTGAGATCAACCAGGCCGGGCTTTCATGGATAACGATCCTGAAGAAGGCGGATAATTTTCATAAAGCCTACGACGATTTCAAGATCGAGAAGATCGCAAGGTATAGTGAGAAAGACCGCGCTTGTTTGCTGGAAGATGCGGGTATTATTCGCAACCGCCTAAAGGTTAATGCGGCCATTGTCAACGCGCAGACGATACTCGAACTCAGAAAAGAATATGGCTCCTTCAAAGGCTGGCTGGACGCGAATCACCCATTAACAAAAGATGGTTGGTCAAAAATTTTCAAGAAAACCTTCGTCTTCACTGGCAGTGAGATTGTCAATGAGTTTCTCATATCTACGGGTTATTTGCCGGGTGCTCATCAAGAAGATTGTTCCATTTATCAAAAGGTTGCCGCGCAAAAACCGGCCTGGATGAGAAAAAGGTGAGGGTCACTACTGCCGAGCATACCAAAACGAAGCGGAGTGGGCAAAGTGACTGTCACCTTATATACTTGGGAAAATGACGAGTCCAACATTTGTCATCGCCGGTAAGCTTACCCGCGAATATATCCTGCCGCCATTGGGGAACCCGCTCCTGGATTCGCCCGGGGGCAATTTGCTGTATGCCGCAGGCGGGCTTGCGGTTTGGGACGCGAACGCGAATGCAGGTTTGCTTGGGCGTGTCAGTGAGGACTATCCACAGGCCTGGCTGCGTGACCTCGAAAAACGCGGTTTTGATATTCGCGGCATTATCACACTGCATGGATCACAAAACATTGATTTGCGTAGTTTCATTGCCTATACGGATTCAAATGAGCGTAGTCAATCCAATGCAGTTACTCATTTTGCGCGCCGCCAATTGCCTTTTCCAAAAGCCTTGCTTGGCTATCTCCCTGTAGATGAAGCGCGCAAAGACCCGCGCGAACCAGATGCCGCCTCTCCCGCCGCGCTGGATGTGCCAAAATATTTTCGGGATGTCCGCCATGTGCATCTCTGCCCCTTTGACTTTGTCAGCCAGAGCCAGATGGTCAACCTCTTTAAAGGCGGCTCAAATCAGACCGTCAGCCTGGACCCTGCTCCCGGCTATATGACCACCAGCTTTTGGCGCGACCTGCGATTGGTATTGCAAGGGGTTACTGTCTTTCAACCCTCAGAAGATGAAGTGCGTGCGCTCTTTTGGGGTGAGACCAATGACTTGTGGGAGATGGCGCAGCAGGTCAGTCAGTATGGGCCGCAGATCATTGTCATAAAACGCGGCGCTCTCGGTCAATTGGTATTTGATGCCGCAGGAAATCATCGTTACGAAGTTCCTGCCTACTCTTCGCGCCTGGCAGACCCGACCGGCGCAGGAGATGCGTTTTGCGGCGGCTACCTGGCCGGCTTTCAGAAGACAAACGACCCTCTCATGGCGGCAATACATGGAAGTGTTTCTGCTTCATTGAAAATCGAAGGCAGCGGCCCATTTTATCCGCTGGAAGTTCTGCCCGGACTGGCTGAAGCGCGTTTGCATACATTACAAGAAATGGCGCGGGAGATATAAAGGATGAATGATGAAGGGTGAATGATGAAGTGGAACTTTCAACTTTCAACGTTCAACGCGCATTACTTGTTTACCTGTTTACCTGTCTACTTGTTTACCAGCCTGTATACTTAACCCATGAATAATCTTCCAACCCAAATCATTGACCTTGCCATCCAAATACAGCAAATCCCCGCGCCAACCTTTGCGGAGGGAGAGCGGGGTGAATTTGTGCGCGAACTTTTTATCAAAGAAAAACTTAAGGATGTTTCGGTGGATTCATTGGGAAATGTCTTCGCGCGATTGCCGGGGAAACAGAAGAAGACGAAGGCTTTGATCGTATCTGCTCATTTGGATACCGTCTTTCCTGCCACTGTCAACTTGCAGATTAAGAAGGAAGCGAAAAAAATCGTCGCACCGGGCATCGGCGATAATTCACTCGGCGTCGCTGCGTTGTTTGGAATCATCTGTTCCTTGCGTGAGAGGAAAATCACGTTACAAAATGACGTCTGGTTTGTGGCAAATGTTGGGGAGGAGGGTCTCGGTGACCTGCGAGGGATGCGGGCTGTGGTGGAACGGTTTGGTACTCATGTGCTTGGTTACCTCGTGCTGGAAGGGCTTGCGTTTGGGCATGTCTATCATCGCGCAATTGGCGTGAAGAGGTATCGCATTACTGCAAAAACTGCGGGCGGACATTCATGGTCTGATTATGGCCAGCCTTCGGCGGTCCATGAACTTGTCTCATTGATCACAAAATTGACCGCGATCCGATTGCCGCGCGAACCTCGCACAACGTTGAACGTTGGCACGATTGGCGGAGGCACGGGTGTCAATGTGCTGGCCTCGGACGCAAAATGTGAAGTAGACCTGCGCTCGGAAGATCCAAAAACGCTGGCGAGGCTGGTGCATCAAGTGGAAGAGTTGATCACTCATGCAAGCCGCGCAGGTGTGAAGATCATGGCGGAGGCCATCGGTGAAAGACCTGCGGGTGGAATTTCGGAAAAGCATGAATTCGTGCAATTAGCAATTAAGTGTTCGCAAGAACAGGTTGTAGATGTAACCCTTACAACAGGCTCAACCGACGCGAATATTCCATTGAGCCGAAATATTCCCGCTGTCGTCATGGGGATTACAACCGGAGGCGGCGCACATACAACGAATGAATTTATTGATATTGATCCAGTAATGAAAGGTTTGGAAAGTTTGGTGAGGTTTGTAGAGAGGGTGGGGGATGGTAATTGGTAATCTCCCAATTACTTATTGCCCATCACAACTTACCCTCTTTCCCCTTCTCACTTCATCCCCAGCACCTCAAACACCTCAAGCGGATGTTCCTTGCCTTTCAATTTCATTTCGGCGTAGGATTTGGCTTCCACTTGTTTCTTGACCCGTTCATACGCAACTTTACTGATCAGAATCTGGTTCTTGTCCGAATTCTCCTGGATGCGTTTAGCAGTGTTGACACTGTCGCTGATCGCGGTGTATTCCAGTCTTTTTTCGGTACCGATCAAACCGAGGATTTTCTGTAATTCCTGCTAATTTGGCTAATTGTATCCCAAGACGAAGATCTTAATACGTCTTGTTATGGCTTGATAAATGATCGTCCATGCCGCACGGCGCGCAATTAGTGCATTCCCTTCGCGCGGGCTGAACAGGGCGGATTGATGTTCATCCCGCAAAATTTCGATGGATGGCGAGGCGGAGGGAAGGAGCTCCATTAAAATGGCAGTGCGTTCTGCGGCTGTGATGTGAAGCGGTTGAGGTTTTCCCAGCCACTGCAGGCTGGCATTGATGCTATGAAAATATCTTTCAATGGGAGTCAGCGTTGTCCAGTGTATCCATCTAATCAACCACGCCGGGGTTCCCCAGCCACTTCGCTCAGCCATGTTCTTTAGGATTAGCGCTGTTTGCATATTTGGCGCGTAGCGTCGCTTAAGAAAGAATCCAACGATGATCAGCAGAGATATTCCGCCAAAAAGACTGAGTTGGACGATCTGCGCGCGCGATGGGAAGCTATCCTGTCGTTCGATGGGCGGAACGGATTCAGGTTCCTCCTGTGCCAGCTCTTCTGGATTCGCCGGGTTGATGGCCGGGTCGAGACTGACATCAGGCTGTTCTTCTCGTTCGAGCGAACGTTCTATGGGAGCTTGGTTTCCAGTCGGCTCAAATTCGATCCAGCCATACCCCGGGAAATATACTTCAGGCCAGGCGTGCGCGTCACGTTCGCGTACGGTGTAAAAAGTTCTTTGTAAGTTCGGTTCTCCTTGCGCAAAACCAACTGCCAGCCGCGCCGGCACGCCGACAGAGCGAAGCATTAATACTTCGGCGCTGGCGTAATAATTACAAAAGCCTTGTTTGCCCTCAAATAAAAAATACTCCAGTCTGTCAACAGTACCTTCTGGAAAGGAGACGGATGGGGCGTACTCGATTTCCGAGCGCAGATAGTTCGTGATCGCGGCAGCTTTATCGTAGGGGTTGTGGTAAGCAGTGGTAATTTCCAATGCAAGCGCCTGGATACGCGGGGAGAAATCTGCAGGTAATTGCAGGTATTTTTCCGTGACCCATTCGGGATACTCCTGCCCGGTTTCCTGCAATTCAGGGATGGTTGGGTTGGCAAGCAGGGCAGTGGAGTGATACGACTCTCCCGCTTCCAGATAAGGCGACGCTTGTAGTGTCACAATATCCATAACTTCCTCCCCTTCCTCTTTTTTAGCAGGGATTTTGGTGTGGGCGATATTCGCTGGATGACTTACCCAAGTGGGCTGCGCCGCAGTGTAAAGGATGGTCTGTCCTTTAATGTAAACGTTATACGTGAAATTTATTTTTTCGCGGTTCTCCGTATCCGGGATCTCAAAATCGCCGTCTTGTGGTTTATAGTTTTTACCTTCCACATCAGCAGTTGACCAACGGCCTTCTTCAAAGTGGTCATAAACACGTCCGCGCCAGTATAGCCGCGGGAAATTACGGGCAGCGGATGGCGCATAAACAAGGAAAGCCACAGACTCGCTTAGTGAGATTCGTGTGCCAAGCGGTAATTCATTTCGATAGTAATCTTTAGATGGCTGGTTTTCTTTCTTTACTGATGCAAACATGTTTTCAAGGCGTTCATCTTTTGAGGACCAGTCCCTCGATATTCTCTGCCATGCTTTCCTTGCCTGCGGGTTAAATGGCAGAGTACCTGGAAGCACCCACACCAGAATGATCAAAACTGCCGCGCTGATCATGATGGTGTTATTGAAATCCAGGCCGCTTTCTGCGGAAATCTGCACACGTTTTTCCCTCCAATTTTTCCGATCGGCCAGATATTTTTGACGTCCGAGCAGGAGCAGTGTCATGAATAGATAAGCGCCGAACAGCCAGCTGTAATCTTTGGCGGTGTAGTGGATAAGGTAAATGACGAACATCAGGAATCCGCTCGGTAAAACAGCGGCAAGCCCATTGGCATGGCGGGTCAATTGATATCCGCTGAATAGACTTGTGAACCAGAAAGGGATGCAAAGAAGAGCTACAAAAAACAGCGGATCTTTGACAGGTCTATTTGAAGCGAATTCGCTCAATCCCAGCAATAATCTGCTGACCAGGATTAAAAGTTTATCCCCTAAATAGTTCTGCTCTTCTGTAAATTCCATAAATCCGAGCCATTGCCAGCAGAAAACGACCAGCATATACCCGATGGATAAAAGCACAATCCCGCGCCTTTGATAACTACTTTGCCCCAGCGCCAACCCGATGATCAATCCCAGCAAAGCCACATTGCGGACGTGTTCAAGCCCATCTGTCCAGCCGGTGGATTGCAAGCGCCATGCTGAGAACAGGATTGCTAGAAATAAAAAAATAGCGGAGGGAAGATCCCACCAGCGCGCAGATGATTTTTCCATCCTTTGAGTGTACAATGAAGGCAGTATCCTCGTCAATCGCAATACGATTAAAAATCCATTGGAGGACCTATGCAGACCTTGATTGATAGTGGCATTGCCTTTGTGATTGCCATGCAAAGTGCGGGGGATTGGTTAATCGCCCCCATGCGTTTCTTTAGCTACCTCGGCACGGAGGATTTCTTTTTCCTCGTTCTGCCTTTAATCTACTGGAGCATCGACTCAGTGATTGGCGTGCGGGTGGGATTTATCCTCGTCACCAGCAATATGTTTAACTACATGAGTAAATTGCTCTTTGCAGGACCGCGCCCCTATTGGGCCAGTTCACACGTCCGCGCACTGTGGGCGGAAACGTCATTCGGCATTCCCTCTGGTCACGCCCAAAATGCCATGAGCGTTTGGGGAATCATTGCCGCATCCCGCCGCCAGGTTTGGGTGTGGGTTGTTGCCCTCCTGCTTATTTTCCTGATCGGTTTTTCACGCATTTACCTCGGCTCTCATTTCCCGCATGACGTGTTCATTGGCTGGCTGTTCGGCGCAGTGATCTTGTGGGCATTTATCCGTTTTTGGGATCCAGTGGCCGCATGGCTTGCGAATAAAACATTCGGACAACAAACCTTGATTGTATTTCTGGTTTCGATGGTTTTCGTTGCAATGGGATGGGCTGTGGTTTCATTGAGGAGCGGCTATCAACTCCCTCTTGAGTGGATGGAAAACGCGCTTCGCGGCGGGAGCGTGGAGCCTGCTCCGATTGACCCGAACGGGATCTTCACCTCAGCAGGGACCTTCTTCGGGCTGACATTTGGCCTCGCGTGGATCGTGTCCCTGGGCGGGTATCAGGCCTCGGGACCGGTCTGGATGCGCGCTCTTCGTTACGTCATCGGCTTGATCGGCGTCCTCATCCTTTGGATGGGACTGGGCGAAATTTTCCCGCGCGGCGATGGACTCCTTGTTTATTCCTTGCGCTTTGTTCGTTATGCCTTGGTGGGTTGGTGGGTGACGGGCGGCGCGCCCTGGGTGTTTACGCGTTTCAAGTTAATTGAAAAACGTTAGAACCCTGGTTAACGAAGGGAAATTAACAACTTATTCCCCGTCATAGCTTATCGGTTCGATGTCCCTTTTCACGCCATCTTTCGGTTTCCTCTCCCTGGCATAATAAAAAGTCTCGCGCAGCTGCGGGGTGACGAGGCTCGTCTCGCGGTGTCCCAGGCGCGTGCCGTGAAATTGCATAAAGCGAAACCAGAAGATCGAAGTGATGTTTTTCCACAACACACGTTCACGCGCGGCATGCCACAGGTCACTCAAAATATTTGTTGTAGTCAGACGCAAAAAATCATACACATTAAAATGTGATTCAGGATATATTTTTTTATAGGCCATGGCTTCACGGCGATAACGATTGAATACACCGCGCGGAGTTTCATGATGCGCGTGGATGACCTCCGCCTCGGCAACATACGCAATAGCATGTCCCTGCTCTTTGGCCCACTTTGCCCACGCCAAATCCTCCAATCCTGTCAATGCTTCGTCGTAATTATTTTTCTCCCACAAACTTTTTCGGATCGCGGCATTGGCATTATTGCAAAACGCGGTGGCTTGTTTTAGCTTGCCTGTATTGGGATACCACTGATGAAAAATTTGTTGCTCGGAATATTTTGCAAATTCAGGTGCGCGTTGCTTGCCATAAGTTAATGCAATACTATAATCTTGAAATGGACGAAGCAAAGTCTCCAGCCAGTCGGGATAGACGGGATAGACATGCGCGCTGGCGATGACAATAAACTCGCCCTTCGCTTCTTTGATCCCTTTGTTGAGCGAGCGTCCGAAAGTGAATTCCTCGGGGCGGATGTTCAATATCTGAGCTCCAAACGCCTCGGCAATCGAGGCGGTTGAATCGGTTGAACCTGAATCAACAAGAATCACTTCCACATCTTTGAGAGTCTGCTGACGAATCCCCTCGAGTAAACGCCCAAGATGCTTTTCTTCGTTATAGGCACGGATGATAATGGTGCAGTCCATGGGGGAAGTATACAGGTAAATACGTAGACACGTAGACACGGATCTTGTTTACCTGTGTACCTGTTTACCTATCTACCAATCGTTTTCCTTCTCATACCCCAGCCTCACCAACAAATCCCCCGCCACATCCTTGAATATTTTCTTGTGTTCATCGGTGAAATATTTCCTCCATTCGCCTGTCTTGCCTGAGCGGAAGGTCGGGGACTTTTTCGGGTTGATGGACGTTTCGAGGGAATTTAGAATCAACTGTCGGTTCGTAGGAAGCGGAATGCGGGCGAGAAAATGGCACATGATGCGGGTCAATGCGGCGGCGCGGTCCAATATCAAATCCTCAAAATGAATCGCCATTACTTCAGGATGATCGAGCCAATCAAGATAAGGTGCGAAGCGCCCTGCAATATCTGGAAATTCCGCATCGGAATCAGGAAGCCCCAAAATACTGACATTGAGCCGCGCATTGAAATCGGGAAGCGACAGATAATAAGCGTGATGCACGTGACGCGTTTCCATTTGGGTGACGTAAAAAACATGAGAGACGACCACATCGCGCGGATCGCGATAAATAAAATAGGGGGTGAAGGCAGGCGAGCACACACGCTTGATAGCATCCGGCCGTGCAAAGAGGTGCGCTGAAGCCACATCACGCGGACGGAGCACATCAAGCCAGGCGAGCGCTTGATCAGAACTGCGTTTGAGCCCACTTTCGCCTTCGTACTCGGCATAAAAAGAATGCAGTCGTTTTGAGAATGGCGCGACTTTTGAAAAGCCGAGTAGAATTTGGTCGAGCAGATGCGTGCCGCTTTTGGGAAAGGAAATGCCGAGTAGAATTGGCCAGTCATTTTGCGGGCTGGGCACAGATGCAAAGCGGACACTTTGTATCTGTTTTTCTGTTTCATAAATAATAGCGCGGAGGTATGATTTCAAAGCCATGCAGGTATTTAACCACAGATTGTCTCAAGTTTAAGGGGATTGCGGACGCTTGTGCTGACGGTTCGTCTCTCGCTCACCGTGTCGAAGTCAATAGTCCGCAATCCCCAATCCGCGCTCCAATTTGAGAGACGCAAACGAAATTTGAGGGTTAAATAAGTTGAGGACAAAAAATTGAAGACCACTATTTTCAACACTCCCATTCTCAGCATATTTCTACGCGTGATGGCAAATTTGATTCTGCGCATGGTCGGTTGGCGTGTGGAGGGAAAATTGCCCGACCTGCCAAAATATATATTGATCGGCGCGCCGCACACCTCCAACTGGGATTTCGTACTGTTCCTCGGCATCATCTTCCACCTGCGGGCCAACGTCGGCTTTATGGGCAAAGCGGAGTTGTTCCGCAGCCCGATCGGCTGGTTCTTCTATTGGTGCGGCGGCATTCCCGTGGACCGTAAAAAGTCGCAAGGACTCGTTGATCAAATGGTGGATGCCTGCGAAAAATCAGACAAATTCATTTTGACCATCACCCCCGAAGGCACGCGGCATTATGTCAGTGAATGGAAGATGGGCTTTTATCACATCGCCAAAAAAGCAGGGATTCCCGTAGTGATGGCGGTTGTGGATGGCGCAAAGAAAACCGTGCATGTTGGACAGGTATTTCACCCAACAGAAAATATGGATGCAGACATAAAAGCGATCAAGAGCTATTTCGAAGGGAGGGTGGGGATCAATCCGAGGAAGAAGTATATATATCTGAAGTATTGATTTTGTCAGGTTGTTATACTTAACCGAATCCAACTGGGGGCGCTCAAAGTATGTTGGTAAATAGGCTCAAGCCGCCGTCCTTCGCGAAGCACCCTGTCGGCGGCGTTCATCGAGTAAATCCTGTGCCGAGGCTTGTACTGAGCTGGTAGGTTGAGCTTGTCGAAACCCTGTCGAAGTGACAGCGCAGGGAACTATCCTCTGACATGTTTTGCGTGCACACATCCAACGCAATCCATTCAGCAATTCCCACTATGAATATACTCGCAATGACATCATGAGAATCACAAATTCCCTTGACTTATTTCAAATTCTGCCTATAATCGGGCGAAATACCTACAGCCCATGAATATATCTTTGTTCAGCCTCTCCCTTATTGTCGTCGTCCTTGCGGTCCTTATTATTAAGGATCAATTTTCGGTTAGGATGGCAACGGTGAGAGTAAAGTAAATCACTGCGTAAGTAGTACGAAGAGCCGCCCTAACCACGGGCGGCTCTTTTTTTATATCAATTAAGAACTGACGGTGGACGATAGACCACCGACCGTAACCCAACCACCATCCATCGTCTACCGTCCATGGTCTATGGTCAGCCATCAAAGGAGCAACATGCGTTCAGACACAGTAAAAAAGGGTTATGAAAAAGCGCCGCACCGTGCATTGTTACGCGCCACAGGTTTGCAGGACGATGATTTCAACAAGCCATTTGTCGCCATTGTTAATTCTTATGTGGATGTTGTCCCCGGGCATGTGCATTTGCAGGAGTTTGGCAAACTGGTAAAGGACGCTGTCCGCGCGGCGGGTGGTGTGCCGTTTGAATTCAACACCATCGGCGTGGATGATGGTATCGCGATGGGTCATGCGGGGATGAAGTATTCGCTTCCCTCTCGTGAACTGATTGCTGACTGCGTCGAGACCATGATCGAAGCTCATAGATTTGACGCCATGGTCTGCATCCCCAACTGCGACAAGATCGTGCCTGGCATGTTGCTGGCTGCGATGCGCGTCAACGTGCCGACCATTTTTGTTTCAGGTGGAGCAATGAAAGCGGGCATGACTCCCGATGGCGAGACGATTGACTTGATCTCCGTCTTTGAAGGCGTCGGCGCATTTTCAGCGGGGAAAATTGATGAAAAGCGATTATCTATTCTTGAAAAATTTGCCTGTCCTTCGTGCGGATCATGCTCTGGTATGTTCACCGCCAACTCGATGAACTGTTTGATGGAAGTGCTCGGTCTGGCATTACCTTATAACGGCTCTGCCTTAGCGAAGACTCCTGAGCGCGAAGATTTGGCAAGGCAAGCCGCCGCGCAAGTGATGACCTTGATCGAACGCGATATCAAGCCGCGTGACATTGTCACCGCCGATGCGATAGACGACGCGTTCGCACTGGACATGGCGATGGGCGGTTCATCGAATACGGTGCTTCACACTTTGGCGTTGGCAAACGAAGCGAACGTGGACTATCCGCTGAGCCGAATCAATTCAGTCGCCGATAAAGTGCCTCATATCTGCAAAGTGAGTCCAGCGGGCAAATGGCACATGGAAGATGTCCATCGCGCGGGCGGAATCCCTGCCATCTTGAACGAAGTCCAACGGGGAACTGGCATGTTGCATTTTGACCGCATAACTGTAACTGGCAAGACCTTGGGGGAATCGATTCAAGGCTGCGATATCAAAGATGAAGAAGTTATTCATAAATATGAGAATGCTTATTCCAAGCGCGGCGGCTTATCTATTTTGTTTGGCAATCTCGCTCCCAAAGGATCGGTTGTGAAAGCGGGCGGCGTGAGTGAGTCCATGATGAAGTTTGAAGGTCCTGCGGTTATCTTTGAATCACAAGATGAAGCGATGGCTGGAATTCTCGCTGGAAAAGTGAAAGCGGGCGATTGTGTTGTTGTGCGCTATGAAGGCCCCAAGGGCGGACCTGGGATGCAGGAGATGCTGTCGCCGACTGCCGCAATTATGGGGCAGGGACTCGGCGATAAAGTCGCGCTCATCACCGATGGACGTTTTAGCGGCGGGACTCGCGGGGCGTGCATTGGGCATGTGTCGCCGGAAGCTGCTGCGGGTGGTCCGATTGGGGCGATCAAGGCTGGGGATGTAGTCCAAATTGATTTGGTGGCACGCAGCCTCAACGTTAAGTTGAGTGGCGCGGAGATTCAAAGTCGGCTGAGTGCGCTGCCTCTGTTCAAATCCACAACCACGTCCAAATGGTTGAAACGTTATTCGTATTTTGTGACGAGCGCGGATACGGGCGCAGTGTTGACAACGGATATGAACGGATGAACGGATTTAAAAACGGATGAAGGAGAGCGAATGAAAAAAACTGGCGCGGAAATTATGTGGGAGTGTGTGGTGCGCGAAGGCGTGGAGGTGGTCTTCGGCTACCCTGGCGGGGCGAATATGCCGATCTATGATGCGATGTTGAGTTATCCCATCCATCATGTGTTGGTGCGGCATGAGCAGGGCGGGGCGCACATGGCGGATGGGTACGCGCGCGCTTCGGGCAAGGTGGGGATGGCGATGGGGACATCGGGACCTGGCGCGACGAATTTGGTGACGGGCATTGCCACGGCGATGATGGATTCTGTGCCGGTAGTTTTTGTTACGGGACAGGTCGCCGCGCACCTGATCGGCGGCGATGCGTTTCAGGAAGTGGATGTGACGGGTATTACATTGCCGATCACAAAACATAATTACCTTGTGACGCGCGCCGATGAAATTGCCGAAGTTGTGCGCGAGGCATTAACCATTGCGCGCAGCGGCAGACCTGGTCCTGTGTTGATTGATATTTGCAAAAACGCGCAGGTGGAACAGACTGAATTTATTTATCCTGAAACTGTGAAACTACCAGGTTATCAACCTGTGGATCATGCGCCGAAGGATTCACTGGAGCGCGCGGTCAAGTTGATCGAGAAAGCGCAGCGTCCGATCATTTTGTGCGGACATGGCGTGTTGATGTCCAAAGCCGAGGAAGCGCTCATGCAATTCGCGGTGAAGACTCAAACGCCCGTGGCAAGCACCTTGCTCGGACTCGGCGCGTTCCCCGCTTCGCATGAATTAAGTTTGGGGATGATGGGTATGCACGGTGAAGTCCACACCAACATGGCGATTCAAAATTCGGATTTGATCCTTGCTTTTGGAATGCGCTTCGATGACCGCGTGACTGGCACGTTGAAAACCTACGCGCCGCACGCGAAGAAAATCCATATTGAAATTGATCCGTCGGAAGTGCATAAAAACGTGTCTGTGGATGTTCCGCTCGTGGGTGATTTGAAAACGGTGTTGAGTGACCTGATTCCAATGGTGGATGAATACGATCACGAAGAATGGAAGAAGCAGATCAACGAATGGAAATCGGAAGCCGATACGCGCAGCATTATGAATTGGGAAGATGATGGCAAGTTGTATGTGCCTCATCTCATCGCCGATATTTGGAAAGCCACAGGCGGCGGCGCGATTGTGACGACGGATGTCGGTCAACACCAGATGTGGACAGCGCAATATTATCAACTGGATAAACCGAATCGCTGGCTGACTTCGGGCGGCGCGGGGACGATGGGCTTTGGTTTGCCCGCCGCGATTGGCGCGTGGTTCGCAGACAAGACTCAGGAAGTATGGGCTGTGGCGGGCGACGGCGGTTTCCAGATGACTGCCGCAGAGTTGACGACTGCCGTGCAGGAAGGCGCGAATGTAAAAGTGGCGATCATGAATAACAGTTTTCTCGGCATGGTGCGTCAGTGGCAGGAGTTCTTCTTCGAGAAGCGTTACTCTGCCGTGAACATGCTCTCGCCAGATTTTGTGAAACTCGCCGAAGCGCACGGTGTCCCAGCAAGGCGCGTGACCAAGCGCGAAGAAGTGGATGAAGCGATTGCCTGGGCGCGCAGTATTCAAGGTCCCACCGTGATCGAATTCCGCGTGGAGCAGGAGGAAGCCGTCTACCCGATGGTTCCCGCAGGCGCGGCCTTGGATCAGATGTTACAGAGGCCTGCAAGATAATCATGTCGTTGCGAGGAGGATGCTCTTCCCGACGAAGCAATCTCCTTCAACGTGTTGGGGATTGCTTCGGGCTAGCGCCCTCGCAATGACGATACAAGGAGTAAGAATGAACTACACTTTCATTGCATTAGTAGAAAATAGACCTGGTGTATTGAACCGCGTCGCTTCTCTGTTTCGCCGCCGCAATTTCAATATTGAGTCGCTCGCAGTGGGGCGGACGGAAGACCCTGAAGTTTCGCGCATGACCGTGGTGGTGGATTGTCCCAACGGCGATATGGACGCGCACAAGATCGAAGCGAATCTATATAAACTGGTCAACGTGATTGACGTGCAGGACGTGACGCGTCAACCTTCGGTGACCCGTGACCTGGCTCTGATCAAAATAAAGGTCGGACCCGAAAAACGCGCTGAAGTTAATGGTCTCGCTGAAATATTCCGCGCCCATATCGTGGATGTGGCGGCTGATTCGGTTATCGTCGAGATCACTGGCACGGAGGATAAGATCGAAGGCATGATCGAGTTGTTACGTCCACTGGGGATTGTGGAAATGGTGCGTACCGGTCAGGTGGCGATGACTCGCGGTGTGAATGATGGAGTCCGCCGTGTGCCTGGGGTAACGGGCAATCGGTATGAGGATTTGGAAGAGTTGGCAGAGATGGCGCCGTGAAGAGCAAGGATGAATGAGGAAGGATGAAGGATGAAAAAAAACGTGTTGCGTGTTCCGTTCCCTTGATTATGCTCACGCAACACGCAACACGCAACACACAAAAAACTTTTAAGGAGAACAGCAATCATGGCAAAGATCAATTTTGGCGGCACAGTTGAAGATGTGGTAACACGCGACGAATTTCCGCTTGAGAAGGCGCGTGAAGTTTTGAAGAATGAAGTTGTGGCAGTGCTTGGCTACGGCGTGCAGGGTCCTGCGCAGGCGATGAATATGCGCGACAACGGGATCAACGTGATCGTCGGTCAGCGCGAAGGTACGAAAAATTGGGATAAGGCTGTTGCAGACGGCTGGGTTCCAGGCAAGACATTATTCAATGTTGAAGAAGCTGCAGAAAAGGGAACTGTCGTTCAATATTTATTATCTGACGCAGGTCAACGCTCGCAGTGGTCGAAGCTCGTGGAATGTTTGAACGAAGGTGACATGCTGTATTTCTCGCATGGATTCTCTGTCACATTCAAAGATGATACGGGTGTGATTCCTCCTCCGCACGTGGATGTGGCTCTCGTCGCGCCGAAGGGTTCTGGCACAAGTGTCCGCCGCAACTTTTTGGCGGGCAGCGGAATCAACGCCAGTTACACCGTCCACCAGGATCACACGGGGCGCGCAAATGAACGCGCGATTGCTTTGGGTATTGCCATCGGCGCTGGCTACTTGTTCCCGACAACTTTCAAGAACGAAGTGTACAGCGACCTGACAGGTGAACGCGGCGTTCTCATCGGTGCATTGTCTGGTGTGATGGAAGCGCAATACAACGTACTCCGCAAGCATGGACATTCTCCATCCGAAGCCTTCAACGAAACTGTCGAAGAACTCACGCAATCCTTGATTCGCCTCGTCGGTGAAAACGGCATGGACTTCATGTACGCCAACTGCTCCACCACTGCTCAACGCGGCGCATTGGATTGGCATCCACGCTTCCGCGATGCGGTGGCTCCCGTGTTTGACGCGCTCTATGAATCCGTGGTCACTGGCAACGAAGCCCGTATTACTCTTGAAGCCAACAGCCAGCCTGATTATCGTGCGAAACTCGAAGTAGAACTTGCTGCAATTCGTGATTCTGAAATGTGGCGCGCAGGCGCGGCAGTTAGATCGTTGCGACCTGAGAATTGGAAGAAAGAAAAGTAGACAAGGAAACAAGTAGACAGGTAAACAGGTTCGAGTCCCGTTTACGGGGCTTCGTAAAAATAGCACGGGGATTCATCCCCGTGCGGGCAACAGGGCGCAAGACAACCCGCATACGCGCGATACCATCATTGTGCGGGTAACAGGGCGCAAGATTCTTTTGCCGAAGCAAGTATCACCTGCCTACGTGTTTACATGTGTACCTGTCTACTCCGAACGGAGAATTCTATGCCAAATAATTATGTAAAAATATTCGACACCACCCTACGCGACGGGGAACAGTCCCCTGGCGCGACGATGACTTCTGCTGAGAAGTTGGAATTGGCGCATCATCTCGCGCGCCTCGGCGTGGATATTATCGAAGCGGGATTCCCTGCCGCCTCGCCAGACGATTTGGAAGCCGTCAGACGAATTGCTGTCGAAGTTGGGCAGCCAACTGTCGGCGCGGATAAAGAAATGCGAGTCCCCATCATCACGGGATTGGCGCGCGCGAATAAATCCGATATTGATAAGGCGTGGGAAGCCGTCAAAGAGGCGCAGAAACCGCGCATCCATACTTTCCTTGCGACTTCTGAAATTCACATGAAGCACAAATTGAAAATGGATCCCGAAGATGTTGTGCAGCGTGTTGCGGAAATGGTTGCATACGCGCGGACTTTGTGCGCGGATGTTGAGTTCTCGCCCGAAGATGCGGGGCGCTCTGACCCGGAATTTTTGTATGTGGTTTTGGGCGAAGCCATCAAGGCTGGCGCAACCACGTTGAATATTCCCGATACGGTGGGTTACACTACGCCCGATGAATTTTATAAATTGATTGACGGCATTATCAGGAACACACCAGGCATGCACGATGGCATCACGATCTCTGTGCATTGCCATGACGATCTTGGACTCGCAACTGCGAATACATTGGCGGGCATTCAAGCGGGCGCACGTCAGGCTGAAGTGACGGTTAATGGAATCGGCGAACGCGCGGGCAATACATCGCTCGAAGAAGTTGTGATGACATTGAAGACTCGCAAGCCGGTTTTCAATCTTGAAACGGGAATTGAGACGACCCAAATTTCGCGCATTAGCAAGATAGTCAGCAATTACACGGGCATAATTGTCCAGCCGAATAAAGCCATCGTGGGTTCAAATGCTTTCGCGCATGAAGCGGGCATTCATCAGGATGGAATGTTGAAGCACCAGACCACGTATGAGATCATGCGCCCCGAAGATGTCGGCGTTAATCAATCCAAACTTGTGTTGGGTAAACATTCGGGCCGCCATGCGCTGCGTTCGCGTCTCGCTGAGATGGGTCACTCGCTCGATGAAGTTGAACTCGATAAAGCCTTCGCGCGTTTCAAGGAGCTCGCTGACCGCAAGAAGACCGTCACCGACCTTGATCTCGAAGCCCTCATTGCCGATGAGTTTTATCGTCCGCGCGATGTGTATTTGTTGAGCGGTATGCAAGTTTCATGCGGCACGATGGGCATGCCCACAGCCACTGTCCGTTTGCGCGGACCCGATGGAATCATTCACACCGTCGCCGCGATCGGCACAGGTCCGGTGGATGCAACGTACAAGGCGATTGATTCGATCATCAACGTTCCATGCACCTTGCTTGAATTCAACATCCACGCCATCACATCGGGCATTGACGCGCTCGGTGAAGTCACTGTCCGCATTCAAAGCGATAACGGAAAATCAACCATGGACGCGCAAAGCGAAGTTGAATACTCGCGCGTTTACGGCGGTCACGGCGCAGATATGGACATCATTGTCGCCAGCGCCAAGGCTTATATCAATGCCGTCAACAAATTAATCATCGCGCAAACCGAAGGGACTGAAAAAGTCCAGAACGATTTCGGAGTGATGCTTGGATAAATATGGAACTCGGTGGTTGAGTAGCCCTGCTTGTTCATCGCAGGGCGTATCGAAACCACCAGTGAATGAAAAGTATTTTGATAACTTGTTGGTTTCGATACGGGTGAGAAGAACACTCGCCCTACTCAACCAACGGAGTATTTATAAAAAGGAGAAATTGACATGACCACTCAAGATGAAAATCAGGACACTGTCCAGACCTCAGCCTACAACCCTTTTCCCGAACCGCAAACCATCCCATCTGGCTGGGATACAAGCGGATTCTTTTCCGCGCCCGAACCTGCTCCCATTACCGATGCAGACGACTCTGCTGAAAGCGAGTAACGAAAACAGGTAAACAAGTAGACAGGTAGGCACGGAACACGCAACACGCAACACGTCTTTAAAACTGATAACTGTTCACTGATTACTACTCACTGATAACCCTATGCCCAAAACTCTCTTCCAAAAAATCTGGGACTTACACGTTGTCGCAGAACAACCTGAATCCCCAGCTGTCCTCTACATTGACTTGCACCTCGTGCACGAAGTCACCTCACCGCAAGCTTTCACGGGCCTGCGTCAGCGCGGATTAAAAGTCCGCCGCCCCGATAAAACTCTCGCCACGATGGATCATTCGATTCCAACCACGCCGATAGATGTTCCCATTGCAGACGCAATGGCCGCCGCGCAGATCAAGCAAATGGAAACCAACGCCGCTGAATTCGGGATCACCTTGCATGGCATGACCAGTCCCCACCGCGGCATTGTCCACGTGATTGGCCCCGAACTCGGACGCACCCAGCCAGGCATGACCATCGTCTGCGGCGATAGTCACACCGCTACGCATGGCGCGTTTGGCGCATTGGCTTTCGGTATCGGCACATCCGAAGTGGAGCATGTGCTTGCGACTCAATGCTTGCTGCAAAGGAAAGCCAAGACATACGAAGTTCGAGTCATTGGCATACTTGCAAATGGCGTTTCAGCTAAAGACATCATCCTCGCGCTCATTGCCAGAATCGGCGTGGGCGGCGGAACAGGTCACGTCTTTGAGTTCACAGGTGAAGCCATCCGCGGCTTGACCATGGAACAGCGCATGACCATCTGCAACATGTCCATTGAAGGCGGCGCGCGCGCAGGCATGATCGCGCCCGATGAAGTGACCTTTGAATATCTCAAGGGACGCGAGTTCGCCCCACAAGGCGCAGACTGGGACAAAGCCGTTGCGTATTGGAAAACATTGCCAAGTGATGAAGGCGCGACGTACGACAAGTCCATTATGCTCAACGCTTCTGAACTTGAACCGATGATCACCTACGGCACAAATCCTGGCATGGGCATGAAGATCACAGATCGAGTCCCCACCACTGAATCATTTACTGAACCATCACAAAAAGCCGCCTTCGAAAAAGCATTGGCTTACATGGGCTTACAGCCTGGTCAATCCCTGCTTGGCAAAAAAGTGGATGTGGTTTTCATCGGCAGTTGCACCAACTCACGTATCTCTGATTTACGTCTTGCCGCTGCAATGCTGAAGGGACGCAAAGTTGCGGATAGCTTACGTCTCATGGTGGTGCCTGGTTCTCAAGATGTTAAAAAGCAAGCCGAGCAGGAAGGCTTGGATAAAATTTTCAAAGAAGCAGGCGGTGAATGGCGCGAAGCAGGGTGCAGCATGTGTATCGCGATGAATCCCGATCAATTAACTCCAGGTCAATATGCTGTCTCAACCAGCAATCGCAATTTTGAAGGAAGGCAAGGCAAAGGCGGACGCACGTTTTTAGCCAGCCCCGTCACTGCGGCGGCAACAGCGATCAATGGAGTCGTCACGGACCCGCGTACTGTTGTCTAAAATTTAAATTCATGATGGTGGTCGAGTAGTGTCGAGCGATAGCGAGACACGTATCGAGACCACATCTCGAAATTTAAAGTTTACCTATCATTGCTGGTTTCGATACGCCCCTCACAGAGCATTCGGGGCTACTCAACCAGCGGAGTAATCATCAATCGTAAATCAAAAATCGGAAATCAACTATGGCAAATTTCACCACCCTCACCTCCCGCGTCATGCCTCTGCCCGTCAACGACATTGACACGGATCAGATCATCCCCGCGCAGTTCTTGAAAGTCACAGATAAGAACAATCTTGCCGACGCGCTCTTTTTCAACTGGCGCTATAACGATGACAAATCCATCAAAACAGATTTCATCATCAATAAGCCCGAGTCAAAGGGCTGTCAAATTCTTTTAGCAGGAGACAACTTCGGGTGCGGTTCGAGCCGCGAACATGCCCCGTGGGCGCTCACCAGTTACGGCTTCCGCGCCGTCATTTCCACATCCTTCGCAGACATCTTCCGCAACAACTCTTTGAAGAATGGACTCATCCCGATCATTGTGGATGACGCGACTCACAAAATGCTTTTTGACCTTGTGGAAGAAGCGCCTCGCGCCGAACTGACAGTTGACCTTGCGACCCAAACATTATCCTACCCTGGAGGTTCCGTCACTTTCCCGATTGATCCATTTAACAAAACGTGTTTACTAAATGGCGTGGACGAACTCGGCTACATCTTGGGTTTCGAGAAACAGATTGCAGAGTTTGAGGCATCCAATGTGTAGCGTGTAGCGTGTTCCGTTTTTTTACGCAACACGCACCACGAAATACGCAACAGGTAATATATGACCCAAATCCAAATCTACGACACCACCCTGCGCGATGGGACTCAATCCGAAGGCTTTACGCTTTCGAGCAATGACAAAATCCGCATCGCGCAAAAACTCGATGACATCGGCGTAGCCCTCATCGAAGGCGGCTGGCCTGGCTCAAATCCAAAGGATGTTGAGTTTTTCGAACGTGCCCGCGATATGCAGTGGAAGAATGCGCTGATTGCTGCGTTTGGTTCAACATGTCGTGTCAAAGGCGGACCCGAAGATGACGCCAACATCAAAGCCCTGCTTGATTCCAACACGCCTGTCTGCACCATCTTTGGAAAAACGTGGACGTTGCACGTTAAGGAAGTTTTACAAACAACGCCTGAAGATAACCTTCGCATCATCGAGCAGTCTGTCGCTTATCTCAAATCAAACAATAAGCGTGTCATCTATGACGCCGAACATTTCTTCGACGGCTACAAAGCGGATTCATCCTACGCGCTCGAAACTTTACGCGCGGCGATTCGCGGCGGCGCGGAAACAGTCATTTTATGCGATACCAACGGCGGGACATTGCCCTGGGAAGTGGAACGCATCATTCGCAACCTCAAACTGGTCATAAAAACCCCATTCGGGATCCACACCCATAACGACGGCGAGTGTGCCGTGGTCAACTCGTTGACGGCGATTCGCGAGGGCGCAATTCAAGTGCAAGGCACGATCAATGGCGTGGGTGAACGCTGCGGCAATGCCAACTTAATTTCCATCATGGCTGATCTTGAACTCAAAATGGGCTATCAATGTTTGCCCGCAGGAAAGCTGGAACATTTATATGAACTCTCGCATTTCGTGGCGGAGGTAGCCAACCTCACGCCCGATGAACATTTGCCGTTTGTTGGTAAATCTGCATTCGCGCATAAAGGCGGCGTGCACGTCGCCGCGATGAGACGTTCGCCGCAATCGTATCAACACATCGAGCCGGAAAAGATCGGCAATAAAATGCGCGTGGTTGTCTCTGATCTTTCAGGTCGCGGTAATTTATTAAGCAAAGCCGAAGAACACGGCGTGGAAGTGGAAGGTGAAGAAGTCGTTGGCGTGCTCAATGACATCAAGGAACTTGAATCGCGCGGTTTCTCCTTCGAAGCTGCCGAAGCATCCGTGGCCATGATGTTGAAGCGACAGGAATACGGCTATAAACCTCCGTTTGAACTGATTGATTTTTTTGTCAACGTCGAGCACCGTGACATGCGCGGTATCTTCGCTGAAGCGATGGTCAAAGTCCGCGTGCAAGGCGAAGTGCTTCACACTGCCGCCGAGGGCAATGGTCCCGTCAATGCGCTGGATAACGCATTGCGAAAGGCTTTGGCCGGTTATTACCCGCAGATTGCTAAATTCTATCTATCCGATTACAAAGTCCGCATCCTCGATTCCGACCATGGTACCGAAGCCATCACCCGCGTATTGATCGACACGCGCAACAGCACAGGCCGCTGGAGCACTGTCGGCGCAAGCACAAATATCATCGAAGCCTCCTGGCGCGCGTTGGCCGATTCAATGGAATATGGGCTGATGGTGGCGCATTGAGGGCGTGGACAAGTAGACACGGAAACAGGTAGACACGTACACAAGTTACGCAACACGCAACACGAAATCGTAAATCGGAGAATAATGACATTCAAAATAACCCTCCTCCCCGGCGACGGCATTGGACCCGAAGTGGTCGCTGAAGCCGTGCGCGTGCTGGACTTCATCGCCAGCAAATATAATCACACATTCAATTTCACAGAACGCCTGATGGGCGGTTGTTCGATTGATAAATACAACTCATCGTTGACCGATGAAACCCTCGCCGATTGCCAGTCTGCGGATGCGGTTTTGCTTGGCGCGGTGGGCGGACCCAAATGGGATGACCCTGCCGCGAAAGACCGCCCCGAGCGTGGACTGCTCGCCTTGCGAAAAGGTCTCGGCGTATTCGCAAATTTACGCCCTGTCAAAGTACATCCTGCGCTGATGGAGTGGTCACCGCTCAAGCCTGAGAAATTGCAAGGCGTGGATATTCTCGTCGTGCGCGAACTTACTGGCGGACTATACTTCGGCTGGCCCAAGGGGCGCGACATCAAAGATGGCCGTGAGCGCGCTGTGGATACCCTTGAATATTATGATTACGAAATTAAGCGCGTGATGGAACTTGCGTTCAAGCTGGCGAAAGGCCGCAGGAAAAAAGTGACTTCGGTGGATAAAGCCAATGTTTTAGAGTCATCTCGTTTGTGGCGTCAGATCGCAACCGAAGTTGGCGCGGAAAATAAAGATGTGGAACTCGAGCACATGCTCGTGGATACTACATCCATGCGGCTGATCACTGATCCCGCCTGGATGGATGTAGTCGTCACGGAGAATATGTTCGGCGATATTCTCACGGACGAGGCCTCGATCTTGGCAGGGTCAATGGGGATGCTGCCCTCTGCCAGTTTGGGCGAATCAACTGTCGGGTTGTTTGAACCGATCCACGGGTCAGCGCCAGATATTGCAGGCAAGGGAATCGCAAATCCAATTGGTACGATCCTTTCAACGGCAATGTTGCTTCGCCATTCGTTGAAACTTGAAGCGGAAGCCGTCGTGATTGAAAAGGCTGTTGAACAAACAATTACCGCTGGTGCACGCACTACAGACATCGGTGGCAAGTTAACGACCCGCCAGATGGCGGATGAAATTATCAAAAGAATCTAAACTCTGGAGTCCGACAGCAAGCTGTCGGTGCGGGAGCTTGCTCCCGCACTCCAAATTAAAAAGGAGAAATTATCATGGGCATGGAATCGAAATTCATCTGGATGAACGGCGAAATGGTACCGTTCGAGAAAGCCACCATTCATATGCTGACGCCCGCGCTGCATTACGGCGCGGCGGTGTTCGAAGGCATTCGCGCATACAACACAGACAAGGGACCTGCGGTCTTTCGCTTGAAGGAACACATCGAACGTCTGCTTGACTCGGCGCGAGTGTTGGGCTTCCGCGAATTTCCGTGGACAGTGGATCAGGTCAGTGAGGCGATCAGGGAAACCGTGCGAGTCAACGGGTTTAAGGATTGCTATATTCGCCCGTTAATGTATCTGGATGGTGGCGGCTGGAATTTGAATGTGGACAGTGGCAAGCCCAGCCTCGCGATTGCCGTGTGGGAGTGGAACAATTATCTTGGCGATGAAGCGTTGGAAAAAGGCATTCGCGCGAATATTTCATCTTTCACACGCCATCACCCGAACGTGATGATGACCAAAGCCAAGATATCGGGTAATTATGCCAACAGTATTCTTGCCAAGACCGAGTCGCAGCGTTTGGGATTTGAAGAAGCAATCATGCTTGATCCGCAGGGATATATTGCGGAATGCACGGGCGAGAATCTTTTTGTCGTGCGTCATGGCAAAATTATCACGCCCTCCACTGCGCCGGTATTGGAAGGGATTACACGTCATTCCATTCATACGATTGCGCAGGATTTGGGATACAGGATTTTGGAACAGCCGATTTCACGCGACCAGCTCTACATCGCGGACGAAGTCTTTGTGTGCGGTACTGCCGCTGAGTGCATCGGCTTGAGTGAAATTGATTTCCGTAAGATCGGCGATGGAAAATCTGGCAGGATAACGCGCGAGATCCAGAATGTGTATCATGATGCGATTCGCGGCAAGATAAAGAAGTATGAGGGTTGGTGTGACTACTTGGAATAGAAGTTTAATGAATACAACCGACTGACTATAGCAGTCTATCGTCTGCGGTCTATGCACGCGCGTAATGCATCAAGATAAAATGTTACTATGACGATAACGTTGCATCACAAGAAAATGTTACCGAGAAATTTTCCAAAGTTGGGCAGTTTTCTGATCAATCCGGCGGCGAAGATCAGCAGGATTAAGTTGGATATACAAGTTCATGAGCCGTGCTTTGGCCTCCAAAGAAATATCTTTGCGTTCGAGTACACGCTGGTAAGGGGTCCTGGCTGTATCATACCGTTTGATGGTCTTGTTGCCAATGCGTTCACTTCGACAGGCTCAGTACAGGCTTTAGCCATCAATTTGAAAGACGGTTGAAAGAAATTGATGTAGAGCCGTAAATCGTCATAAATACTTTCAAGGAGAGCAAGTTCCTGCTCTGTTTCCCAGCGGTCATAACCAACGGTATGCCGTATGACGGACCAATTCTTTTGCTCGACATGCGCCTGATCGTTTTTCTTGTATGGACGAGAACGGGTAAAAGTGATCTTCTCATCCAGGCAGTAGCGGTACAACAAATCATTGATGAATTCACTGCCATTGTCCGAATCAATGCCGAGCAAAGGAAAGGGCAGTCTTTGGCGCATGAGGTGTATGGCTTCAGAAACTGCTTCTTGCGAACGACGTGGCAGCCCCGTTATATCGGCCCAACCTGTACACACGTCGGTACAGGTCAAGGTGTTCAAAAATTGCCCTGCTGTGCTATCTCCGCAGTGTGCGACAAGGTCAATTTCCATAAAGCCAGGTTGTTCTTCGCTCCATTCGGTAAAGGTGCGTACTGGAATTGACTTTTTAAGCAGGCTGCCAGGTTTGGTGGTGCTCAAGCCGTGCCGCGTCTTGATTCGAACAGGACACAAGCAGCGATCTATACTGGCTGAACTGATTTTCACACCTGCCCTGGCGGGCGGTGCCAGGGAGAGCAGTTCTTTTGTGTCTTTGGAAAGTTGGATTTCCTGACAACGCTCCAGCGCTTTAATGGCTTCTGGTAAGAATGGTTGCAAACGTTTGGAACAGAGGTGTCCGTAGATCTCCCAGATCTGCTCAAGCGCCCGCACCACTTCGCCACGATAGATGGTTTGGTAGGTTTTGGTTTTCCCTTTAAGGTGGTTTTGAACTTGAACTTGGTTTTTTAGCACACGGATCGCATGTTTGCGATGATAGCCAGTCGCAGACGTAAACTCGTCCAGCATCTTTTGCTTTTCAACCTTGCTCGCTTTCAGGTATCGTGGTCGCACAACTTCCAACAACTCGCGCTTGCTTTTCAGGCTCATCATGTTGCTCCTCCGATAGGCTTTTTTGCCTATCGGAAAGTAACATATACCGTGATGCAAATCGGAAGTAGAACTCAGCCGTTCCTTTTTGGTAAAATAGATGAATGTCCAAAACATTCGAACTCCGCAAATCCCAACCGTTGTTAATCGTTATATCCGGCCCATCCGGTGTTGGAAAAGATTCAATCGTCCAGCGTATGATGGATCGCGGATTCCCATTTCACTTTGTTGTGACCGCCACCACACGTGAAAAACGTGAGAACGAAATCGACGGCAAGGATTACTGGTTTGTTTCGAAGGCTGAATTTGCGCGCATGATCGAAGAGAATGAATTGATCGAATATGCAATGGTGTACGGCGATTACAAAGGCATTCCGATGGCGCAGGTGCGGGAGGCGCTTGCAAGCGGCAAGGATGTAGTCATGCGCCTCGATGTGCAAGGCGCGGAAAGTGTTCGTAAACTTGCCCCCGAGGCTTTGTTGATCTTTATTACCTGTGAAAATGAAGATGAGTTGGAACACCGTTTGCGCGAGCGCAAGACCGAAACGGCTGACTCTTTATCCCTGCGGATTGCCACGGCGCGCAAGGAGTTATCGCGGATTGAAGCCTTCGATTATGTGATCGTCAATCAGGATTTTCATCTGGATGATACCGTGGGAAAGGTATATGCGATTATTTCAGCGGAACATTTACGTGTGCATCATCGCAAGGTGACATTATGAATCAACCCCCGATATCATCCCCACCGGGGGCTTCGCCTCTCGCTTCGCGCATGCCCGAGCCTGCTCCTCCAACCCAATCAGTTCGCATCGCTCTGCCATCCCTCGCGCCGACAGTCACGTATGCCCTGATCGGCTTTACTGTAATGGTTTATCTTTTGCAATTGGCCAGCGTGGCGATCTGGGGATATGCCGTCTATCAAATAGACTGGCTTGAGATCTATGGCGCGCGTTTCAATACCGCCATCCGCGCGGGGGAATTATGGCGCTTTATCACACCTGTTTTCCTGCACGGTTCGCCTGCCCATATTTTCTTTAACATGTATGCTTTGTTGTCCATTGGCACGTTTATGGAGAGGCAATTTGGGCATGTCAGGTTTGCGCTTTTGTATTTCCTCGGCGCATTTGCCGGGAATGTTTTTTCCTTCCTCCTGACCGGTGAAAACGGATATTCGGTCGGCGCCTCCACGGCTGTGTTTGGGCTGATCGGGGCGCAGGTGATCTTCTTTTATCAAAACCGTGAATTGTTTGGCAATCAGGCGCGCCAGGCCATTGGCAACACGGTTTTCATTATTGCGATTAATTTATTCATTGGCTTGTCGCCCGGCATTGATAATTGGGGACATATTGGCGGTTTGCTCGGCGGGTTGATCTTTACCTGGTTCGCAGGCGCGCGTTGGATGGTGACTGGCCTCCCTCCCGAAATGACTTTAAGCGATCAACGCGAACCACGTGAGATCATTACGAGTCTTGGCGTTGTACTTATTATTTTTGGCATGTTGGCAGTTTGGGGAATGTTTTTCAAATAACATCTATTTGATCAGACTCAACAAATCCAGCCGCGAAGACTTCACATAGGAAGCGAAATCCGCATACGCGGCATCTTCCACGACCTGCAATTCATCCATGCCGTAAACGGCTTGCATGGCGGCTTCGCCTTCGGAAGTGAGCATCAGGTCAATGAATGCGCGCTGGATCATTCGGCGCATTTCAATCGGCAGTGAATTAGCCATCGAAATATTTTCATACGGAATAATATTGGGGATGCGCCAAATGACGATCACCCGGTCCATCACATCGCCATAATCCGCTTCGAGCGCCGGCGAATCGCGCGCGTCAATGTAGGTTGCGCCAAAATCGCAGATGTCATCCGCATAGACGGCACGCACAACGCTTGGCTGACCTGCGAGGAATGCCCCGCTTCTTATCTGGACCCCAGCCTGATTCAGCAATCCGAACGGCACCACATACCCTGACGGCGAGTCTTCATCACTCCAGCAGGCTTTTTTCTCTTCAAATTGATTCAAGGCAGTGGCGGCGTCGGTTGTATTTTCACTGCGAGCTTCATCATAATAAGATGTGAATTCTTTTTCGCGGTTGGCGATGATCTGCGCGCCGTAGAATGCTCCACCGTCACGCACGCTCGCCAGCAGGGCAGTAACCGAGTCGTTTTCACGCGCTAGCAGGTAGGCGAATGGCGAGAGCGCTCCGATATGTGCGTTGCCCTTTGCGAAAGCCTCCACCAGACTCTGCTCGGAGGAAGACGCAACCGAGACAACCCTATAGCCTGTACGCGATTCAAGAAATGCCGCAATCAACTCTCCCGCCGCGATGGTTTCGTCGGTGGGATGCGTGGAGGGGGCCAGGGCGAGGATCAACGGATTTTGTTCAGTGCCAGGCTCGGGCGTGGCGAGAGGCGTCTGTATGGGGGAGGGAGTCCCCGCAGGGGTGAGGGTTGGAATCGGCGTGGGTGTCCCCAAAGTCACAGGGAGTGAACATCCAAAAACAGCAAGGGAGAGTACGAGCAGGATTTTTTTCATCTTTCAATACTGGTTGCGCGCAATCATACTGATGTTGCTATAATAAGACAAGATTTACAAAATCCAGCACAAATAAATAAACCTGAATTTTGTAATTTATGCAACAAGAGTAGAAAGGACGAAAATGAAAAACACATTCAACACGATCTTGTCCATTCTGATATTGGCGGTCTTGGCGGCTGGCGTGTATTTTATTGTACAGACCGTACGCGAGAGTGCGG
Organism: Chloroflexota bacterium; assembly: GCA_016866215.1. Lineage (GTDB taxonomy): Bacteria > Chloroflexota > Anaerolineae > Anaerolineales > Villigracilaceae > Villigracilis. The sequence continues at coordinate 30,578 of VGNE01000002.1, read as the reverse complement.
CGGCGGCAACGGCTCCCTTCCAACAGATCAACCAGGCCAATGAGGCTTTGCAAACCCAGGTTTCGCAGATGATGAATCCTACGCCCACGATCATACCCGACCCCGTCACCTATATCAATGAAATTCGTGCGCTGGCTCGTTTGGAGACCATACAATACAGCGTTTCACAAGTTGTGTCGCATGAAGTTAACCAGGAACACCCGCTCTCTACGTACCTCTTTGGTACCAAGTTGCTCTTGCAAATTCATGGATCGGTAATCGCGGGGATTGATATGGAGAAAATCCAGCCCAGCGACATGCGCCTCCAAGATGGCGTTCTGTATGTAAATCTGCCGCCTGCGGAAATCCTGGCGGTAACTTTGGATACAAATCAAATGGAAGTCTATACTGTTCAGGAAGGCATCTTTGTGGATATTGACCCGAACTATGTGATTCAATCGCTTGGCGTGGGACAGGACAGGATCATGAGTGTCGCATTGGATGATGGTATCCTTGTTCAGGCGCAAAGAAATGCTGAGGCCTATTTGCTCAGATTTTTCAATGCATTAGGATATAAGATCGTATTGTTTGAGTAATAACTGGCATCGTCAATAAAAGGGGCTGCCAAATAGGTCAGGCTTGTTGCCTGCCGAAAATACATGCTTTGACCGGTGGCAAACCTATCCTTCGAATAACTTATGTGGGAGGTCAATTAATTTGTTGCCGGATGTCTTGATCTTATCAGGTTGGAGTGTATATCCCGCATATTCTTGAAGGATTACCGTTATGATGAACAACCGTCAACTTGCAGATACATTTAATCTTATTGGAAATCTTTGTGAGATCAAAGGCGAGGTCATTTACGTCATTCTCGCCTATCGCAAGGCAGCTGAAAACTTGATCAGCCTCGGCCGCGAAGCCAGTGAGTTTTGGAAAGAGGGAAAACTGCGTGAGATCCCCGGTGTAGGCAAAGCCATCGCCGAAAAAATTGACGAGTTACTGCGGACAGGCAAACTCGAATTTCTTGAGAAACTAAAAGAGGAAATTCCCGAAAGTTTGGCAGGCTGGCTGCAAGTGCCCGGGCTGGGTCCGAAGAAGATTGCGCTCATTTGGAAGACCTTAAACATCACGTCTCTATCTGAACTGGAAACTGCCGCGAAAAACGGACAGTTGCGCGGATTGCCGGGCATGGGCGCCAAGTCCGAGAGTGCCATCCTGGAAGGGATTGCATCCCTCGCTCGCAGGTCCGGCAGACTCCCGCTTGGGCGCGCCTATCCGCGGGCGCAGGAGATCATTGCAGTCCTCAAAGGCGTGAAAGGAGTCGTCGCGGCAGAACCAGCCGGCAGTCTGAGAAGGATGCGTTCCACGGTCGGCGATCTCGATATTTTAGTTGCGGCCAAAGATTCACACGCAGTGGCTGTCATGGAAGCCTTTGTCAATCTTAGAGGGGTCAGCCGCGTTTTAGGAAAAGGCGAAATGAAGGCCAGCCTCGAATTTACGGATGGGGTGCGCGCGCAAGTATGGGTGCATCCGCCCGAAAAGTTCGGCACGGCGCTGCAATATGCAACGGGTTCAAAAGATCATAATGTTGCGCTTCGTCAAATCGCATTGGATAAAGGTTTATCTTTATCCGAACATGCGCTGACCAAGGTGAGTGGTAAAGGTGAAATTCTTTGCGCCACGGAAGAAGAAGTTTATAAAACTTTAGGTCTGCCGTGGATAGCGCCTGAGTTGCGCGAAGACCGCGGCGAGGTGCAGGCGGCCAAGGCAAATAAACTTCCGAAATTGATCGAGGTCAAGGATATTAAATCCAATTTACAAACTCATTCCACATGGAGCGATGGCAAGTTGAGCATGCTGGATATGGCGCGCGCCGCTGCAAGACGAGGCATAAAAGTCATTGCATTTACCGATCATTCTGCAGGGCTGGGCGTTGCGAATGGAATGAAAATGGAAGACCATAAAAAGCAAGTCGCTGAAATCAAAAAGATTCAAAAACAACTGGGCGATGACATCCTGGTTCTGCATTCGACCGAAGTGGAGATCAAAGCCGACGGAACGCTGGATTATCCCGATGAATTTCTGGCCACGCTTGATATTGTAGTAGCCTCGCTTCATTCCAGTTTGCGTCAGCCGCGTGAGAAGATCACGCCCCGATTGTTGAAGGCCGTCGGAAACCCACATGTGGATATTATTGGTCATCCAACTGGTCGTGAATTTCCAGACCGGGAAGGGGCAGATCTGGATATGGAAGCTATTTTGCAGGCTGCCTCAGTGTCCGGCGTGGCAATGGAGATCAACGCCCACCCTTCCCGCCTCGATCTCGACGATATTTTTGCCCGCCGCGCAAGGGAATTGGGCGTGCTGCTCAGCATTAACACAGACGCACATTCCGAAGGCGATCTGGATATGCTTCATTATGGCGTGGCCATTGCGCGCCGCGCGTGGCTGGAGCCGAAGGATGTGATCAATACCTGGTCTACAAGGAAGTTGCTGAATTGGTTGGGGAAGCGCGGCGCATGAAATTTTTTTCATTGCATTTCATCTATTTGTTCTGCTTTATGAAGAACCCACTTTGAAAAAGAAATTTGGCAGGTCTTACGAATATTATTTGAAAACTGTCCCACGTTGGATTCCGCGCCTTAAAAGATCAGGAGAGAGATGAAAATAGTCATTCGCCGGATTACACCGGCAGACAACCCTGAATGGTTCAAGATGCGAAAGGAGATTTGGCCCGACGCGCCGGATGAATATCTGAATTTTGATATGGTTGACATACTTGCTAGCGATCAGGATGCGGTCTTCTTCGCGCTGGTGGATGGCAAGCCGGTTGGAATGCTTGAGGCGCGTTTAAGAGAATATGGGGAAGGGTGTGAAACCGGTCCGGTTGGTTATATCGAAGGATGGTTTGTGTATCCAGAAATTCGTGGAAAAGGAGTGGCGGGCGCATTATGTCAGGCGGCGGAGGATTGGGCGCGTGGGAAAGGTTGTACTGAGATGGCTTCGGATACCTGGCTGGATAACGAAGCGGGTATCCGCGCACATTTAAAACTTGGATATATCGAAGCGGAGCGGCTGGTGCATTTTGTGAAGCAGTTATAGGGGATGAAGTACCGGGCAGGAAAAAGGTTGTAAAATAAGCCAACCCAGTAGCTGGAGGAGAACTGTGACAGAATCCAATTCCAAGCCAACCTATCGAATTGCAGACCTGCATGAATCGGACCGCCCGCGTGAGAGGCTGGCTTCGATTGGTCCGCAGGCATTGACCAATGCGGAGTTGATCGCCATTTTATTGCGTGTGGGTGTGCAGGGCGAAAATGCAGTAGAAGTGGGTCAACGCTTATTACAAAAATTTGGCGGGTTAATGGGTTTGCATCGCGCTCCCATTAAAGAATTAACAGAACAACATGGAATTGGTGAAGCCAAAGCGGCGCAGATCAAGGCCGCTATTGAGTTAGGCAGAAGGCTGACACTTGAATCGCCTGAAGAGCGACCTGCCATTAACAGCCCCGCCGATGCGGCCTCGCTTGTGCAGTATGAAATGTCTGCCCTGGAGCAGGAACACTTGCGGGTCATTCTGCTGGATCGAAGGAATCGGGTGCTGGAGATATTGGAAGTATATAGAGGCTCGGTTAATTCTTCGCAAGTGAGGGTGGGTGAATTATTCAAGGATGCGATCCGCACGAATGCCTCGGCGATCATCGTAGTGCATAACCACCCAAGCGGCGACCCCACACCCAGCCCTGATGATGTGGCTGTGACGCGCGTCATAGTACAGGCGGGAAAATTATTGGATGTGGATGTGCTCGACCATTTGGTGATCGGTCAGGGGAAATGGGTTTCGTTGAAAGAGCGCGGGTTGGGGTTTGTATAAGCAAAATTTCCGCGCTCCGAAGCGCCCAAATCCTAATAATAAAGTACTGGAGAATCTTATGAAACACAATGACGAACACGAGCATAGAGAGCGCGAACACCATCAAGACCATGACCATAATCATGATCACAACCATGGGCATGAACATTCGTACTCAAATAATAAGGTGATTGCGTGGCTGAAGCATTTATTCATGCCGCACAGTCACGGACATCAACAAGCCGCTCTCGATCCCAATCTCGCTACCGATCGCGGCATCTGGGCTTTGAAAATTTCACTGGCGGGACTGCTTGTCACCGCGATCTTCCAGGTGTTCATTGTGGCGATCAGTGGAAGCGTCGCGCTATTGGCGGATACCATCCACAACTTCTCCGATGCGCTGACCGCCATCCCGCTCGGACTGGCCTTCTGGCTCTCGCGCCGCGCGCGCAACCGTCGTTACACCTATGGTTACGGACGCGCCGAGGATATCGCCGGTGTGATCATTGTGTTGATGATCGCTTTCAGTGCGGGTGTTGCGATTTATCAGTCCATTCTGAAGATCATCAATCCACAGCCGATCAACCATCTCAGCTGGGTTGCGGCGGCGGCCGTCATCGGCTTTCTTGGAAATGAACTTGTGGCTGTTTTCAGAATCCGCGTTGGAAAAGAGATCGGCTCCGCCGCGCTGGTCGCGGATGGGTATCACGCCCGTACCGATGGGTTCACATCACTGGCAGTGCTGGCAGGGGCAATCGGGGTATGGCTTGGCTTTCCGTTGTTCGACCCAATTGTCGGCCTGGGAATTGGAGCCGCGATCCTTGGCATCGTCTGGAAATCCGCGCAGGATATGTGGCATCGCATGATGGATGCAGTTGACCCTGAAATCCATGCGGAATTCAAGCACACAGCTTCCCACATTCCCGGGGTAATGGATGTTCACAGTACAGCCATACGCTGGCTGGGACATCGTCTATATGGCGAAATGCACATCACTGTGAATTGCCAGCAGACCACCCTGCAGAGTCACTTCATTGCCGAAGAGGTACGCCACAACCTGTTTCACAAAATACCCTCGTTAGTGGAAGTTGTCGTTCATACCGACCCATGCGAATGTGATGAAAAGATCGAATATCATCCAACCAGTCATCATAACTTCATGCCTGTCGCAGAATAAGACTGCCGCTTGATTTTTTTGACAGGATTCAACTACTTATCTGTGGTGAAATTACAAGCTTCTCTTCACAACAAATGCTTCCAGCTGACCTGTGGTGGGTTCGTACTCTATGCGCGTTTCGTCCACGTGTGAAGCGCCTGGACCTTGCTTGACCATCTCAATAAATTCATCAATTTGAATGCGCGTCCCTTCGGCAACAGTTTCCACTGTATCCTGCCCAATATTGCGTACCCAGCCGAGGACGCCGATATGCAAGGCTTTGTATTCCACATACGCACGAAAGCCTACATTTTGCACGCGACCCTTTACCCAGATATGCGCACGGATTTGTTCATTTGGGTTGGATTCCATCTTTTTTCCTTTGCAGCAGCATGTTGATAGTGCCCCAGATCGGCACAACCAATACCAATGCCATCAGTAGTATTAAAGGCGCAAGATTTCGCATGGCAACGCCTGTATTATTTTGTCCCAACACACTTTCACGCCAGCGTGTATCCAATTGGCTGAGCGGACCCCCGAGCGCATTGATGGCTCCTAGTTCGCAGTTAAACCCATCGCTGTAGGAATTAGTCAACCTGCCCAACCCGGAGGTGCCAAAGGAATTGCGGATGTAAGCGACGAATGATTGGGATTGGGCATAGGCCAGATAGGCTGAGCCTGCGTCGGCGGGGAAGGAGGCGCACAAGTCGTCAAATGCAAGTAATGAATTATTTTTGCTCGCAATGTCCAGCGCGCGGGCATAATCCGGGTTTGGATACAGCTCCACCATCGAAGCGATTCCTTCGATCAGCCAGGCGGGTTGGACTTCATATTTTTCGCCAAGGGAACGGTATAACATGATGTGCGCAAGTTCGTGCGGTATCTTTGTTTCCATCTCGAGCGATTGACTAGCGCCGGGCGAGACTGCTACCAGCAATACACCTAGTTCGGGGTTGGCGTGCCCGCCCACCCACTCCTCGCCGCCCAGCAGTAATGTATTCTGCAGGTCGGTGATGTTTGAGTAAATATAAATATGGATTGGGTCGCTGAGTGAGATCGGGATAATCTCATTCATGGCGAACAAGCCCGCGCCGGCGGCATCCAATGCGGCCGCTCCAAATTCATCATCGCCTGCGTACCAATTCACCGTTACATTTGCCCGGGTGATATTCCGCCAGGGAAAGCGGTCATCCTTGTATTGAAATTGGATTGGCGCGCTTGTGTAGGTGTTGTTGTCATTCAATGTGGCTTGAAACCAAAACACGATCCAACTGAAGGGCGGAAAAACATTCAGCGAAGTGTCATACGTGAAACTCACCGAGCCGTCCTGCGCCACTTGTACAGTTTCAACACGCGTTACATCTTCGTTGAGTCCTCGAAAGAGCAGGGATACCTGCTGGATGGGGATTGGGGTTTTGATCTTCGCTTGAAATGTGATCGTCCGCCCGAAGTTGATTACCATGTTTGGATTCTCCACCTCGATTCCACCCTGACCCCTTACCTGGTGCGTGCCCATTGAACTTAATCCAAGCGTTAGCATGATCGCAACGAATTTCAAAAAAAAATTGCATGGATTGAACACTGCATTACCTCGATAAAAATACGATCAATGGCGTAAGTGTCAGCGGACTCAAGATCGTGCCGAGAAAAACAATGGCCGTGACCAGCGACGGCTCCAGTTTATATTCGGTGGCAATCACTGTGTTAGCCACTGCAGCGGGCATGGCCGCTTCAATCACACTTCCCTGATGGCTGTGTCCCTGCAGTCCGAATAAACTGGCGAGCAGGAGTCCAACAATGGGACCAAGGATCAATTTTGTTAGCACACCCACGCCCAATGCGCGAAAGCTATGTGACCATTCGATCTTCGTCAATTCCAATCCCAGCAAAATGATCATCAGCGGGATCGCGCCGTTCGCGGCAATCTCAATTGTACGTGAAAGCGGAACGGGAATCTGGAATCCCGTGGTCTTGACTAATAAAGCCAGTATCACGCCGTAAACAATCGGCAATTTGAACACTCCCAGTATAGCGGATTTCAGGCCTGAATGTCCAAGCGAGGCGATGATTACCCCAACGGTGTTGAAAAGGATGGTGGTAGTCACATAAAAAATGGATGCGACTGCCAGCGCCTCATCCCCAAACGCAAATTTGACCAAAGGCAGTCCATAGTTGCCTGTGTTGCCAAATGCAACGGTGAGAATAACGGCTAATAATTGTGGGCGTTCCAGTTGAAAGATTTTGCCGAAGATGAAGGCAAGCACACCCATGATGGCAATTACGGCAGCAGTGAACTTGACGGTAGTGATGGCTTGTCCAAAATTCAACTGGCTTGTGACCATCAAATTGAAAACCAGCAGGGGGCTGAAGATATAAAAGACGATGCGCCCAATAGTGCGCGAGTCGACAGTGAGAGTTTTACCGAGAATGTAGCCTGTTGCTGCGATCAGCAAAATGGGGAGCAGGTTGTTTGCGAAGGTGGTGAAGAGTTCATGGAGGGACATAAGGTTATGGTGAAATTATAAACCCCAAATAAAAAAGGGCGACCACAAGGATCACCCATACGAAATTAGATCGAAATCAATTCGGGTTGTTTCATCAATACCGCCTGCATGGACCAAGGTCCTGTCCATGTGACGGTGACGGGGATAAGTTTGCCGCGCAAATCATCTTCGGATTCAACGAAGATGATTTTATTAGTGGGAGTTCGTCCGCGCCAGCGGCCTTTGACTTGATCTTCGAACAAGACCTCCACAGTTTCGCCGAGATATTTTTTGTTGATCTCGCCGAGAATCTGCTCTTGTAGATCGTCAAGGATGTGCAGGCGGCGGAGTTTATTTTCTTCTGGAACATTATCATCCATGCGGCGTGCCGCGACGGTTCCCTCTCTCAGCGAGTAGCGTGCCAGATGGGCCACATCCAGTTTCAGGTCGGAGAGGACGCGGTAGGTTTCCATGAATTGTTCCTCTGTCTCGCCGGGGAATCCGACGATGATGTCGGTCGCGATGGAACAGTCAGGGATTTGAGAGCGGATCTTTGCCACGAGGTCGCGATATTGCTGTTGAGTGTATCCGCGCTTCATGTTCGCAAGCACTTCGTCATCGCCCGCTTGAATGGGGAGCTCGATATGCGGCATCACGCGCGGAAGTTCGGCGATGGCTTGAATGAGATCATCATCAAAATAATTGGGATGCGAAGTTAAAAAGCGGATGCGCTCAATGCTGTCCACTTCATGCAGGACGCGTAAGAGCGCCGCGAGGTTGGGACCATCGGGAATATCCTTGCCGTAACGATCCACGATCTGACCGAGCAAGGTCACTTCTTTTACGCCTTGTTTTGCAAGCGAGCGGACTTCTGACACAATATCACCGACAAGACGTGAACGCTCACCGCCGCGTTTGGATGGGATGATGCAGAAGGTGCAGGCATGTGAACAACCATACACGATCGGCACATGCGCGCTGACGAGTTTGCCCTGCTCTGCCACGGGGAGAATCAGTTCCTCGTCCATCATCAGGAAACGGCGCGTGGTTTCTGCATCTTCCAGTGACTGAACTTCGCCCTGCGTAAGATGCGAAATCAATGGACCAGGGTCAGAGGGCGGAGAGAAGACATCCACGAAGGGAAGTTTTTCGCGCAATTTTTCTGCGCCGCGTACGCCAACCATGCAACCCATCAGGTTGATGACAAGATTGGGATTCTTCTTCTTAAGCGGCGCAAGCGAAGTGACACGCCCCATGGCTTTATCCTCCGCGGATTGGCGCACGACACAGGTGTTTAAAACGATAACGTCCGCTTCTTCGATGGTTTCGGTAAGGGTGTAGCCAAGATGCTCCAATGAAGAGCCAACCCGCTGCGAGTCGGCAACGTTCATTTGGCATCCTTCGGTCCAGATGTGATATTTCATAGGGGCGAATTATACCAAGAGCGGTCGGGATTCGATACGCTTCGCGGGGAATCGGGATTTGGGATTTGGGTAAAAAAAACAAGCCGTCGTTTGAGAGCGATGGCTTGGGAATTTTTTGTATTGCAGTGGTCTGTTGTTTAAGAACTCTTTATAACCAATACTTCCTCTCCCAACATATCCGTGACCTTGACTGCAATCGTCGCGCCCTTTTTGGCTTCCACGACATACTTCCCATCCACGAGATCTTTCTTCTTCTCAGGGATATCCGCCAGCGTGATATTGAAAACCTTTCCGTCAAAAGCGGAATCGATTATCACGCTATCCACCATGGAGCGCCAATCGTTGACCTGCGGTTGGAAGAGCGGATTATGCTTGTTCTGTTGTTTCAGTCGTTCGAGGATGGTAGGGGAGATAAAGTCGTCAATCGTGATTTCAACGCCTTTATCAGTTCGCTTGAAAGAGGCCTTTGCCTTCGCAGGTTCGTGCGTGAAGAAGCCGCCGTATTTGGGATCGGAGCGCAGTTCAATGACTTCGATCTTATTGGGGATATTGCCTTGCTTGCGGAGTTTGTTACATTCGTCCAGCCATGCTTCAATTGCAACTTCCTTGCCCAAGCCAACCAAGACAATATCCCTTTCTTCATCGGGACGGTTATTGAGTTCCCTCCTCACTTCTTCCAAATCCAGCGGGGTGACGGGATGATTGAACGGCACGATCTTGACCAGTTTCTTCCCAAGCGTGCCATCAAAGAAGGCATCGGTTTTGGTGCGTGCCATGCCGAGATGCTCAACTGCCAGATTGAAGGCTTCGTTGTGCTGGATTTGCAGATCGTAATCGTTAACACGATAGACTGCAAAGCCTAACTGTGCAGGAGAAGGTGTCTCTTCGTCTTCTAAGCCAGGCAGGGTTTGTGTTTTGCTTTTGGCACTTTCAACTCGTTCTTGTATTACACTTTGCAAACGTTTTGCTGTGGTTTGAATTGCGCCTTTATTGATATCCGCGCCAATCCAGCGGCGACCGAGTTTTTGAGCAATGACGGCGGTTGTGCCTGAGCCGAGGAAACAATCAAGCACAATATCACCACCATCAGTCCCAGTTGCAATAATTCTCTCAAGCAATGCTTCAGGCTTTTGAGTTGGATAATCTTCTCTTTCATCTGCTTGCGAGTTGACAGGAAAGATATCATCCCAAATTGTGGTTAAAGGACGTCCCTTTAATTCATCCATGTATCTTTTAAATCTTGCAATACGATTGGATGTATATTCAAGACGACCTTGCTTTTCATATTCCGCCATCTTATCTTTTGTCACTCGCCACACTTTTCTTACCCCATTCCAAACATAATCTAAGTTGGGACGGTCTGGATTAGGACTTATTAAACTATCGAGAACATAGTGTCGACCATTTTTATCTTTGTTTGTAAACCTTGCCATGTACTCATCAGAATATGGCAACAAGGGAGGATGCCACTTCGGTTCAATGCCTTTGCTGTAAACCAAGACGCTATCATTTGCAACGCTAAGTCCATGTTGAACGTTCCCGCGTGGCATTGACCTTTTCCATACTATTTCGGTAACAAAATTATTTCGATTGAAGACTTCATCACAGAGGCATTTCAAGTAATGGCTTTGGCGATAATCGCAATGTAGCCAAAACGTGCCATCCTCATCAAGAAGTTCCTTGATCAGACTAAGTCTCTCATATACAAACTGTAAATAATTATCATTTGCCCAAATATCTGTGTACTGGACTTGCTCGCCCAGGGTATAACTTTCACTGTCAAACAATGAAGTACCATTACTGCTACGTAGACTTACCTTCCGCACATAATCTGCGCCGCTGTCGAAGGGCGGGTCAATGTAAATCAGTTTCACTTTTCCACGAAAGCCGTTGGCGAGCAAATGAGCCAGCACTTCTTTGTTATCACCGTGAAATAGCAGTCCTGTTTGCGGGATATCTTTAGGCCAGTCCGTCCAGATTTCGGATTTACGATTTTTGATTGACGATTGCACGTTGAAAGACTCTACGAGTTGGGCAGGGTAGGCAATCGCATGGCGCAAAGGTTTCTTACCCACCCAGGTTAACATTGGGCGGCCTTTGGCGGGTTTGATCTCCACGCGGGTTTCATTCTTCGGTTTCAAACCTGAGGCAACATACTTCGCGCTTGCGGCAGAAACAGCCCTGGTTGGCTTTGCAACTTTAGGGGATTTGGCAGTTTTTTGTGTTTTGGAAGAAGTTTTAGGCTTTTTGGCGGTTTTCATGGGCTGAATTTCCTATTAATATAAAGGGGAAATATCCACAATCTGATATGAATTTTGAATTTTTAGCAGTTGACATTCACGACATAAAGAATATAATAATAATTGCCTGCCTCGTATGAACGCCGACTCCATGTCGTTGGAGGGTATCCTCCTAGTACGAAGGTGGGCTGATTTTATTTAATGGGATCAGCGGCTTGCGGTCGGCGTAAGTAGGTCTTTCAGTTTTAGATGAACTTGCGGGCTTCTTCGGAGTCATGCTTCACTCCTGCGCAACTGAATAATCAAGCGCATAAATGTTCCTGTTAGATAAATAAGATACTCAATTTCATCTGGTAATAGTTCTACGTCACCATGTTTGGCAACATCATTTTGTAAAGTAGTAAAGATATGCAATAATTGTCCATAAAGATTTCTAACTTGTTTATGTGTTCCGTGTTTTTCCAGCCAATCATCTAATTCTTTCGACAGATTTTCCAGGTTTTTTGGCTTATTCAATACTTTGCGAAGAAGTTGTTCAATCGCAACGCGAAGGTTGTCAATAAGATTTCGGAATTTTGGTTTATCGCCGCTTAGATAAATGGATAGTGCTTGTTCAAATGCCTTAAGCGACTCAGGATAATCTTGTAGACCTGTGAGATTGTCGTTTACTAACCTGTCATCCAACAATTTAGCTCCTCCTGGATAGACAGTAACACCTTTCTTAGTTTTAGAAATTCTGATTTGTACAGAGGGAGAGGCATCCAACAAATCATTGAACTCATTAAAAAAGGAAAATAACCTAAATTCAACCTCAGATGTCCGTTTTGATTGAGGAACGGCACTCAAGACTAAAAACAGATTTTGTAAATGCCATGCTAACTGCATCGGTGTAACAGAATCCGAAATAGTCTTGTATACAATTGTGCTACGCAGTCCTTCTTGGTTGAGACTGAACTCCAATAGAAAATCTTTACCTGTTGCAGAATAAGGAGCAGATAAGCCAGAATAATATGCGTATTGGTTCAGCGAACTTTTATCAATAAGAATATGAGAAAGATATTTATCAATTAAGAATAGCAAGCGATTTTTAAATTGAGAGAATACTGCGGCTTCATCCCAGCTTGCATTCCAGCGTTTCTGGAAACCCTTAATATTTGCGGAGAGCTTGACGCTAACCACCTTTGGATTGTTAGATAAACTTGCGGGTTTCTTTGTAGCTTTCATAATTCACGGTTTCCTGTCCACGCCAAAGACTTCGGAAGTCTGGATTAAAGATGGGTTTGGCATGAATTTTGAATTTTTGACTGTTGACATTCGTATTATAGCGGCTATAATGTAGTCAGCCTGCATCGTATGAACGCCGACTCCATGTCGTTGGAGGGTATCCTCCTAGTACGAAGGTGGGCTGATTTTATTTAAAGGGGTCAGCGGCCTGCGGTCGGTGTAATAATTCTCGTTGTTTGCATAGTGACTGCTATCGTACAGGTCAACCACTAGTGACACCTTATCCACAACGAAATTATAGTAACGCGTCTCGCCCTTTTCAAAGACTCTTTGAACAGCCCAACATATATAATCAGTAACGTTAAGCAAGGGTTCTGTGCGCGGGTATTGAACATTGAAAGCGATACGTGTTTTTATCTGGTCAGGCGTTTTGCGTTTAAGAAAGCGCGCAGTGGCTTTATCCAACGCCTCTTCGAACACAACATTACGGGTAACTTTACCGCGCTGGGCAATATCAAGAATTAAATCGCCGCCGCTTTGGAGTTTATTCTTGAGCAGATGGGAAAGAAGGTCAGCATAGAACTCGGATTCTCGGCTATGGTGCTTGCGCGTAAAAATAGCGGGAATTTTTCTGCCAACCACCGCTTCAAAGCTCAAATCAAGGGTTTTGATGTAATCAAACAAAACTTTTCGCGCCGAATCGGGATCATCTGTAGCGTGAAAATAATACCCGCCAGGTTCAGCTTTCTTTTTCTGAATGCTCCACACCTCTCTGAAATATGAGTCATTTGCAACCGATTCCTGCAAGCGTCGAATTTCCTGACGGATTGGCTCTAATGGCGAACGAAATTTCACCATACCCAGGATAAAACTTAACGAGACGCCATTTTGGACGCCAATGATAGGAGTATGTCCTTTTCCATAAAAGGTTGTATCGCCTGCTTCATCTAAAAAACGATGGCGGAGAAAAGGTTGATTTGTTTTAGATGAATTTGCGGGCTTCTTCGATGTCTTCATTGCTTACAGAATCCTGTTTTACAAAAACCATTTGATACTTCAACTTGTCGGGATTTAAACTTTCCCATTTGCGCGTGGCTATCGCTTTTGCGCCGTTCTCACCGTCAATTTCATTTTCTCGCTCGCGCTCGCTTTTGATTTCCACGATCAAACACTTGCCATCTTTCCTGCGAATGACGAAATCGGGCGTGTAGTTGTGCATGCGTCCATCCACCCCGCGATACTCGATGAAGAAATCGGTCTTCTTGGTATCGGTCAACGCGCCTGTGAAATAAATATCTTCCACTTCATCTGGCTTCTGGTTTAACATCTGGAGCAAGGTCTCAAAGAAATTCAATTCGGGCTTGGAGTCAAAGTTATAAGGTGAGTAATGAAAACCGAAATTACCTGTGCGTTTCTGCCACTCTTCATAATGAACAAGCAAATGTTCGCGGTCAATCGGGTAAGAAATTTCTGCCGTGTATGTCTCGTTGCCTTGTTCGTCTGTGATTTTCTCAAAACCTTCTTTCTTTACCAATGCCAGAGCTACTTCAACGGTCTCTTCAACGGTTTCATATTGTGAAGTCTGTTTTTCAATTTGCCCTGCAAGTTCGGCATAATGTGATACAGGGATAATGCCTTCAGAATACATGCGGCGTAATTCACTCAAGAGGTCGAAGGCTTCCAAACGATAATTGCGCGCCAAATCCTGCGCGGTGGTGTACAGGTCGAAGGTATCCACATCATAGAGTTGAGAGACTTCTTTTAGCGCGAGCAATTTTCCCATTTCACTGGGAGTGTAGGCTGTCACTGTGCCGCGCATTGCTCCGATGGCGGGACGAGTCAATTGGATAGGTTTGTTTTCTTTTTCAATGCGTTGTACACTGCGAACGACTTTGCGGACGACTAAGGGCGGCAAGTCCACTTTGCGTAAAGTAATGAAGTCGCGTCTGCTGTGAGATTCTCCACCGAGCAATCCAGCAAACGTCTCGCCGTAAGTCTCTTGTAATTGACGGTCAAGCACATTTTTATTTTCAAGTGAAAGGTAAATCCGCGCTTTGGTATCATTGCCTGCCACCTGACGCAAACAACGCGAAGCGGCTTGCAAAACAAAGTTGTTACTGCTTTTCAATTGCCTTGCCAGCGCGCAGGCAAATAAAGCGGGCACGTTCCAACCTTCCACACCGCGATCAACCAAAAGGGCGACGCGATGCGGCGAGTCCTTTGATTTGAAGCGGTCGAAGTCCGCTTTGCTTTCCTTCTTGGTGTGATGTTCCAGAATTAATGTGGGTGAAAGTCCAATTTTTGTCAGGGTTGTTTCAATAATGGGACGCAATTCAGCCACATCACCTGTTTGTGGGAAGAAGATCGCCAGCTTTGCGGGCGTGCTATCTGGCAAGGTTGTATTTCGGTAGGTTTTGAAAAAGTCTTCGATCACAAACGACAGATATTCCTTTTCGTTCCCCTGAAAATCAATTCCGTAAATATTGCCAGCCAATTCCTTCAAAATGCCGTCGCGGATGCCTTCGGAAAGTCCATACCAGATCACCACATCACGCAAAGGTTGTTTTTGGAAGAACGGCGTGCCTGTGGTGTTCACCACGCAAACCAGTTGAGTTTCATGCGCTTCACGTTTGCCTGATTCTGAATGTGGATTATGCAGATAGTCCACCGTCTTGCGGACTTTCTTCAAATCCGCATCCATTGCCTGACCATAGGTATGGTGCGCCTCATCCGAGAAGATAGCCAGTTTTGGCAAACTCGCAATGGCTTGCAAGCGTAAATTAGCAACTTCCGCTTTTGCTTCATCTTCTTTTTCACTTCCAAACAGAGTTGGCATATCGCTCTTGCGAATAGCCTCTTTTTGAATGCGGATTTTCTCTGTGTTGGTGACAATTACATTCCACGAACTCCCGCGTATCACGGGAATGTCAGGGTCACCATCGCGTGTGAAAGTTAATTTCAAAGTCGCGGCAAATGATTTATACATGCGCGGCGGTAACACGGCTTCATAACGCATTTCAGCCAATTCGCGCAAACTTTCAATGATCGTTTTGCCGGGGGCAAAAACAAGGGCGTTTTCTACAAAACCATTATCAGGATATTCCTGAGCCATTGCAAATTCAGTCGCAAAAATTGCACCGATCAAAACCGTTTTCCCCGCGCCCATTGCCAGTGCAAGGATGTAACTTGGGTAATCCAGAGTCAGCGTTTCGCGCAAAGTTTCTAAATCATATTTACTAACGAAGTCATCATCTGTTCTTGCTTTTTGAATCAATCTTTCAAAACTTGTATCAATCACCATCTCGCGCAAATCTGCATGATTCATCCCCAATGCGGTCATGCGTTCTGTTACTTTCGGGAAAAGATGAGTATATAAATCAAAGACGTGCGGCGTCTTTTCCACCAAGCGTAAATACCAATACGTTTCCAATGCCCTCAATTGTGGCGCACGCAAACGGAAAGCAGGCACATCAGGCTGATGTGTCCATTCTAAAATTTCTGCAACTGCGGGAAACTCATCGTGCTTGTATCCATCCTCCCGCCATGCCGTAACGTGCATTGAAAGCGCTTTGTAGAGTTGCATGAGTCAAGTATATCTTCCAATTTAGCAAAAAACAATAATTCTTCATGCATTGTAAGTGGAGGATGGACACCTCAATAAAGAGATGTCCATCTTTTTACTCGGTAAGCCTTTTGTTACTTACCACCTTTGTGCTTCGTCTTGTCAACCAAAACGAAAGTTTGGCCTGACTTGGGTGTTGGAGGCAAGGGTTTGCCTTTAACAACGGTAACTTCTGTTCCCGTGTTTCCGCCTTTTGGACCAACAACTGCATACTGCCCCGATGTTGGAGCAACTTGCCCAGGTCTTTGGATTTTAGGTATTGACATCAGTTTTCACACTCCTTTTACAAGGGGTATGAATCGTGTATAATTTTCTTCATCGTAGAAGATATTACGTTTTCATACCTTATTGCAAAATGCCCTGATCTCTTTCACAGATTGGGGCAATTTGCTACCCTGTATTTGCATTATAGCACGCATGTTCTGAAATAAGGTGGGCGGAATCCTTAAAAAACCTGGGTTATTTAGCAATTTACTTGTAAGCGCGACAGCTTTTTTGAATTTATCCGTGAAAATCTATACCAATCTAATTTTTGTGGTTAATGATGTTAGCTACAGCAAAAGCTATGGTTTACACCCATCCTGAAGGATATTTTCAACGTCATCCGAAGCCCCTTGTATCTGCGAAATACGTTCCCAAAGGGTGTAAAGCGCCGGGCACAAAGGTTTCTGTCCTTTGATCGTGCGCCCGGTTAACTTAACGGCCATATCTGTATCGCCAGTCAACGCGAAGGCTTCAATGAATGGTAAATTTTCAACTGGCATGGAGGCGCTGAGTCCAGCACTCTGTGCCTGGTTGTATAGTTTTACTACCTGTTTCCAATCAGTTTGCTGGCGAGCCAGTTCGGCCTTTGTATAGATATAGCACCAATCGTGGGTTGGTTCAGTGCCAAAAAGAGTCTCATCCAAAACAAGATCAGTCCTATCTGTTTTAATGAGATCAGGATTGGAAAGTGAGATGGCATTAACCAGATAGATATTCGCGCCCGGCACCGTCTCTGCATTTCCATAGATTGGGTCGAGCACTCGCAGACAGCCATCCGCTTCTTTATAGATCACCACGCTGTTCGAGGTTGAGCCGTTGAAATTGACCGTGCGGTATTGGAGTTGAATTGGCTCATCCGCTTTCAGTGAGGCAGAATTGAATCTTGTTTTGAGATAGAACAGGACATATGGAAGATCACGGTCACTTAAATCTGGTGCATAAATCCAGTTTAATGGCGCGGTGAGCTGCAAATCTGAAACATATTTGAGTGGTAGTTCATAGGTTAACAGAGCCGTATTTTCTTCCATTGCAGGTATGCGCCAGGCGAGCTGCCAGAAGAAGTTTCGCTGATTCGCCCAGTCACGCCGATACGTATTGGCAATCGAGAATTGATAAGCGGTGGACATCCCGACCAGCAGGCTCAGGATGACGATCTTGCGCTTTCCTTCCTTTAACACCAAAGCTGCCAGCCCAACGATAAATAGACTCGCCCCAAGCATGATCGAGACAAAGAAACGGTCATAATCGAATTCAAGTTTCAGAGGCAAGCCGGCCGCCCAGGAGGGCAGTCTGCCTGCGAAGATCGCGGCCAAGCCAATTGTCACAGCCCATAAACCCCAATGTTCGTCCTGATCTGCGTTTGCCTCTGTTTTTTCAATTTGCGAGAATCTCATCACAATAAAGATTGCCGAGGTTGAAAATATTAGAATTACAAAGGCAATTGATTGGGTCACTGTCCCATCAATTGCAGCGAAGATATTAAATGTTCCCAGCCACGATTGAAAACCCGAAAGGGAAAGGGTCGTGATAATCTCATTCCCAAGCGCGAGCGGGGAGAGTATTGTGCCGGATAAAATGCTGATGCCGTATGAACTGTAAGCCGCGGATTGATGATAAGCGTATATCCAGACGGCGTTGAGTATCCACACGATAAAGTATGGAAGCCATTGCAAGCCTGTTTTTTGTAATAATTCTTTTCGATTTTTTATCGTTTCGGCGAAAATCGCAAGCAGGAAGAAGAAGCGTAAAATTTCGAGACCGAAAAAATATTCGGTTGAGAAAAGTCCCATTGCTTGCAGGATGATGGCAAGAGCTGTCAGGCGTTTCGCGTAACGTCCATTCCGAAGCGCCCATGCCGTTGCAATGAAAGAAGAAAGAAGAAAGAAAAGAGGAATTAATTCCTGATTAACGTGAGTCAATGCAACCCATTGCTGTTGATAACCGGGATAAACGGTAAAGAGAAGGACCACCCACATCAAGTTCTGCCTTTGAGAGGGCCAGATCAATCGGAACACAAACCAAACTTCGAGGGAGAGCAGGAAGCGGGTGATTAATCCAATGACCTGCCAGGTAAAAGGATCGCCTCCAAAGAGGGTGGTGGTCAATTGAAAAATCGGCCCGAGAAACGGGCGAAATGGACGAAACGATTCAATAAATTCAACCGGCCCGAAAAGCTGCAGAAACCAGGCAAAGGGCCAGTCGTCCCAATAAAATCCCATCCAGGGGATAAGCAATCCGTATGCCAGCAGAACCACCAGAAACAGAATTGCAGGAACGAAGTTGGTTTCTTTTTGAAAAAATTTATTGAATATGTTTTTCACGTTTAAAATCCGATGAGTAGTGATTTTACCATCAAGAGTATGCTCAAAATCCGCACAAAATGCCCATGATATAATCCGCTTTATGAATCGCAAAAAAATAACCGATAGCGCAATTTACATTGTATTGATCGTTGTATTTCTGGCGCCTCGCATCCCAATGATCGGCTCATTTGTCACACTCGACGAACCGTCCTGGTTAAGCCAGGGCGCAAATTTTTATTATGCGCTTGGGCAGAGGGAGTTTGAGAACACAGTCTACGAATATCAACCCGCTGTCACCACCATGTGGATCATCAGCATTGCCATGTTGATTTACTTCCCTGAATACCGCGGCTTTGGTCAGGGCTATCTCGATTATGAAAAAGGCCGCCTTGATCCGTTTATGTATGGCAAAGGATACGACCCGCTGGTGCTGTTGACCTATTCGCGAGTGATTCAGGTTTTGGTAGTGCTTGTTTTTTTTCTGGTTTTATATTTTTTGCTTCAATATTTTTTACCAAAAATTGGCGCTGTGTTTGCAGTGGTGTTCATTTCGTTTGACCCCTACTATCTTGGGCTGACGCGTATGTTAACGCATGAAGCTATGGTCGCGATTTTTGTGCTTGTTTCATTGGTTGCGTTTGCTGTTTACTTTTTGAAAGACCGTAGGTTTATCTTTCTTTTGATTTCTGCGGTTGCAGCCGCTTTGGCTCAATTATCGAAATCATCTGCCATTGCCATGTTGGCTGCAATTGGGATTTTATTGATTGCTCAGGTGATCTGGGAGCGTCCGCTAGGATGGGGAAAGGCATTTCTGAATTCTGCGAAACCCTTTATCTTCTGGCTGATAATGCTGGCGGTGGCATATTTTGTCTTTTGGCCAGGGATGTGGGTGGCGCCTGGGAAAATGTTATATCAAGTATATGGAAATGCATTTAGTTATGCTTTTCAAGGTGCGCGGCTTACGGTTACTGAAGATTTAAATGTTTCACAATTCAGTTTGAATACTGCTCCATCCAATATTTTGGAAGTAGCAAAGGTTGTTTTTTATCGAACCACCCTTTTGACATGGTTGGGAGCTCTGCTGGGGTTTGCTCTTCCGTTCACTCTTAACCGAGAATTGGTTCGTCAAAATAGGCTTTTGTTCACGCTGCTGCTGACGAATGCCGTTGCTTTTATTTTATTAATTGGTCTTGCACAGGGACGAAATTCTCCGCACTATATTCTTACCAGTTACATATCATTGAACCTATTGGCCGCTTTGGGATGGCTTCAGGCATTTCACTGGATTTCTGATCGTTTTTTTAGCTCAAAACCCAAACTTCAGTATGCCGGATTAGCCCTTGTGCTGCTCTTCCAGATATTGAGTGCAACGTCTTTCTTCCCGTATTATTTCACATACAGAAATCCAATTCTTCAGTCAGCGGGCTGGTATAACGAATATCCCCAAAAACCGTATGGGGAGACCCTAGAGATTGCAGCAAAATATCTAGCTGAATTGCCTAATGCTGCTGATTCAACCGCTTTTGTATATTATAGCCGCGGTTGTTTTTCCTATTTCTACCCGGGCAAGTCCATCAGCTTCCGACCTTATTATGTGGATGGCGACCATGCCGTAGATCTGTTGGATAATTTGAACAAGTCCGATTATTTAGTGGTGTACTATGCCAATCAGTTTCAATTGGATAAGTATGACGTGTATCTGGAAGTACTCTCTGCCTTGGAACCTTTACATGTGATTTGGATGGATGGGTATGAGTATGTGCGAATTTATAAGGTCGATACAATTCCGCCTGAGATCATTAAAGCGCTTGAGAATTTATGAAAAATAATATGACTCAATCAAAACGAAATACATTTGCGCTTGTGCTGCTTTTGCTCGCGCTGATTTTGCCTTCATGGCTTATCCAGAATGACAGGGTGATCAACGTGGACGAACCACGCTGGATGATTCGTGGCGCTAATTTCTATTATGCGCTGGCCCATCTCGAGTTTGAAAACACTATTTATGAATATCACCCGGGCGTGACAAATATGTGGATCGTGGGGACTGCGATGCATTTCTACTTTCCTGAATATCGCGGTTTCGGACAAGGGTATTTTGATGCACTTAAGCCAAAGTTTGAAGAATTTATGCGTAACAATGGCAAAGAGGCCTTGGATTTAGCCCGTTACAGTCGATTCATCCATGCGGGGGTGTTGGCGGTTTTGGTCGTTACTGCTTTTTTTCTTCTACGTCTGCTTGTGGATGCCAATACTGCATTATTTTCTGCCGCACTGGTTTCCTTGTCTCCTTTTTTTCTAGGGCATTCGCGTCTGATGAATCTTGAGGGCATGCTTTCCCTGTTTGTATTGCTCTCCATTCTAGGGATGCAAGTTTACCTTAATCATGAGCGAAAGCCCTTGTATCTAATTCTCTCCGGGTTGGCGTTTGCCTTGTCTCAATTGACAAAATCCTCTTCTATCGTTGTAGTTGGGGTGGTGGTGGGAATGTTGTTCGTTGAGTTGTTTAAGCAAAGCGAGAAAAACGTTGCTGCCAGAATCTTGGATGTATTGAAAATCTTTATGATTTGGTTTGCATCTGCAGCTTTAGCATATTTCATCCTTTGGCCAGGCATGTGGGTGGCGCCACAGAGAATGTTATCAGAGGTGTATGGAAATGCTTTTAGTTATGCGTTTCAGGGGGCACGCCTCGAAGTGACTCAAGAATTGGAACCCGACAGTTTTGGCTTCGAAAGCGGGTTTGAAGGAATATTACATTTTCTAGGTGCATGGGCTTCCTCTACTACTCCGATTACATGGTTTGGGCTGGCTTTTATTATTTTCCCCTTTTTCTCAAGAGATAATTACGCACTAAAGGCGCCATTAAAGTCATTAGTAGTTTATTTGACTGCAATTGGTGGTTTATTCATTGTAATGTTTTCACTTGCAAAGGGACGCGATTCCCAGCACTACATTCTCAGCAGCTATGTGGCGTTTGATGTGATTGCCGGATTGGGCTGGGGATATGCATTGATGCAGGCAAAGAAGTTTTGGGTACCGTTGCATCGAACATATGTATCTTTTGGTATTTTGATCGTCTTGATCTTTGTTCAAATTGGGATCGGACTTCCATACGCTCCTTATTACTTCAACTACAAAAATCCATTGGCAATGGAGCCTGCTACGTTTGGGTATGGAGAGGGATATTCTGAAGCAGCTGACTACCTTGCCCAAAAGCCAAATGTACATGAGTTGCAAGTCTATGTTTACAGCGGTTTGGGGACATTCTCCTACTTTTTTCCAGGTGAAACTTTGGTTCTCAAGCGTGTTTTTGTTCTGGATGGTGATTTTATTACTATCGTAAGAGAAACCCGCGAATCGGATTATCTGGTCTTGTATCCAATTGTGCGTGAAAAGCAGCCTGAAGTAAAAAAGATACTGAGCGAGTTGGAAGGCGTAGTGGAACCTGAAAAGGTAATTACCATCAACGGGCTGGAATATGTCCAGATCTATAAAGTGACAGATATTCCCGAGTCTGTGTATGAGGCCTTGCTCAAAAAAGCAAAAGAAACTCAGTAATTAAAAAAGCGGCTTGTGTTCACAAGCCGCTTTTTCCACATATCTTTATTTTACGGACTTGGCGCCCCGCCTGCAGGCATACACGCTATCTGCGTTGAATTGGGCGGTGTGCCGCATGTCCCGTTCACAATTCCATTTGGGGTGTTGATACTGCATGCAGTTCCCAGTGTTAGACCTACACAGGCAGAGATCGCTTCCTGCGGAGGTTGTCTATCTGCACCAGGACCGCCAGCATTTTGAGTTGCCTGTCCCTGACCAGGTTGCAGACCCGATGTGCCACCATCCTGAATGTTCATGCTGGGGCGTGTGGTTACGGTGGTGTTGCCGGAAACATAAGCTGCTTCACCGCCGCGCACACAGCGGACATAGTTATCAATGCGCACTACATCACCTTGCGGGCCATGTCCTTCTGGATATTCCGAAGCGCTGCCTGTCTTCGGGTCGCTGCGCTGTGCGCCTGCACCGTGGACATCCATCAATTGCGCCGTATCGCCATTGGGGCCAGACATGTATCCGTACGCCGAACCGAACGAAACATACGCTGCAAAGTCCGCGCCGCCGTTGGAGGAAGCATGAGTTGTGCTCGACCAATAGAAGGGATAATCTGTGCTGCCGTCTTCTGATCTGATGGCTGTGCTTGCGAAGATCGGGTCAATGGCGGGGGAGTTGGTTGTGGCGGGCGAGCGGGAATAATCCAAAATGCTTTGCAACTCCTTCACGCTAGGCAAACGCCAATCATCCGAGCCTGTCGCTGAATATCCTTCGCAATATGCCAGAGCAGATTCCCAATTCATGCCTGTGCCGCTATCGCCCTGCATCCATGTTAAACCTGTAGCATTGTCTGTCACGGTACCATTGCCGTTATCTCCATAAGCATTCACGCCATAATTATTTCCGCCGTGCACATACAGAACGAAAAAGGTTTTATCGCTGCCGCGCATGCTCAGTCCATAACCTTTGATACGCCCATCGGCAAAGTTTACACCGAATAGAGTCTCATCGCCGTTCATCGTGGTGCTGACATATTTTGTGCTGGTCGCAAACTGCGCGTCGATCACACGTTCGCCCGCGCTGGTGTCGCCATAGGCATAGTCGAAATAGCGCGTGTCAATGAACGGTGTGGCAGAGCAGGAGCCGCCGGGGCAGGCGCTTACATCCGTACCATCGAACAGGATTAGCGAATAAAGCTCCTTGATGGTCGGCAAACGCCAATCGTCATACCCCGCCAGCGTGGACGAATCCGCGCCGTTCATGGCATTTGTATAGCTCAACTTGTCGCTGGCATTGATCGTCCCATCGCCATTCAAGTCCGCCGATTGAGACCACATCAAGCCCGTCACCAGATCGCTCACGGTTCCATCACTGTTATCCTGATACGAAGCAGTTGCACCTTGATAATTTCCATCCTGCCCAGCAAACGCTGAACCCTGCTCGGGGCAGGGAACAAGCTGGTTGTTGTCGTAGCAGGCCGCTTGATTAGAGTCAACGATGCGATATGTCAAAAATGTGGATACTGCACTCGTGGATGGATTCGCCGCTGGAACAGAATCCACCGCAGCGACGTTATCCTCCGAATTCACCGCCTCATTCGACGGGATAGTTGATCCTGCTTCGAGCGGCATTCCACACGCTGAAAGAATCAGCACGAACATAATCAAAACAATCTTGGTTTTCATTCTTTTCTCCTTGTGTAATGATGCCTTCATTGTACGGATGTAAAAAGAATGTAATGAGTGCGTGAAATCATCGAAATTATTGAAACCCCATGCGATTGTGCACGACCTTCCATGACAGGCGTCATGGATACAAAAACTCCCGTAGGCTACGCTGCGGGAGTTTTATTCTGGAGTCCATCATCTTGATGATGGACAATTACTTGCACATATAAAGTGCCATTCCTTGATCGCGTTGATTTCCAGCACTTGTCTGGCTGTAATCCAGCACCACCGAGCAGGATGTTTTCAACCAACTGGCAATCTCCTCTTTGTTGCCGCGCTCTCCGCCGTACAACACATAACGCAGTTCGCCATTCGCAACCATCGCGGCCAGATCTTCCGCGCTGACCACATCATCCTGTCCGCCGAAGCCGCCCATGTAAAGCACGGGGCGTCCGCCGGCGATGACTAGTTGTGAGCCTTGTTGTGAGGATGGAACCGCCGCGAGATATTCCACATCCTGTGTGTTTGCGGAAAGGTAGGCGAGTAATTCTTCATTGACATTAGAACCACCGCCATCCAGGCGGGCGCGATCATCACCGACTTGCGCCACTTGCTGATTGCCGCCTGAATACGCAGTGGGCAAATTGATATTTTGATCGGACGCCACGGTCATCACTGTCCAATACATGGGGATGATCAACATCGAGGCGAGGATCGTGAGGTACGCCGTGCGCTTCATTACGACCATTGAGAGGGCTCCAACCATGAAGAGGATCCCAGCCCCAAGCATCCACCACGATCGCTCATTATATTGATAGGATGCGAAAACCTGGAAGGCAAGCGTGATTGCAGCAGCCGCGATCAGCACAATGCCAATCCATTTTTTATCTTTGCCCCATGACCATAACTGGGCGAAGCCAATTCCAACCATTGCGCCCAGCGCGGGAGCCAGCATGATGGCGTAATACGAATGGAAGATGCCAGAGACCATGCTGAAGAACACCACACAAGTCAGCAGCCATCCGCCCCAGAGGACGAGGGCTTTGTGAACGCCTGATTCAATCGGCAGTTGAACGCGAGAGCCAAAAAGCACAAGCAAAACACTGACCAAAGCGAAGGGCAGCAACCAGGACATTTGCTTGGATAAAGGTTGAGTAAAGAAACGGAACACGCCGGGTGAGCCAGTCTCCTGACTGAATGGCGCTCCACCGCCTTGACCGTTCGGACCTTGACCATCCGGACCGCCATTAGGGACTTGCCCATTTTGCGGAATCATCCCTTGCGGCGCGCAAGCCAGTTGACTTGAATTGGGCGGCGTGACGCAGGAGCCATTAATCGCGTTGCCGTTTGGCAATGTGAAAGAACAGGTGTTGCCTTGCGTGGAATTGGCACAAGCATCGAGTGCCTCTTGTGGAGGACCTTGACGAGGACCATCTTGAGGCTGAATCCCCTGATTGGGATTTGTACCAGCCTGAGGCGCGGAGGGAGGCGTTCCATTTTGTGGCCTGCCCCCACCTGGGCCGCCACCGCCTTCGAGTCGTGAAATCCCGTTATGTCCGAAGATCAATCCCATGACCGTGTTGTCGCCGCTTGAGCCAATGTATGGGCGTTGGTCTGCGGGAACCAAATCCACAACGACTGCCCATGAAAGCGAAACGGCGACGAGCAAAACAGTGGCGATGCCGAGGTTGACAATTTTACGAAGCCAGCCTTCTTTTGAGCCGAAGAAATACAACGCGTAAAAAGCGGGGAGCGGCAGAAAGGCTTGCATCATTTTGATGTTGAAGCCGAGACCGACGATAAATGCGCCGAGCAAAAGCCAGTGTAATTTTCCTGACTCAGTAGCTTGGATAAATGCCCACGCCGCCATAAGCAGGAAGAAGACGAGCATTCCGTCCATGGTGTTGTTGCGATTGGTGGCAACGAAGACGGGTGTGATCGCCATGACAAAAGCGGCAACAAGACCTGCGAGTTCGCCCATGTATTTTTTGACCATGATGTAAAGCAATGGAATTCCAAAAACTCCCGCGAGGATGTTGGGCAGTGAAACAGTGAAGCCGCTCACGCCGAGAAAATACGCAAAGACCGCTTCGATCCACAATCCCAGCGGGGGCTTATCCACTGTGACCGAACCGCCAGGCTCAGCCGCAACGAAGAAGAAATTACTCCACGATTTGAGCATGGACTCAACCGCGGCGGTGTAATACGCGTTCGCGTTGCCAATGGACTCGATGTTGTACATGTGCAGTCCAAACGTGAATGCCATGATGACGATCACCAGCAGGATCGCTGGCGTAATGCCGAGGAATAGATTTTTCTTCAAGAACGAGGGTTGAGAGGGAAGGGTTGCTGTCATTTTATTTTTTCCTTTTTTGTTGTCAGTACCGATGGTCGAGTAAGGCTGGTGTTCTTCCAGCCTGTATCGAGACCACCCATTGAATGTTTACTTGTCATGGGTGGTCTTGATACGCCCCTCAAAGTGCATTCGAGGCTACTCGACCACCAGAGTTTCTATCTTTCTTCCTTCGTCTTTCTTTACCCATAGTTTATATTCTCCCGCCAAAAACCGAGAGTGAAGCCAGTCACCACTTGCTTTATAAACCCGTGCATCTTCTCATCCAAGTGCATGACACCTGTCATGGGTCATGTGGATAAAACATGACAGCACACATAATCTCCACAATTGTGTTTGTGATAATATAAATTCATGACCTCCTCGAATGACTCGACTCGCATTCTCCGCATCGCCGCCTGGATCTGGATCAGTTTCCTGCTCGCAATGGCCGTGATGGATTTTGTTCTGTACACACAGGTGCGGCTTCCCATCCTGCAAAATGTGCCCTTGCCGCAAATCCTGCCGGGCCAGCCTTTGCCGCCTCTCAATCCCCAACTTCCGCCAAATCAACCGAACCCAAATCCGCCAGGAATCCCGCTTGTGCCAGTGTATCTTTTTTACATCGCGAACGGGTTGGTTGCATTTATCTTTCTTGTCTTCACTCATTGGAATTGGATACAAAATAAATTAGGCCGCGCCTTTTACCCCTTGCTCCTTTTAACCATTTCAACCGCGCCCATTTTTATCAACGTGCTGGTCACGCCGCGATTCCCAAATGGTCCGCTGGCAAATGCCGAGGGGATGGCGCTTCGTCAATTGCCTGTGTTATTTGTTGCGCTTGCGCTTGTAGCATGGGAATATGAATTGCCCCATGTTATTTTTTATAGCATCGCCACCACGGGTTTGGAGTTGGGTCTCATTTATTTTATATCCCCGGAATCGCGCAATATTTTTGTTTTTATTTTCATCGCCATTATTCGCACGATCAGCTTTATTGCTGTGGGTGTGTTCATCAGTCTGCTTGTTGCGCGTCTGCGTGAACAGCGAGAGTCGCTGCGCGAGGCGAATGCCAACCTCACGCACTATGCTTCCACGCTGGAGCAGCTCACGGTGAGCCGCGAACGCAATCGTCTCGCGCGCGAACTGCACGACACGCTTGCTCATTCCCTCACCGCCATCTCTGTCTCGCTAGAAACCGCCAAGGCTTACTTTGATATTGACTCAAACAAGACCCGCGACTTCATTGATAAGTCTTTAGAGTCGACTCATATCGGTGTGGATGAAACCCGCCGCGCGCTCAAAGCCTTGCGCTCCAGCGCGCTGGAAGATATGGGACTCGGACTCGCCATCCAACGCGCCGCTGAATCCGCCGCGGCACGCTTCCATCTTAATCTGACACTTGATCTTAAAAATCCCATGCCCTCCCTCAGCCCGGACGTGGAGCAGACCATCTATCGCATCGCGCAGGAAGCCATCGAAAATATTGTCAATCACTCGCGCGCGAAAAATTTCAGCGTGCGTTTGGAAAGCAACAGTCACACCACGCTCATCATTCAAGATGATGGTATCGGTTTTGACATGAAATCTGACGCTTCGTCGGGACACTTTGGCTTGATCGGTATGCGCGAACGCGCTGAACTCGCAGGCGGCAAATTGAAAATTGAAAGCCCTGTCCTGATTGGCGAAGCCGTGTCGAAGGGTGAAAAAGGAAAAGGCACGAAGGTTGTGTTGACGATATGAGTGTTTCTTGTAAATTTCCCAAAATGGGATAAAATGGGATATGCGCGTTATTACAAGGCAGAGATTGTCCCGGTTCTGGGAGAAGCACAAAGATTCGGAAGATGCGCTGAAAGCGTGGTTCAAGGAAGCCGAACATGCCCAGTGGAAAACTCCAGGCGATATTAAGGCCCGTTACAGCACGGCTGACTTTCTGAACAACAATCGCGTGGTATTCAATATAAAAGGGAATCGTTATCGTTTGATCGTCCAAATTCACTATAACACGCAGGTCGTCTATATTCGATTTGCAGGCACACACAAGGAATATGACAGGATAGACGCGGAGAAAATATGAAACCCAAAACTCTGAAAACAAAAGTTGATTATGAAATGGCTTTAGCTCACCTCGAAACATTAATGAATGCCCGCGCGGGAACTCCAGAGGAGGAGGAACTGGAATTATTTGCCGTGCTGATCGAAGTCTATGAAAAGGAACTTTTTCCCATTGGAATGCCTGACCCTGTGGAAGCCGTCAAGTTTCGCATGGAACAACAGGGATTAACCCGCAAAGACCTCATCTCATATATCGGCAGCCAGGGCAAAGTGTCCGAGGTACTAAACCACAAACGCCCATTAAGTTTGGCGATGATCCGCGCCCTGAACAAGGGATTGGGGATTCCCTATGAAGTCTTGCTGCAAGAACCGCGAAAAGATTTAGCCAGGCAAAAGAATGTCCGCCGCGCCTATCCCGCTTCAAAGAAGTTTTTGCCGCCCGCGCGAAAAACATTGGCGACGCGTGGAATTAAATCACCTTCTCGCTAAATCGTGAAAATCCTCCTCTGTGACGACCAGGCTGTGATCCGTGACGGACTTGAAATGCTTCTCAACCTTGAGAAGGATTTTCAAGTCGTCGGCCTTGCGCAAGATGGCGCGGAAGCCGTGGAACTTGCGGCGCAAAAACAACCCGATTTAATTTTGATGGATTTGAAAATGCCGATCATGAACGGCATCGAAGCCACGCGCGAGATCCGCGCAAAATTCCCCAACATTAAAATCCTTGTCCTTACCACCTACGACGACGATGAATGGGTCTTCGACGCCATCCGCGCGGGCGCATCTGGTTATTTGCTCAAAGACACCTCACGCCAAAAAATTGTCGAAGCCATCCGCGGGACAATGGAAGGCAAATCCTTTGTTGACCCTGCCATCGCGGGCAAATTACTCAATCAGGTTGCCAGTAAACAAACCCAACCCACATCCATCTTGACTGACAAACTCACCGGGCGTGAACTGGATGTGCTTCGCTTAATTGCGAAAGGCATCAATAATGCCGAGATCGCGGCTCAATTACATTTATCCGAGGGGACAGTTCGCAACCATGTCAGTGCAATTCTTGAAAAGTTAAATGTCTCTGATAGAACGCAAGCGGCAGTCATTGCAATCCAGCATGGGTTATAATGCCAATGAAAGTGAGACAAAATGATTGAAATTCAAAATTTTCAAGCGCAGTTTATCACTGATGAAAACGGCAAAAAGACCGCTGTTATTCTTCCCATTGAAGAATTCGAAGAACTCCTGGAGGATTTGGAAGACCTTGCTGTGATGGCTGAACGGCGTGAAGAGCCAACCATTCCTTTTGAAGAAGTAATGGAAAGGTTAAAGCACGATGGTTTCCTATCGGGTTGAATGGAAGGGCTCTGCTTATAAGGAATTGCAAAAACTGCCGCGCCAAATGATCACAAGGATTATCGCGGCAGTTGCTGATTTATCCAATGACCCATATCCGTCAGGGGTCAAGAAAATGGTTGGTTCGGAACGTAGTTATCGCATCCGCGTTGGGGATTATCGTGTCATTTACGAAATCATCGAAAACAAATTGATTATTGAAATTATCCGTGTTCGTCATCGAAGGGATGTTTACAGATGAGCATGAAATATGACCTGCGAACAGTAGAGAGGTAACCAATGACCATAAAACATTCAAATGTAGTCAAAGCCAAAAACGTCGCCGCGGGGAAAGACACGACCATTCAAGTGTTGATCTCATCACAGGAAGGGCCGAATTTTGCCCTGCGAAAATTCTCCATGCTGCCCGGCGGCGGGATGCCGCGTCACACCAACACGGTGGAACATGAGCAATATGTCCTGCAGGGCGAGGCGGCCATAACGATTGGCGATGAGGCGTATCAAGTCAAAGCGGGGGACGTTATTTTCATCCCCGAAGGCGCGATCCATTCGTATGAAAATACAGGCGCAGAACCATTTGAGTTCTTGTGCATTATTCCCAACAAGGAGGATAAAATTACGATTGTGGATGAATCTGCCTGTTAAGATTGATCAGGTATTAAGTTTTGGGAGGTTGTTATGAAAAAGATTTCCATATTCCTTTTTGGTTTCCTTGCCGCTTGTTCTGTTCAACAGCCGCAAGCGATTGTCACTCACTCCGCACAAGTGACCGTCACTTCCTCACCTCCTACGGCGACCCCCATCCCCACGCCGACCCTGCACCCGCAGTTCGCTGAACTTCAATCCCAAATCGCCGCAGGCGGGGAGACTTACACCCTAAACGCCGATGGACAAATTGAAATGCAAACCGAGCAGGGTATGACGATTGTTCCAGATATATTAGTTTACCCAGACGGCACAATGACTTTTACCCACAATGGGCAGGAGTTTACTGTAAACCCAGAAACGCTTGAAATAAACGGTCAAACCATAACATTCAAGGATACAGAAGATAAGATTTGGGTTTTTGACGGT
>VGNE01000001.1 GCA_016866215.1 Chloroflexota bacterium | reverse complement strand
TCCAAGTATGATACAGGCGGTTGGTCGGCATCAGCATCTCCAAGTAAATCGTTTTGTCGTAAAAACAAATTTACTCGATTTTGCTCGCCGATCA
Organism: Chloroflexota bacterium; assembly: GCA_016866215.1. Classification (GTDB taxonomy): domain Bacteria; phylum Chloroflexota; class Anaerolineae; order Anaerolineales; family Villigracilaceae; genus Villigracilis. The sequence goes on along the minus strand of VGNE01000001.1, from coordinate 138,761 downwards.
ACCCCCTTGGTTTCAAAACTGTCTGGTGGCTAGAAATTCAAAAGAGTTTGGATTTTCTGGAATCATCGCGCAGAGACATCCCCGAACGTCAGCGAAGTTTGAGAGCCGTTTTTGAATCGTCGTGGGCGAGACTCAGTGAAGCCGAGCAAAAAACATTCGCGGCATTGTCCGTGTTTCGCGGCGGGTTCGCGCGCGAGGCGGCGGAACAAGTGGCGGGACGATTCGATTCGCTGTTGGATAAATCGCTTGTTCAAAGAAGCGGCGAGCGATTCGAGTTGCACGAAGTGACGCGGCAATTTGCCGAAGAAAAGTTGAGCGCGAAGAAAAAGTCGCGGGACGCGCGGGGCGCGCACGCCGCGTATTTTGCAAAGTGGGCGGGCGAGCGGGCGAAGTGGAACGAACGCGCGTCGTTCGCGGTGATGAGAGACGATTTTGAAAACGTGCGCGCCGCCTGGATGTGGGCTGGCGAACAAAAAGATTTTTCTTCGCTTTCGGGTTTGGTGCATTTCACGAAACGCTATCTCGATATTCAGGGACGTTACCGCGAAGGTCACGATTTGATGGAGAAGGCACTCGCGCAGTTTGGCGCGGTGGGCGACGTGAAAGATTTGCCGCTCGACGAACAGGGACAAACGATTGCAAAATTGATTTTGTATCGCGCGTTATTTTTGGCAGACATGGGCAAGCCCGATGAGACCGTCCCGACGTTGGAGGCGTGTCTTGATTATTTCAAACGCGTCGGAGATAAAGTTCAAATCATGGCGTGCTTGAACGCGCTTGGAATCGCATCGCGCTTTTTAGGTGCGGAAGACAAGGGCGAAAGTTATTTTCGCGGGCAGTTGGAACTCGCGCGTGAGTTGGGAAACCGTCACGAAGAAGCGACGGCGTTGAATAATATCTCGACGGCGTTGACCACGTTGGGGAAAAATAAAGAATCGGAAAACGTGTTGCGTGAATGTCTCACGTTACGACGGGAGTTGAACGACGAAGCGGGAGTCTCATCCACGCTCATCAATCTGGCGGTGTCGTTATTCAATCAGGGACGATATGAGGAAGAGAAGCCGCTCCTGCAAGAGTCCATCGAGATCTCGCGGCGGATCAATCAGCCGCGCAATTTAGCGGGCGCGTTGGGAAATCTCGGCACGATTTTGTTGAAGGAAAAAAATTACGCGGGCGCGTTGGAATTATTTTTGCAGGGACTCGAAACCCATCGCAACACGGGCTATCGTTACGGAATCGCCATCGCGCTGGATAATGTCGGCACGGCGAACTATCATCTGGGAAACGAGCATGAAGCGGTGGTCCATCTCAAGCAGTCCATTCGCGAAGCGCGCGAGATCAAAGCGGATTTCATCGCGCTCGACGCTCTGGTCTGGGTGGGCGGAATCCACGCGCGGTACGGGGAATTGGAAAAGGCGTTCGAGTTGTGGGGAATGATTCGCCAGCATCCCAAGACCGACCCCGAGACGATTCAGAGTTTGGAGGGGGTGGTGAAGGAGTTTGGGAAGAGCGCGGTCATGTTTCGCGAGGCGGAGGAGAGGGGAAAAGGGATGGAGTTGGACAGTATCACCCTGTCTGTGCTGGAACGTGATCAATATGGTCGTAGCAAAGTCGCTTGACAAAACCTGTTTGTTGTACACGAATTACACGGATGCTTTGGAACAGCCATGAACGCGATCATGCCTCCGCTTGACATTGCGGCGCAGGGCACTATACTTTGTTTATAACCTGCACAACAGGAGGCAGACATGAACTTCAAAGGCATGGACGTGCTGGCAAAATATGTCCCCGAATTAAATTCAACAGGCGGAAAAATACGGATCGGGCTCTACGCCATAGGCTGGGTGTCTCTCGTTACAGCCTACTTCATCATCACAGATAAAATCCCAACCTGGAGCATAGACAGCCAGATCCTTGTCATCGCTGTGGGGTATCTGGTTCTCAGTCAATTCTTCTCCCGCAAACAAGCATACAAGGAAAAATATAAAGAGTTAGCCTATCGCTACGCCTTTGCTCATTACGGCATCCCCGGGCTGGCGCTGATCCTGTCAGCCGTCGCACACGCGGGCTACATGAACGGACCCGTCATCCCCACGGGCTGGTGGACAATTGTCTTCCTCGTGCTCGGTTGGTTCATGGTCTGCATCGGCGCGCTCCTCTGGATTCGAGGTGTCTTCACTTTCGGCGCGGATAACCTCGCAATGTTATACGTTTATTATCCCGAGGAAGGCAAAATAATCAGCTCAAGTATTTACAGCGTGCTGCGTCATCCAGTTTACGCGGGTGTCCTGCGCGTGGGCATCGGGCTTGCACTGCTCAATGGCAATGCCAATGCCATCGCATTTGCCATCCTCATGCCGCTCGGACTCACAAGTTGGATTCGCCTCGTGGAAGAAAAAGAATTGATCGAACGCTTCGGACAATCCTATCTCGATTATCGCAAGCGCACGCCGGCCTTCTGGCCGAAGTTGCGTGACCTGGGAACTTTCTTCAAATTTCTAATCATGGGAAGGTAATCATGACAGCGCTCGATAAACGTCCTAGTAAATTCCTGAAATTTTTCTTCAAGGTTCCTGTCTGGATGTATAAAATTGGATTTGGCGGCTTTGAAAGATTGGTGGGCGCGCAGTGGATGCTTCTCACAACCATTGGACGCAAAACTGGCAAGCCCCGCGAAACAATGGTGGATGTGATGGACTACGACAAAGCCACCGATTCCTACTATATCGAAGTAGCGTATGGTCAGCGCGCAGACTGGTATCGCAACATTCAGGCCAATCCCATCTTTGAAGCGAAAGTTGGCAGGCGAAAATTTCTTGCGCGCGCCAAAGCCCTTTCCACCGAAGGGAGCGCCGATATGCTCGTCAAGTTCTATCGCGAAAAACCCGTTTACACCCGTTCGGTCATGGCGATGGTTGGCATGAAATTCAACGGCGAGGAGGATTTGCGCGCCATGGCTTCAAAATTGCTTTTGCTTGCGGTTCATCCGGAGGATTAAATGAAAACTATTTTGATTCTCGGAGGCTACGGTTACACCGGGAAACTTCTCACAAAACATCTGCTGACACAAACGGATTTCAACATCATCATTGCAGGCCGCAATTTGGACAAGGCGCAGGCATTCACTGCCAAACTAAATGATCTGCGCCTGAGGGCTTTACGCGTTGATGCGGCAGATCCCGCATCCCTGCGCCCTGCGCTTCAAAACGTGACCCTTTGCCTGGTCGCTGCGCCTGTGACATCTCTCAACCCTGAAAGAGTTATCCACACGTGCATCGAAGCAAATATTGATTACCTCGACATTCAATATTCCACCGCAAAAATAAACCTGCTCAATTCGCTCGCCGCAGAAATCAAACAAAAGAATCTATGCTTTGTCACCGAGTCCGGATATCATCCCGGACTGCCATCAGCATTAATTCGTTATGCCGCCTCAAAAATGGACAGCATCGAATCGGCGGTCACTGCCGGTTACCTCAACATGGGCGGAAACCTCCCCTACACCGAAGCCGTGGACGAACTCACGGAAGGTTTCAAGGATTATCAATCGCAGGTTTTCAAAAACGGCGCGTGGACAAAACCCAAATCGTGGGACATGCGTAAATTCGATTTCGGCCCCGAGCTCGGCAAACGCACTTGCTACTCGATGTTCTTTGAAGAATTACGCGGCCTGCCGCAAATGTATCCCACACTGCAGGAAACGGGATTTTACATCTCGGGCTTCAATTGGTTCGTAGATTTGATCGTTACGCCACTCATCATGATCGGCCTCAAGGTCGCGCCAAAACGAAGCATTCGTCCGCTTGGAAAATTGATGTGGTGGGGAATGATGAATCTCTCGCGGCCGCCTTATCGGGTGGCGCTCAAAGTGGAAGCGAAAGGCAAATTAAACAGCGAGCAGGTCCAGGTCAACGCGCGATGCGAGCACGAAGATGGCTACGAACTCACCGCGATTCCCGTCGTTGCCTTCTTAATGCAATACGAAAAAGTCCGCTGTCCCGGCCTGCATTTGATGGGACATCTTGCAGAACCGAATCAACTCTTCAAAGATATACAAAAAATGGGCGTAAGTTTCATTGAGAGTTAACGTTTTTTATTTCCAGATCATTCACCCAGTTCACAACTTTAACTTTCCCATCCTCGCCCAACAACTTCGGCAGTGACATTTCCATCGCGACCGCGTCGCCAGACGTAAAAAACTCTACACGTCCAGTTTTTCCCGATTCATTGACCAAATCCTTGGCTTCCAACAATCTCCGCACCTGACGCGATACCGCGGGTGCGGGGTCAATGACGCGCACCTTCTCCCCTACAATCTCCTGAATCAGCGGAATCACAAATGGATAATGCGTGCATCCAAGCACAACGGTATCAATATTTTTTCCCAGCATGGGGAGCAATGCCTCTTCAAGGATGGCGCGTGTTTTTGGTGAATCCAGCTCGCCTGCCTCAATTTGACTGACCAGTCCCGGACATGTGTGCTGGAATAATTCCACGTCTGCGCCAAATCTTTCCACTACAGAAGCATATAACGCGCCTTGAAATGTAGCAGGGGTTGCCAGTACACCCACCTTATCCGTCCGTGTTTTTTCAGCCGCAGGTTTGACGGCCGGCTCCATGCCCACAAATGAAACTTCGGGGAAAGTTGCGCGCAAATATTTTAACGCCGCCGCCGAAGCCGTATTGCAGGCAACGACAATTATTTTCGAATCATGTTTGAGTAGAAATTTTGTGATCCCCTCTGAAAAATTCCGGATTTGCTCGATCGAGCGCGGACCATACGGCACATGCCCCTGATCGCCGAAGTAAATCACATCTTCGTCGGGCATTTGTTCTCGAATGGAACGCAGGACGGATAGCCCGCCTACGCCAGAGTCGAATACGCCGATGGGAGAAATAGTAGTGGGCATGAAGTCAATAATAATCCGTAATGCGTGATGCGTAAATTACGGATTACCCCTTCGGATCACACATTACTTTCCCGCCGCATCTACAAACGACCTGAACAACCTCTGCATGGGCAACTGATCCGTGAGCCATTCAGGATGCCATTGCACCGCCACAGCGTAAGGATGATCTGGGATTTCCACGACTTCCACCAAACCATCAGGAGCATGACCTGCCACACGTAAGCTTGGGGCAATATCCTTCAAGCCTTGGTGATGCAAACTGTTGACATTCAATAAAGTCTCGCCGAAGATCTCAGCGGAATGTGTGGTTTCGTCCACGTTTACAGGATGAACAATGACTCGGCGCAAGTCACCGGGATAATCGTGATCCAATGCGCCCTTCAATTGATCGTGAATATGAGTGTAAAGTGTGCCGCCTAAAGCCACGTTCATCACTTGAGCGCCGCGGCAGATTCCCAGGATCGGCCTGCCATCGTTGACTGCGGCGCGCATCAAAGTCATCTCGGTCGTATCCCGCGCCTCGTCCACCTCGCCAATTCTCGGGTGGTCGGATCCGTTGAAATATGCAAGCGAGATATCGCCTCCGCCTGTGAAGAGAATCCCAGTTAGGCGGGAATATAAATCGAGGAAGTCTTCTTCAGTCAAAATTTCTGGAATCAATACAGGCAAGCCACCGGCTTGCACGATGGCATTGATATATGAGTGTTGAAGCGCAGTCAGCGCATGTCCATCCCGATCCCTGCCATTGCGGGTTGTAATGCCGATGAGCGGCTTGGGCATAATGCCTCCAAAATAAAAAGACCCTAAAGGCTTTGAAGACCTTTAGGGTCTTTCCAGAAACCCTGATAACGTGTCGAAACCTGTTGGTTGAGCCTGTCGAAACCCGTTGGTTGAGCCTGTCGAAACCTAGTCGAATTTTTGTTTGAGACGCGCGCTCTTACCGGTGCGGTCACGCATAAAATACAATTGCGCACGGCGGACTTTGCCATGGCGTTCGACCACGATCCTGTCAATGCGCGGGGAGCGCAAGAGGAAAGTACGTTCCACGCCAATGCCATTGGAGGCCATGCGTCGAACCGTGACATTGGCGTCGTTGCCGCTCTTGCGTAAACGAATCACGATGCCTTTGAACTCCTGGATACGCTCGCGCTCACCTTCCTTGATCTTGACATGCACACTGACCGTATCGCCAGCACTCAGCTGGGGGATTTTTTCATTAACCTTGGCCTCTACGGCCTTCACAAAATCTGTCATTTTCGTTCTTCCTTACTTTCGATATGTTTTCCAAAACGCGACTGCGGATTATAGCACGCATATTCCGGGTTCACAATACCGATTTTTAGCTGTATTTTCTAAGAGCCAGCACCGCATTATGACCGCCAAAACCAAAGGCATTACTGATGGCTAATGAAACTTTCACTTCACGCGCTTGATTCGGGATGTAATCCAAATCACATTCGGGATCCGGGGTTTCGTAGTGAATGGTGGGAGGCAAAATGCCTTCCCGAATGACCTGCACACAGAAGATCGCCTCCAGCGCGCCCGTCGCACCCATCATATGCCCGGTCATGGACTTGGTGGAAGAGATGGGAAGTTTATATGCCTTCGCTCCAAAAGCGGCTTTCATGGCGCGGGTCTCGGCCCGGTCATTTAATAGTGTGCCTGTGCCATGGGCATTAATATAGCCAAGATCTTCAACATTTCCTTTTGCAGAGGACAAAGCCATCAGCATGGCCGCGGCGCCGCCCGCGCCATGTTCATGCGGCGCGGTGACGTGAAAGGCGTCTGCCGTAGCGCCATAACCTGCCAATTCAGCTAGAATATTCGCGCCGCGCGCCCTGGCATCCGATTCTCGTTCAAGCACCAATATCGCAGCGCCTTCGCCCATTACCAATCCATCCCGGTTTTTATCAAATGGTTGAGGCGTCATGGAATAATTATCATTCCTGCGTGACATTGCACCGACACGATCAAAGGCCGCCACCCCCGTGGATGCGATCGTCGCTTCAGAAGCGCCAGCCAGAGCCGCGTCAATCATCCCGGTTCTTAACATCATCAAAGCCATGCCAATTCCATCTGAACCGGAAGCGCAGGCGGAAGCCACGGAAAAGCACGGCCCTTTAATCCCAAACTCGATCGCGGCCATCCCTGCGCCGCCGTTAGCCATCAACATGAAAATCATGAATGGACTGACACGCCGCGGGCCCTCTGTAAAGTTTGTCAGTATGGCCTCCTGCAATGATTGCAACCCCCCGATGGCGGATGAAATAATGACACCGATTCTTCCAGCATTTTTTTCAGTGATCTCCATTCCAGATTGAAGCAGGGCTTGCTTTGCTGCTGCAATTGCAAACTGTTCAAAACGGTCACGACGGCGGGCTTCCTTCGCATCCATAAAATTTTCGGGGTTGAATCCTTTCACTTCTGCGGCAATATGAACCTGCAAAAGGGAGGAATCAAATAAGGTAATCGGGCCAACGCCAGACACACCCGCAATCAAATTGTGCCAGGTTTCATTTACACTCAGACCAAGAGGATTAACTGTCCCCATTCCTGTAATAACGATACGATCCTGCATTTCTCCTCCAGTGGCAAATTTTAAAGTAGATATATGTGTATTGTAAAACCCCATAAGCTAACAATCGTCACGCGTCCCCTTCCCGCTTCTTTTTCCACTCACATTGTCTTCGAATGGAAACCTGCCCTGCCCCAAAAGGCATTTATCCACGCTGACATATTTTTAGGTCACGCCAGCCATAAGCAACTTCAGATAATTCTTTCCCGCCGATCTCGATCATCTTTTCACGCAAAGAAACACCACCAAGTCTTTCGTAGAATCCACAGGCAGGGTTTTCACGCAACACCCAAACCAGCATGGACGAAACGCCGAGATCAAGCAAACCCTGCACAGTTTCGTTGACAAGGCTTCTTCCAATTCCCTGCCGATGAGCAGATCGCATGATGTAAATGGCGAATAATTCACCACGATAGATTGGGTCCGCTTCGTGTTCGTATCCATAATTTACAAATCCTACAATTTGATCGTCCAACTCAGCGATAAGAGTCCGATGGTATTCATCACCAGGATCGGACAGCGAGTTCGCCCACTGTGCAAAACGGCGTTCAACAGAAAGGTTTTTCAGGAAATCATCGGGAACAATTCCAGGATAAGTCTCCTGCCAGGAGGCAACATGCACTCTTGCGATAGCAGATGCATCACTCAGATTCGCGTGCCGAATTCGAATCATGGATCACTCGCCAGGCCTGGGGATGTAATCGCCTTCCACCCATTCTTCGCCGTTTGGGCTGACCTCCTTTTTCCAGACAGGCACAATTTCCTTGAGGCGGTCAATGCCATAACGCGCCGCATCGAAGACACCTGTATCACGATGCGCGGCAGTGCAGGCAATTAATACCGTGGGAGTTTTTGGATATAACCTGCCAATCCGCTGGACAATCGCAATCCCTTCGATGACAGGCCATTTTTCGCGGATCTCCTCTGCCACCTGTTTCATCTTCGCCTCTGCCATTGGGACATAAGACTCGTATTCGAGATATTCCGTCTCGTGGGCATCCCCTCGCAGGGTTACACCGCGCACCATGCCCGTGAAGATCGCCGCTGCTCCCGTGCTGGTCAGTGTGATCTTTGCGAGCAGGTCGTTCAAGTCAATTTCGGATTCGGTGATGGAGAAGATCGTGGGAAGGGAAGGCATAAGTTTATTAATCCGTGATTCGTAATGCGTGTTGTGTAATATTATCCGCCACTCACAGGTGGGAACATGCCGATTTCCGCATTCGGCGGGATAACGGTTTCATCAAACGCATATTCGCGATTGATCGTGATGAGAACTGACTTCAAGGAATCTTTCAAATTGGGATGATCAATGGAAAGTTTTTCCTTCAAACCTTGTATCGTCATATCCGCAGGAATGTCCATTTCAATAGACTTCGTCCCTGCACGGTCTCGTATCGTTGCAAAGAAAAGCAATTTTATTTTATTCATTTTTACCTATTTATCCAAGTGACAGTCACCTTAAAGGTGACTGTCACTTTTTGAATATCATTCATTCACCACATCCCCGGATTGACCGCCATGTTTTTCAACGAGACGGATATTCTGGATCTTCATAGTTTTTTCGGCGGCTTTCGCCATGTCATAGACTGTCAATGCCGCGATAGTGACAGCGGTCAACGCCTCCATTTCGACGCCGGTTTTACCAGTCACTTTGACGGTGGCGGTGATGACCACGCCAGGCAGAGATTCATCCAGAGCGAGGTCCACATCAATTTTCGAGAGTGGCAGAGGATGACATAACGGAATCAGGTCCGAGGTCCGTTTTGAGGCGCTGATGCCTGCGATCTGCGCCACGGTTAGAACATCGCCTTTCTTTATTTGCCCGGCACGGATCAAATCCAATGTCTCTTTCAGCATGTGGACTTCGCCGCGTGCGATTGCAATCCGCTCGGTATCTGGCTTCTGCCCAACATCCACCATTTTGGCGCGGCCATGTTCATCAAGATGGGTAAGGTTTGACATGGGCAAGATTATACACTGGTATAATTTCCGCGCGATGGACAACTTGTTGGGACATCAAATCACTGGCTACAAGGTGCAGACCTCTGTCTACGAAGGTCCGCTCGATCTTTTACTTACCTTGATCGAGCGTTCCGAATTTAATATCACAGCGATTTCACTCGCTTCAGTAACCGATCAATATCTTTCTTATTTGCGTGGGCTGGAACAGATGAAGCCTGATGAAATCTCATCGTTCCTTGTGATCGCGGCAAAGTTGGTGCAAATAAAATCAGAGGCATTGTTGCCGCGCCCGCCTGAACGCGAACCCGGAGAAGAAGACCCTGGTACAGAACTAATTGATCAATTAATACTTTACAAACGATACAAGGAAATAGCGGGCTGGCTGGTGGAACGGCAGGAAAATGACCTGCGTACCTATTTACGGGTTGCGCCTCCGCCCAAGGTGCAAGCCAAGCTGGACCTATCGAATTTAACACTTGAAGGTTTGCTCGCGGCGGCTGAATCGGCTTTTGCAAATGGCAAAGGGAAACAACCGCTCGGTGACATTATCTCTGTGCCCAAAGTGACCATCCGTGAAAAGATCGAATTCATCGCGAAAACGTTGAAGAACATTCAACACATGTCTTTCAGCGGATTGATCACAGACAAATCCACACGCATTGAGATCGTAGTGACATTTTTGGCCTTGCTCGAATTGATCAAGCGCTATCATATTTCTGCGGTTCAGAATGAGTTGTTTGGTGAAATCGAGTTTGAAAAAATGGGCGACTGGAAAGACGACGAAGAGTTCGAAATTGAATTTGAATAACGATTGCAAATATTGTCTACTCATCAGAAAGTTCTTCAAGTTCATATCCCTTTACGCAGTCGAGTCAAATTGGGGAGTGTAGGTTGGCATGTCTGCAGGCGCCTCCGTCAGTAACAGATGCGGGATTTCTATTAATCCACAGGATAGGGGCAATTGCATAAACCGTTCCAATGAATGCAACATTCAAAAAATCACGCCTGGTTAATTTCTTCTTCATCCTTTTTTCCAATACCTAGTGTGTAAACCAAGCGCGATGAACGCACCCAGGTTGTCGAATACTACTACATCGTAAACAGAAGCATTGCGTCCAAATACAGATGATTGGTGAAATTCATCCGTTACAGAATATAAAACTGCCATTAGCCATGCAAGCCAGTATCGTTTGGGGTGATATTTCAATAAGTATAAATAAGAAAGCGCCAGCAGACCGTACCCTATTGCGTGACTTGCTTTTTTGACAACATAATCCCATGTCAAAAAATTGGGCAGGTTATCTCCGGGCTGAGACGAGACTATAAAAATAACAAGCATCATAAAGAGCGCGGGAAGCCAGCGAGGTACAATTGAAAGGGATTTTTTCATACTGAGGCACCTTTGATCGAAAAAAATGAAGTTTTATTAAAGAGCAACAACGAGTGGCTCCTTTTTACAAACCCACACTGCATTATAAGCGCAACAAACGTGGACCATGTGCGCAACTCCCTGCAAGAGGTGGAGAGGCTGGTCAATTCAAATAACTGGCACGCGGCGGGATTTGTCAGTTATGAAGCCGCGCCTGCATTTGACGATGCCTTGCATGTCCGAAATGTGGCTGATTTTCCACTCATCTGGTTTGGATTATATTCCGAGCCGCGTGTTGCAAAGATTTCGGAAGTCTTCCTCAATGCATCTAGATTGGGAAGCCCAAGCTCGCTAAAATGGCAAGCAACCGTTGAGCGCGAGAGTTATAACACTGCCATTGAAAAAATAAAAGATTATATTGCGCGCGGAAGAACGTATCAGGTCAACTATACGATGTGTTTGAATTCCGAATTCAACGGCAGAGCATGGGATTTCTTTTTAAATCTCGCGCAAAGTCAGAATAAATATGCTGCCTACATTGACACGGGTCGTTATTCGATTTGTTCTGCTTCGCCTGAATTATTCTTTAAACTCGACGGGGATAAAATTTACAGCAAACCCATGAAAGGCACGGTCAAACGCGGGCGAACAACCCGGGAAGATAAAGAACAGGCCGGGTGCCTGTACCACTCCACCAAAAACCGCGCCGAAAACGTGATGATCGTGGACATGGTCCGCAATGACCTGGGGCGAATTGCAGAGATCGGCAGTGTGCATGTGCCTGAATTATTCACCATTGAAAAATATCCAACTCTTTTTCAAATGACATCCACCGTACAGGCCAGGACAAAAGCATCCTTGACTGAAATTTTCTCCGCGCTGTTTCCGTGCGCATCCATAACTGGCGCTCCGAAAGTCAGCACGATGAAAATCATTTCAGAGTTGGAGACAACACCGCGAAAAATTTACACGGGCAGTATCGGGTATATTTCACCGAACCGCAAAGCACAATTCAATGTTGCCATCCGCACTGCCTTGATTGACCGGGAAAATAAAATCGCAGAATATGGCGTTGGCGGCGGCATCGTCTGGGACTCCACCAGCGCGGATGAATACAGCGAAGCCCTGCTCAAAGCCCGTGTACTGATGGAACGATCGCACTCAATAGGTTTTTCTCTTTTTGAAACCATGCTGTGGACCCCGAATGAAGGTTACTTTTTACTGGAAAAGCATATCGCGCGCATGACAGATTCAGCAGAATACTTTGATTTTCCATTTTCAACCAAACAACTCGAAGTTTTTCTCAGTCAAACTGCCGGCAGATTCACATCTCCACAACGCGTAACAGTTTTACTCAACCGCTTTGGCGAATTAAAAGATGAGACAATAGATTTTTATTCACAAGAAAACCGATTCAAGGTTTGTCTTGCAATACATCCAATTGATTCAAGAAATGTATTTCTTTTTCACAAAACCACGCGCCGTGAAATATACCCCAGCCCTCGCGATCAAGACGCCATCCACGGCGGCGAAGGCATAGACGATCTACTGCTCTTCAACGAAAGGGGTGAATTAACCGAATTCACCATTGGAAATCTCGTTGTTGAGATGGACGGTGAATTCTATACGCCTCCCCTCGCCTGCGGGTTGCTTGCTGGCACATTCCGCGCTCATTTGCTTGAAATAAATAAGATCAAGGAGCGTGTCATTCATAAAGACGAGCTACAAAAATGTTCAAGAATATTTTTGGTTAATTCTGTGCGGAAATGGGTGGACGTAATGCTGATGCCCTGTACAGGATTTGCATTATAATCACTGTTATAATAAATTATTGAATGATTTCAAGAACAAGAGGAAAGTATGTATATTGACCCAAATTCTGGTGGAATGTTATTCCAAATTCTTGTCGTTATTTTCGGTGTTCTCTCTGGTGCGGTACTTATGTTTTCCAGTAGGATTAAGATGGGCATCGCAAAACTACGCCGAACCTTGCGAAAAAAGAATGAGGAAATCAAAACGTCAGAAAAGCAATCTGAATCTGATCAATAACCTTTATTTTGAATGTTTATGCGTACCCTTATTATTGGTCTGGATGCATTTGATCCACTCTTTTTTGAACAACTTCACTCAAAAGGCAAAACCCCAAACCTGAGCAAACTTGTTCAGTCAGGGGGCTATTCTCGCTTCCAAGTAGCCGATCCTCCGCAAAGCGAAGTATCCTGGACCAGTATCGCAACCGGCATGAACCCGGGAGTCCACGGGCTGTTTGATTTTGTGCATCGCAACCCTTCCAATTACAGTCTGCAGGTTTCCCTGCTACCAACCCAAAAAAACTTGCTTGGTACCAAATTTATTCCTCCTTACAACGCCCGGACGATCTTTGACGAGGTGGTTAACGACGGCTACCCTGCAACATCCCTTTGGTGGCCCGCAACCTTTCCAGCCCGCCACGCATCACCAGTTGAGACGATCCCAGGACTTGGCACACCTGATATTCTTGGTCGTCTTGGTGTAGGTGTCTATTTTTCGCCCGAACAACAATCTATAAATTTAGATCGAAAAACCCCAATCCGTCTTTTGGCAAAGAAAAGCGCATCCCAATATTCAGGCATGTTGGAAGGCCCGGCTAATAAGGAAGGAAATGTTAACATCAGTTTCGAGCTAGAAATTGATGTTAAACAGTCTGCAACATTGCGTATTGGAAAACAAAGGATCAAACTAATCCACGGCGAATGGAGTGAAATCTTTGAATTGCCATTCTCTGTCGGCTTTGGAATGACCGTCAAGGCGATAAGCCGCGCCATCCTAACTTGTTTGGACCCAGTAGGGTTGTATTTTCTACCGCTTCAACTCCATCCGCTTTCCTCACCATGGCCCTATAGCACACCGAAGAGATTCATTCAAGATCAGTGGAAATCAAGCGGCCCATTCCTTACACTTGGCTGGCCTCAGGATACCACCGCCCTCAACGAGGATTTCATCAATGATAATCAATTCTTGAGATTATGTGAAATGATCGATGATGAACGAGAACGCGTGCTAACTCGCTCTTTGAATACCTTCGATGAAGGTCTGCTTGCTTGTGTCTTCGACAGCCTGGATCGAGTGCAACACATGTTCTGGAAAGGCAGAGAGGATGTGCTTGAGGCATGGTATATCAAACTCGACCGATTGATCGGGCGAATTCTTGAAAAGACATCTAGAAGGAACAATACCAAAGTACTCATTCTATCCGATCACGGCTTTGGCAGGTTTGATTACAAGGTGCATCTAAATCGCTGGCTGATCGACCACGGCTATATGTCAACAGATAACGCATCCGACTCAGGCGATCTCAAAAATGTTGACTGGTCAAAGACCCATGCATACGCTTTGGGCTTGAATAGTCTTTATCTGAATATCGTCGGGAGAGAAGGCAAAGGTCAGGTTTCTGAAGACCAAAGCATCAACCTTCCAAACAAATTAAAAGAAGAACTACTTCGATGGAAAGGTCCTGACGGTGGACAAGTCGTTCAAAAAATTTTGATTCGATCCGAAGTATTCCAGGGACCGCTCGCGGAACATGGCCCCGATTTATTTATCGGTTATCAACCGCCTTACCGCGGTTCGGCGGAAACGGGACTAGGTCAGTGGAAGAATGAAGCAATCCAAAGCAACCGGGAACATTGGGGGGCCGATCATTGTTTTAACTCCAACGCAGTGCCCGGTGTGATTTTTTCAACGGACGGACTCACCAACTGGCCAATGCCCTCCTATCTGAATATACCCGCTATCACATTAGGCAAAGATTTGAAATCCCAATACTCCCTTCCGCCACCCTCATACAGTGACGAAGATCAAAAAGATGTTGAGAAACGGTTGAAGGATCTTGGCTACCTCTAACGTACACGCCAGGTTTTATTCCGGGCAGGGATTAAAGTCACTGTTCTTGATGTGTGCGTTACCGTTTCACATCTGGACTTTCGTCCTTGCTTTCCGTGATTTTTCCTGGGTCTCTGACCGAACAAATTCCTGGGATTCGATTGGGGTCCTATCCTATGGTCTGATTTACGCCCTGATAGAGAGTATTGTTGTCTTTATTATCATTGTGATTCTTGGATTTTTGGTCTCAAAAAAATGGGAAGAAAATAGACGGATTACCCTGTTAAGTCTTTTTATAATTATCTTATCTATCTGGGCGATGGTTTCGCATTTGTATTTCCTCATGGAAGTATCTCCGCCACCACAGGTAATCAATATTATTATCGGGTTTACACATCCATTAAGATCTATATATGCGATTACTTTTTCCCTTCTAGCTTCGACGTTTCTTATCCCATCATATCTGATATTGCAATTAAAGAAACCATATCAATTCATAAAAGATGGGCTGGATCAGTTTTCCCTACTCATGACTCTCTATTTGTTTTTCGATTTTGCCGCCCTGATCGTTATCCTTATACGTAATATTCGAGGTTAACCATGAATCAAGGATTGAGTCGCCGTGATTTTCTGAAACTAGCCAGTCTGATGTCCCTTGGCATCGCAATCCCACCGTCTGTTCAATATCTTGGAATACCAGGGATATTGCAAGGTAAAAGACAAAATGTGCTCATAGTTATCTTCGATGCTCTTTCGGCTTATAACATTTCCCTGTATGGATACTCCCGTGAGACCACGCCAAACCTAACCAGATTGGCAAAAAGAGCGACGGTTTATCATAACCATTTTGCGAGCGGCAGTTTCACCACTCCCGGCACTGCCTCACTACTAACAGGAATGCTTCCCTGGACACATCGCGCAATACGAATCAATGGAAAAGTAAAAACCTCTTTTTCGAATAAAAATATATTCAATGCTTTCACCGACTACCATCGCATTGCATACTCACACAATCCATTGGTTAATATACTGTTAAAACAATTCCTGGAGGACATCAATGAATACGTCCCTCAAGAAAAACTATATCTATTTAGTGACAGCCTGATCCGAGATCTCTTCAGCAAGGACGAAGATATTGCCAGCATTGCATGGACTCGCATTATGAAGCACAAAGAAGATGGATATTCCTACTCATTATTCCTAACTCATTTATACGAAAAATACCGTGAGTACAAGGTGGCTGACATTCTAGAGTTTTTTCCATATGGACTCCCGGAGAGCTACGGTGACAATTATTTTAACCTCCAACAGGGTATAGATTGGACGGGGGATCGTCTTAAAAATATTACACATCCCTTTTTTGGATACTTTCACTATTTACCTCCCCATTGGCCCTATAAACCACATCGTGATTATGCCGGGCAATTTGCCAATGATTCATGGAAGTCATTAATCAAACCAGACGATCTCTTTACTGACGACAAATCAAAGGAATTTTTGCACAAGCAGCGCGCTTTTTACGATGAATTTATCCTCAATGTAGATAGCGAATTTGGGCGGTTATTTAACTTATTGGAATCGTCAGGTATACTGGACAATACCTGGGTAGTTTTCACATCTGACCATGGCGAAATGTTCGAACGCGGTATATGGGCTCATGAAACCCCTACTTTCTACCAACCTGTCATTCGGGTTCCCCTCCTGATCTTTGGGCCAGGGCAGCAATCAGGACAAAGTATTTATACTCCAACCAGCGCTATTGATTTGATGCCCACACTCCTGCACGTAACCGGTCATGATATCCCCGAATGGACGGAAGGCTCCATCCTGCCTCCCTATGCACCCTTGATCACCCCTCTCGGCAAGAAGGGCATCTACGCCGTTGAGGCAAGATATAACGACCCAGCAGCGCCTCTGGTGAGAGCCACAGTGATGCTTGTGGAAGATAACTACAAACTGGTTTACTATCGAGGCTACGAAGAACTTGACTTAAACAATGAACGCACCCAATTGTTCAACATTCAAACAGATCCAGAAGAGTTAATCGATCTTTCCCTTTCTAAAAAAGAAACTGCATCAGAGTTGTTAAACGTGATAAAAACAAGACTAAAAGAATCCGACGAACCTTATTTGTAAAATTGTACTTGTCCTATATCGACATGAATAATGACAACCGCTAAGGGTTATTCAAGAAAATTTTGTAACTACTCAGCCTATTTCGCTGAAAACCGGCATATGTGGCGTTGGCAGCCTGATTTCCGTAGAAATGGTCAGATATAGCGCAACCATATATGGCGAAATTCGCATTATTAGACGCATCAGCCCCAGATATAGGGCCTTCTGACACATGGCTGAGTAGTAACAAAATTTTTAGGCATTAAATTCCTTAGGTCTGCACAGCAGAGCTACGTTGACGGTAAAAACGTTCCTGCGGAACATCGGCCATGGCTTGCACATTCAGGGAGACCTGGAGGAATTCAGCCACTTTGACAGTGTATGTTTGTGGGTGTTTCATCAGGTCATTATACTTAACGTACAGGACATCCATATTCGGTTGCTGTGAAAGCCAATTCTTCACCTTGTCTAGATGTTTTTTATAAAGATCAGCAAACTTCTCATCTTCATCAGGCTTGCCCGGTTTTCCTCTTCGTTCCAGCATTTTTTTCTGCGACGACAAGATTTCCGCCATCTCGCGTTCCATAAAAATAATCTTATATCGATAATCTTCGGGCAAATATTTCAGGAGGGCGGAGATCACTTTCACAACTTTTCCATTAGCCTGTTCCACCCACTCCACATCTCCATCCCTTAATTGCTTGACCCGTTCAAATTCATAATATCCTTGCAAATTATCATCATCCGATGTGCGAATATTATCTGTTACTATTTGCAGCCCTCCTGCTTCGAGTATTTGGATCATCATGGACGTTCCTGATCTAGGCAAGCCTGAAACGACGTAAACAGTATCATTTTTGTCATTCATTTTAATATCAAATCCTTATTTTTTAGATAATATCAGTAATTGGAATATATTTACTGAATTCACCACCGGCAATCTCGCCGTTAATATGGATAGTGAATTCTTCGCACCTCCTCAGTCCTGCGGATTGCTGGCCGGAACATTTAGAGCTCAATTACTTGAAACAAATCAAATCAAGGAGCAAGCCATTCACAAAGATGAATTGTCAAAATGTTCAAAAGTATTTTTGGTTAATTCCGTAAGAAGATGGGTGGAAGTTGAAATACAAAAAGAACCGATACTTTAGTAGCATTGACTCTCTTTTGTTTCAAAATGGGCTACACATCCTGCAAAGAAATATTTACGTTCACGCTTCCGTCACCGAGATCAAAGCCTTGAATGACGAGCGTCTCATCATCAATGCATTGAGTACACTGCTCAATATGATCAGCGGAATGTGAAGTCGGCAGGCCATGCTACTCCGCGCCGAAAGCGGACAACTCGATTGTTTCACTGCCCGACTGCACAATATAAAACGGTTTCCATGCCACACCAAAGAGGTTGACGTAAATATCGGTCTTCTTGGGTTTGATGCTGACTTCACTGATCTCGTTAACCACACTACCCCAACGATTGTTGATCTCAGCAGTCATTTCATCGCGTTCACGCAGCAAAGCCGTTAGATCTTTTTTGTATTGATCAATGGCTTCAACTGATTCTTCCACATCTGCTTTGGCGTTTTGAGCGAGGCGGTGTTTTGTAAACTGAGTGGTAACACTCTTCTTGCGTCCAAAGCCCACCAAGCCTGCGCCTAATTCAAGCAGGTTCGCGCCTGATTCTATATTACGATTTTGCAGATCAGATTGATCCTCGCGCAGTTCGCGTTCTTCACGACCTAATTTATCTTCGAGAGTCTTGATCTTCTTTTCGATGACTGATGTCTTCTTGGATATTTCCGCATCGCGCGCCATCCGAGCCTGCTCGGAACATGCCGTCATAAATTCTGCCTGGCTGACGTCTGGTCCGCCGAACACTTTCAAGGCGAGGTTCGCACGCGCGGTCACTTCGGAATTACGGAAGATCCAATCGGTGAAATCTTTTTGCAGAGCGCTCATTAATTTTGAGTCATCCAAAGGAGCATCAATGATGCCGAAACGAGCAGAAGCGGCGGGCATGGTTTCCACCTTATCGAGCGAAGGTCCGCTGTATGCAAACTCGTCCCAGCGGACAATGCCACGGCGATCCAATGAGTCAACGAGTGCAGCGCGGGTGAGTTCTGAGTCCACGCCGTATTTGCGGTCAAGCAATCTCACTTGGGCGGCGGCGAGAAGTGATGGACGATATACAATGCCCTGGATCATGGCTTGCGGAGGCATGGCGCGCTGTGCAGATTGAAACGCTTCGGGCAGACTGTAATTCTGCGGGAGGAAGTATTCGCGAATGCCAGCGGGGAGAGTCGGCTTGGTCAAAATTCCGTCAGCAGTACGTGATGCGGATTGCGTAATTCGTGATTCGGGCTGTGGCGTTACGGATTGCCCCTTCAGGTCACGAATTACGGGTTGTGAGGCTGTTGGAATCGAAACGGGTTGCAGGTCTTCGATGGAAGGCTGAGGCTTGGATTCTTTTCTCGAAACCGGAGCAGGTGCGGGCGCGGTGCGAAGCGCGGCGTCCACCAATTGATTGAGGGCAGGGATCTGCGCTCGGGTCATCGGTCCTGCTAGAAAATTCATCGTCCAGCGGGTTTGAATTAAGACTGGCATTTTTTCGTGGACGTTGTGCATGACAAACACTCGCTTGCCGAGGGATGAAATTAATTTGTCCATTGCGGCACGGGGGATGCCGCCTGCCGCGCTTTCGAGACCATCGAGCAAGCGATTCTTATCACGCTCCGTTTGCAATTTGCCGATGAACCATGTGCCTGTGTTGGAGAGGGCTTTGTAATCCATGTCCACTGGATTTTGTGTGGCGAGTAAAAGACCCAAGCCAAATGCGCGCGCTTGTTTTAGCATTCGCAAAAGCGGACCCTTTGACGGCGGGACGGCAGTGGGAGGAAGGTAGCCGTAAATTTCGTCCATGTAGAGCAGGGCGCGCAGGGAGGTGGAACCTGTTTGGGTGCGCATCCATGTTTCGACGGCGGAAAGTAAAAGCGTGACAAAGAACATGCGCTCGCCATCGGATAGATGCGCGAGATAGAAAATGCTGTGACGCGGTTTGCCATCTGCCGTGAAGAGCAGGGATTGAATATCGAGCGACTCGCCTTCACGCCAGGCTTCGAAGGCGGGCGCGGCAAGGATGTTGTTCAAGACCATCGCGAGTTCCATGCGGTCTTTGGGCGGGAAGAATGTATCCACAGAAAACGCGCCGAGATTTTGGAAGGGCGGAGTTTGCGTTTGCAGAATTAACTCGGTCAGGTCAAGATCGTTGCCTTCGCTCCAGTGGGTTTCAAAAATATTGGAAAGCAAAATATGTTCACGCGAGCGGATCGGGTCAATGTCATTCATGCCGACCAGTCCAAGCAAGGCTGTCACGGTGCTGGAAATGCGTTCGCGCAAAACTTCGCGGTTGCTCTCCCAATCTAATTTTGGCGCAGCGAGTGAAGAAAGCACACTGACGGGAATGCCTGCATCTGAACCGGGAGTATAGATCGCAAATTTCGCGGCGTTTTGTAAAGCAAGCAAACGCTCTTTGTTAATTTCCCATTCCTTTAATCCATTACGCCATGCAGAGGAGGCTTCATCTGCGGCATCTTCCAAAGATTTGCCAGCGCGGCGCGCCATTTCAGGGTCTATCCACGGTTGAAAATCCTGTGGGAGCAGATCGGGGAAATGTAAAAGCAAATTGGTCAGGTCACCTTTGGGATCAATGATGATAGCAGGCACACCTTGCAACGCAGCCTCTTCGAGCAACGCGATGCATAGACCTGTTTTGCCTGAGCCTGTCATACCGGTAACGACTGCATGAGTGGTTAAATCAGCGGGGTCATATAGAACGGGGTTGGTTATGGGCTTCGCGGTTTTTGCATTCACCAAACGTCCGAGATAAAAATTTTTGTCTGCCATGAGTTCTCTCCTGAATTAGAACGTACGTGCTAGTGGAGGTTAATGTAATCGATTTGGGGGGATGTGCAAGATGAAAAAATAGATCAACTCATCGCGAGCCATAGATCACCTTCATTTCCTTCAAAATCCTCTCGCGCATGTAAGGACTGACCGACGCCTCAGTGAGTAAATCCACTTTGCGGCCTAAAGCCTCGCTGAGTTCGCGTTCCAGCCGCACCATTGCCAATAAACTTTTTCGCTTTGAGAAACGTACAAGCATCACTTTTTTTCTTTGCTTCCCCGCGAGCCATGGAACCAAAAATGCCAATCATGGAAACGTCATTTTGGCGGCAGATATTAATTAATTGAGGCACACTGAAAGGATAGGTTGCGGTAGCCATAGTGTCTGTATTTTACCTGTTAAATCTGTCGGGGAGGAGATGAACATGAATGCGGATTGTCCGCCGCGCCTGAAAGTTCATACGCTTGGGCAAGTCCGCTAGGGGTAAATTTACTGTATTTTATTCCAAAGTGCAACCTGTTTCATCGCTGTGTTTGCGTGTACATTCTCTGGAATTCACCAATAAATTGTGCGGCAATATCTTTATTATAGATAACAAGCACAGTCTCATCGTTCCGAGTTTCGGCACTGTTGGTGAAATTGTAAGAACCAAAAATGACAATACTTTCATCAATGGCCATGACCTTGTGATGCATTTGGCCTTCGATTCCGTCACGGAATACATCCAGCCCAGCCTGACGAAATGGATCAAATTCAGTGCCAATATTGGAATTGACCTGCTCGGTATCCATCACGCCTGCCACAGTTACGCCATCTTCTGCTCGGGCGCGGATGGCCCGTCCGAGCGGGTCGGCCGTGAACGAAAATGCCATAAAGTAAATACTCTCCTGCGCGTTGTTGATAATATCCACTAGTCTGGCTTGCACGTTGTCGTCTGGCGCGAAATACACGTCAACGGGTGTGCCGTCCATCGTCACGCGCGGATTTGGGGTATCGGAAACAATTTTGTCTCCAAAATTATCGTCAACAAACATCTCCTCGAATTCTTTGGTGAAATTCTCAGCAACCTTCACCGAGCGGATGCGGATCATATTATTGTTATCCTCATACGCGCCTGAATCAGTGAAGTTCGTCGAGCCTGTCCACACTTCGGAATTATCAATCACAACAAACTTGTTGTGCATCAGTCCTTCGCGGCGGTCACCCAAAATGGGAATGCCTGCTTCTTCTAATTTTTGGGGGTCGGTGCGATCCAAATTATCGCTTTCCATCACCATGCGGACTTGCACACCGCGATCCTGTGCACGCAATAAGGCATCGCGGATACTGTTCAAACTGAGGCTGTAAATCGCAACGTCTACGCTTAACCGCGCGGAGTCAATTGCTTCTACAAGCGGGCCATCAATGCCGCCAGTCTCTTGTGAAGCAAGCGGGCTGGATGGATTCGTAAAATACAATTCAAACCAGCCGCCATCCACGCCGTAACCTGCGGCCAGGGGAATATCTATCAGCGTGGCGGAAGGATCCTCGGTAACAGAGTCAACTGCCGGCGAGATTGGAGGCGTTGCGGTCGTTAAGTTACATGCGCTTAATAAAATCAAAATCACAAAAAGCAGAGCTAAAATTTTTTTCATGGAAATCTCCCGAAAGGATTATAATCGCGCAACCCTATGACTGAATCAAATGCAAATCAACAGATCGCGCGCGCGGCTGGTACGGTGATGATCGCCATTGTGCTTGGGCAAATTACCGGCCTGGCGCGCAGTATCATTGTGGCGGGCGCGTTTGGCGCTTCGCCTGAGTTGGATGCATTCACGGCAGCGAACCGCGTCAGTGAAACCCTTTTTCTTCTGGTGGCGGGCGGCGCGCTCGGCTCCGCTTTTATTCCGACGTTCACCGGATTGCTTGCCAAAAACGAAAGGGACTCTGCCTGGCGGCTGGCTTCTGCATTGGCGAATGCGGTCACACTGAGCCTCAGCCTGCTTGCACTGATGTTTGCATTTTTCGCCCCGCAAGTGGTGCGCTACGCGCTTGCGCCAGGTTTCTCTGAAAAGCCCGAACTCTTCGCATTGACGGTTTCACTGCTGCGCATTCAGTTGATCTCAGCCGTCTTGTTTGGCCTGGGAGGGCTGATCGTCGGCATTCTCAACGCGCATAAATTTTTTCTTGTGCCCGCATTGACACCCGCCATGTATCAGTTGGGGATCATTTTTGGCGCAGTGATGCTCGCGCCTTCGACGGGAATTTACGGACTGGCATGGGGTGTGGTGATCGGCGCGGCGTTGTATTTGCTTTTACAAATTCCAACATTGATCAAACAACGAGGCGCATACAGTTTTACTTTTGGGCTGGATGATCCCCATGTCCGTAAAGTGATCTTCTTAATGGGACCGCGCCTGTTGGGTGTGGCAGTGGTGCAGCTAAATTTTTGGGTGAACATACGGCTGGCTTCGCAAATGATCGCAGGCAGTGTGGCAAGCCTCTCCTATGGTTTTTCGTTGATGATCATGGCACAGGCGGCGATAGCCCAATCCGTTGCAATTGCGGCGATGCCCACATTTTCGGCGCAACATGCGCTGGGGCAGAAGGATGGAATGCGCGCGTCGCTGGCCGCCTCATTGCGAGGGATATTGTTAATGGCGATCCCTGCCAGTGTTGGCTTGATTCTCTTACGCGAGCCGTTGGTTTCCTTTTTATTTCAGCGAGGTAAGTTTGACGAACAGGATGTTCAACTAACAGCCTGGGCATTGCTCTGGTTCGCGGCGGGCATCGTGGGACATTCCGTGATGGAGATATTGACCCGCGCTTTTTATGCGCAACACGATACAAAGACCCCCGTCATCATCGGCACGATTGCGATGGGTTTGAACGTCATGCTCAGCATTACCTTCTCCAGATTATTTGCGTCCATCGGCTGGATGCCGCACGGCGGGCTCGCCCTAGCAAATTCATTTGCGACCGCGGTCGAAGCCGCAGCATTATTTATTGTTATGCGCAAGAGATTAAATGGCATCGAAGGCGGTCACATTTTGCGCGGTGTAATTCCATCCATGATCGCTGCCTTCGGCATGGGACTTTCGTTATTCGGCTGGCTGCATTTTGGAAATAACCTCAGTGCATGGATTCTTGCATTTGTGGGCGTCGTCATTGGCAGCGGAGTTTATCTCGCGGCGCTGTATGTTTTGCGAGTGCCTGAATTGACGTATATTGCGAATGGGGTTTTGAGAAGGTTGAAACGGAGTTAAGTGTCACTACGGCCAGACCAGCCACTGCACGATCGCAACCAGTAAACCCAAAATGATTCCGCCGATCACTTCCAGCGGGGTGTGGCCGATCACTTCCTTTAGTTCGTTTTCATCCCACAGGTGGCCTTTTAATAATTCTTCAAAAAGCAGGTTGATGCGCTCTGCATGCATACCTGCCTGCCTGCGCACGCCGGAGGCATCATGGACGACGATCATGGTAATGCCAACAGCGATCGCAAAGATCGGGTTGTTAAAACCATGATATAAACCCACAGCCAGAGTCCCTGCAACCATCAAGGCAGAATGTGAAGAGGGCATGCCGCCTGGGGCAAACAACATCGCCCACATCCAACGACGCGAGCGAAAATACTCGAAAGGGATTTTCAACGCCTGTGCGATCAGCCAGCCGGACAGCACTGCGAATAAAACTTTATTTTGGATCAATTGTTCAATGATCATTCGGACTCTTCTTCAAAGGGGATCAGCGACTCGCCCGAGAGTTTTTGGACCTTGAGTTGGGCAGACTCAAGCAGAGCGCTGCAATGCGCCACCAAGGCTTGTCCCCTTTCAAAAAGCCTCATCGAATCTTCGAGAGGATTTTGCTCGTCTTCCAAAGATGCGACAAGACCTTCGAGTTCGGTGAGAGCTTCCTCGTATGATAATTCTTCAACAGGTTTCGCTGATTTTTTTGCAGATGCTTTTGGCATAATAACTCCATACGATTTACGATTTACGATTTTGGTGGTCGAGTAGGCGGCGGATTTCAATACGGCTTATCGGCCTACTCAATCACCGCCGCCGTATCGAGACCACGATTCACTTCAAACTCACCATCACTCACGCGGACTTTCATCTTTCCGAAGGCTTGGGAAACTTTTGAGACGACCATGTGGTCATCTTTTCGGGTGATGATAGCATATCCGCGGGACAATATGCCTTCGGGGTTTAACGACAACAAGCGTTTTGAGATTCCATTAACGTTTGAAATCTGTATTTGGATCCCATGGGTCAGCGCGGAAAATGCGCGGCGGGAGAGTTCGTCGAGATGTTGATATGCAGACTGGATGCGCCGTTCGGGTGAGATATATTTCAAGCGGGATATAAAAGATGATATCACTGCTTTTTGTTCAGCGAGCAGGTTCAAAGTCAAAGAAGTGAGGCGGGTGCGCGCACTTAGCAGGTCACTGCTCAGGTCGAGGATCGTGATCGGAGTGGCGAGTTCCGCAGCGGCGGTGGGAGTCGGGGCGCGCAAATCGGCCGCAAAATCGCAGAGGGTGAAATCGGTTTCATGACCAACACCGCAAATGACAGGCGCCTTTGATTCAGCAACGGCCCGCACGACCCGTTCGTCGTTGAAAGCCCACAAGTCTTCAATCGAACCGCCGCCGCGAGCGATGATAATGACATCGGGTAATTGGTAATTGAGCAATTGGATTCCCTTGACAAGCGCGGGAGGCGCTTCCACTCCCTGGACGGGTGAAGGCGCGAGGATGACTTGCGCGAGAGGCAGGCGACGGCGAAGTGTGTTGAGCATGTCACGCAAAGCCGCGCCAGTTTGCGAAGTGACAATTCCGATTTTGTTTGGGAGTTGATGAATGGGACGTTTGCGTTCTGGCGCAAAAAGACCTTCGGATTCAAGCATGGCTTTCAGGCGCAGGAACTCCTGGTACAACGCGCCTTCGCCTTTGGGCTGAATAAGGTTGACCGCGAGTTGATAAGTTCCCTGCGGCTCATAGACGGTGATCCTGCCATGCGCCTCGATTGCCATGCCGTCCTGCAAGTTGACACGCAAACGCGCCGCGTCGGGCTTCCACATCATACAGCGCAGGGAGGCGTTCTTATCTTTGAGCGTGAAATAGACATGCCCTGAAGCAGGCCGCGAAAGATTGGAAATCTCCCCCTCCACCCAGACATCCTGCAAGGTTGGGTCGTTCTCCAATTGCTTGCGGATGTGAAGAGTCAGTTGGGAAACAGTGAGGTGAATGGAAGAGAATAAAGTGGGCTGCATTAAAGGCGAGGATAATCGAAAAGCGGCGAATAGTGAATAGTGAATAGGGACCGGTACGCATGGGAATAAATCTCAAAAGAGGAAAGGATTGATTTTCTGCTAAAATCATACCATCCTATGAAACACATCTGGTCACCCTGGCGTATGAAATATATCGAGAAACATGAAAAAGAAGAAGGCTGTGTGTTTTGTATGGCACAAGCCCAAGAGGACAGTGTGGCAAACCTGATCGCCTTTCGCGGGGAGCGCGCCTACGTCATCCTCAATCTCTACCCCTACACAAGCGGACATCTGATGGTCGTGTCAATAGAGCATAAGCCCAACCTTGAGGAGTTGGACTCGTCCACACGCGCTGAGATGATGGAACTCACATCTCAATGTATGACAGTCTTGCGAAAGATATACAATCCGCAGGCGTTCAACATGGGCGCGAATATCGGCGAAGCCGCGGGGGCAGGCATCCTGGGTCATGTCCACATACATATCGTGCCACGCTGGGCTGGGGATACGAATTTTATGTCCACGCTGGGCGCGACGCGCGTCCTGCCAGAGGCCTTGGAGGATACGTATAGGCGTGTGCGTGAAGGATTCCTCCAAGATTAGCAAGGCCCCTGTCTGCCCCCTGACAGCCCGCATCCACTTCGAGACCCAGAAAATGCAATTCCAGGATCTGTCAGTGATTAAAGTGATCACATAATTATTCTTCCGTCTTGTGTACAGTGATGCCGAAAAAGGGAATCTTAATTCATTTTGATACAGATGCGCTGCTGAAGATCGTTAAGGAAAGCAATTTACCGGGCAAAGCCTGGTGGCTCAAGCAGTATCAATAATAATAAAGGTGACGGTGAATAAATTAATCATCATTGTCGGTGCGAGTGGGGTTGGCAAAACCACGCTGGCGCGCGTATTATCTAAAAAGGGAAAATTCTCCATTGCGTACGAACAGCATAACGAAAGACCATTTCAGGCGCTCTTCAAACAGGATGCAAAATATGCGTTTGCAAATCAAATGGATTACCTGCTCTACCGCGCCGAGCAGGAACGCGAACTCCGCAAAAGTGACCTGCCCGCATTAATGGATGGCGGCTTGGATTTGGACTTTCATGGATTCACACGCCTGTTTCATAAAAAAAGATTCCTTAACGACCCGGAATTTGAGCTGTGCAGCCGCTTCTATACCCTGACCCGCAGCCTGCTCCCGTCTCCAGATTTGATCATCGCCCTGAGGGCGGATGCGCAAACCGTCAGCCGCAGATTGGCTTCCCGAAACAGGATCAACATTGCTTCCAGTGAAGATGCGGAATTGCTGGAAGGATATGTCAATGAGTGGCTCGAAACCATCCCTGATACAAGAATCATTAAGTTAAACGTCTCGCGGGATGATATTGAATTCACCGACAGCCTCCCTATCATTCTTGATAAGATCAAACGAATTGGTTAGCAGGTTAATGCAGGCTCAAGCCGCCGTCCTCGGCGGCGTTTTCAGCGCAAATCTTGCGCCGGGGACGGCGTAAGGAGCAATCGAAGAGGTTAAATAGATGGAAAATATTGACGAGTTAAAGCGCTCCACGAGCGGCTTACCAAAATACAGATTATCGAATGCAAATGTTTTTGTTTCCCCGGGCGGGTATCATTTTATAGATCATCTTGACCCCCAGCAGGCAATTTCGCCGCAAATAGACGGCAGCCGATTGACTAACGAAGAAATTGTATACATTGAGAAATCCCTGCAATCCAACCCTGAGCGACTTGAAAACCAAGTCAATACGGTAAAAAAACACACTTTGGTAAAAAATAAAAAGGTTTTGGATATTGGCTGCGGAGGAGGTCTGTTCCTGTCGAAATTGAATCAAGACGGCGCAGTTACCACCGGTATTGAACTTAGCGACACCAGAGCGCACTACGCCAAAACCAAACACGGACTGGATATCGTCAAACGGCCCATTGAAGCTGATTATTGGCAAGAATATCATGGAAGTTTTGATATTGTCACCTTGTGGGATGTGATCGAGCATGTCAATTTTCCGTTTTCCACTTTGCAGTCTGCGGCAAATATGCTCAAAAGCGGCGGTATTTTGCTGATTGACACGCCTTGCAGGGATGGGTTCTATCATCGCATGGGTGAATTCACATACTGGCTTTCACGAGGGCGGTATCCCACTTTCTTAAATACCATGTATTCTTCACACATGTTCGGGCATAAACAAATCTTATCCCTTTCCGAGATGAGAGAAATGCTTGAAGCAGTCGGATTGGAACTCATGGAATTGCGAAAATTTCATGAGCTATCCTTCCCATACAATTTTTACCTGAAAAAAATGTTCAAGTCGGATTTAATCGTAAAACTAATCTTACCTGTAGTGCATGTCATATTAACCTTGTTTCCAATCAGGAACAAAATGCTGGCTGTCGGACGAAAAAAATAATTATGACTCATGCCCAATCCAATTGAAGGCGAGCTTGATTAATGAATTCTTGAATCGAAGGATCATTCCACATCCACTTTCATCATATAGACAAGCGCGCGGTGGAGGAAAAAAAACGGAATTAACAGCACGACATGCAAAGCATTACTTAACCCCAAAAGCAAGGCCACCGAATTAAAGAAATCATTCAAAAGCGGCGCAAGATTTTCAAGCATCCAGGAGCCTGTCCCCGCAAGGAGCGCCAGGGCGAGCAGAATAGCCGTCCACAAACCAAGCGGAAACCAGGCGTGTCGGTCAGATTCAGAAGGCATCATTGCGCTGGATATTACAAATGTGAGATAAAACCACAAATAAAAATCTTGCACAAAAGGCAGCAGACCAAGACCCATCCAAAATAGTTCCATTTGTCCATTCCGCAGAACATCCCACAAGGTGTGCACTTGCATGTGTTCAATTCCCGCGTAGGACACAAACAATGTGCCTGCAATTAATGGAGACAAGCCGATTAACGAATCGCGGAAAACATCTGTATGTTCTGTTTCCACATATCCCATTTGCAAACGTCCATCGGATAATGAATGGGGAAACAATGAAAATCCACGCGTGTGGACTCGTAAAATTTTAGCCATCAAAAAATGACTGAGTTCATGCAGGAAAACACCGGGGAAAAATAATACAGAGAAGAGGCCGGTCGTCAACTGCGAATTACGTGTGATGATCATAAACACGGCTTGAATCTCACGATGCAAAAGCCGCTGGAGAAATACCAACGGCAGGAGCATAAAGATAAACCAGAGAAATCCAGCGAACTGCACGGTTTATTTCACCGCAGACCGTATTATGGCAACGAAATCGTCCACTTTCAAACTAGCGCCACCCACCAGGGCGCCATCAATATCTGGCTGGGCAAAGAACTCCGCCGCGTTGGAGCCGGTCACTGAACCGCCGTACAGTACACGGATGGCCTGTGCGGTCTGTTCGCCATACGACCCCGCGATTGCCGGGCGGATAAAATCCTTGATGACAACATTGGCCGCTTCACCTGTGGAAGCCTTGCCAGTTCCAATTGCCCAAACCGGTTCATAGGCGACGACGATGTGCGCTGCGAATTCGGGTGAGATATTCCTCAACCCGTTGCTGGTTTGGCGCGAAACAACTTCACGGGTCTGTTTTGATTCGTATTGTTCCAAGGTTTCACCGACACAGACAATGGGGGTCAAGTCAAAAGTTTGGGCAGCGATCAACTTCCGATTCACAATTTCATCGGTTTCACCGAAAAAAGCGCGGCGCTCCGAATGACCCAGAATCACATAGTCGCATAATTCCTTCACCATTACCGGCGAAATTTCACCCGTAAACGCGCCCTTCTCCTCCCAGTGCATGTTTTGAGCACCGAGCCCAATGCCTGAATCTTCGAGCAGTGCGGAGGCGGACATCAAGGACATGAACGGCGGGCATAAGACCTTCTCAACTGTTTTAATTTCGCGCAATGTTGCGCTCATCTTTAATATCAAATCGCGGGTTTCCGCGATGGTTTTATTCATCTTCCAATTACCGGCAATAAATGGTTTACGCATGAAGGATCCTTTGCCTGTTTTCGTTCGTAATTTTCCCGATTATAGCTGAGTGTTGTTAATATTGGCTGTGCAAATGTGAGTCCACTGCAAAAAGTCAAATTTTCAAGGCCTGCTTGTGCGAGTGCCTGCCTGTGCGGGTACACACGCAGACAGATGCACGCAGACAGGCGAAGGCGCAAAGTCGCCAAGATTTTTAAAAAATTACTTTACTTTGCGTCCTGGCGTCTTTGCATTAAGGTTTTATGTTTTTGCAGTAAAGTCAAATGAATATAAATTAATAAGCGGTTTTATCCATCCAGCAACGCTGCCACGCCGGGTAATATTTTTCCTTCAAGGAATTCAAGCGATGCTCCACCGCCTGTGGAAACGTGAGTCATTTTTTGGGCAACACCCGCTTTTTTGACGGCACTCGCCGAATCACCGCCGCCGATGACAGTGATCGCGCCGGATTCGGCTAACATGCGCGCCAGTGCGAATGTCCCTTCGGCAAATTTCGGCATTTCGAAGACGCCCACGGGTCCGTTCCAAACGACAAGCTTGACTCCCTTCAACGTGATTTGATATAGCTCCAGGGTTTTCGGTCCTACATCCAACATGCGCCAGCCAGTGGGGATTTTGTCAATGGGCACAGTCTTCGTGTTGGCTTCAGCGTCGAACTTATCAGCGATGACCGCATCTATGGGAAGAATTAATTTGTCACTCGACTTCGCCATAATGGATTTAGCCAATTCCATTGACTCAGCTTCAACAAGGCTATCCTGCATATTGAGCCCCTGCGCGGCGAGGAAGGTATTTGCCATCCCCCCACCGATGATCATTTTATCGCACTTGGAAAGCAAAGATTCAACCACCAGAATCTTATCACTGACCTTTGCGCCTCCGAGAATCGCAATGTATGGATGTACGGGATTGGCCACGGCCCTTCCGAGATATTCGAGTTCCTGTTCCATCAAAAAGCCGGAGACAGCAGGCAGGAATCGCGCCACGCCTTCGGTGGAGGCATGCGCGCGGTGAGCAGAACCAAAGGCATCATTGACGTATACATCGCCAAGCGATGCCAATTGCCTGGCAAATTCAAGATCATTCTTTTCTTCGCCAGCATGGAAACGTGTGTTCTCGAGCATCAATACTTCGCCGGGCTTCAACGCCTTTGCCATCTTCTCCACTTCCGCGCCGATGCAATCGGGCGCCATTTGCACGGGTCGATTCAACAGCGTGGATAAAACTTCCGAAGCGGCACGCAGGCTGAAGGCTGAGTCTGAGGCGGTGTCCTGAGCTTGTCGAAGGGCGGATTTTGGTCTTCCAAGGTGACTC
The DNA here is from genome assembly GCA_016866215.1 of Chloroflexota bacterium. Lineage (GTDB taxonomy): Bacteria > Chloroflexota > Anaerolineae > Anaerolineales > Villigracilaceae > Villigracilis. Next base: position 107,495 of record VGNE01000001.1, on the reverse strand, counting down.
ATCAAAATTAACGATGCGCTCTGATCCAACACATATTGAATAGTCGGAAGTGCGGCTTTGATGCGTTTGTCGTCGGTGACTTTGCCATCCGCCATCGGCACGTTAAAGTCCACACGCATGAGGACGTGTTTGTTTTTGAGGTCAATGTCTTTTACGGTTTTTTTATTCATGGGCGATATGTACACAAGTATACAGGTAAACAGGTACACAAGCATGCACGTGTTTACGTGTTTACGTGTTTACGTGTCTACCTGTGTACCTGTTTACATTACACTAGAGGCTCTTCGCCATCAACGCCGTGAGGTCAGCGGTGCGGCAGGCGTAACCCCATTCATTGTCGTACCATGCCACCACTTTTACCATGTTGCCGATCACGAGCGTATCCATCGAACTAAACACGGATGAGAAAGTTGTGCCGCGCAGATCGGTGGAGACCAGCGGTTCATCCGTCACATCGAGGATGCCCTTCATAGGACCGTTTGCATATTCAAGCATCGCGGCGCGGACATCTTCCTTTGCAGCCTCCTTGTTGAGAATGGCGGTGAAATCCACAACCGAAACGGTGGGCGTGGGAACGCGGAATGCCATGCCGCCAAATTTTCCTTTGAGTTCGGGGATCACCAACCCAACTGCTTTGGCGGCGCCGGTTTCAGAAGGAACAATGTTTTGCGCAGCAGCGCGGGCATCGCGCAAATCCTTCGCGCCGACATCCTGCAATTTCTGCGAATTGGTATACGCATGGACAGTGGTCAACATCCCTTTTTCAATTCCAAATTTATCATTTAGAACTTTAGCAACCGGGGCAAGGCCATTGGTTGTGCAGGATGCATTTGAAACGATATGATGTTTTTTCGGGTCATACTTTTCGTCATTCACACCAAGCACAATGGTGATATCTTCATTCTTGCCAGGCGCAGAAATAATCACCTTCTTCGCGCCGCCCGATTCAATGTGCGCCTTCGACTTGGTGGCATCAGAAAAGAAGCCGGTGGCCTCAATCACAATGTCCACACCCATTTCCTTCCACTTGATCGCGCCTGGGTCTTTTTCAGCGCTGACCGTCACCGTCTTCCCGTCCACCAAAATGTTGCCGTCTTTCACTTCAACTTTGCTGTCGAATGGACCATAGATCGAATCATATTTCAACAGATGAGCATTAGTCGCTGGGTCGAACAAGTCATTCACAGCCACCGCCTCAAGGTCATTCGGGTAACGCTGTTTGATCGTCCGAAACACCAAACGGCCGATGCGGCCAAATCCATTAATACCAATTTTTATTGCCATGGGAAAATCCTCCGATTATTTTTACATAGAAACCCGAAAGGTCTTATAGAACTTTACGGTTTATTCATGATTTGATTTTACTTCGATAATGGAGATTTGTGAATTTTATTACTGACTGATTTTTACATGATAAATGTCAGGATAAACAGCCCGCTTCAGACTCAACGTAAGCTTGATTCTGATGATTGGGCATTTTTTTGCTTTGGGTTTGACTATGCGAGCGGGCCAGTTCGTTCGTAGAAAATATCCGCAATTACCCGCGCAAGTTTGACAGCATCATGCCGCCAGGGATGGTCATTGTCTTTCAAGTCGGCACAATGAGTGCGTGAATCAGACAAGGTCTTTTCATCTGCAACCACCCAACGCGAGGCGGTGCCCGCATCCCCTTCATAATTATCATTACACAGAATAATATCGAACAGATCATGGCCCACATGCCCTTCCAATGCGCGGACGTGGTCATAACAGGTAAAAGCGTCGGTTTCACCTGCTTGCGTGGCAATATTGCAAACATAGATTTTAATGGCTCGGCTGGAATGAATACCGGCGAGCAGATCATGCACCAGCAGGTTCGGCAGGATACTTGTATAAAGACTGCCAGGTCCAACCACGATGACATCGGCGTTCAAAAGTTCTTTTATAACAGGAGGGAAAGCAGGGGCATCATCCGGTTCCAGCCATACGCGCCGCACGCGTCCCGCCATATTCGGGATCTTGCTCTCCCCCACTACGAGTACTTCATTGCGGGTGTGCGGCAATTCCATGCTGGCGACCAACTTCACGTTGTGCAAAGTGGAGGGAAGCACACGTCCATTTACCGAAAGCACACGCCCAGATTCAACTATGGCATTTTCAAAACTACCAGTAATATCAGCCAGGGCAGTAATGAAAAGATTACCAAACGAGTGTCCTTCAAGGTCTGGCGAACCGCTGAAACGATACTGGAATAGCTGCGTCAGCATGGCCTCATCATTGGAAAGCGCAGCGAGGCAATTGCGAATATCGCCTGGAGGAAGGATGCCGTGACTTTCACGCAATCGGCCTGATGAGCCGCCATCATCCGCGACGGTTACCACAGCTGTAAGGTTGCCTGTGTGGGCTTTCAACCCGCGCAGGAGAGTCGAAAGTCCATGACCGCCGCCGATGGTGACAATGCGAGGTCCGCGTTCGCGGCGGTGAAAGCCTGTCAACTGGTCGAATAAATCGAAACCCGGCCGGATGAACGGTCTAAGCAGGGAGCGGTTGAGTTGCAAAATTCCGTAGGCGACGAGTCCGATCCCTAAACCACCAAAGATGATGGCGCGCCAAAGACGCGGGATGAAACGTAAGGATGCATAGGAAAGAAATGTGAGCAAGGTCGGGTTGGTTGACTCGGTACGATATAAGTCAATCAGGATGACCGCAAATCCCAGCCCGAGCAAAGTGATCCCAATCATGACATAAACAAACCAGCGTTTGATGCCCAATCCGGGACGAAACCAACGCGGGAGGTTACGTAAAAATAACCATATCTGCGAAGGGATATTTTTTTGCATAAAAAAGATGATAGCAGGATTGAGAGGTGGAGTCAAATCGCAGATACTCGGAAAAATGACCTTACGGTTATAATAATAATTATGCGAACAATTATTGCAGTTGACATTGGCGGCACTCATATGCGTGCCGCTTCTTATGCGCCAGACAAACTCAAACCCATCAAACAGAAAAAAATTCCCACCCATGCCTCAGAGCCAGGGGGGTTTGAACGTCTTGTAAATATCATTGAAGAGATTTGGCCTAAAGATGGCTGCGTTGATGCAATTGGACTGGGATCGCCGGGCCCACTCGACCCGCATACCGGGTATTTACTATCCCCGCCAAATAACCCTGAATGGCATAATTTTCCGCTTGCACCGAAGGTTGCCGAGCATTTTGGTGTGAAAACATACCTAAATAATGATGCCAACCTTGCGGGATTGGCAGAGTATCGTTTCGGAGCCGGCAAGGGACACCATAATGTGTTGTACATCACAGTCAGCACCGGGATTGGGGCTGGTGTCATTATTGAGGATAGATTATTACTAGGAAATCATGGCCTTGCGGCAGAGTTGGGTCATGTCATCCTCGATCCAAATGGACCTCTTTGCGCTTGTGGATATAAGGGTCACCTTGAATCTTTTTCATCGGGTCCTGCCATTGTGAAGTATTTTCTCGGGGAATTGGAAGCAGGTTCAAAGTCCAGTTTGAAGCAAGATATAAATCTAACAGCTCGAGACGTGGCGGAAGCCGCTAAAAAAGGAGATGCATTGGCGATCAAAGCATATTCACGAGCGGGAGAGTATCTTGGAATTGGTGTCGCATCTTTTCTGCACGTATTTGACCCGTCCATCGTCATCTTCGGCGGAGGCGTTTCGCAGGTTGGCAATCTATTATTTGATTCTTTTCACATAAGCTTGAAAAAGCATGTATTTCATCCGCGTTATCTGGAAGGGTTGGTGATCACAAAGGCACAGTTGGGTGACGACGCGGGTTTGCTCGGCGCGCGAGCATTGGCTGAGTTGAAGTTAAAAGTTTAACATCATTGCGAGGAGGGTGTTCTTCCCTACGCCTGTCCTGACGGTTCGACTTTCGCTCACCGTGCCGAAGGAAGCAATCTCCTACATTGTGCCGGAGATTGCTTCGGGCAAAGAGCAAGAGCGCCCTCGCAATGACATAATACACAAGGAGCAGATATGGCAAAATCTAATTTACCCGGGCCAAAAGCCAAGGCAATGATCAAGAGAGATAGAAAAGTGATCTCGCCTTCCTACCAGAGAGGTTATCCATTTGTGATGGATCACGGAAAAGGTAGCGAGGTGTGGGATGTAGACGGCAATCGCTTTTTAGATTTCATGGGCGGGATTGCGGTGGTCTCAACGGGATATTCGCATCCGAAAGTGGTGAAGACGATTCAGGAACAGGCTGAAAAGTTTATCCACATTTCATCGGACTTCTACCACGAGAACTGGATCAAACTTGCTGAAAAATTGGATGAGATCGCACCGTTCAAAGAGGATGCGCTTTCGTTCATGACCAATTCAGGGACTGAGGCTGTTGAGACCGCGATCAAACTTGCACGTTATCATACCAAACGCACGAATTTCATCGGCTTCACGGGTGCGTTCCACGGACGCACGATGGGTGCAGTGACATTTACAGCGAGCAAGGCAAAGTATCACGGCGGTTTTTATCCGCTGATGAACGGTGTCACTCACGCGCCATTTCCGAATCCATATCGTCCGGTGCTGGAACGACGCAAAGGCGAGGATTACGGCGAAGCAACTGTTCGTTATATTGAAGATGAGATACTCACCCAGATCCTGCCTCCAAAAGATGTGGCGGGTATTTTGGTCGAGACCATTCAAGGCGAAGGCGGATATATTGTCCCGCCTGATGGTTTTTTCCCGGCCTTGCGAAAATTATGCAACAAAAACGGCATCTTAATGATCCTTGATGAAGTGCAATGCGGCATGGGACGCACAGGCAAGTGGTGGGCGATTGAGCATTTCGGGGTGGAGCCTGACATGGTCACTGCGGCTAAAGGCATTGCTTCAGGTATGCCTCTCGGCGCGTGCATTGCTCGTAAATCCGTGATGGATTGGGAGATCGGCACACACGGCAATACCTACGGCGGAAATCCCATCTCATGTGCGGCTTCGCTGGCAACGATAGACTTAATTGAAAACGGGTTCATGCAAAACGCGAAAGAAGTCGGTGAGTATGCGATGGATGCGCTTGAAGAAATCAAGTCACGCCACCCCAGCATTGGAGAAGTCCGCGGCAAGGGATTAATGATCGGTGTGGAATTCGTGAAAGACCGCGAAAGAAAAGCACCCGCAAAGGATCTAACAGATCGCGTGGTGGCCCTCGGATATGAGCGCGGTTTGCTGATGCTTTCCTGCGGCAAGAGCGTGATCCGCATCGCGCCTCCGCTCTCGATGAGCACGAGTGAGATGGATGAGGGTTTGAGGTTGTTTGAGGATGCGTTGACAGCGGCAGAGAAGGAAGGGAGTGATCAGTAAACAGTGATTAGTGATCGGTAATCAGTGGGCAGTGATTAGTAGAAAATGAAATCCATTGGTCGAGCAGAATAGGGCGCTTTTCCAATTCGGTTCCAACACAGACAAGTGAAAAGAAGAAAGAGAAGACCTTCTAGACGCTTCGCGCAAAATCTCGAAGGTCCTCCTAAAACGACCATTGTTCACCCACCCACTCACCCAAGTGATAAAATAACCCCCTAGCTTTACGCCTTCATCGTTCAATTTATGCTCCCCTCCAACATACTCCCCGATTTCCGCGTTCGCCAACGAGATTATTTACTCGAAATTTCGCGCATGCTCACTCAGGAATTGGACCTTGAGAAATTGCTGGCGCGCATTTTACTCGTCTCGATTGAGATGCTGGCAGGGCAGGCAGGCTTGATCGCGCTCAAACGACCCGACGGCTGGCGCGTTTCTGCCGCGCATAATATTGCACCTGCTTTCCTGAGTTATCTCTCTCCTTTGCTGGCGGAAGAAGTTGTGCGCGAACTGGATGTGCGTGAACTTAACCGGATGCTAAAGGAATTGACCTACACAGCCAGCACAGGCCTGCTCAACGGGACGGGTCTGCCGCTTGCCGCACATGGGCAGGTCATCGGCGTGATATTCATTTTCCGCAATTATGCTGACCTGTTCACTCCCAACGATCGTGTGCTCCTGCAATCCTTTGCGGATCAAGCCGCCATTGCAGTCTTCAACGCCCAGCTTTATGGGCAGGTATCCTACGAAAAGAAACGTCTGGATGCATTGCTCGATTCTGCCGCTGACGGCATTTTGATTCTCGACTCAGCCTTCCATATTGAACGATGCAATGAAGCCTTTGAGACTCTCTTCGGTCAAACACGACATCAGATCACAGACAAATTGCATAACGAGATCGTTCAATGGAAGAAGGAGCCGCAAGGCAGAACGCTGGAGGAATCCGTTGCAGAGGGCTGGCCGCTGACGCCCAATGCAACCCTGTATGTGGAAGGGGATCTTGAACGCCCACTGCCGCCGCCGCTGCCAGTTGGCATCACCTACGCACCATTGCTTTCCGAGGAAGGCAAACTTCGCAATGTCATAGTCAGCGTGCGTGATATTACACGCTTTAGGACGGCAGATGAACTCAAGGCAACCTTCATTTCGATTGTCAGCCATGAACTGCGGACGCCGGTGGCCCTGATCAAAGGCTACGCCTCCACACTTCGGCGCGACGATGCAAAGTGGGATAAGCTCACCATCAGCGATTCCCTCGCTGTGATCGAAGAGGAAGCAGATCGTTTATCCAAAATGATCGATGATCTGCTGGATGCCTCGCGGTTGCAGGCAGGAGGTCTCAGCTTGAACCAGGCCGATGTCGCCATCCCCAGCCTGGCGTTAAGAGTGACCGAGCGTTTTGCGCCTCAATCCCCAAAGCATCGCCTCGTCACTGATTTCCCATCAAACTTCCCGGTCATCCTCGGCGACGAAAATCGTTTGGAGCAGGTCATTTCAAATCTGGTATCAAATGCGTTGAAGTATGCATCGGAAGGCGAGATAAAAATCAGCGGTATGGTGCACACTGAACAGGTGGTTATTTGCGTAAGCGATCAGGGACCTGGGATTGAAGCCAAAGATATCCCGCATATATTTGATCGTTTCTACCGTTCGACGAATGCCGTGAAGCAGACAAAAGGTGCGGGACTTGGACTGTACCTTGCGCGCGCGATTGTGGAAGCCCACGGCGGGCGTATCTGGACCGACCCGAAACCTGAAGGCGAACCTGGTCGTGGCGCGAGGATCTGTTTCTCCCTTCCGAGGTAACTCGTAGAGGCGGAGCTCTGCTCAGCGTTTTTAAAATACGGCAAATTTAACACACAGAAAATTAGGGAAACAGCGACGCTGTTTCCCTACGATAACCAAATGGTAAAATAAATCTAAAAACCAACATAAGGATTATCTCATGGCTATAACGATCCTCCCCCGCAATAAGATAGAAAAGAAATACACGTGGAATGCTGAAAGTGTTTTTAAATCCTCCAAGGAATGGGAAGCCGAATTACAAAGCATTTTGAAAGACATCCCCAATGTAAAAAAATATCAGGGAAATCTGGGAACTTCCCCGGAGACTTTACTCCAAGCGATGCAAAGCATCGAAGCGCTGATGAAACGCGTGATGCACGTTTATATGTATGCAGCGTTTTCATATAACGTGGACACCACCGACCAAAAAGCGACTGCCATGCTCGGAAAAGCACAGGGCATGCATGGTCAGGTGGCGGGGGCGGTTTCATACCTCAATCCTGAACTGCTTCAAATTGGCAAAGCCACGCTGGATGACTGGATGATCAAAAACGAGAATTTGAGTATCTACCGTCAAAGTATGCGAGACCTCTTCCGCCAGCAGGAACATGTCCGTTCCAGCGAAGTGGAGGAATTGCTCGGCACGCTGGCAGACCCAATGGGCGGCGCGGATAACAGCACCAGTATGCTGGTCAATGCGGATTTCAAGTTTGCACCCGCAAAAGATAGCAAAGGAAAAAAGGTTGAAGTGACGCAGGGGAATTTCCACAACTCCCTGATGGAAGATAGCGACCGCAAAGTAAGGCAAAGCGCATTTGAAAGCTATATGGACAAGCACATCGAGTTTAAGAATACGTTGGCCACAAACCTTTCGACCTCCATCAAGAATAATGTCTTTTTTATGCGCGCAAGGGAACACAATTCCACGCTGGAAGCCTCTCTATTCAACAACAATATCCCCGTAGATGTGTTCCACAACCTGATTAACACTTTCAAAAAGAATCTTCCCGTCTGGCACAGGTATTTCGAGATACGGCGTAAAGCTTTAAAATTAAAAGAAATCACCTATTATGATATGTGGGCACCCATCACGAAGAAAAAACCGAAGATCTCTTTTGAAAAAGCGGTTGATCTGATCTCCGAAAGCCTTGCACCGCTTGGCAGGGAATATGTGGATACGCTTCGCAAGGGTTGTCTTCAGGAACGCTGGGTGGATATCTATCCCAACCAGGGAAAATCCAATGGAGCATTTTCATACGGCGCCCCGGGCACACATCCATTCATCATGATGTCGTATACCGACGAAGTCGGAAGCATGAGTACGCTGGCCCATGAACTGGGTCATTCCATGCACTCGCATCTCACTTGGAAAAACCAACCGCTGGCATATTCGAGTTATTCGCTCTTTGTGGCCGAGGTGGCATCGAATTTCAATCAAGTTATGATGCGCGGTCATTTGCTCAAGACCATCACCGACAAGAACTTCCTGATTGCCTTGATCGAAGAAGCCGTGGGCGGAAACTTCTTTAGATATTTTTTCCAAATGCCAATCCTGGCACGCTTTGAATTGGAGACTCACCAGCGCGTGGAAAGCGGCGAACCGCTGACCGCCGATTCAATGCAGAACCTGATGGCTGATCTCTTCACCGAGGGATTTGGTCCCAAGGTGAAAGTGGATCGTCCCCGTGTTGGTATGGTCTGGTCTACCTTCGGCCATCTCTTTTCGGACTATTATGTCTATCAATACGCCACTGGTATTTCAGGCGCACATGCTCTTTCAGGCAAGATCCTGCGCGGCGAACCGAACGCGGTTGAAAATTATCTAGGCTTCCTTAAATCGGGTTCGTCCGCATATCCGCTGGACGCGCTAAAGAAAGCAGGCGTAGATTTAACCACACCCAAACCTGTTGAAGAAACCTTCGCTGTGATGAAAAGTTATATTGATCGGCTGGAAGAGTTGGTTGAGTAGTTGGGTAGTTGGGTAGTTTGATAGTTAGGTAGTTGGTTACGAATTACGTATTCCGTGATTCGTAATCCGTAAAAACCGCCAATCGTAAATCTAAAATCGTAAATCCAAAACTTGTGCTGAGATAGTCGAAGCATCATACGGAAATTATAAATGCCTCAAACCACAATCGCATGTCCCCGCTGTAGACAAATGATCCCTGCCAACGTCGAACAACTATTCGACGTAACGCATGAACCCGCATCCAAACAACGCCTGTTGAGCGGACAATCCAACTTTGCCCGTTGTCAATTTTGCGGATATGAAGGCCGCCTGGCCACGCCTATTATCTATCACGATAACGACAAGGAATTACTGCTGACCTTCTTCCCGCCAGAATTAGCCATGCCATTAAATGAGCAGGAAAAAATGATCGGTCCGCTGATCAAGAAGGTGATGGATAGACTGCCTCCCGAAAAACGCAAGGGTTATTTGCTCAGCCCGCGTGCCAACCTGACCTACGAATCAATGATGGAGGCTATTTTGGGAAAGGATGGCATAACGCCCGAAATGCTCAAGGGGCAGCAGGAACGCGTCCAGTTGATGGAGAAGCTGATGCAGATCACATCGAAGGATGTGCGTTCTGAATTGATCAAACAAAACACATTGATCGTTGACGAACAGTTCTTTGCGCTCTTCAGCCGCATCGCACAGAACGCCATGCAAAGCAGACAGGAACCAATCGCCCGCGCCATGATTGAGATCCAAACCCAGTTGTTGGAAGAGACCGAATACGGGCGTCAATTGAAGGAATCTGTCGGGGAACTTGAAGCAGCCCAAAAGATCCTGCAAGAGGCGGGGAAGGGACTAACCCGCGAAAAATTATTGGATTTCGTCCTCGATGCAAAGACGGATGCGCGCATTCGTGCTTATGTCTCGCTGGCACGCGCAGGCATGGATTATGTCTTCTTCCAAAATTTGACGGAGAAGATCGAGAAAACTTCTGCTGAAGAAAAAACCAGACTGGAAGGCATCCGCGAAAAATTGCTGATCTTCACCAGCGAAGCGGATAAACAGCTCGAAGCTCGTTTCAAACAGGGAGAAAAATTTGTTGAGTCTTTACTTGAACAGGAAGATATTGAAAAAGCCACGCAGGAAAATCTGGAAGGCTTTTCACAGGATACTGTAGAAGTAGTCAATCAGTTGCTGAGGCGGGCTTCCGAAAAGAATGATTACACCCGCATGGGCAAACTGCAAAAGATTGTACAAGTACTGCAAGCTGCCAGCATGCCGCCTCCCGAAGTGGCATTCATTGAGCAACTGCTTCTGGCGCCAGATAAAGCAGCCATTGAAAAGATGCTCACCGAAAACGACGCAATCGTGAACCAGCAATTTGTGGATGCGCTAAGTGGGCTGGTCGCCCAAATGGAATCTCAAGGAGACAACCCAGAAGCCAAAGCCATGGCAGAGAAATTGAGTGAAATATATAAAGTTGCTCTGAAGTATTCGATGAAGAAGAACATGGGATAGAGAAGAAACCAAGTGGCAGTCATCCTATAGGCGATTGTCACTTTAATTCACCTCAACCCCTCAAACAAATCGGCCTCCACTTTCCTACCCCCATTGACCAAACTAAATACGCGGTAGAAAGTCCCCTGCGTCGCGAGGATTGCGACTGCGGCATCTTCGTGTATTTCAGCCAGTGCGCCTAAGGCAGCCAGTTGGCTTTTATGGCATTGAATGGCCCGCCATGCTGTGCGGCAATGCTCGGTTGTGTCAATGCGCGTGGTGATTGTCCATTCCTTCCACGCGTTTTCGCCGCGCAGTTGGTCATCCACGGGGAAAGACATATCGGCCATTAATGGGGAGATCAGATTCACGAAGATTTCACCATCCACCATGTAATATAGTTTTGAAACGCGGTGTGAGGGGAGATTTTTTGAGGTTTTGTAAGCCGAGTCAGCGGCGCAAACGATGGCGGCGGCGGTGAACTGCCCAATGGCAATGTGATCGGGATGGCCGTAATTTCCATCGGGAGGAAAGGTCACCACCACTTGCGGTTGGATTCTGCGAATGTGCGCGACGATCCTGGCAATGGCTTCGGTATGATCTGCCTGGTCCAAGTCGCCGTCAATATAATCTAGAAAAGACAGGCTCTTTATCCCGAGAACAGCGGTTGCATTCTGTAATTCCTTTGTGCGGATTTGGCCGAGTCGCTCCAAACCGGGATTCTGCCCCTCGGGACCGGCCCAGCCTCTCTCCCCGCGTGAAGCGCAGACGAGGTGAGTATCCACCCCTTCGGTGGAATATTTTGCAAGCGTGCCGCCCATCCCCATTGATTCGTCATCAGGGTGAGCGAAGACAGCAAGGAGCTTAAGGGAGTTCACTATTCTCCCACGGGAGGGTTGTCGAGCCGCACCCCATGACCGCGCACAGTGTCGATATATTGATGGTTTGGGTCAATCATAGCAAGCCTATTTCGCAGGCGGCGGATCAGGGCATCCAGCGCCTGATCAGACACTCCCGCCATTTGCTCCTCTCCCCAAACAACAGAAACCAGGTCAGGGCGGTTGATCACCTGTCCTTGTTTTTCATATAGAAGCCATAATAGTCTAAATTGCTGTGCGGATAATGGCGGCACTGCCTGCTGTTGATTCACCCAGACCTGGCGGGATTTTTGATCCATCATCAGGCGCCCCGGGCGCAATGCGCCTTCTGCAAGCGGCATGGTTGCATCGGACATAAGGAAGATTAACTGCTGTGCCAGCGCGATGCTGAGCAGGTCGCCATCCTGCAACATAACCGGCGCGGTTATTTCAGCGCCATTATGGTTTGTGCCATTCTTACTGCCAAGGTCTTCAATAATGACACCTTCGACAGTGGGTGTGATACGTGCGTGAAAACGCGAGACTCGTCTGTCTCGAACGTTGATTTCACAGGTTGGGTCGCGCCCGATCATCAAAGTATGGCTTAAAGCCCAGCGCTGACCTTTCAGTAGTCCGTCCTGGGCAATTAGAAGGGGGAATTCTTCTTCATTTTCTTCCATGGTTTCCTCAAATCATATTTTGCTCATTAATTTGAGATTAATTTTTGGTAGTGGTCTATTTGTAAGTGATGCCGATGCGCGGCCTTCGTTCTTGGAACACGAATGGCGCGAATTGGCGAATTTTACGAATGAAAAGAGAAGAAATTCACGGCATTCGCTCATTCGTGAAATTCGCGTTGAGGATCGTCACTTACTTTGTGCCACCACCTAATTTTTCTTAAACTGCAAACTAAAAAAAATATTTCCGGGACAAAAACCCGATCTTGTGTTTGTCTGAAACATCAGGAAACTCGGAACCCGCGCAACACTCAATACCACCAAAGACGTTTATAATATAGCAGAAAAGTGAATTTTGTGTATGATCACATTGTAGATTTCATATTCTTACCGCTTGCCGCACAAATTACCAGGGTTTTGATAAAACCACGAGTAGATGCCATATTCCTGGTTTAATGATTTATGCGGCACTTCGTAAAATGAACAGTGGCACACGCCGAAAACGCCGCTGGAACACAGAACTACCCATTTGGGTACGATGTCAACGAGGAGAAGATTTGCCCCAATCGTTAAGGAGTGGGGAGACCCTGCGTGACCGCTACAAAATCCGTGAGCAGATCGGACAAGGCGGCACGGGAAGTATTTATCTTGCGGACGATACCCGCCTGCAAGGTCGTCTATGTGCGCTTAAGGAAGTGGAGCACAACCAGGCTCTCCCAGATGATATTTTTAAACAGGCACGCGAACAATTCTTTCGCGAAGCCTCGGTACTTGCGCGCCTCGATCACCCCAATCTGCCAAAAGTTTCTGATTTCTTCTCCGAGGGTCCGCGTGATTATCTGGTGATGGATTTCGTGCCAGGCAAGGACTTGCGCGAGCGTATGCAGGAAGCGCGCCGCAGGAAAGACTTCCTATCTGAAAAAGAAGTAATGCGCTGGGCCGTGCAAATTGCGGACGCCTTAAGTTACCTTCACCATCAAAACCCGCCGATTATTCACCGTGATATCAAACCAAGCAATCTTAAGATCACGCCAAGTGGATTAATAAAACTTGTGGATTTTGGTCTGGTAAAGATCATGGCGCCGGATGAAGTGACCATCACCATCATTCATGGACAAGGCACAGCCCACTACACGCCTTTGGAACAATACGGCGGTGACGATACGCATACTGATCCGCGCGCAGACATTTTTTCATTCGGAGCAACCCTCTATCACCTGCTGACGAATGAACCACCCGCTGAAGCGCGCAAACGCTTCCTAGATACCCGCAGCCTGGTGCCGCCTCGGGAGCTTAATCCTCATCTCAGCAGTCAGGTGGAAAAAGCCATTTTGTGGGCCATGTCCCTGCATCCGGATAACCGCCCCAAGAGCGTATTTGATTTCCGTGATGCCCTGCTGGGAAAAATTCAGACGCCAACCACGTCAGCGCTGGACGGGACAAATTTTGATGCGCCCCACTTCTCCATCTATACAGCTGAGCAGATCGCCGGTTACATTACTCTTGGCTTATTCATTATTGGGCTGATCACCACGCTGATTAGATAGATACTCTTTACCAGGGGACTTGAATTGTCAACGCAACGCACTATGGAAAATGCCGTGACCGCTATGAGAGATGTGTAGAAGTGTTTGATTTTATTGTTTAATTAAATTTGAATTGTTTCAGCGATAGATCAAGAAACGGCATCATGAAAACCCAGATGAAGAGACGGAACATTTCAACGGATGGCATGATGTGCCGGCGTATCCCCCATGTATCCCCAAAGAAGCTAAGCAGAAGGGTCACTGCGGCGATCGCAAAAACCCAAACTGCCAGCCACCCCCATGCCAATAAAGATGGTGTGCGGAACTGGCTGGCATTTAACACCAGTGCGAGTAATAAGAGCAGGCTGATCAAGTAAACCGCTGAAGTTTGCGGGTGGAACATCTCCCCGATGATCAGAAGCGTACTTCTGTTTTTTACTTCTGGCGCGAAGAAATATGGTTGAATAAAGTCGGATTTTAGTTGGTCTGTGTATTCCCAAAGTGTTGTGGCTATGAAGCCCGGATGGGAAAGAAGAAAGATACCGTAGGCCTTCGTTGCGTTGACGTCCGCCCACTCCTGATAATAGGGCGACATACGTTCCGGCATTCCAAATTCTTTAAAATATGCAATCCGCTGTGGATGGGGCCAAATAAATTCGTCCAGCGCATTGATTACAGGATAGCGTGTCGCCCTCAGGCTGTCTCTGGCAGAAACGAAGCCAATAATAAAAAAAATGAACAAAATGATCAGGGTGATTGGGATTGCCAAAGATTTTGTATTTCTGAATTTTTTCACGATGAGCAAGAGTGCAATCAGGACGAGAGTTATTGGAATGGCATAGAGATGCACATCTCGAACGAATACCCATAAAAGAAAAAAAATGATCCAGCCCGCCAGCAGTGACCGTTCGATCTTTGACTGGAAGGGGTTGGCCGATGCGGATACACGAAGCACGGTTTCTTGGGCCAGTCCCAATGTAATCGCAAACATGGAGAGGGAAAGTGACTCAGGACTGAGGATACTTTCCCATTCGGCGATTTGTGGCGTAAAACCAAAAACCACTACGACAGTTGCGGCAATAATCTTTGTAAATGGATTTTGCACCCATTTCGCAGTTGTCCAAGCCAGAAAACTCCACCCAAAAATGGCAAGGAAATTTTGAAGCAAGGCGATTTTTTCAAAACAAAGTTGGTTGGCGCGAAAACCCTCCAAGCCACGGGCTGGTTCGCTGTACGCCGTTACTGGGCAGTTTTGCGGGTCGTTTGCCATTTTGAAGATAATGTTGGTGGTAAAGAGACGTTGACCCGCAAATATTTTCCATGATAGAAGCGGCGCTCTTGATGAATCCCTATAACTGCCTGTTTCAGCGTTCCCTATGGAGAGTCGCAAATCTCCGTACCAATTTGCCCGCAGGAATGCAGTGGCTGAAAGGATAAGCAAGATAACAAAATTCATGAAATTATTTCTTATTAGTCTAATATTCAAGTTTTGCCTTTGAAAATACATGACAGCTTGGTTCTATTCTTTGGGGAATAACTCGGTAATTTCTGCGATCTCTCCACTTGAAAGCAAGCGGTTCTTTGAACCCTGACGCAAAAACTCCTTAAGTTGTTTAAGCTTCATGGCCGGGATGGGCGAATCGCCGGCATCCAAATCAATGCTTTCGTTGGTAAAAACCAAAATGGGTTTGATCTCCGGGATGTTCGAACCTTCCATATTTTTCGCAAAAAATCTCTTTAGCGTTTTTACTTCATTTTCAGCCTCAATTTCCGGGCGTCCAATGCCTTCCTGACCGAAGATACGCATGTAGCCCTGCAAAAATCCGCCGCCGCTCATTTTCCAGCGATTCTTTTCGAATGCGATTTTGCCGCGCTGATGGTAGAGCAGCAGGACCCAAATACCCGAAGGTCCTACCAACAGGTGCGATACGGGGGATGAATAATGGTAGAGGGTAAATTCACTGTGAAGTCCTTTTAATCCACTGTCAATTTTCTCGTCCGGGCGAGGGGAGCGTCCCCAGCGGTTGCCCATATACATGCCAATCTGCGTCATAATAAAACCTACCAAAAGGCAGACGATGGAATAAGTGAAAAGGTCCGGCTTGGTGAATGAGATATACATGCCCGTGCCCAGCACGGCCAGCGCGCCCAGGCTTGTCCATTGACCGATGATGCTGTTCCGTCTGATAAGTTTTTCGTTTTTTATGGTTTTCATATCATTCCTTTAAACTCTCTTCTATTGCAGATTTCATTGCATCCAATACGTTTACATCCACTGCATGTTTTGCCACGCGGACTGCGTTTTTGATGGCAAAGGCGTCCGAGCGGCCGTGACCGATAAACACTAGTCCGTTTATTCCAAGCATGGGCGCTGCGCCCTGCTCGCTTGGATTAAGTAATTTTTTGATCTCGCCAAGTGCAGGCTTGACCAGCAGACCGCCGATCTTGGTAAGAATACTGCCATTCTTGATAATTTCCCGCAGCTTGTCTGTGATCAATTTGGCAACTGCTTCAGATGATTTCAGCAAGACATTACCCGTAAAGCCGTCCGTGACTGCCACATCCACTTTGCCGCCAATGACCTCCTTGCCTTCCACGTTGCCGTAATAATTTAACGTGGAGGCTTTGAACAATGGCGTTGCGGCCTTGACCAGTTCATTCCCTTTGCCTTCTTCTTCACCATTGGAGATTAATCCCACTTTTGGATTGTTCACACCGCGTACTTTTTCGGCGTAAATACTTCCCAAAATTCCAAATTGCAAAAGGTTTTCAGGTTTGCAATCGGGGTTTGCTCCAATATCAAGCACAACACATGTGCCTGTGGCTGTGGGAAAGATCGGCGCTAACGCAGGGCGGTCTACGCCGCGTATGCGTCCCAATCTAAACAACGCGGTCACCATACCTGCTCCGGTGTTGCCTGCGCTAACGAAGGCATCCGCTTCGCCGCTTTTCACGAGGTCAATACCGACTGCCATCGAATTTTTCGCGCTTTTACTGCGCGCTTTCAAGACAAGGTTCTCGCCTTTATCTTCCATGCCCAACGTCTCAGGCGCGTTGACAATTCGAATGGGCAGGCTCCCTGCATTTTGCCCATCCAGCACTGGCTTGATGATCGCCTCATCACCAACCAATATAATTTCGACCCCATATTCACGCGCTGCCATGACTGCGCCTTCCACATCGGGCGTGGGAAAATTATCACTTCCCATCGCATCAACAACGATTCGGACCATAATTTCTCCTGGTGTGCTTGACAAGCAAAGCAAGCCGATTATAATACGCCCTGTTCTTGCGCTGGTGCTGGAATTGGCAGACAGGCACGCTTGAGGTGCGTGTGCCGTAAGGCGTGGAGGTTCAAGTCCTCTCCAGCGCACTGGAAGTAAAATCCCCGTTCATTCGGGGATTTTTTGTTTTCTGGATGAACGCTTCGTGCTTCACCCAAGCCTGTTCCTGTTTACTGTGAAATGATCAGACTGCAACAAGTGACCGCCCCTTCGGCTTTGGCCAGTTCAGCTACGTCAACTGTGACGATCTTGAAGCCTAATTGCTCGAGTCTTTTCTGGGTCTTTGGAAATACAGCGGGAAAAATGATCGCCCCACCAATGGGAAGGCAATTTGCGGCGAAAGGCTCGGATGGGTCCACTTCAATCCAATCAAAATCTTTGAAGTGGACGGTGTCCACCCATTTTGGATTGATGAGCAGTGTCTTTTCATCCACTTTTGTAACAGCCGTCTTTAGGTGTAGACAGTCGTGCATTTCCACGCCTGTCACTTTATAATCATACTTATCGAGCAATTCTTGTATTTGACGAACAGATGCTTCGTTACTGCGCGTTGAAATACCAATATAGATATTCCTGCCAAGCACGAGCACATCGCCGCCGTCCACTGTCGCAGGTTCAGTGACATGCACGAGGGAGCGGTAGGGAGATAATACCCGCACGATGGATTCTGTTTCTGGTTTGCGTGAATCAGCCCCGGGCCGGGTGATGACCGCAACTTCCGGCAGGATAAAGGCAGCATCTTCCACAAAGACAGAGTCGGGCAGGTCCCGTTCTTCGGGCAGTTCGATCACCTGACATCCAAGTTGTGTCAGCGCTTTGACGTATTCATGGTGTTCTGCACGTGCTGCATTCACATCGATCGGCGCGCGGTCAATATTTGTGATCTCGCATTCATTGAATCGAGAACTGACTTCGCGTGTAATCGCTGCGGTCATTTATTGTTCCCCGCTGCGGTAGCGCTCTATCAATGCTTTGGTACGCGGATCTTTGGGGCTGCCAAAGAGATCGGCCGGCTTGGAGTCTTCGATCAATTCGCCGTCCGCCATCACAAGGACGCGGTCAGCAACCTCGCGCGCAAATCCCATTTCGTGAGTGACCACGATCATGGTCATACCTTCATAAGCGAGTTTCTTCATTACGTTTAATACTTCACCGATCAACTCAGGGTCGAGCGCGGAGGTGGGTTCATCAAAGAGCATGACCTTTGGCTCCATGGTCAACGCACGAGCAATGGCAACGCGCTGCTTCTGTCCGCCGGAGAGACGATTGGGATATTCGTCTTTTTTAAATAACAAGCCCACGTTATCGAGGTTTTGCTCGGCTAGTTCAACGGCTTTTTGTCTATCCATGCCTTTGACAATCACAGGGCCTTCAATCACGTTCTCAAGCACGCTCATGTGAGGGAATAGATTAAATTCCTGAAAGACCATGCCTGTTTTCAAGCGGACATCATGCACCAACTGACGATGCAGTTTGCCTTTTTCGCCGCCTTCCACTTTGATGCCATCCACTTCAATACTGCCATGCGAGGGTTCTTCCAGAAAATTTATACAACGCAATAAAGTGCTTTTCCCTGAGCCACTGCGCCCGATCAGACATACGACCTCGCGCGGCATAACATCAAGCCGGATGTCCTTCAGCACATGCAGGCGGCCAAAATATTTATCAAGATTGGAAATCTTAATCACGGGAACCATATCATCGGTCTCCTTTTGAGAGGCGGGCTTCGATGCGGTTTTGCACATAACTAAGAATCAGGGTCATCCCCCAGTAGAATATAGCCGCCATGATCAGCGCTTCAAGGGTATGGAATTGTGCGCGCCCAACTTTTACCGAACGCCACATCAATTCATGTACAAAGCCTGTGGCAGAGACGAGGGCAGAGTCTTTGGTCATCGCGATGAACTCATTGCCGGTGGGTGGGATGGCAAAGCGTAAAGCCTGCGGTAGTACGATGCGCCGCATCGTTTGGGCGGGAGTCATCCCAATCGCGATAGCCGCTTCACGTTGACCTTTCCCCACTGAACTTAATGCCGCACGAAATATTTCAGACATATAGGCCCCGTAATTAAGTCCAAGGGCAAGGACGCCGGCAATGATCCCGGGAAGTCTAATACCCAATTGCGGCAGAGCCAGAAAGAAAAAGAAGATTTGCAAATAAAGAGGGGTTCCGCGAATCAACGAAACATAAAAAGTGCTGAGAGCATAAATGGGAGGAAATGTTGAAAGCCTTCCGAGTGCGGCCAGTAATGCCAGCATCATCGCTAGCGCAATGGACATGATCGAGATTTTTATGGTTTCAGCTAATCCGCCGGCAATAAAAGACAGGTTGTTAGCCATGAACACTGTATCAATTTCAATGCCGCTAAAGGTTTTTGAACCAATGGTCAGGTCCTGTCCACTGAATGTGAAAACAAGAATAAAAAGCAAAATAAACCAGGAGATACCCACATTGGTGCGAAAATGACGCTCTTTGTTTGCTTGCGCCTGATAGATCAATTCAGCCTGTGATTTAGGCACATCTTGTTTTTTTGAGAAGATATTCATCATATTCTCGCATTCAGGTTGAGAAAATAAAGGAAAGCGACCCGAAAGCCGCTTCCCTTTATTTATGCAGGTACTTTTATTTAGGAGCCTGGGTGATGTCCATTCCAAACCATTGGTTTGAAAGGGCGCTCAGGGATCCGTCTTTGTGCATGGCAGTGAAGATTTCGTTAACTTTGGCGATGAGGGAAGCTGTGCCCAGGGTGGAGGCTTTGTCGAATGCGGCGGCGAGGTCTTCGGAATAGACAGCACCTTCAAGTTTCACAACCGGCATTCCTGCGGCGAGGTTGGCATCCACAACGGTATCGGAGGTCACATAACCGACAAAATCGGTGCGACCCGATGCAATCGCTTGTGCGCATTCCTGATCAGAATCCAGTGGCACGACTGTTACACCTGCCGGGACTTTGGCATAGATGGAAGATTCTGGTAAGCCAAGATTCTCCATATCGTTGTTCAGCCAGTATTCATAAGTGGTGGCGACGCCCGCGCACAATGCCTGGCCGGCAAGCGATTCGAGTGTGTCAAAGCCAGAGTCAGCGGCTACAGCCACAACTGCAGGAGTGTAGTAGTAAGGCACACTGAAATCGAGCACTTGCTGGCGCGAGGTGGTGATGGTCATGGAGCCAACGCTCATATCCCATTTATCGGCCCAGTTACCGGCGGTGAGCAGGTCCCAACCTGGAGTGGCAAAACATGTTTCCACACCAAGAGCATCGCCAACGGCAATCGCTACATCCACATCAAAACCCTGCATTTCAGCAGTGGTCAATGCGTCAGTCGGACATTTTGTCTCTGCGGGGCGTTTGCCTTCGGTGTTCAAAAAGGACTGAGGTTCGTAGTTCGGGTCGGTGGAAATGAGTATATAACCGCGCTCGTTGATCGCACCAAGCAGGTCGCCGGCTTGCGAAGCGCCCCCGCCACAAGCCGAGAGTACGAGAGATGTTAATACGAGCAGGCTCCCCAAGAGAAACAGTTTTTTCATTATCTCCTCCAGAAATATATAACGGGTGGGCAATTATTTTAATTGCCACGGGATGGCGTTATCCCGCAACTTAAGCATAGACTATTTTTTACAATTATGCAAGGATTAAAGTCATTAGTTCATGATGGTACAATTCCCCATCATCCACCGCCGCTGTGCAATTTACTAAACGTTTGTAATATTCTGGAGGCAATACGATGGCGATCTTTCCAAGCAAAGAATGGCTGAATGGACTCGAAGAAAAAATCAACTCCGATGAACGCTATGCTGAAGTCGCAAAGAATTGGGAAGGGGACTTGTTCTTCCATATCGAATCAGAAGGCAATCTTAAAGAAGACCTTACGTTCTATCTGGACCTGTGGCATGGGAAGTGCCGAAAAGTGGAATTCAAGCCCGATGCATCTGCCTACCCAAAACCCGCCTTCACCTTGACCGCGTCCTACAATAACATTACGGCGATATTAACTGGCAAGCTGAATCCCATGACCGCCATGATGACGATGAAATTGAAGGTCAGCGGCAGTATGGGATATATGATGCGAAACGTGCCCACGGTGTTGGACTTTGTCCGCGTAGCGGGTGAAGCGACGGAAGAGATCTTGTAGTTGAATGCTAAACGTTTAACGTTCAACATGAAACGCGTATGCAACCCATCCTCAGAATAAACCTCACCACCGGCACAACAGAAGAATTTATCATCCCGAAAGAATGGGAGCGTGATTTTCTGGGCGGCGCATCGCTGGGGGCGCGGATTCTTTACCCGTTTCTCACGAAGGAACTTGACCCGTTTTCGCCTGAATCGCCTTTGCTTTTTTTGAATGGGCCGCTCAGTGGGACATCGGGACCCACAACGGGTCGGTTTGTGATCTGTGGAAAAAGCCCCGCTACAAATTTATGGGCGGAATCCAACATCGGCGGGTTCTGGGGACCTGAACTCCGCAAGGCTGGATACGATGGCTTGTGGATCACAGGAAAATCTCCAAGCCCCGTATTTCTTTGGATCGAAGAAGGCAGGCTTGAGGTCAGAAATGCGGCGAGTGTTTGGGGCAAAGATGTGTACGAGACGCAGGAAATCGTCAAAGAGGAAATCGGAGTAAAAAGGGCGCGAGTCGCAGTGATCGGGGAGGCGGGGGAGCGCGGCGTTTTGTATTCATCCATTTGCTGCGACAACGGACGCATGGCGGGGCGCACTGGACTCGGCGCGGTGATGGGATCAAAGAATCTCAAAGCCATTGCGGTGTATGGGACGAAGAAAATCATAGTTGCGCATGAGGAACGATATGCGGCTTTGCGATCAGAGTCGAATCGCACGCTCAAGCAGAGCAACGAAACCAGATACTTTCACGATGTCGGCACAGCGGGAATGGCGAATTTTTTTGAGTACATGGGTTCGATGCCGTCGAAATATTATCACCAGGGCGCTTTCCCAAATGTGGATAATATCTCCGGCGCAAAAATGGCCGAGTCTATTTTGGTTGGTTTTTACGCGTGCCAGGGATGCGTGATCGCCTGTGGACGTGTGGTGAAGTTGGATGATGGCGCGAAACGCAAGGGACCTGAATGGGAAACGATTGCGGGGTTTGGGCCGAATTTGTTGATTGATGACTTGGCGGAAATTACCCGCCTGGGCGAGTTGTGCGACCGCTATGGCATGGACACGATCAGCGCTGCCAATACGATCGGACTCGCGGTTCATCTTTTTGAGTTGGGTAAATTAACCAAGCAGGATACTGGCGGACTTGAACTCACGTGGGGAAACTTCATGGCGGTGCGGCAGCTCATTCACATGATTGCGCGCCGTGAAGGGATTGGCGAATTGTTATCGCGCGGCTCGCGTCAATTTGGCGCGGCGTTTGACGCGGAAGATGAAGCCGTGCAAGTGAATGGACTCGAAGTCGCCTATCATGATCCGCGCGGCGTTTCGGGCATGGCATTATCATACGCGACCAGCCCGCGCGGCGCGTGTCACAACCAATCCGATTATTTCATGGTGGAGTTGGGTCATATTGAAGAACGAATTGGCATTACCTACTTCGACCGTCACGCCCAGGCCGAGAAAGCCGCAAATGTGGCGCGTCACCAGGATTGGCGCACGGTTTCCAACGCGCTCGTGATGTGCATCTTTGCGACGATTGACCCGAATGAACAGGTGAATTTAATCAATGCGGCCTGTGATTACGAATGGACTCTCGAAGATATGATGAGATCAGGTGAACGGGCATGGAATTTGAAACGCGCGATAAATAATCGCATGGGATTAACTCGCGCAAACGATAAACTTCCTAAAGCCTTGCTTGCACCATATCAGGAAGGCGGCTCGGCGGGGTTTGTCCCTGATTTGAAGAGTATGCTGTCCGCGTATTATGAATCGCGCGGATGGGATCTGGAGACCGGTAAGCCGTCCAAAAATAAATTGCTTGAACTGGGCTTGCTAGATATAGCGAGTGATTTGGCTGTAAATTATTCTTCTTCAAAAACAGGATCTTGAACATATAATGACGCAATACAAACAAATAGGGCAATCTCTAAAACAACACGGGGCGTATTGGATGACTCGAGCCGGTGAAATCATGAATCGCTATCCAATCCACATTCTCGGGGTGATCGTACTATTCGGTCTTCTGCTGAGTACAACAATAATATTAGCTGATCCGCCCAGCATGGAATCTGGTTCGACCGATTCGTGGTGGGTGATTAGTTTGAATCTAATTCACGGGCAGGGATATAGCCTTTGCATTCCCAGATACTTTCCATTTTGTGAGATCGGTAACCAAACCACGGCCGCGCGCGAACCGGTGCCCGTGCTCTTATTTGCCCTGGTTGCCAAATTGAGCAATGAATCCTTATGGGCGGCGACGGCCTTCGAGCTATTAATATATCTGTCTGTTCTGATATGCGTTTATCTGCTTACGCTCGAATGGGTAAATAGACGGGCGGCCCTGATCGCAGCATTCTTGTGGACAATCCACCTGCCAGCTGTTGATCTGATTCCGCAAGTCTCTGGTGATTTATTGGGCGCGTTTTTTGTCACCTTCGGGATGCTTTTTGTTCTGCGTTCAAGGAAGACAAATCGTGTTAAAGATTGGGTCATCGCTGGAGCAGGGTTGGGACTGGGCGCACTGTCCCGTTCTGCAATCTTAACCATCCCCGCGATTCTAATGGGCGGGTTGATCGTCGAGAGATGGCGTCAAGGCCGAAATCTTTTGGATATCATTAAACCTTCGCTAATTCTCTTTGGGGTGGTTTTCCTGATTATGTTACCCTGGATCGTGAGGAATCAAATTTCTCTCGGACGCCCACTGTTAGGTTCAAGTCTGGTTGGTTATAACATTTTCCGTCAAAGCTACGCGCTTACGACAGATAACTATCTCCACTTTATTGACGGAGTGGATGGAAAGATAGCGGTTCAAGAACTGCTGGTTGAAAGAAAAAAGGACTTGAGCGGCATGGAAAACGAAGCACAGATGGATGTAATCTACAAGGCAGAGGCCATAAAAATAATCCGGTCTCACCCCTTCAAATACATGTTGTCGTCAGGGTATCGTTTTTTTCTGCTTTGGTTCAACTGGCAAATCCCCGAAGGTTATCTTTATCTTGCAACCCGCCGGGATTATGTAATCATGGGGATGCAGGTTGTTTTGATGATTTTTGCATGGATGGGAGCGCGCAAGGGAAATTTCTTTAGGGCTTGGCCTTTGTGGGGCAGTTTAGTCATAATCAGCCTGGCATATATGGCAGTGGAAAGCCAGCTCCGTTTTCTAATCCCCGTCATGCCTCTTCTTATAAGCCTCAGCGCAGTTGGGATTAATAGACTCTTCATGAGCCAGCCACCTGACACTTTCAAGAGAATGGTAGTCGAGTAGTCGCAAGTTGCCCCTTGCGTCGTCCTTCCTTTGTCATGTCACGCTCGCCACTTGATTTCTGCCGGCTTGTTTGGCCTCGTATAGGGCTTTGTCAGCGCGTTTGAGCCAGGCCTCCGCCGAGATTCTTGCGGACGATGCTCCGCAACCCCAAAACTGGCTGTGAGCTGTCCGACATGCTTGAGCGGGTGGGCGGCACGCTCAGACACAGAGCCACCGTGGCTGGAAAGATTACTTGTTCGTAGGAGGTGGTTGACCCGGCAAAAGCTTTGGGTAACCAGCCGAGGAGGGTGGCAGGGAATCCGGCAATCAGTGCCCACAAATAGATGCGGCGCTTGAGTGTGCGAAGCGACTCGACGGTCTCCTCTGGTTTATTTTTGTTGCGCATCGCGTAAAGTCTTCTCCATCAATTCCAGGAATATTGGCACTACATTCGGATCGAAATGCGTTCCCGCAAGGGACTGAATGTGTTCGCGCACTTTTCCTTCGTCCCACGCTTTGCGATACGGACGATCCGAGCGTAGTGCGTCCCACACGTCCACCATCGCGAAGAGGCGCGCTGCCAGCGGAATTTGTTCGCCCTTCAATCCGCGCGGATAGCCCGTGCCGTCCCATTTCTCGTGATGACAATACGGAATGTCGAGTGCGTCGCGCAGATACGCGATCGGTGAGAGGAGTTCATATGCCAAGGCCGGATGCTTGCGCATGAGCACCCATTCTTCGTCGGTGAGTTTGCCGGATTTGAGCAGGATACTATCCGGCACGCCCATCTTGCCAATGTCGTGCAAGAGCGCGCCGCGGCGGACGTGGACGAGTTTTTCATCGTCTATGCCCATTGCTTTTGCCAGCTACAAGGTAGTCTCGGTCACGCGCTGAGAGTGCCCTTCGGTTTCCTTGTCGCGCAGGTCGAGCGCGCGCGACCAACCCTCGATGGTGGTGTTGTACGCGTATGTCAGCTCGGTGTTGGAGATTTCCAAGTTCTCAAAGAGTTGACCGCTGTCAATGGCAATGGCCGTTTGCCCGGCCAGCGTTTCCAGAAAGCTGATCCAATCGGACTCCGGGTGGAAAATGGCACGGTGAAAGACCTCCAACACACCCTTGACTTTACCTTTTGCGATGAGAGGCACAACAAAGTAGGCGGCTACGTTTTCCGCCGCCAGTGACGATAAAGTCGCCTTCGCTTTCCAATTTCTTTCGCAAAGCGGAGGGTTCGTTTCGTAAAGTTCGATAAGGAACAAATTGCATGAGATTATCCTTTCCATAGTTACAACAGGAATAAGCATTGAGCATATTATACCGAATTGTTTGGACTCCCCCGTTGAAACGGGCCGCTACCTGAGCGTAGTGTAATTTGGAAAGCGGCAAGCCATCAAAGGCAAAACTGATTGAATTAGGTTTGGATGATGTGGCGAAGGAAATTGTGGGGATGAAAGTTCTCGTATTTTCGCTTATACTTTATTTATGGACATTGACAGCGAACTCAAGCAAGCACTTGTTCAATTTTTGGAACTCTGTCGCGAATTTGACGTTCGTCCGCGGCTGATAGGCGGTTTGGCTGTGCGCGGATTTGCACGCCGCAAGCGATTTACGCACGATATTGACCTTGCCATCAGCCGTCATGACAAACCCAACCTGATTGCGCTTCTTAAACAAATGGGATTTGACTATCAAGATCAGTCGCAATTTGAGGGCGTGAAGGCAAGCAAACAAATTGGCGACATAGCCGTTGAATTCCACATATCAGTTGATAAACTTTGGGATATGACTTCCAATCAGACCTATACACTTTCATCCGAGTCAGTTGAATCATCAATTGACGATGCCGGCGAACTGATCGCGCCAACGGTTTCCGCCGAAGACCTGTTGATACTCAAACTCATGCCTTTGCGTGATCGCGACTTAAGCGATGTAATTGCTCTTTTGCTTGACGTACCGAACATTGACGCCCGCTCTTTTTGGGCAAATTGCGAACGAACAGAAAATACTCGTCATATTGCCGCACAACTTGCAAATCTTGAGACCGCCCTGAAAAGCGGCGACTTTCGCGAAGCATGGTCCGAGTATTATGGCGAAAAACTTTCGATGCGTGATGTGCTTTCGACTCTTGAAAAAGTACGCTCTTTATTAAAGGCAAAGCCATGAATACAAAAAATATTCAAATTGCCTGCCCAAATTGCCGATCAACGATAATTTTTTCAATCAATGGCAATACGTTTGACGCTCCGTTGGTTTGCCAAACCTGTAAACGGGCGTTCTCTCCCCATTTCTACTGTCCTGATACAGACTCGCCCGCGCGTCATATTTTTTCGGCGTCCAAACTTTATATTGATAATGCGGGAAAAATGTACGCCTTCTGTCCTGACCATACTTTTACAACTTATGCGCTCGCCGCCGACAGCAAACCTCGTCCAAGGCGTACTCCCGTTCATCATTTTACCCACTTTCTTGACTCGCTTGCCTTCCGCATGGGATTAGCCGTTGAAGACTGGCGTTGGCGCCTAACGTCGCGCCGCTAACAAATTTAAAAGACCTCCGAGCAAAACTCGGAGGTCTTTTAAATTTGACTGATTTTTCCATATTGTTCTTCAAATACTCTTCGCTTTGTCTTTTCAAGATCAGCCAGTAATTCTTCTTCTGTCAATCCAAGTCTCTCCACTTCTTTTCCCAAATTGCGCGAGATGTCACGAAATGCAGCTTTTGCATTTTGACGGGACACGAGTTTCTCGTACTCTTCTACAGATAGTATGACAGCAACAGGCGCGCCTTTGCTTTCAATGACTGTGTGTTCATGCTTTTGATGAATTCGCCGCACAACCACGTTAAAGTTTCGCCGTAATTCAGTGGTGGTGATGATTCTTTTGCTGACGGTATGATCTTTTAGCATAATCTGCCTCCGATTCCTTGTCGTTATTTTACTACAAGGCGTGCGGATGGGATTAAGGAAACAGGCAAGCCTTCGCGAGAGAAATTAGTTGAGTTGGGGCTGGATGATGTGGCGAAGGGCTGCTCTTGCGCCGTCCTTCCCTGCGCTGAACCTAAGTAGGAGCGGTTTTTGCGACGAGAAATCTCGCCTGCCATTGAAGATTTCTCGCTGCGCTCGAAATGACAAGCTAAAGAGAGTCCTCCTCCATCAATCGCAGGAATACCTGTACTACATTCGGATCGAAATGCGTTCCCGCAAGTGATTGAATGTGTTCTCGTGCCTTTTCTTCATCCCACGCCGCGCGGTATGAACGCTCCGCGCGTAGCGCGTCCCACACATCCACCACCGCAAAAATTCGTGCGGTCAGCGGAATTTGTTCGCCCTTCAATCCGCGTGGATACCCAGTACCGTCCCATTTTTCATGGTGACAGTATGGAATGTCCAGCGCGGGGCGTAAGTATGCAATCGGCGAGAGTAATTCAAAGGCAAAGGTGGGGTGTTTACGCATCGCAACACACTCTTCGTCTGTCAGTTTACTTGGTTTGAGCAAAATGTTGTCAGGCACGCCCATTTTGCCGATGTCGTGCAAGAGCGCGCCGCGCCGCACGTTGACGAGTTCGGCATCGCCGATGCCCATTGCTTTTGCCAGCCGCAGGGTGATCTCGGTCACGCGCTGAGAGTGTCCCTCAGTTTCCTTGTCGCGCAGGTCGAGTGCGCGCGACCAGCCTTCGATGGTAGCCTCGTAGGCGGCCTCCAGATCTGAGTTGGAACTTTGCAAGTCTTCAAAGAGTTGCGCGCTCTCAATGGCAATTGCCGCTTGCCCGGCCAGCGTTTCCAGAAAGTTGATCCATTCCAACCCCGGGTGAAAAATGGCGCGGTGAAAGACCTCCAGCACGCCTTTGACTTCGCCTTTGGCGATGAGAGGCACAGCAAAGTAGGCGGCTACGTTTTCCGCCGCCAGAAGTTCTGCTTGTGCGAAGACGATTCCGCTCGCGGCGAAATCCGGGTGTTGAATCAAGCGGCGTTCGAGCGCGGCCAGACCGGCCCGGCCCTCCCCTATCCGAAAGCGGGTGCGCTCGACAGCCCGGCCTCGAAAACCACATCCGGCGGCGTATTCCAGCATTTGCAAGTGCGGGTTGAACAGGAGCACGTCAGCGGCGTCTACTTTCAGCTGGGATGTGACATGCTGCAATAGGATATTGAGCGTCACGCGCAAATCCATGCTGGCACTGATGGCGATGTCTATGCTGTGCAGCGCCTCCAATTGATCCAGTTGGCGCACGGTTTCTTCGAGCAGGCGCGCGTTGTGGACCGCGCCGGCGGCTGAGGAAGCAAACAGGGAAAGGAGGCGAACATCCGCTTCGGTAAATTTACGCTCGGAAGCGCCGGTCTCATGCACCACCAACACGCCGATCAACTTGCCCCGGTAGAGCATGGGCAACTCGATAGTGGCGCGGACGGGGATGCTCTCGTATTTCGGCGAGCGGCCCTCCCAGTTGGAATAATCCTCCACCTGCAACGGCTGGCGGGTCTGCGCGACGCGCCCAGCCACGCCCTCGCCAAGGCGCAGGCGGGTTCCGATGGGGATGGAGGGATCAGTGGCTACCACCACTTCCAGTTCCTCGCTCGCCGGGTCGTAGAGATACATGCCTCCGGCGATGGCATGTAACAGCGTTGTGGCGCGCTCCACAATGAGTTGCATCAGAACATTCAGATCATTTTCGGCAGAGAGGGCGGTGCTCGTTTCGTACAGCACGGCGAACTCGTCGGCGCGGCGGCGAATTTCTTCTTCTGCGCGCTTGCGCTCGGTGACATCCCAAACCGTTGAGATCGTCAATGGCTTGTCGGGAATCGGAATATTTCGCGCGCTGATGAAAGCCGTCTCTTCTCCTTTGCGCGTGATCGGAACGTCAACCCAACTCATACGTTCCGGATTGCCACTTGCAAAATCATCCAACACCCTCTTTTTCATCTCTTCCCGAAAAGCTGGTTCTTCGTAGACAGCGCTCCAAAAAGCATCCGGGTCGGCAAGTTTTTCTCTTTTTGTCCGGTAAAACTTGGGGAAGTTGTCATTCATATAGTCGAAAGTCACCGTAGGATCAACAGAGTTGACCGCAATCCCGATAGGAAGGTTATCCAGGACAGTCTTTACAAAGGACTCGCTCTCGTGCAGCGCCTCTGCCGCGCGCTTGCGCTCGGTTTCGCGCTGTTGCAGGGTCTCAGCCATTTCGTCGAAGGCGCGCCCCAGTTGGCTGATTTCGCCCGCTCCGTAGCGCATCCCGGTGCGGACGCTCTGGTCGCCGGCCGCCAGACGTTTGGCCGTCCTTACCAGCGCCTGCGTCCGGCGGATGATAGAGAACTCACCCAAGGCCCAGGCGGCGGCAAGCGCCAAGGCCGCCACCAGGCCGAAGGCGATCAGGCTGTTATTCCATGTCTGGTCGGAGGCGGCATAGGCAACCTGGGAGGGAATGCCGATGAACAAATAGCCCCAGATCTGCCCGCCGTTCTGTACGGGAACATAACCGTACAGCCTCAGCACGCCATCCAGTCCGGCATCTTCGATCGTCCCTTCGGAATGGTGGACGAGCAGATGTTGAATCAGCGGCACAGCGTCCACGTCTTTGCCCAGCCAATTTTCCGGATCCGGGTAGCGCCCCAGCACGTTGCCCTGCGTATCCACCAGGGTGACGGTAGAACCCGGCGGCAGGTCGAGTTCGGCGGACATCGCGCTGACCCATCCCAAATCCAGGGCGATGACGACCATCGCTTGTGGCTGTCCATGCGGGTCGAGAATGGGATACGCCATCGGCAGAGACGGCTTGCCGGTAATGCGCCCGATGACGAATGAGCCAATTGTGAAGGCACGCGTTTGCATGGCGCGCTGGAACCAATCGCGGTCGGCGTAGTTCACTGCGCCTGAGAGCGGGATGGCGCTGCACCTCGGGCGGCCATCCGGGTTGACGACGAGGATGTTGGTGTAAAGGGGGTGGTTGGGAAGCAGGCGGGCGAGAAGAACGTTGCAGGCGGCAGGGTCGCTTGCGCGGACCACATCCAGTTGGGCCAGGGTGAAGAGCAGTTGTTGTCCCTGGTCAACGAGAGCCTGCTGGTTATTAGCGGCCAGGCGCGCCAGGTTCAGCGCCCCGGCGGCGGTCTGCTCACCGGCGGAGCGGCGATCCTCCTGGATGCGGTAGACACTCATCCCCGCCAGTGGCAGGATGGCCAACAGGACGAGCAGGATCAAACGGAAGCGAATACTGGTGAAGATACGCATAAAAGAGTTTCCTTCTTGGTATTACAGCGCAAAGTTCCAGAAAACTCTTGACCGTGTCACCCTGAGGGAGCGTTTTCAGCGACCGAAGGTCTCTTTCACCGTGGTAGAGATGCTTCGCTTCGCTCAGCATGACACATAACGGCAACCTTGCACTGTAATATTAGTGAGCGCGAGAGTTGTGTTTTGCAGGGTGAGCGCGGCAAACGCGATGATCCCCAGCAATATCAAAACTCACAGCGCGAAGGCGGGATTGGAACGGTTTCCGATCTTCAATTATTTCAAGCTAAAAATCCCAGGTGGGCAAATAACAAATCAACAAGACGCCCTTTATAATTATATTCATAGTAGACTGCAAAAGAGGCTTCAAACCCCGAGTTTCTCCGAGTTCGTCCTCGACGATGAGTGCGGTTGACGGGATGGTTACCCAGAATGAGAGCGCGCTGGCTGTCGGCGGCAAACGCGATGATGCCGGGCAATATCAGAATTGCCGGCGCGAAAGCGAGATTGGAAAGGTTTTTGGAAACAAATTGGTTCATGTTGGTCTCCTCTCTTACCGTAATGAAAAATCGAAAGGAAGATCAGGGACTACTGAACATGGGCGTGAGCGGCGGCGTGGGTGAAGCATTCGCTGTGCAGGCTGTGATCAAAAAAACCAGCAGAGAAGAAACGGACTTTTGGATGTTCATGTTCCTTTCCTTATGACGGGCGAACTTGCAAATTGAGGTGGCAATAAATGCCGAGGATGATTAAAGCGGCGGCGCAGGCAATAGGCGCGACGACAATCCCGAAGCCGATCCTTAATGTCTAGCACGGTAATGATGAGCTTGCGTAGAATTAGAACAAATTTTCGGGGGAGGGGGGGGTAAAACGAGCGTGGCTGAAGCGTGAATTGAAATGCGTTGGAGGCGCTTCTTGTGTTTTCGATTTCCCCCGGAATATCGGTTTCGTAGTTTTACGATCCGCTTTCATGTTTTGCTCCTCAAGCTTGGCAAAAAGAAGCTACGAATGAACAAAGTTCATACCCATCAGAATGGCGGGTACGACACAATGGCTACACTCAGTCTGAACGATGTGAGGTACGGCGCAAGTGTCGCGCGAAGATCGCGTTCGCGCAGGAGTCAAGCGCAGCCCATCGCGGAGGCAATGGAATCGGTGTCAGGGTTGATATGGTCAATGACGAAGATTTGATCTGGCGTTATTTGAGTCCCAAAAATGTGCGGGAAAATTTGCGAATGATTTTTGCTATTTGGATTGCTTCTTTTGCGTCTTCAATGGTTGGGCTTGCACCAGGATAACGCGTTGCAACTGCATAAGCAGATAATGTATCCAGCGTATCTTCGGTCGTGCCCATAAAAACCCCGACTTGCTCGAGTAGATTATTAAGTAAGGTTAAATCGTGTGTCATTGGAAAAGACTTCTCTTTATGAACCAGCATGGCCTTCATATATTTTTCAACACATTGTTGAGCGTGGAAGCATGTGCCGTAAATTGAGGGTCTACTGCCTCGAATTAATTTTCCTGAATTGCGGAAATCATCCTCCGCGTGCTCTATCCATGCCTCAAAATCGTTATACTCTTTCATAAAGCACTTTTCCTTTTACGATGATTTCTCGCAGGAAAAAATTCCCTTTGTTGCTTAATGCCCTTTCTATTTCTTTCGGTGTCTTGACGATAACGTCTATGGGAAATTGGCGAGGACGCAATAATCGTGACACGGCCAGGTAGCGGTCTTTTTGCGTGGCATTGGTTTCCATCACTACCAGCAAATCTACATCGCTATCTGGCGTGGGATTGCCATACGCATAGGAACCAAAGAGAATGATTTTCTCCGGCTTGAGTGCATTGGCGATTTTTTTGACAGCCTGTGGAAGAGTTTTGGATACAGGCGGAAATCCGACCGGATGGATTTTGGTGGCTATTCTTAACATTACAATTCCTCACGCCAATTTTACCTGTTTATCAAAGACCTGACGGTTTTTGCTCGCCAAGTCCTTCGTGCTAAATCGCCGTTCATGCTTTCCACACTTTCTCAGGCGTAACGGGAGAGACACGCGAAGTTCAGCGTTCCTACAGAGAATTGCTGATTTTTCAGCGCGCGCCTTTAATGGTACACTTGTTCTATCTCTGGAATCACCAACAATCAAGCGTTTAGTAAAAATGACAAGTAAAAATCAAATTCTAAATTTAGCAATTACGAGATACTCCGTAATATGACCATCATCGTTTCTTTGGATATAGAAACCACCGGGCTGGAAGAAAGCCGCGACTCCATTATCGAGGTCGCGGCTGTTAAATTTAACGGGCGGCGCGTGCAGGCTGAATTCTCCACTTTGGTTAATCCCGGCAAACATATCCCCGATTTCATCTCCGGCCTGACGGGCATTGATGATGCCATGGTGCGCGAGGCTCCGCGCCTGCGTGATGTTGCGCCTGACCTGACCGCCTTCGTCGGCGATGCTCCCATCCTGGGGCATAACGTCAAATTTGACATTGGCTTCCTGCGCAAGGCTGGCTTGTTTCAATTTCAACAAACCCTCGATACCTATGAACTCGCCTCTGTACTCATGCCAGCCGCAAGCCGCTATAACCTCGGCTCGCTCGGCCAGCAACTTAATATCCCACTGCCCGCCACACATCGCGCCCTGGATGACGCGCGCGTCACACAAGCCTGCTATGTGCGACTACTCGCTCTGGCCGCCGAACTTCCGCTTGAGACATTACAGGAGATCGTGGAACTTGGCAATTTTGTTGATTGGGACGCCGGCTGGGTCTTTGAACAGGCCCTGCAAGCGGTAGCCAAGGAAGGCATAAAGCCCAAGCGGACACAGCGCGCCTCCCCCCGCCAGCCGAGGCCTGATACAACAACCCGAAAAGATTCTCCGCCCATACAGCGCTGTGAAGCGCCAACTCCGCTTGACCCCGAGGAAGCCGCCTCCATTTTGGATTACGGCGGACCGTTCTCGCAATATTTTGAAGCCTATGAACACCGCGGCGAGCAAGTGGAAATGCTCAAAGCGGTCACAAAATCCCTTTCAAACGGCAGCCATCTCATGGTCGAAGCGGGAACCGGCGTCGGTAAATCCTTTGCATATCTCGTCCCAGCCGCAATGTTCGCCGTCCAAAACAATACGCGCGTGGTCGTCTCCACCAACACCATCAACCTGCAAGACCAGTTAATCAAAAAAGACATCCCTGATCTGCAAGCCGCGCTCAGCCTGGACGTACGCGCCGCAGTCATGAAAGGCCGCGCAAATTATCTTTGCCCGCGCAGGCTGGAATTCATGCGCACCCATGGGCCCTCCAATTCCAGTGAAATGCGCGTGCTGGCAAAGATCATCGTCTGGAAACTCGATAACCACAGCGGTGACCGCAATGAGATCAATCTCACCGGCCCGATCGAGCGCGAGGTTTGGGGCAGGCTCTCTGCAGAAGACGATAATTGCAACACAGAAACCTGCCTCGGCCGCATGGGCGGCACATGTCCTTTTCATCGCGCCAAGCAAGCCGCGCAAAGCGCGCACCTGCTGATCGTCAATCATGCCCTCTTGCTTTCAGATGTTTCCACAGGCAGTAAGGTCCTGCCCGAATACGATTACCTGATCGTGGATGAAGCCCACCACGTGGAATCGGCGTTCACCAGCGCGCTATCCTTCCGCATGACACAAAATGACCTTGAGCGCATGTTAAAGGAACTCGGCGGTTCATCCGCCGGCCTGCTCGGTAGATTGCTGACCGAGACGCTTAATACGCTTCGCCCTTCTGACTTTGGCCTGCTCCAGCAAAAAGCAAAACGCGCCACCGACCAGGCCTTTCGGCTTGAACAACTCTCCAACGAGTTTTTCAATGTGCTTGGTCAATTTATCGCTTTGCAGCGCGAAGGACAGCTGCAAAACAATTATTCGTGGCAAATGCGCATCGTACCCGCCACACGCACATTGCCCGGCTGGGACGAGGTTGAGATCATGTGGGGCCAAACCAGCGAGACCATGTCACTGCTCTTGAAATCCCTGGAAGAAATTTACAAGACGCTTGGCGAAATATACAGTGCGGGTCATGAAAACGTTGAAGATGTGATGGGCAGCCTAAGCACCTTGATGCGCCGCATGACCGAAGCAGAAGCGGCCTCTTCCGGGTTGATGCACAAGCCCTCCAACGAATTGATCTATTGGGTGGAGGTCAATCCGCGCGGAGAGAGATTGTCACTGAATGCCGCGCCGCTGCGCGCCGGTCCGCTCGTGGAAAAACATTTGTGGCACGAAAAGGCCTGTGTCGTCATGGCCTCCGCCACCATGACCACCCGCGGCGATTTTCGCTACGTCCGCAGCACGCTCTCCGCCGATGAAGTGGAGACCCTTGCGCTTGGCTCACCATTTGATTACGAATCAAGCACCTTGCTGTACGTCGCGAATGACATACCCGAGCCAAACGCATACGGCTACCAACAAGCTTTGGACAAAGCCATTCTTGCCGCCGCCAAAACCATCGGCGGGCGCATGCTCGTCCTGTTCACATCCTATGCCGCGCTCAAGAAGACAGCCCAGGCCATTACGGGGCCGCTGGCGCGCGAGGATATATTTGTCTTTGAACAAGGAGAAGGCGCATCTCCAAACGCATTGCTCGAATCATTCAAATCCAGCGATCGCGCTGTCCTGCTCGGCACACGCTCGTTCTGGGAAGGCGTGGATGTACCCGGCGATTCACTTTCGATGGTGGTCATCACCAAACTTCCCTTTGGCGTTCCCTCCGATCCGATCATCGCCGCCCGTTCCGAACTGTATGAAGATTCGTTCAATGAATATTACCTGCCCGAATCCATCCTGAAATTCCGCCAGGGATTCGGGCGACTGATCCGCACGGCTTCTGACCGCGGCATTGTCGCTGTCATGGATCGGCGTATTCTTACAAAACAATATGGAAAAATGTTTCTTGAATCGCTGCCACAATGTACATCCAGGCAAGGGGCGGCGGCTGGATTGGCAAAAATGGCAGGTGAATGGCTGGGAACATAATCCCTAGCGGCTCTGACAAGAGGGTATACGCCAATTATTTATTTTCCTAATTTTGCCTTGAGTTCCGATTGATATTTGATAGATCATCCAGGGAAAGAAATGCATCAACGATCCTGGGTTCAAAATACGAACCCGAAGATTCGCGAATATTTTTTAATGCGTCTGAAGGCAAAAACCTCTTTCGGTAAGGGCGGTCGGATATGAGCGCATCCCATACGTCAACAACGGAAAAAATACGCGCCGCAAAAGGTATCTCCTCTCCTTTCAAACCACGCGGATACCCACTGCCATCCCATTTTTCATGATGGCAATACGGAATATCCAGGGCGGAATTGAGGAATTTAATCGGACTCAACATCTCATAGGCGTAGACTGGATGTTTATTAATGACGGTCCGCTCCACATTATCGAGTGGTCCTGGTTTAAGTAATATCCCATCTGGAATACCCATCTTTCCAATATCATGCAATAGGGCGCCCCTGATGATGTCATTGATCGCCTGATCATTTAGCCCCATTATTCTGGCGAGTTTTTCCGTCAGGGAAGTGACGCGTTTGGTATGGCCTTCCGTTTCCTTGTCCCGTAAATCTAATGCACGCACCCACCCCTCCAGTATGGCATGATAAGCAATCTCCAGCTCTTTTTTACTCTCATTTAATTCATCGAATAAAAGCGCATTGTGAATGGCCATCGCCGCCTGGTTGGCAAAGGCAGAGATCAATTCAATATTTTCCTGCTGGAACACCCCGGTCTGCGAGCGGTTGTCCACATAAATTACGCCGATCAGGTTATCCTTTATTTTCAGCGGCACGCATAAAATTGACAATAAATGGTAATACGCCACACTGGCTTGCACTTCAAAGCGCGGGTCTTCCTGAGCGTTTGTAGTTAATACCAGTTCGCCTGTTTCCACCACCCGATTGACGACGGTCTTACTGACAGCAAGATGATCTTTATCAAGGTCCACATGATCGAGTCCGCGCGCAACATTGACCTTAAGACTTCCGTCGGGTTCACACAACATAAGGAATCCGCGCTCTGCCCGCATTATTTCCACCAGAAGGTCCATGACCTCGGACAAGACCCGCTTAAGTCCCAGGGAGGAATTGACTGTACTCCCTATGCGCACCAAGGCTTTAAATTCGGAGTCGCGCGTCTGATAATCTTTCAAAACGGAACTTTTGACTTGATTAATAGTGCTCGCAACCTGAGTCAGGTCAAGCGAGACTTGGGAGGCGTGACCGTGATTGGTCTGTGCAATGCTCTTAATTGCACTGGATATTAAATTGCTTATCTCCCAAAGCTGTTCGTGAATTACATTTGTGTTAGAAGGTTGTTTCATTTGGGTTATTCCTTGTCGAATCTAAAAGGATCCAGGCGAATAAAAATTAATTTCATCTTATGATTTTATTGCAAATATGCGATTCGACAATGGCATTTATAGGTATAGATTCCACCATTGGGATACTAAGAAATGACCATCGTAAAAGCGATGGTCATCACGAAAAATGGCAGGCTGACGCCAGGAATTGATCAAAATCATCCGGGAGTCAGTACTCCACGAAAGCGCGTAATTGGCGTTCTCTAACGCCGCCTACGCGAGGTTTACGTGATCTACTGAGAAACAAAATATGGTTCCTTTTACAATTTGGGCAGAACAATGGATTGCTGTTTTTGATATTTCCCTTTCTTATCCGCATAGGAGATATCACACTCTTCATCTGCTTCAAAGAACAAGACCTGCGCCAATCCCTCGTTTGCATAGATCTTGGCAGGCAGGGGTGTGGTGTTCGATATTTCCAGTGTGACAAAGCCTTCCCACTGTGGCTCAAACGGCGTGACGTTGACAATGATCCCACAACGCGCATACGTTGATTTTCCAAGACAGATCGTCAACACCTTGCGCGGGATACGGAAATATTCAATCGTGCGCGCGAGCGCAAAGGAATTTGGAGGGATAACACAAACATCCCCTTTAAACTCAAACATGGATTTTTTGTCAAAATTCTTCGGGTCTACAATTGCGGAATGAACATTGGTGAATATCATAAACTCATCGGCCACCCGCACATCATATCCATACGAGGAAACTCCGTAGGAAATCACCCCATCTCGAACTTGATTATCCACAAAAGGTTCGATCATTTTATTTTCAAGCGCCATCTTGCGAATCCAGTGATCAGGTTTCAATCCCATTTTGTCTCCTTGGTCATCTTTGGGTTACTATAGCACAAGTAAATTAATCTGATTTTATAACAAATTTGGGATTCGGTAATGGTGAATATATGCATATAATCCAGGCCGCGAATACTAAGAAATGACCATCGCTTATTGCGATGGTCATTTCTTACGAGAATATCTTTGCCAATACTTCTGGAACCCAGAACGCTCCATATCCCATAAAGCCGACCACGATGGAAACAAGCAATATCACGACGCCAAACGCGATCAACAACCGATCTCGGAATTGATATGCCAGCACATCCGTCCATGTGCGCGCACCGACACCGAAGGCGCGCAGATCCATGGCGTCAATAATATCTTCACTTCCAATAATGGCATGGATGGTGACCGGTACGATCACAGGCCCTAACTTCCGTACCTGCTGAATAAGGCCGCCGCTGATCTTATCTAGTTCGTAACCGCGCGCCCGCTGGGCGTCCATGGTCAGTTGGAAATCCCTGCCAAAGGTCGGAATGAAACGCATGGTCAAATCCATGGCATAGGCAAATTTATCGGGAAGTCCAATACCCTTAAAGGTGATTCCATACAAGGCCGGGTTGAGCGAGTACGGGATCAGGATCGTCATGACAGCAATGCTGGTCACACGCACAAGCTGGCTGATGGCGAAGAAAGCCCGTTCCACAGTCACTTTCAAAACGGGAGTCCAGCTCAGGATCGAAAAGGAGCCCTTGAACTCCCAGATCAAATGCTCTTCCTTATAGACTTCCGATCCGCCGCGCCCGGTTAGAAAAGTAAGAAACGCAAAGAAAAAAACAAAGCCTACGATAAATAAGAATGCCCGCCGCATTTCATGCCATTTCACCCCGGAAGTAATGAGAGTAAATATGGCGATCACGAAGAAGGGCAGCAAAAAGCGGACATCCCAAAATGAAAGCGTGGCAAAGAGGAAGCAGGCGTAAAAAATGATCCACGCGCGCGGGTCAAAGGATTGAATGAAGGAGTTTTTGCGTTTTCGATAACGCCAGGCGACTAACATAGAAAGGATTAAACTTTCTAAACACAAAGGACACGAAGTACACAAAGGGGGTGATGAACGCAACTTAATGCGTTTTTCCTTCGTGACCGTTGTGTCCTTTGTGTTTAATTCTTTTAGCGACCCGATTGCCTGCGAGTGGAAGCGTAGGCCACAACCAGCATCGGCACAAGGATGGCGGCGAAGATCAGGTTCGGACCGGCGGCGGGCAGGAACTCACCCACTATTGCGGCGGCAAAACTAAAACCGTTGATCCAGATATCTGAAAGCGCGGCAAAGAGGATGCCGAGGATATTGCCCAACATGCCCCAGGTGACAGCAGTTGCCACATCTTCATTACTCTTGAAGAAGTAACGCACGCCAAAGACCAGCGCAAAGCCGACGAGGATGGCGATGCCCGCAAAAAGGGAAATTTGCTGATCGCCAAAGATGCCGTTATCCACATCATAGAACAACATATTGGCTTCACCACGATTGATGAAGAACAACAAGGCCGTCAGTACTGCCAGTGCGCCGCTGATATAAAGCACGGTGTCCATGCTTTTCTTCTTGTCGGGGAACAACATCCACATGCCCGCGATAAAGCCGACCAGGCCGTTGCCGATGCTCCACTGGGGAGATAAGCCAAAGCCTGTCAGCGCATCGCCAAACATGTTTCCAACCGCGCCAGTGAAGAAACCGACCACAGGGCCAAAGGCAAAGCCAAAGAACATCGGGATTGCAATGGCCGGGCGCAGGGAAACCTGACTCAAGGAAGGTACAACGAAGACAGTGCCATTGAACAGCCATGAGAACACAGCATACAAGGCCGCGCCAATCGCCATCCAGACCACTTCACGAGTGCCTACTTCCCAGGCTTTGTTCTCTTTGGTCATGTAATAAGCAACGAACGCAATCGCCAGACCGATCAGGACGAATACGAAGCGTAAAACTACGCTGGATTGATCCACAGAGAAATTGAATAATGCGCCTTCGGCGGGTTCCTGTGCGCCAAGCACAAACATCATCACGCCAAACAAGGCAAGCACAACGATCAAAAAGATCAAAACGTTTTGCAATTTCTTGTCCATCTTTACTTCTCTCCTTTTTTGTTTATTTATTCTGAGTGCGACAGCTTGCTGTCGCAGATGCAGGAGCAAGCTCCTGCACTCCAGAGTTACACATGCGCCAACGCTTCGGCTCTCATAAACCTGCCCGTCGCGCTGAGTCGCTTGAGGTTGAGAGCCAGCAGCGAGGTCGGAACGAGGCGGTTGGCTTTGAGTCGGTCGAAGTCGCGCAAAACATCCTGCGGAGTCCCATCGGCAACGAGTCTTCCATCATTCACCATCAGCACGCGATTGGCGTAAATTACCGCGAGGTCAACATCGTGCGTGATGAACAGGATGGCTTCAAAGACGGGCATTTGCAAAATCGAATCCATGAAATTCATGTAATTCTGATAATCCTGCCCGGCGGTCGGTTCATCCATCACAAGAATTTTGGAACGCATGGCCAGGATCGCCGCAATGCTCACGCGCTTCTGCTGGCCAAACGAAAGCGCCAGCGGCGGGTCGTTCTCATTATCAGAAAGATTTACGATCTTTAGCGCCTCTTTCACCTCCTGTTCAATTTGTTCCTTTGGGTGCCTCAAGTTCGTCGGCCCAAATGCCAGCTCTTCACGGACTGTCGGCGCAAACAACATGTGGCTCGGGCTTTGGAATACATACCCGAGCATACCCGCGATCTCGGCCACACTGGCCTCACGCGTGTCACGACCGTTTACAAAAACATTACCCGATTTCGGCTTGAGCAAACCAATGGCATGTTTTACAAAAGTTGTCTTGCCTGCGCCATTGGGCCCCAGCACTGCGATCACATCACCGCGATTTATTTCAAGATTGATGCCATGCAAGACCTCGCGCTCGGCGTCATACCCAAACGCAACATCCTGAAATTTGACCAGCGCTGCTTTTTCCGACTGTGAGTTGGTCACACCAGGCAGAATCTTGATCTGCACCGGAGCAGGCTCCCGCTTCGCGCGTGTGACGATTTGTTCCTCAGGCAATTTCACTTCGCGGTAGTTCACTACTTTAGATAACCCCTGCACATCGCCAAGGTAACGGATCTCACCTTCGCTCATGAACATCACCCGCTCCGGGTGAATGCGGAGCACATCCTCCACGCGATGCTCCACCAGCAGGATGGTCATACCCTGATTTGCCAAAGCGCGGACGGCATCGAGCGTATCCTGCGCAGAGGCCGGGTCGAGGCTGGCAAGCGGCTCATCCAGAAGCAAAATGGACGGGCGCATGGCAAGCACGCCCGCCAAGGCCACCTTTTGTTTTTCACCGCCCGATAAATTGAATGTTTCGCGGTCTCGCAAATGTGAGATTTTCAGGAAATTAAGCGCTTCATCAACACGCGTAAAAATTTCATCCCGCGGCATGGCGAGGTTTTCCAAACCAAAAGCTATTTCGTTCAAAACTTTCGTGCCGAGGATCTGTCGTTCAGGGTCTTGCAGGACTGTGCCGATCTTTTGCGAAATTTGCGAGAGCTTCCAATTTTTCACCTCTTCGCCAAAGACCAAGATCTGCCCGCCCATCTCCCCTTTATACGAGCGAGGAATCAACCCATTAATAGCGCGGATCATCGTTGTTTTGCCGCATCCGCTTGCGCCTGCAATCAGCAGGATTTCGCCAGGTTTTGCTTCAAATGAAATGTTGTGGATCGCCGCGCCTTGACGGTCGCGGTAGCGAAAGGATAAATTGTCAACTACAAGGGGCTTCACTGGAGATGTCATGGCATTGTTATTATCAATTCGTAAAAGCGGATTGTCAAGTAGGATATTCACTTAATCCCGCAAATAAAAAAATCACCCCGCCATGTTCTCGCGAGGTGATTTTTTTCAACTCAATCTGTTTAGCTCAATACGACATACAAACCGTGCAGCATGCCGGGGACGCCGCCTAAAAAGGTCAAAATAAGATTGACCCAGAAGGCGCCGTCAATCCTGCCTCGTTTCAAATACACAGCCAGCGGGGGAATGAAAAAACATAAAATAATTTGTACGATCTTGTTGCTATCCATTTGGCACTCTCCTATGTTTGAATATGGAATTGGAATTACTGCTTTATTATACAACGCAAAGGAATAAATACCACAAAATCACTCTCGAATTACTCGCGGGAAAATAATCTCAAAAGTGCAAGTCGCGTCACAGCCAGCATACCAGAGTCGTCATCCAGTACAAGAATATTCCACTCATGAAAGAACACATCAAGCTCCTAAAAATAAAATTTCAAGTAAATTATTCGCTGCGGTAAAAGCTCCAGATGTACCGGAGAGAAGTAAGTTATAAAACACAGCCTCATGCCTATAGGAGACATGAGTACTACTTTTCGATCAAGCCGATCAACGCCTCGTAATTCGCTGGAATAATTTTGGGGGAACGGAACGACTCGGTGATAATGGACGGATCTTTCATCCCATGACCTGTGCATACCAGCACAACTTTTTTATCCCGCGCTTCAAACTTCCCTTGGCCTGATTCTGCTATCAAACCAGCCAGTCCCGCCGCAGACGCCGGCTCAACCCAAACCCCTTCCGAAGCCAATAAACGCTGTGCTGATAATATCTCCTCGTCTGAAACCGCAATAATCTTTCCATTGGACTGTCGTGCTGCCTCAAGTGACTGCTCACCCCGCACGGGTTTGCCTATACGAATGGCGGTTGCGATTGTTTCTGGTTTTTCAACGACATGCCCCAACACCAACGGAGCCGCACCCGCGGCCTGGACGCCCAACACACGCGGCAGTCCTTTTTGATATTGCTTAAAACCAGCCCAATAAGCAGTGATATTTCCCGCATTGCCAACCGGTAAGCATAACCAATCAGGCGCACAACCCAGGTCATCGCAGATTTCAAAAGCGGCAGTCTTCTGTCCTTCGATGCGGAATGGGTTGATCGAATTGACCATCGCTATCGGAGTCTTTTCCGCAATCTCAACCACCAAAGTTAGCGCATCATCAAATGAACCCTGGATTTGAATCACCTCTGCCCCATAAGCCATTGCGCCCGCAAGTTTTCCTGCTGCAACCTTTCCTTCAGGAATCAATACCATCGCGCGCAAGCCAGCCCGCGCCGCATAAGCCGCGGCTGATGCGGCTGTGTTGCCTGTGGAGGCGCAGATAACTGTTTCTACATGGCGGCCAACGGCTTCGCTTATGGCAGCAGTCATACCACGATCTTTGAACGAGCCTGTGGGATTCAACCCTTCAAACTTAACAAATAATTCACAGCCAAATTCCCTGCTCAAGCGCGGCATGGAGATCAGCGGCGTATTCCCTTCGAGCAGGGAAATGTTTTTTTTGTGGACGGGCAGGTCGAGCAAATGCCCGTAGCGATGAATCAAACCTTGATAAGTCATGACAACTCCAACTTTAAGAATGAGGCGATTATAATGTCTCGCATGATAAAAATCCGAGTCCCTGCCACATCTGCAAATTTAGGTCCCGGCTTTGACTGTCTGGGGCTTGCGTTGAATATTTGGAATGGAATCACATTCGAGCCATCCGAAAAACTCACATATCATGTCACAGGTGAAGGGGCAGAGAAATTAAATAAAGGCACACACCTGCCCTGGCAGGCTGTGCCAGGGAGGAATTTATTGACAAAGGCTTTTACGCTTATACATGAAGTTTGTGGAAAAGACATGAAGGGCGTGAAAATCCACTCGCAGAATGAAATCCCAATGAGCAGCGGACTCGGTTCAAGCGCGGCGGCAATTATGGCGGGTATGTTTGGTGCGAATGAAATACTTGGCAATCCATTGAAGGAAAATGAAATACTTAAGTTAGCGACTGAAATGGAAGGTCACCCCGACAATGTTGCCCCCGCGTTATTTGGCGGACTGGTGGTTTCGGTAATGTCCGGCGACGAGATCATCACGCGCCGTTATGAAATTCCAGAGTTAACTATCGTGATCGTAAAACCGAATGTGCAATTATCAACGCGAGTAGCGCGCGCAGTCCTGCCGAAATCCGTTTCACGCACAGATGCAGTATTCAATATTGGACGCACGCCGCTTGTTATAGATGCGCTGCGAAACGGCGACATTGAACTCCTGCAAAAAATTATGGAAGATCGAATCCACCAACCCTATCGTTTGAAGCATATCACCGGGGGAATGCCAGCGTACAGGGTCGCAAAGCAATTCGGCGCGGCGGCGCTTTCGGGCGCGGGACCATCCCTTATTGTATTTGTCCCGCCTGAAAATGTTGAAAAAGTAAAAAAGGAAATTAACAAGGCTTTCAATGAGCTTGGGATTGAAACAAGATCATTTGTTACAAAACCAAGCAGATTTGGAGTGCTCAGAATTTAGAACAAATAGACCGCCATAAGAATGACAGGCTGTTACTGGATTATTTCCTTTTGGCTTTGGGTTTGGGTTTCTTCTCCGTGCCTGCCTGCGCAGGAATACGAGAAAGCTCCTTCGCTTCCCGGGTGTATGGCACACGCAAACTGACTGGCTTCTCTGACTTGCCGCGTATGCGCAGGTTGATCATCTCCACAAAAATGGAGAAGCCCATTGCAAAATAAATGTAACCCTTGGGAATATGCTGATGCAGGCCTTCAACTACAAGGGTAAAGCCAATCAGGAGCAGAAAACTCAAAGCGAGGATTTTGATGGTGGGATGTCTCTCGACAAATTCGCCGATGGGCGCTGCAATAAAGATCATCACACCAGCCGCCACAAGGACGGCAACAACCATGATCGCAAGTTCATCCACCATGCCAATGGCAGTAATCACAGAATCAAGCGAGAAGACAATATCCAAAAGCATGATCTGGATAATGACATTTGCAAAAGTCGCGCCAACCTTTACCGAGGCATGACCTTCCTTGCCTTCCAACTTATCGTGGATTTCAGTGGTGCTTTTCCACAACAGGAAGATACCGCCCACAAGCAAAATAATATCCCTGCCTGAAATACCAATGTCAAAATATGGCAATGTAAAAAGAGCCTCTTCAAGGCTGATGACCCATGAAAGGGAAAGTAACAACAAGATACGTGTGATGACCGCAA
This sequence comes from Chloroflexota bacterium, assembly GCA_016866215.1. Lineage (GTDB taxonomy): Bacteria > Chloroflexota > Anaerolineae > Anaerolineales > Villigracilaceae > Villigracilis. The sequence goes on along the minus strand of VGNE01000001.1, from coordinate 62,718 downwards.
GCATTATGCCTGTGGTACGTGCACGCGGCTGGTCAATCTTTGGCAATTTGCCTGCAAGAATGGAAATGAAAACAATGTTATCCACGCCAAGCACAAGTTCAAGCGCGATAAGCGTCAGTAGTGCGATCCAAGATTGGGGTTGTGCAATCCAACTAAAGTCCACTTTGATACTCCTGAAAAAAGATTAGGCGGATTGTACCAAAAACTCGGAAGTCTTGAACGGCTTCCGAGTTTTTCTTCTTACTTGATTTTGAACATCTGTGTGAGTTTCATCGCGAGATTGAGATCACCCGCGAGTTTTAACTTGCCTTGCATGAAGGCTTGCATTCCGTCAATTTCACCAGTGAAGATTTTGACATAATCGCTTGAATCGGCAGTGAGGGTCATCTTGGGAGAAGCGTGAGTCCCTTTTGCAACTTCGCATTTCCCGTCTTTGACAGTCGCGTACCATTCACCAGGCTCTGTGCCTGTGAATTTGAATTGGATGGTGGCATCGAGTCCCGCGGCTTTTTCGGGGAGGAATGCGCCAGGCATTTTGGACATGAGAGTTTCGATTGTGAGAGACATGATTAGTTTCCTTGTTTAGATTTTGTTGTTTTGCCGAAGGTCGAAAGTCAAAAGTCGGCGACCTTTGACTTTCGACTTTCGACCGTTTTTAATTTTGCAAATTCTCAAAGATCGCCGCGGCGCCCATTCCACCGCCGATGCACATCGTCACCATTCCATATTTGGATTTTCGGCGACCCATTTCATAGATCAACTGCGTGGTAAGTTTGGCTCCCGTACAGCCGAGCGGATGTCCCAGCGCGATCGCACCGCCGTTGACATTGACTTTGTTTTCGTCAATCTCCAGCGTGCGTATAACAGCCAACCCCTGTGCGGCGAAGGCTTCGTTCAACTCTATCAAGTCAATATCATTCAAGGATTGCCCTGCGGCTTTTAGCGCCTTCGGGATGGCGACAATCGGACCAATGCCCATCAACTCAGGCGGAACACCACCCACCGCGAACGAGACAAATCTTGCCAGCGGTTTAAGCCCCAACTGCGCAGCTCGCTCAGCAGACATGATCATCACCACCGACGCGCCGTCGGACATTTGTGACGAGTTGCCTGCTGTAACGGTTCCACCCTCTTTGAAGGCTGGCTTCAACTTTGCGAGGGCTTCCATCGTCGTATCCGCACGCGGACCTTCGTCATGTTTCACCTTGAATGATTTTTTCCCGGTTTTACCATCCACATACTCGGTAACTTCCACATCAATTGGAACGAGTTCAGGATCAAAGAGACCCGATGTCACGGCCTTGGCGGCTTTCTGATGACTCTTGAATGAAAAGGAATCCTGGTCTTCACGGCTGATTCCATATTTGATCGAGACATTTTCCGCAGTGAGTCCCATGTTGGTGTAATAATGTGGAAGGTCCTGTGCGAAATGCGGATTGGGTGAAAACTTATAGCCCATCATCGGTACCATGGACATGGACTCCACACCACCGCCGATTCCGATTTCAATCTCACCAGATTTAATCGCATGGGCAATGTGCGCAATAGACTGCACACCCGATGAACAATAACGATTGATCGTTTCAGCGGGAACAGTATCGGGCAAGCCTGCTCGCAACGCGATCATACGCGCCACATTCATGCCCTGCTCGCCTTCGGGGAAAGCGCAGCCGAAGACCACATCCTCAATTTGAGGGGGGTCAAGATTCGGCGTGCGATTGAGTAATTCTTTAATAGCGGTAGCGCCCATTTCATCGGGGCGAACTGTGGCAAGGCCGCCGCGTTTGGCTTTTCCTACTGGGGTTCTAACAGCGGAAACGATAACTGCTTCTTTCATAGTGTCTCTCCTTTTGTAACATGTTACAAGATACGAGATACGAGTTACTTGTTCTTGCCGAGATTTCCTTTATGAGAATTCAACACTTTGACGACCAGCGCTTTCAAATGGTCAACAACTTTGTAGCGATGTTCGAGCAAATCAGGTGGCAACGCTTTGCGCGAACGATAATACCAACCGCGTGTTTCTCGAATTTCGCCGAGACTGATTTTCAAAATGCGGACATAATCAGGCGTGCCGATACCACGACCAGCCGCCTCTTCCATATTCGCGCTAATGCTTCCAGAACTGCGGATTATTTGACCGACATTATTTTTAGCGCGAAAATCCTTTTGCAAAATATCGCAATCATCCCAAACCAAATCATACAGATACAGAGCGACACGATAATATAAAGATTCCCATAGCCGATCTTTCTTTACGTAGTCCGGGACTGTCTTTTCCCAGTCTTCAAACTTTAAAAACGTATCGCTCATCAAAACTCCGTAACTCGTAACATGTACCTTGCAACTTTTTAGTTTCTCAACGGCTTCCCTGTCTGCAACAGTGACCACATTCTCGCCTGTGTCTTTTCCTCGCCGCATAACGAAAGGAATGCTTCGCGCTCCAGATCGAGAATGTATTGCTCGCTCACCCATTGCGGCTTGGATAATTCACCGCCAGCCATCACATACGCGAGTTTTGTGGCAATATGCGAATCATATTCGGTGATGTATTTGCCTTCCTTGAAACTCCATGCGCCGATCTTCATCGCGCCGTACATGTCGCGCCCAGGCGCAAAGATCAACTCTGGCGCGGGCGGCTTATATCCAGATGCCGCCATGTGGACGACTTCTTTCTTCGCCTCGGTCAGCAGGTGATCGCGGTTGACCACGATCCGATCCTGCGGATTCAAGATTCCCATGCCGCGTGCTTCTTCTGCGGATGTGGCAACTTTTGCCTGGCCGATTTGCAGGAAGGCTTTTTGGATGAATGGGAACGGCTCCACATTTTCGACCCTCATCGCAGGATTGATGATACGGCGCATATATTCTTTCGTACCCGCGCCCGCAGGTATAACTCCCGCGCCGAGTTCCACCAAGCCGATATAAGTTTCTGCCGCGGCAACCACGCGCGAAGCATGCATGGTGATCTCGCAACCGCCGCCGAGAGCGAGTCCAGCAGGGGCAATTACAATCGGCTTCGGCGAATAACGCATCCGCATATTCATATTTTGCAATTTCTTCACCGCGCCGTCGAGTTGATCCCACATCCCCTGTTGTGCCGCGACCACGACCATGAACAGATTCGCGCCCGCGCTGAAATTATCCGCTTCACTGCCAACGACCAAGCCGTCGAAATGAGTATCGAGTTTATCGAGCGCTTCGGTCACGATTGCGGATATATCATCATCGAGCGTGTTCATCTTTGTATGGAATTCCACCAGCCCAACTCCATCGCCAATGTCATATAAAGACGCGCCCGCGTTCTTGCTGATTTCCTTTTTCGTACCGCGCAAATCCTTCAAGAACACAAAACCTTCGGGCTGTTTCAATTTCGCATATTTCTTTTTCGCAACATCATACACGCCGACTTTGTTGTCGCCCTTATATTGATAGAACGTCTCGACGCCGCTCTTCAACATCTCATCCACCCACTTCGCAGGCGCATATCCCTCAGCCTTCATACGCTTGACTGTTTCTTTCACGCCGAGCATATCCCAGGTTTCAAATGCACCCGCTTCGTGCATAAAGCCCCAGCGGATCGCGTCATCAATCGGCTTCACATTATCTGCGACTTCGGGAATGATCGTGGATACATACTGGAATCCCTGATAGGTCAACGCTTTGACAAGTTTCGCCGCCTTGTCAGCCGAAGGCGCTTCCAATATGACCTTGAGCCTGTCACCCAATCCCTCGACATCCTTTGCGAACTTGACAGAGTCAAAATGCGGTTTACCCGCAGGGACATGCTCCAGAGTGTTCAGGTCGAGTGAATAAAACTCCTTCTTGCCGTCTTCGCCGCGTACTTCTTTATAGAAACCCACTTTGGTTTTATTGCCAAGCCAATTGCGTTCAAGCAGTGTGTCCATTAATTTGCGCGGCTTTTCAGCGGCGAGATATTTCTGCCCGAGTTTGTCATGCGGAATCAAGGGCGCGAGATTCTTGCCCACGTGATCCCACACATCCACGCCGACCAAATCTATCAGCCTGAATGTCCCCGTTTTTGGGCGACCCATTAAAGGTCCAGTAAGAGCGTCCACTTCGTCCACCGTGTAATCGTTGTTGAGGATGAAGTCCAATGCAAATGCGCCCGTTCCAAACGCCACGCGATTCCCGATAAAGTTTGGCGTATCCTTGCAAAGCACAATTCCTTTGCCCAACTTGAATTCGCCGAAATGGATGAAAAACTCAGTGACATCCTTTGACGTATCCGCAGTTGGAATGATTTCCAACAACTTGAGATAGCGCGGCGGATTGAAAAAATGTGTGCCGAGAAAATGCTGCTTGAATTCCTTCGAGCGCCCTTCCGCAATCGCATGAACGGGAATCCCTGATGTGTTCGTTGTAACGATTGCGTTGGGTTTACGCACTTCGTCAATGCGCGTCATCAAATCCTGTTTGATCTTGAGATTCTCGATGATCGCTTCGCAGATCCAATCCGCTTCGGCGACTGCGCCGAAATCATCTTCAAGATTTCCAAGCGTGACAAAAGTTTTCAAGTCGTTGGACATCAAATTGGCAGGCTTGGCTTTTATGCAGCGATCCCAACCTTCTTTAACGATCTTATTTTTATCAGGCGAGTCTTTCGGGACAATATCCAGCAAAGTCACAGGCACGCCGATATTTGCAAGATGTACCGCAATCGCCGCGCCCATTGTGCCAGAGCCGATCACTACTGCTTTGTGTATGTTGTATTTCATGGTTACTCCTTTTGTCGTACACAGGTATACAAGTAAACAAGTACACACGGATTCGCAACCTGTGTACCTGTCTACTTGTGTACGTGTCTACCTATCTACCTTAACTCCGAACCGCTATAGCCCAAAATCTGCCGCGCAACAACCAACCGATTGATCTGCCCAGTTCCCTCATAGATGTCCGTGATCTTCGCATCGCGGAACCATTTTTCAAACAGGAACTCGCGGCTGTATCCAAGCGGTCCCATGATCTCCACCGCTTTCTGTGTGATTTTCGTAACTACATCGCCAGCGCGAATCTTGCTCATTGAAGACTCGAGCGCATTCGGCTTTTTATTATCCGCCATCCACACGGCCTTGAGCACCATCAACCACGCGGAATGCAATTGGATTTCCATTTCGATCACATCGCGCTCAATGGATGTCAACTTGTTGCGCGGAAGTCCATAGCGAATCTCGACGCCGCTTTCTTTTAATTTCTCTTTCAGGAATTCCAACGCGGCTCGCGCCACGCCGACGCCTGATGCCGCTACGAGAGGCCGGGTCGCATCGAAGGTAGCCATCGCGCCTTTAAATCCCGTTGTAGTCTTTTCTACCGTTGGACTGCCGAGGATGTTGTCATATGGCACACGGGCATCCACAAGAGAAATCGTCGCTGTGTCACTCACACGTATACCAAGTTTATGCTCCAGCTTGCTGACTTGCACCCCTGGCGTACCTGCTTCGACTACGAAGGCACGCATACCCGAGCGACCGGCAGAAGGGTCAATGCTTGCCCAAACGACAACGAATCCTTTTCCGAGTTTTTCATATTTGGTCATGGCTTTATCACCCGAGGTGACGAAGATCTTCTCGCCATTGATGACCCATTCCTTGGTGGTTTCATCCAGAACAGCGCGCGCTCGAATCGCGGACGTGTCCGAGCCTGCGCCGGCTTCCGTCATGCACATCGCGGCCAGAGTGGGTTTCTCTTCACCAAAGCGTGCGAGGAATTTGGCTTTCTGCTCCGGCGAGCCAGCGGCCTGGACCGCCGCCGCGCCAAGCCCGCCGCCCGGAGTAATGAGGTACATGCCCACATCGCCCCACGCCAGCATTTCAATTTGCGCCGCAAGTGATTGATATCCAATTGGAGGGCGTTTCTCTTTTTGTTCGCCGCCATCGTGACCGTTCCCTTTTTCCTTCGGCGTGAGCGATCCCGCCCCCGTGGCTTTCATGGCTGTGTGCATGAACTCGATATAGTCCCAGGGGATTTCATGCTCATGCTCATCAAAGTAACGTGATTGGGAACGCATCATTTCTTCAGCAACAGTTTTTAACATAAACTGTGTTTGGACAATTGGTTTTGGTGATTCGAATTCGATAGTCATGGATAACTCCTTGTATACAAGCACACACGTAACCAAGTAGACAAGTACACAATCGTTTCCTTGTGTACCTGTTTACCTGTTTACCTTTTTACACGATTGCCAATCCAACCAACATGGCAAAACCACGCCCGTTTCTCAAAAACATTTCAACAGGGTGTTCACGGATATAGCCATGTCCACCGAGGATCTGCACACCGCGGTCAGTCACCGTCATGGCCATATCCGCCGCGCCAGTGTATGCTAGATAAGCCTGCCTGGCTGCGTCTTCTTTGCCGGTGTCGAGCATCCAGGCGGCTTCCCAGGTGAGTAACCGCATGGCTTCGATCTCAGTGATCATCTCTGCAAGCATGAAAGCAATGGCCTGTTTTTGCGCGATCTTTACGCCGAAGGCCTCGCGTTCCTTTGCATAGTTCTTTGCATACTCAAACGATGCTTTCGCTACGCCGACGGCGGCTGAGGCAGAGGCAATGCGCATCGAAGCCAGGATCAACTCAAAGTTATGTCCGGAAGCGTCGCCGAGTCTGTTGGAGGCGGGAATCTTCACATTATCCAATTTCATGCGATAGAGCGGTAGAGCGTTTATTCCCATCAACTTTTCGCGCTCATCTAAAATAGTTAATCCAGAAGTATTTTTAGGAACGATGAAACCTTGCGTCCTGCCATCCAGCTTCGCATACACGATTATCGCTTCCGCATCTTTTGCAAATGGGACAAAAGCCTTTTCGCCGTTCAGGATGTATTCCCCGCCGACGGACCTGGCAGTTGTGCGCAGGTCGTCCGCATCGAAGTCAATTGAATATTCGATCAGCGCAGCAGTATATGGAGACCAATCGCCTTCGATTATCTTTGGAAGATATTCTTTCCTCTGTTCTTCACTGCCCACCAGCAAGATGGGAGTTGCAAACAGCGATGGTGTCATCACAGCCAGCGCTCCCGCGAGATCGCCGAATGCCATCTCCTCAACAGCCAGCGCGCCCGTAACAGCAGAACGTTCCCCGAAGCCGCCATACAATTCAGGAATGGATGCCTGCAACAAGCCAAGTTCCCAGCCCTTGCTGACAAGTTTCCTAGGCAACTCGCGACCTTCTTCGGCATCGTGAGCTGCGGGACGCAAATCGTTTTCGGCATACTTCCCCACCGCATCAATTAACATTTGTTGTTCTTCATTTGGTTCGAATGAATACATGTGTTTTCTCTCCTTTCGGGGGTGAAAGTAGACAAGTACACTGGTACACAAGTACACATGTTTACGTGTCTACATGTTTACCTGGCTCCTTAATTTACTTCCTTCAACAACCCATGAAACAACAAATCCGTATACTCATCTGCGATCTTCTCAATGGACTTATCTCCATCGGCGCGATACCAGGTGAGCGTCCAGTTCATCACGCCCATCAACGCGCGGACAGCCATATTCGTATCTTTGCAATCAAATATTTTCGCACGCACACCCTCATTAAGCACATCCCGCCATAATCCCTCGAATTTATCTCGGTGAGGAACATGGCGGGCGCGTGATTTCTTATCGAGTGAACGATGTTCAAATAATAAAACAGAGGCGAGGTCGGCATTATCCGCCAGCATGGATAAATACACGGTGATCATTTGCCTGAGTTTTTGGTCCGCAGGAATGGGCTGGGATGCAACTTGTGCAATATGGTCAGTCAACATGCCGAGGGCGCGGTCGAGGAGCGCAAGCAAAATCTCCTGCTTGGATGTGATATGGTGATATAGGCTGGCCTTTTGCAAGTTCACCGCATCTGCAATCGCAGACATGGATGCGCCATGGTATCCCATTTGCCGTATCACTTGTGCGGCGGCGTCCAAAATATCATCTCGGGTCACTTGGTTTCCTACCGAACGGTTGGTAGGGAAAGTTTACTACCACTTTGAATGAGAGTCAAGAATTTCAGGAAATCTTATGAATATCTGATGGTTTTCAATGAATAAAAATGCTATAATCCAGCCATGGCAAACCCGAATCCCACACACCCGCCTGGAAAAACTCCTGCTCCCACACTCGGAGAACCCACCGCCAGGCGCGAGGCGGAACGCAAGCAAAAGACCATCGTTATCGGCATCATCGCGGGGTTCATTGTTATCCTTGTTGTGCTTGGGGTGGCAATCTTCTTCCTCATGCAGCCTGCCACACCTACTGACAAGATCCGCGATGTTTTCATTATTGTGGTCGCGCTTGAATCGCTTGTTATCGGCGTTGCATTGATCGTCCTGGTCGTTCAACTCGCCAGCCTCATCAACCTGCTCCAAAACGAAGTACGTCCGATCCTGCATGCCACCAGTGAAACTGTCAACGCCCTGCGCGGTACAGCCGAATTCCTGGGCGAAAGCGTTGTCGAACCGGTCATTAAACTTAATGGATATCTGGCCGGTCTAAAGCGTATGTTAGAATTATTAGGCATCAAGCCTAAGTAAATGTAAAAACCCTAAAGGTTTTTACGAAGTCCGCGATGAGGAAAACCTTTAGGGTTTCCCACTCAATTATTATCAAAGGAGAAATACCATGACTGACCGTGATGAATTTGGAGCCTTTCTTGTAGGATTTGTCGTCGGCGGCCTGACTGGCGCCGTAGTAGCCTTGCTCTTTGCCCCGCAGTCCGGCGAAGAAACCCGCGCGTTGATCAAGGATAAATCAATCGAACTGCGTGACCAGGCTTCACACTCCGCTGAAGAACTGCTCGCCCGTGCAGAATCTATGGCATCCGAAGCCCGCACGCGCGCCGAGGAACTCACCAAAGAAGCCCGCCACCGCGCTGAAACGCTGGCCAAGGAAGTTCGGGAACGCGGCAAAGGCGCGTTGGATGCCGTGCGCAAGACCAAAAAAGACAGCGGCGAAGCCAATCCCGCATAATCCAAAACAAACAAGGCAAGGGTTTGACGGACAAAGTCAAACCCTTTTTTTATGAAACTCATCCAGCGCGTCATGCGCTTCTTCTTCCGCCTGCTCTATCATCCATTTGCTTTTACCTACGATTTCGTCGCCGCAGTTGTATCGTTTGGCAATTGGGAAGACTGGGTCTTTAGCGTTCTCCCCTTTATCGAAGGGACTCGCATCCTCGAGCTGGGACACGGCCCCGGACATTTGCAGCGCCTCTTACTTGACCGGGGCCTGTTCCCGTTTGCGATGGACGAATCCACACAAATGGGCAGGCTTGCAAAACGCCGCCTGGGCAATTCCCAGAAACTCTCGCGCGCACTTGCGCAGCAATTACCCTACGCAGAAAAATCCTTCGACACCATCATCGCCACCTTTCCATCGGAATACATCTTCAACCCACAGGCCCTCTCCGAGGTGAAGCGCTGCCTTTCGGACGGAGGCAGGCTCGTCGTCCTGCCTGTGGCGTTCCCGAAGAGTGGATTCCTCAAATGGCTGTACATCGTCACAAGCGAGATTCCGGACGATTTAACCGAATCCCTCAAAACCAAACTCCAACAGCCATTTCTCGACGCGGATTTAAAAGTGAAAGTTGAAATAGTTGAAGTAAAATCGGGCATATTATTGATTATTGTTGCGGTGAAGAAATGAAAGGAAATTCAAATGCTAAAAAAATTACGCGAACCTGTCAACAGTCTCACCCATTGGGCTGGCGCAGTCTTTGCCCTGATTGGTTTGATCGCCCTGCTCATCGTCGGTTGGGGCACGCCAGCAAAGGTTATTTCATTGATCATTTACGGCGTGAGTTTGATCTTTTTATTTTCGGCCAGCGCCACCTATCACATGGTGGTCGTGAAAGATAAAGCCTTGGAAATCTTCCGCAAGATTGACCACGCCGCGATTTACTTTTTGATCGCGGGAACCTATACGCCATTCGCTGTCAACGCCTTCACGGGCTTTTGGAAGTGGGGAATGTTGATCATCATCTGGTCACTGGCCTTGATCGGCATCGGGGTGAAAGTGTTCATCATCCGCGTGCCGCGCTGGTTGAATGCGGGCATCTATCTCGCCATGGGTTGGATGAGCGTTGCTGCAAGCGGACAATTTCTCGCTGCGCTCCCCGCCTGGGTACTGACGTGGCTCATCATCGGCGGTGTGATCTATACCCTTGGCGCAATCGTCTACATCACAAAGATATTCAACTTTGTGCCGGGTATTTTTGGCTTCCATGAAGTCTGGCATATTTTTGTCCTGCTCGCCGCGGCGGCGCATTTTGTGGCTGTGCTGGGCATCGCGATATAGTCAACTCAAACAAACAAAAATATATAGCTATCCCTGAATTTAATTAAGACACTTGCGAAGCGAATGCTGATTCCGCTGATTCAAACGAGGTAGTGATGAAAATGAACCGCCGCAATATGTCCACAGTATTTCTTATTCTTGGAATTACCTTTCTCGCCATCGGCATCAGCACAGATAATACCGCCTTCTCGTGGGCGGCGATTGCATTTATATTGATCTCGCTTGTTGCAGGTGGGCGATGGATGAGGCCGAGAAGGAAATAGCAGACAAGTAACGATCAAGAAAGAAGATAGACCATCGAGTCTCCTTCTTGCCTCTTTCTTCTTTCTTTGTAACAAAAAACCGCGAGATCAGTCGCAGCTTTTTGTTACCTGCTTATTTTGAGGCCCTCATCTTCTGTCTGACATGTGCCGCGCGAAAAATGCGGTCAAAAAAACCCTTGTAACCGTCTGAATCGTACAGGATCATGTAGTCCGCAGGGCCGTATTCCTCTGGTTTGAACATGATCCCGCCATTCGGGTTGATCTCCAAAATAAACAACTCACCTTTGTCATTCACGCGAATGTCACAGCGGCCATAACCCGAACAATGCATCGCAAGATACATCCTCTTGGCAATGTCATGCAAACGTGCGATCAACTGTGGGTCAGTCACCTGCTTGAAATCGAATGGCGCGTCATAATTCCACTTGACGTCCACATGCCAGAACTCTTCATTGGGAGGAAAAACCAACTCGGCGGGCGGATATGCAAAAGGCTGGCTCAAGTCGTCAGCATTATCCACCACTAGCACATTGAATTCCTTGCCGACAATGAACTCTTCCATGCGCGCTGCACCAAATTCTGAACAAATGCGCTCAACTTGAATCTGCACCTGGTCAAGCGTATCTGCGCGCGAGTCTTTTGTCATACCGGTACTGCCGTAACTCTTCGGGTGCTTCACCATAATAGGGTAGCGCAAATTCACCACCAGTTTTTCGGCTTCTTCCACACTCTTTACTTGATAGCCTTTTACAAAACTGATCTTATTTGCATCGGCAACGGCTTGCATCTCTTCACGCGTTGGGTCAAAACAATTTGAGTCTGCGCCAGTAAACGGCAGACCCAGAGCTTCCAACGCCTGAACGACTTCTATGGCATGATATCCCAACACATCATCTTCTTCATCTTCGAATTCATAGCCTTCACAAAGATTCAAAAATACATCGAATTCTTTTTTCTCTGCCAGTAAACGTAAATTATCCATGACAGGAGCGTACATAGTTATCATTTGCCAGTCAAAATCTTTTATGTATGGAGCCGGGTTGAAATAAGAAATCTCTTCATCTGAAAGAATGCACACGCGCATGTTGTCACCTCTCTTTGTTATTGTCATTATCATATAAAAGCATCATTCGTACAATGCTTTTGAACATAAAAACCAAATGGAACAAATCAGCACTGCTCCATTTGATTACTTCGTCTTCGTCCCCTAGCGGATGTTCCGTATTTTAGGGGTAAAGCGACGGCAATTCATTTTACCCCTTGACAAGGGTTTTATTTACGATAAAATAAAATTTAGGTAAGACTAAATTTTAGAGATACAGTTAGGAGCGAGTATGAAATCCATATCCCGACGAGATTTTCTTAAAGTAGGCGGACTGGCTTTATTTGGCACAGCAAGTGCAGTAGCCCTGAATCAAAAGAATGATCTTCAATCAAGTACCAGCCAGGCCTCCCCGCCTAGGCAGCACGGTGATGGCATCATGCCTGGAACCACAGGCAAAGTAGACCACGAATCAAATGGGTTCAATCCCACAGATATTTTGACCGACTTTGATTACGGCGAAGTATCCACCCTGCCGGACGGCAGGACACTGCGCGAATACAAGATCATAGCGATCAACAAGGATATTGAGATCGTGCCTGGCATTAAATTTGCAGCATGGACGTATAACGGCCGCATCCCCGGTCCAACCTTGCGCTGCATGGAGGGAGATCATATTCATATTACATTCCAAAACGGAAGTAACCATCCGCACACCATGCACTTTCACGGCTTTCACGCAGGCGCAATGGACGGCGTGCCCGGAACAGGACCCGGCGGCAATGTTCAACCCGGCGAATCGTTTACCTATGAATTTGACGCCGAGCCGTTCGGACTCCATCTTTATCATTGCCATGTCTTTCCGTTGGCACGTCACATTGCAAAGGGACTTTACGGCGCATTCATCATTGACCCCAAAGTGGGGCGTCCTGCCGTTGACCATGAAATGGTGATGGTGATGAGCGGCTTCGATATTGACTTTGATGACGCAAATGATTTTTACGCGGTCAATGCGATTCCCTTTCATTATCAGAATCATCCCATTCAAATTAAAGTCGGTGAAACGGTTCGCATTTATCTTGTGAACATTCTTGAATTCGATTTCGTCAACTCTTTTCACCTGCACGCCAATTTCTTTAACTACTACCCCACCGGCACAAGCCTCACGCCGTCCGAATTCACAGATACCATCATTCAGGGGCAGGCGCAGCGCGGAATTCTCGAATTCAGTTACAAATATCCCGGCATGTATATGTTCCACGCCCATGTAACGGAGTTCGCAGAACTTGGCTGGAACGGCATGATCGAAGTGAAAGAATAATTACAGGTGCATCATGACTGAAAATACGACGAAAACCCCTCGCTTCACTTTCCAAAGCCTGATACTGCTTCTGGTGCCGATCATTCTCCTCGCTGGGGTGATCGCGCTCTTTCTCTCCACCGGAGGCGGACTCAGCCTCGAATCCGCCGCACCCGTCGAAGGCGTGGACGTGGAGCGTTATGTCCTCAAACAAAACAGCATCGAACTCCACATCCGCAACACAGGCCCGGAAGAAATCACAATTGCAAATGTCATCATCAACGCGGCGGTCATGCCGTTCCACGTGGAGCCGAGCGCGAAGATTCAGCGGCTTGGGCGCGCCGTGATTCGTTTTGATTATCCGTGGTCTTATGGCGAAGCGTATGCGATTACGATTTTCACCAGCAATGCTGTCCCGTTCAACGTTGAGATCCCGGTTGCGTTTGAAACCCCTCAGCCTTCGAGCAGTACATTTTGGGGTTTCACGTTGATCGGCTTATACATGGGAGTCATTCCCGTCTTCCTCGGCATCTTCTGGTTCCCCGCCCTGCGCCAACTCGGACGCCGCGCAATGACCTTCCTGATGGCGGTAACAGCGGGCTTGCTCGTATTTCTTGGATTGGATACGTTTGCAGAAGCGCTTGAATTTGCAGGCAAAGTTCCGTCTGCATTTCAAGGCATTGGATTAATTGGCATTGGCTCCGTTGCGACATTTTTATTGCTGGACGCCATTTCAAAACGACAAACTGGGATTACAGGCAATGAAACAGATCGCAGGCTTGCTGTCGCGTTCATGATCGCAATTGGAATCGGATTCCACAATCTCGGTGAAGGGCTTGCCATCGGCGCGGCGTATAACGTCGGCGAGATCGCGCTGGGTACATTCCTCGTCGTCGGCTTCATTATCCAAAACATCACCGAAGGACTCGGCATCATTGCGCCAGTCCTGCGTGACAGACCAAGCCTTGGCAGGCTCGCCATCATGGGGCTGATCGGCGGCGGACCTGCGATCATCGGCGCATGGATTGGCGGCTACGCTCCCTCGCCTTTCCTGGCTGTGTTATTCCTTGCCATCGGCGCTGGCGCGATCTTTGAAGTGATTTATGAAATCGCAAAACTCATTCAAAAAGATACCACTAAAGAATCCATGCCAATGACTGTTTTTAGCGGCGTCTTAACCGGCATGTTGATGCTTTGGGTTACAGGGCTTTTGATCAAATAGTACAACGTAGCGCGACATAAATATCGCGCTACTAAAGGAATAACATGTCAGAAATCATCACCCAATCCATTCAGGATTATCTCAAGCATATTTATGAACTTAACGAGCACGGAAGCAGCGCAAGCACGAACGACATTGCGACTCGTCTCAACATCGCGCCCGCATCGGTGACGGGCATGTTACAAAGACTCGCCAATTCCACACCGCCGCTTGTGATCTATAAAAAACATCAGGGCGTTACGCTAACAAAGAATGGTGAGAAAGCCGCGCTTGAGGTTATCCGTCATCATCGTTTGCTCGAAACTTTCCTTGTCAACACACTCGGCTATTCATGGGACGAAGTCCATTGCGAAGCGGACAAACTCGAGCATGTGATCTCGGAGGATTTCGAAGCGCGCATGGCTAAAGCTCTTGGAAATCCGACTCGCGACCCGCACGGCGAATTAATCCCAACAGCGGATTTGACCATGCCAGCCGACAAATCATGCCTGCTTGCTTCCTTGCGGACCAATGAAACTGCCACCGTCCGAAGAGTATCAGATGACGACCCGGCCTTACTCCGTCATTTGCGTAAAATTGGCGTCGTTCCCGAAGTGAAGATCACGATTAAAAATTATTCCGAGTTCGACGGCAATCTTACGGTAAAAGTCGAAGGTCAAAAGTCAAATGTCGTGTTGGGGACGGCGGTGACAAGCCAGGTATTTGTGGATAAATAATAAAGAAGAAAGATGAAAGAAAAAAAATGAACGACAACACATTTCGAATATTTGCAACGATTATTTTTATAACCAGTATTTCCATCTCTGGTTACTTCCGCCGCAAAGCAGACAAGGTCGCAGGCGAAAAAGTCTCGCGGAAAGATGAAGGCATCGTCATGATCCTGCTTCTGCGCGTGGGCGGTTTGCTTTTGTGGTTTAGCATTATCGGGTACTTGATCTACCCTCCCATATTGGCATGGTCAAAAGTTGATTTACCCGAATGGGCACGCTGGATCGGCGTAGGCATTGGCTTTGTTTGCACACTCCTCATTTACTGGCTCTTCAGCAGCATTGGCTCCGGCATCAGCCCGACTGTTGGGACACGCAAGGAACATAAATTAGTCACTCACGGCATTTATCGCTGGGTGCGGCATCCGCTTTACTCGGTTGGGACATTGCTCTTTCTGTCTTTTGCCACAATTGCAGATAGCTGGTTTATTGCTGCAATGGCTGTGCTCGCTTTTATCCTGCTTGCCATCAGACTTCCGAACGAGGAAGCCCATCTCATCAAAAAATTTGGCGACGAGTATCGTCAATATATGAAAACTACAGGCGCATTCCTGCCCAAATTTCTGGAGCAAAAATGACATCACTCTCCTGGATACTTATACTATTTTTACTGGTGTTCGTCTTTACCTTCCTGCCCCGTATAGGATTGCTGGCAATTTATAAAACCTATCGTGCCGCGCGGGAACGGGAGCAAGTGGAAGATGCACTTAAGCACCTGCTTGACCGCGAACAACATGGGAGACAAGCATCCCCCGAATCCCTCGCTGGGGCGTTGGATATACAACGTTCTCGTGTTACCCGTCTTATTGAAGACATGGAAACACAAGGCTTGCTTGAATCACGCGGCACGAATTTATTTCTCACCACACAAGGTGAACGCTGGGCAATGCACGTTGTCCGCGCACATCGTTTGTGGGAACGTTATCTCACAGATGAAGCGCGCATGCCTTTGGAAAAAGTCCATGGCGAAGCGCAGCGCCGTGAACACTCCCTCACGGAAGCGCAGCTTGACGATTTGGATGCGGCTCTGGGCCACCCGACGCGTGATCCACATGGCGATCCAATTCCTACCCGTGAGGGGACTCTGTTCAAGGCGGAGGGAATGCCGCTTACGGCGTGGCAGGCTGAGGGTCCAATGCGGATCGTTCACCTTGAGGATGAACCTGCTTTAGCGTTTGAACAAATTCTGGCGGCAGGACTCCGCCTGGGACAAACCATCCGCATTTTGGATCGAAACCCACAACGATATTTATTGACGGATGGCGAAACTGAATATCGGCTTGCGCCTGCGATTGCCGCAAATGTGAGCGTGGCCGCGCTGCCCAAAAGTGAAGATGCAAAAGCGAGCGCGATTCCGTTGGCTGAGTTGACTTATGACCAGCGCGCCGAGATCGTGGTTTTGGATGAAGCCGTTCAAGGTTTTACGCGCAGACGATTTTTAGATCTGGGACTGACGCCCG
Organism: Chloroflexota bacterium; assembly: GCA_016866215.1. Taxonomy (GTDB): domain Bacteria; phylum Chloroflexota; class Anaerolineae; order Anaerolineales; family Villigracilaceae; genus Villigracilis. The sequence continues at coordinate 46,366 of VGNE01000001.1, read as the reverse complement.
GCACGATGATCTACCCTGAACTGCAAAACTTTTTCGGCGACCCGCGCGCGTATCGTGTGCGCGGAACGTTGATCGCGCTGCGAAAAGATCAGGCGGCGCAGATTTGGGTGAAACCCGTTTAGGTATACAGGTATTACACGTACACAAGTAGACAAGAATTCAGAGAACGTGTGTACCTGTTTACATGTTTACGCACTTTGAAAAGAGAAACTATGTCAAACACAAAAATAGCACTACCCACTGAACATTGTGAAACCTGCCCCGCATTCACGCAATTGGAACAGATGGGAATCAAGGTCGGAGATTTTGACCGCGTGATTGCATTGGCTGGAAATCCCAATACAGGAAAATCTACATTGTTTAACGCGCTGACTGGATTGAAACAACACACAGGCAATTGGCCTGGCAAAACCGTGACACGCGCTGAAGGCGGTTTTGAATTCAACAAGATTCGCTACAAGTTGGTTGATCTGCCCGGCACGTATTCATTGCTTTCAGCCTCGCAGGATGAGGAAGTGGCGCGCGATTTTATTTTGTTCGGGCAACCAAGCTGCACCATCGTGGTGACGGACGCAACCGCATTGGAAAGAAACTTAAATCTTGTCATGCAGGTTATGGAGATCACGGAGCATGTTGTAGTGGCGATCAACTTAATGGATGAAGCCAAACGAAAAGGCATCAAAGTGGATGCGCGTTCATTGAGCCGCGATTTGGGCATCCCAGCCATTGCGATCACCGCGCGCAGCGGCGACGGCATTCATACTTTATTGGGCGCAGTTGCAGGTGTGATCGAAGGCAAAATAGAAACCAAACCATTGCGCGTGAGCGGCACACCCGAATTCCAAAAAGCCGTGAGCGAGCTCGTGCCGATGATCGAACAAATGGCGCCTGGCATTCCAAATGCAAGATGGCTTGCGATCCGTTTACTGGATGGTGATGCGCGTGTGCAGAAAGCCCTGTCCACTGGCGAGCTGGCTGATATTGTCTCGCGTCAGCAACGTGCGGACGTGCAGTTCAGCGGGAAGATGTCGGTTGAGGGCAGGCAGTGAGAAAGTGGACAGGTAAACACGTAGACAAATAGACAAGTGTTGCGTGTTCCTTATATACCTGTTTACTTGTGTACATGTGTACTTGTTTACATCAATCCATAAGGAAAAAACCATGGAAGCGAGCGAAATTTTAGTAAAAGCAGAATCATTACGAAACAATCTTTCCACGGGATTTCGCGATGAGATCGTGAAATCACTTTACGCAGAAGCGGAACATATTGCGAAGCGCGCCGTAAAAACTTCGACGGATGAAAAATATGATTTCGACCAAAAGATAGATCGTCTCGTCACATCTCCATACGCGGGACTGCCAATTATGCTGCTCCTGCTTGGCATTATCATCTGGATCACGGTTTCGGGCGCGAACGTTTTATCAAACTGGATCGCTGTCCTGCTATTCGGAATTGGCGATTATGGCCGCGCGCTCTTCAATCAAATCGGCATTCCGTGGTGGATCACAGGTTTTATTTGGGACGGCGTGTATCTCGGTCTGGCGTGGGTCGTGAGCGTGATGCTACCGCCGATGATGATCTTCTTCCCTGCTTTCACTTTTTTGGAAGACCTCGGTTACCTTCCGCGCGTAGCGTTCAATCTTGATTGGATGTTCAAGAAAACAGGCGCGCATGGAAAACAATCCCTGACGATGGCCATGGGATTCGGTTGTAACGCAGCAGGCGTAATCGCGACGCGCGTGATCGACTCTCCGCGTGAACGATTGATTGCCATCCTCACGAATAACTTTGTCCCATGCAACGGGCGCTTCCCGACTTTAATTATGCTTGCTACTGTTTTCGTGGCGGCGTCCTTCCCCCCAGCCTTGACCTCCTTCGTCGCCGCTGGGACAGTCGTCGGCGTGGTGTTGATCGGCGTGGCGTTCACCTTCCTCGCCTCGTGGATTTTATCCAGGACAGTCTTGAAAGGCGAAGCATCCGCATTCACATTGGAACTGCCTCCCTATCGCAGACCAAACGTCAGCCGCATTTTATACACATCCATCATTGACCGCACCATCTTTGTGTTGTGGCGCGCCATGCAAACCGCCGCCCCCGCGGGTGCGATCATTTGGATTTTGGCAAACATTCCCATTGGCGATTCAAATTTAGCGCGTGCGATTGCAGGTTGGCTAAATCCATTTGGATTGTTACTCGGATTGGATGGTGTCATTCTTTTGGCGTACATCATCGCCATCCCCGCAAATGAGATCGTTGTGCCAACCATGATGATGGTGTACATGGGCGCAGGCATGATGATCAATGGACCATCCAGCAACTCGGCAATTTTTGACCTGCTCGTGAATGGCAACGGCTGGACAATGCTCACCGCGGTCAACTTGATGCTGTTCGCGCTGTTACATAATCCATGCGCCACGACGATTGTGACAATTTATAAAGAAACCAAATCACTAAAGTGGGCAACATTGAGCGTGGTGATGACATTGGGTACGGCGTTTTTAGTCACTTTCCTAACCGCAAGCATCGCAAGGTTGTTAGGTTGGGCATAATTTACAAAAGTGACAGTCACCTTAGAGGTGACTGTCACTTTCTTCCCCCATCTTGACAACCTTTTTCTTTCAAGATAATATATGAATACTTGTTCATATATTTAATAATAAATTATGAAACTCACCGAACTCAAAGCCATGCAACTTGCCGAACTCTTCAGCGCCCTCAGTGATGCCAGCCGCGTGCGGATTATTTCCCTGCTTATCGAAGGTGAGATGAGCGTCAGCGCCCTGGCGGATGGACTCAAAATGACCGAGTCAGCTGTATCCCACCAACTGCGTGGATTGCGCCAAATGCGCCTCGTCCGCGCGCGCAAAGAAGGACGTCAGGTCTTTTATACACTTGACGATGACCATGTCGTAAAACTATATAGTATGGGGCTTGATCACGTGGAACATGGATAAACTCACATACAATTTTAGTCACGGGTGAATTTCTTGTACAAATTCAAGTACGCCTTGAAGAAGATTTTCTCACGCGCACTCACGGCGAGGCATACCTTGCTTACCAAAAACAAGTCCGCCGTTGGATTTAGAGGAGACTGATGCATACATCCCTTCACATTGATACCATGACTAAACAAACCACTTGACGACATTCTTTTTTCAAATATAATATCATTATATGCTGATACAATGATATTATGGAGTGAACTATGCTATTAACTGCTAATCCCAAATCTATTGAAATACAAGCCAAACTCTTTCGCGGCTTTTCTGATCCATCGCGCCTTTCAATTCTTGATGCATTGCGCGATGGAGAGGTTACCGTGAATGAAATCGTAAAAGCAACTGGTTTATCGCAACCAAACGTCTCAAACCACCTCGGATGTTTACGTGATTGCGGGCTTGTTGTCTCCAAACAGCAAGGGCGTTTTGTTTACTATGAATTGAGCGATAAGCGAGTTGGACAATTGCTAACACTCGCAGACGAACTTCTCGCTGACGTTGCTAAAGGTGTTTATGAGTGTACGCGTTACAACGCGAAGGAGTCCCAAAATGGCTAACCTGCAAACTCTCGAAGTTCCCATCGAAGGCATGGATTGTGCCGAATGTACGCAACATGTTCAACATGCCATTTCCAAATTGGATGGCGTAAAGTCGGTTGACGTTTTGCTCGCCACTGAAAAAGCCATCATTAAACTCGACCCCGATAAAGTAGACATGCCTGCGATTCGTGAAGCAGTTGCAAGTACGGGTGAATATTCTGTTCCCGAAACTGCGCCATTGCCCCAGACTCAGCCAGCGGCTAACTTCAACCGCCAATTAATGACATTGCTTGCGATTGTGTTCGGCGTTGTATTGTCAATCGTCATCGCTGGTGAATGGCTGGGGATGTTCAAATTCCTCGAAAATCTTGTGCCATTCCAGATTGGCATAGCAATTGTCATTGCAGGCGGTTGGCCCATCTTTCGCAATGTTATTCACGCCACCCTCAAACGGCAAATTACCTCCCACACACTAATGACCATCGGCTTGATCGCCGCATTAGCCGTTGGCGAATGGGTTACAGCCGCGATTGTTGTTGTTTTTATGCGCGTGGGTGAATATGTTGAAAACTTTACCACTGAGAGCGCCCGCCGCGCCGTGAAAGAATTAACTGCCAGCGCCCCGCAGACCGCCCGCGTGGAACGTGACGACGCGGAAGCGGAAATGGAAGTACCAATAACGGAAGTGGGGGTCGGCGAGATTGTGACGGTTCGCCCTGGCGAAAAGATTCCCGTAGATGGTGAAGTTGTAAGTGGACAAGCTACTATTGACCAGGCCGCTATCACGGGCGAATCCATGCCCGTTGAAGTGACAATAGGAAGTCATGTCTTTGCCGCTACAATTGCGAAATTGGGAAGTTTGCGCGTGAAAACCCTTCGCATTGGCATGGACACAACTTTTGGGCGTGTGATTAAAATGGTTGAAGAAGCAGAGGCAAACCGCGCTGATGTACAAAGGTTTGCAGATAAATTCAGCGCATATTACCTGCCTATTGTTGCGGGGATCGCCGCCCTCACTTTTCTTATCAGCCGTAATCCATTATCAACTGCCGCTGTCCTTGTGGTGGCGTGTTCTTGCTCCATAGCATTAGCAACGCCTGTTGCAATGCTGGCTTCCATTGGTGGAAGCGCAAAACATGGACTGCTCATCAAAGGTGGTAAATATCTTGAGATGCTGGCGCGCGCCGATGTGGTATTGGTGGATAAAACGGGAACACTTACACTGGGTCAGCCGCAAATTACAGATGTTATCCCACTCAATGGTCTGCCTGCCTCCGATATTCTCGCCCTGGCCGCTTCCGCCGAGCGTTATTCTGAGCATCCACTGGCCGAAGCCGTGCGCGTTGCCGCTCGCGCTCAAAACGCGCAACTCTATGAGCCTGAAAACTTTGAATCGATTCCCGGCATGGGAATCCGCGCAAAGGTAAACGGCAGTTTGGTTGCGGTTGGCAATCGCCGCCTGATTCCATCGGCAGACTCATTCCCCGTTGTCAAACAGTTGGAAGAACAGGGCAAAACACTTTTGTTTCTTTCGCGCGAGAATCAACTTGCAGGGATACTCGCCGCCTCGGATACGCTTCGCCTTGAAGTCCCCGCCGCTCTCGCTGAACTGCGCGTTCTCGGCATAAAACACATTGAATTGCTCACGGGCGATAACGAACGCACTGCATCCGCGCTTGCTGAAAAACTTGGCGTCGAATATCGAGCGAATCTTCTGCCTGAGAACAAAATCGAGATCGTGAAGGAATATCAGGCCAAAGGTCATATCGTCGTGATGATCGGCGACGGAGTCAACGACGCGCCCGCGCTGGCGCAATCAAATGTCGGCATGGCCATGGGCGCGGCGGGAACAGATATTGCCATTGAAGCCGCTCACATTGCCCTTATGCGCGAAGACTGGACTCTTGTACCAGAAGTGATACGCATTGCCCGTCGAACGATGGGCATCGTAAAGATGAATCTTGCATTTACGGCTGTCTACAACGTGGTGGGATTAACACTTGCGGCATTTGGCATCTTGCCGCCTGTGCTGGCCGCCGCTGCACAATCTTTACCAGATATAGGCATTCTCACAAATTCCGCACGATTATTGCGACAGAAGAAATAATCAATTCCATTAAATTAAATCTTAGAGATTTACTATGACACAAGAGCACATCCACTCCCACTTTGGCGACCTCGCCAATCAAACCACCAAACGCCTCGCCCTCTCGCTGGGATTAACAGCCGGGTTTGTTGTCGTTGAAATCATTGCGGGAATTATTGGCAACAGCCTCGCTCTCCTTACAGATGCGGCGCATAACTTCACGGATGTGATCGCGCTGGGATTAAGCTGGTACGCGGTAAAACTTGCCACACAACCTGCCCATGCAGGCAAGACCTTTGGCTATCATCGCGCTGGGATTTTGGTTGCATTGATCAACTCCACAACGCTTGTGCTGATCGTATTGGGAATTTTTTATGAGGCTTATCGACGCATTATTTCCACATCCGAAGTGAACGCGCCGATCTTAATTGGCACAGGCATGATTGCATTTCTGATCAATGCTGGCACGGCCTGGCTTGTCAAAAGCGGGAGCGAACATGACCTAAACCTGCGAAGTGCTTTCCTACATTTGATGGGCGATGTTATGTCAACACTTGGCGCGGTTATCGCAGGGGTTATCATCTTCTTCACGAATTGGAACTGGTTAGACCCGCTTGTCAGCGTGTTGATCGGTGTATTCATTTTGTGGAACGCCTGGGGTATTCTGCGTCAATCGATTCACATCCTGCTTGAAAGCACACCCGAAAGCATTGACTTGGACTCGATGGTGGCCGACCTCCTCCTAGTGGACGGGGTATACGGAGTCCACGACCTGCATGTGTGGAGCGTCAGCGAGAATTTGCGCATGCTTTCTGCTCACATTGTCACGGAAGATGCACTGGTCAGCACAGGCATGTCGATCCACCAGAATGTGAATGAGCTGCTTGCGCACAAGTACAACATCCAACATGCTACCCTGCAATTGGAGTGCGAAGGTTGTGAGCATAGTTTACTTTTTTGTGATATTTCTGAAACCGCTCACGAGCATGAGCGCGTGAGCGGTTAAAAGTTCTTAGATCGGAATGCAGACTGAAGTCTGCGCTCCGTTATTCAGCAATGAAGGTATTTACACCATGAATAAGATTACCGAGATAACTTCCATCGAACAAATCCAGCAACTCGCCAAATCAGGTTTCACCGAGTGGAAAGGACTCGGCGACGTCTCGGTGGAACGCGATGGTGACCTGCTTATCTTCAATTACACCGCCAGGGCACAATACGAAGGCCGCTGGAACTTCTTCGAGCGCGTCAGCCGCGGACTCATTGTTCATGCAGTGACAGGCGAGATCGTCGCGCGCGCCTTCGACAAATTCTACAACTGGCTTCAGAATGGCGAAAAGACTCACGGGCACATCGTCAGCATCACCGAGAAAATGGACGGTTCGCTCGGGATCTTGTACCGGTTGAACGGCGAACACCGTATCTCGACGCGCGGCAACTTCCACAGTGACCAGGCCGAGTGGGCCACGAAGTTCCTTCACGAGCATTACAACCTCGACGACCTGCCCGACGAACTGACCCTGCTCTTCGAGATCGTCTACCCCGAAAACCGCGTCATCGTGGACTACAAAGGGCGCGAAGACATCGTCTTGATCGCGGCGCGCAATCGCTTCACGGGCGCGTACCTGCCGTTCTTTCCTGACCTGCAACTGCTCGCCGATAAATATGGATTTCCGCTCCCGAAGGTTTACTCCTTCAACAACATCACCGAGATCATCGCGCTGACGGGTAAACTGGACAAGGACGAGGAAGGATTCGTCGTCGAGTTTTCGGACGGGCAGCGCTTCAAGTTCAAAGGCGACAAGTATCTCGAACTGCACCGTCTTGTTTTTAGCCTGTCGTTTAAGAATACGCTGCAAGCCATTGTCACAAAACAGGTGGATTACATCCGCGAACAGATCCCCGACGAGTTTTCAGCGAATTTCAAGGGTTGGGTCAAAGAGATCGAAGACACCAGAGAGAGCATCAAACGCGAGGTAGCGGACATTTTCGCGCAAGCCCCCAAGCAGGCGCGCAAGGATTTTGCCATCTGGGTCATGTCCAACCACAAGCATTTGTCGGCCTATCTCTTCGCCATGCTGGACGGGGAAGACATCGAAGCGCTGATCTACAAAAAAGCCTTCGAGAACAGGCCGAATGAGATGGCAGTGAGGCAATCCGAAAACACTGCCTAGCGCTTGAACGGCGCGCAACTGAAAGCGCGCTTCCGTCAGGGGCGCGCTTTTTACGAATTACGAATTACTCTTCCTCTTTCCACGTCGTCACCTTGTCCAGCAGTGTCTTCTCTTCTTCACTCAACTTTACATTCAACGCGCCGAGATTCTCATTCAGTTGCCCGATGGATGTCGCGCCGATGATCGGACTTGTTATCACAGGATCGGCCAGCATCCAGGCGAGGGCGATTTGAGCAATGGAAACTTGATGGCGCAATGCAATGACTTCCATCTCATCAATCAATGTAAAATTCTTTTCCGTCATTGCGCGCTTGCGCCCTTCAGCGCGCTTGCTTTCAGGCAATGGTTCATTCCGGCGATATTTGCCTGTCAGGAATCCACCCGCAAGCGGACTATACGGAATCATGCCAAGCCCATAAGTTTCGCAGACGGCGCGCAGTTCACGCTCAAACTCAGCGCGATAGATCAGGTTATAGTGCGGTTGAAGGCAATCATAACGGACAAGGTTATATCTATCTGAAACCCAGAGCGCCTGCATCAACTCCCAGGCGGCGTAATTGGAAGCGCCCAGATAGCGCACTTTGCCCTGTTTTACAAGGTCATCAAAAGCACGCAGGGTCTCTTCAATCGGCGTATCGTTGTCCGTCCAATGGGATTGATAAAGATCAATGTAATCTGTCTGCAAGCGGCGTAAAGAGGCTTCCACTGCATTCATCATATGGACGCGACTCAGACCCTGGTCATTGGGACCCTTTCCCATCTCGCCGCGTACTTTTGTTGCGACGACAATTTTGTCACGCGGAATCTTGTTTTGCTTCATCCAATTCCCAATGAAGGTCTCCGAAACGCCGCCGGGGTTTCCATCCACCCATTTCGAGTAGATATCAGCCGTATCAATAAAATTGATCCCGGACTCATAAGTCGCTGAAAGAATATGGTGCGAATCTGCTTCACTGAGCGACCAGCCAAATTGCATTGTCCCCATACACAGGGGCGAGACTTTAAGTCCCGTTTTGCCGAGTTTTCTGTATTCCATGGGAGTTTCCGTTTTCGTAGATGATAAACAAATAAAGCGCTCTCCGTTTTCGGAAAGCGCTTTATTTGCGGGTGACTGACTACTCTACAGTAAACTGGACAGTGCTGTTTAAAACGCCATTGAAATAAATTTCAACTTTGTAACTGCCCACAGGCCACACGCCTTCAATGGGAGGCTCAAAAAAGAAATAAATCGTGCCGTCGAAGGTTTCATCCTCTATCGGGATTTCTGCCGTATCGATCAGGAGGTTAGGCTCGGTGTCGGCCACATTAACTGCATACCACTTTGATGTAATCAGATTACCTTTGACGCCGCTAGTCAGATCACTCACTACGAAAACGGTCTCAGTTGTGGCAAAGATTGAGGCGGGTTGTGCGCCGTCTTGATCTTTTGCCGTGCGGACGTTGCTCAAAGTCGGTTCGCCGCCCAGCGCGCACGCCAGGGTGGAAATAATCAAGACCAGTAAAGCAAGCAGGATAGAAAGTTTTTTGGATTTCATCTTTAAATTCTCCTTTGTTTTTTGGGCGGAACACCCTACCCGATTACACGCATTATACAACAACGTCCGAAAGAATAATTCCCCAATTTGGGCAATTCAATTTTTTCTTAAAATTCCTCGAGATAAGCATCGGTTTGATAAAGAAGTTCGATCATTCGTCAATTATTGCCGATGATATTGAAGATTAGCGTTGGATTAGAAGTTAAGCGCCCGCTTGACTTTGCGACTCGACCTATTGTATAGTAATCAACAGAACCAATGATCAGGCACCGCCCACGGGCTGTGTCTTTTATTTGGCAAAAACCTTTATCTAATCTTTTTGCAAGGAGAGTCAATGATCAAAGTCAGTGGTCTCACAAAAGACTTCGGAGCGCGCCGCGCTGTTCACAACCTGAGTTTTGACGCTCAGCAGGGTGAAATCGTGGGTTTTCTCGGGCCCAACGGCGCAGGAAAAACCACAACTATGCGAATTCTGACCGGTTACATGCCGCCCACAGATGGTGAAGCAATCGTCGCTGGGTATGATGTTGTGGAGGAATCGCTCGAGGTACGCAGGCGGGTAGGGTATTTACCGGAAACTGTCCCGCTTTATACCGACATGGTGGTGTTCGACTATTTGAAATTCATGGGCGAGCTGCGCCACATCCCCAACGTGGACGACCGCGTGGATGAAGTGTTAGATATGGTCGCTTTGAGTGACCGCGCCAATGGATACATTGGTAACTTATCCAAAGGTATGCGCCAGAGAGTTGGGCTTGCCCAGGCGCTTCTCCACAGACCTGAGGTATTGATCCTCGACGAACCAACCCTTGGTCTTGACCCCAGCCAGGTTGTTGAAGTACGTGAGTTAATCCGCGAGATCGGCAAGGAGCGCACTGTTTTGCTCTCCACTCACCTTTTACATGAAGCTCAAAATATCTGCGATCGTGTGTTGATTATTAACAAAGGCAAGATCGTCGCGGAAGATACCACTGAGAACCTGCAAGCCCGTCTGATCGGCGCGGAACGCGTGATCGTGCGCGTTCGCGGCGAAGCCGATGAACTTGCTGACACCATCAAACAAGTGAAAGGTGTGCGCAGCGTTGAAACCAAGGATGACGGAGCCGTGGAATTTGAATTTGCTTCAGGCAAAGACTTACGCCCGGAAGTTGCCAAGCAAGTCATCAAATCAGGTTACGACTTGTTGGAATTACGTCCGCTCGGTATAAGCCTTGAGGAAATCTTCCTCGAACTGACCGGCTCGGATTCTAAAAAGAAATAACGAGGCTATCATGAGAAATATCTGGACAATCGCAAAACGCGAGTACGATAATTACTTCAACAGCCCGCTGGCTTATGTGATAGCGCTTGCCATCCTATTGCCTTTGGGTATTTACTTCTCCCTGATCATGTGGGTCAGCGCACAGCAGGCATTTGCCGGTGGCGGCGCTCCTGAAAGCACCCCCATCAACTGGCTCTTTGTCTTTTTGATGATCTTCCTCAGCCCGGCGCTTACCATGCGATTACTTTCCGACGAGGCTCGCATGGGCACCCTCGAACTGATGTTGACCGCTCCCGTGCGTGACTTTGAATTGGTTGCTGGCAAATGGCTCGGAGCCATGTTATTTGTGCTTTCTCTGGCAATGCTGACACTTATTTACCCGATCATCATGAACAACTTCGTAACCCCCGGCATTGACTGGAAGGTAATCCTTTCTTCTTATATCGGCCTGATCCTGGTCTGTTCGGCACTGCTTGCGCTCGGTGTTGGAATTTCGGCAGTTTTCACAAACCAGTTTGCGGCTTTCTTCAGCACCCTGGGTCTGTTCTTCTTCCTGTGGTTCATGGTCAGCCTGCCGGCCAGCTACCTGCAGGCGGGCGGGGATGTGCTCAACTATCTCAGCCTTTCCACACATTTTTCCCAATCCATGAATATGGGCACGATCAATCTGGGAGATATTGCGTATTACTTAAGCCTCACAGCGTTGGGCCTGTTCGTTGGCACCACCGCAATTGAAATTCGGAGATGGCGCTAATGGCCGGAAAAAAGAAATCCCCCTATGTAAAGTACGCCTTCGTTGGGTTGATCGTCGCTCTGATCGCCTGTATTTCCACAGGCCTGATCGGCACGGCAAACATTATGCTCGCAATGAAGATGTTCACCCTGGATGTCGAAGTTACAGACAAACTTAATCTGGCTTTACAGATCAGCATTGGAATACTTGTGATCGGACTGGCAGCCTATGTAATGCTGTCACCAGACACGATCCGCCGCTTCCTTACCGGACGCCAGGCTCGTTACGGCTCAAATTCATTGATCCTCGCGCTGGCATTCGCAGGTATTATCTTTGCGGCAAACTACATTGTCTTTAACAATCCAAAATCCTGGGATCTGACGGAAGATAAGTCCAACACACTTGCCCCGGAAACCATGAAAATTCTGGCAACTTTGCCGGCCAAAATAACTGCCACGGCTTTCTACTCTGCCAGCCTAAATTCCAGCGCCTCAGATGAGCTCCTGTTGAAGTTTAAATCGAATAGCAAAGGCAAGTTTGAGTATCGATTTGTTGATCCAGATCTCGACCCGGCAGCTGCACGTGACGCCGGCATCACAGGTGACGGAAAGATATTGCTCCAAATGGGAGAGACAAAAGAAATCGCATCCTTTGCATCTGAGGAGGAGCTTGCCCGCACCATGATCCGTCTTATCAGCCCGGAATCGCGGACAGTTTATTTCCTGCAAGGTCATGGCGAACCCGGCCTTGAATCTGGAGGCGAATTTAGTTTTTCCACTGCGAAAAGCACATTGGAATCTAAAAATTACACAGTAGAAACGCTCAACCTGCTCACCACCCACAGCATCCCCGATGATGCGCTTGCCATTATCATTGCAGGACCGACAAAACCGGTCAGCGCTCAGGAAGTATCCCTGCTCAATAAATATGTAAACGAGGGTGGCTCGCTGGTTATACTGGAAGACCCGCGCTTCTTTACCGAGTTTGAAGATGCCCCTGATCCTCTGGCTAATTACTTAAGTACAGAATGGGGTATCACCTTAAATGACGATATCGTAATTGACCTTGTCAACACTCAAAACCCATTCCAGGCGGTTTCATCACAATACAACGCCCATCCGATCACCCAAAACCTGACTGATAAATATATCGTCATCCTGCCGCAGGCACGTAGTATCAGCGTTGCTGCTGGTGACGAAACCAAGGTTGTCACCCCGCTCATCAGTACAACTGATCAATCCTGGGGCGAGTCAGAATTGGTTGCAGATCAATCTCCGACCTTTGACCCGGCAACCGACAATCCCGGCCCATTAAATCTGGCGGCCGCCGGTGAAAACACGAGTACCAAAGGACGTGTGGTCGTATTCGGCAACTCTCTTTTTGCCAGCGATGAAATCTTTGATGCCTACGGTAATGGCAACATGTTCATCAACGCGGTGGATTGGGCCGCAGAGCAGGAAGACCTGCTTGATCTTACAACCCGCCCGGCCACACAGCGCACCTTCATCCCGCCCACACAGGGAAGTTTCCTGATCCTGTTGATCGTGGCAATCCTTGTGATTCCGGGAATGGTGGTGTTCGCTGGCGTTTCCTCGTGGCTTTCACGGCGCAAGAGAGGTTAAAGAATGGCTCGCAAAACAACAAAACCAAAAGCACGAAAGTCGAAGGAAACACCTCTGCGCAAACAGCAAAAACCCGTGTTCCGAACAGGCACATGGATCACACTTCTTCTATTGGCCGCGCTGATCGGCTTCGCTTATTATCTCAACCGCAATGAACCGATTACAGAAACAGAAGCCACACCCGCCCTTGAAGCGGCATTTGTCTTTAGCGAACAAGATGGCAATATTACAAGCATTGAGATCAAACCAGTCGATGGAGAAACCGTAAAAGTTGCGCGCGACGGCGAAAAAGTTTGGGCGTTGGAACTGCCCTCCGCAACCGAAGCAGACCAGGGCTTGGTTGAAGCGGCCGCATCCCAGATCACAGCGCTGAAGATTATCGGCGAAGTGGATGCCGATGCGAGCATCCTTGGTCTCGACGAGCCAGCATATGTCATCACAATTGAATTCGCAGACGGCAGAAAGCGCACTCTCGAAATCGGCGATACCACTCCCACGAGAAGCGGTTACTACGTGCGTGTGGACAGGAAAAAAACATTGATCCTGACCTTGAGCGGCATCGACTCTTTGACCAACCTCACTCGATTTCCTCCCTACTTAAATACATCCACGCCGACTCCGCTTCCACTCTCACCGACGCCTGCTTCGCCCAGCGAAGCAATTTCTACCCCTGAGGCGAACTTAACCCCAACGCCTTAAAGAGTATTAACTCACCTTACGCGCCAAGCATGATTCCCTGAGCGGAGCGAAGGGTCTCTGAGATAGTCGTAGAGACCCTTCGCTGTCGCTCAGGGCGACATGCCTTAAAACACGCAAAAGTGCGTAAGGTCAGGTATTAATAGTGGATAACGCAAAACAACGGCTGTCTGGCGCAATGCGCCAGACAGCCGTAATACAACCGCCCTGCAAAGCATCTGAGAATACAGACTATTGCTTTTAAGCTGAAAAAAGTGTATTCTAAATTTGCAATTCGTTGATAATTATTTACTGAAAGTTGGATTATTGAATGGATGTAGTGAAAATTTTGAACGTCGATGACGAAGAAGAATATCCCGCCATAGCCCGCCTGGTTGAATTAGGCCGCCAAAAATCATACGTTACTCTGGATGACATCCTGCACTTCTTTCCCGAAGCCGAGCAGGATGTGGAGCAACTTGAAGAGGCCTTCTCGGCGCTCCTGAGCGCAGGCATTCCATTTGTGGAAGACCCCGTGACGCCGGAACCCACCGAAGATGAGTTGGTGGCCGTCGAGGAAAACGAAGAAGCCCAGCCGGAACCGGACCTTGCGCTGGATGATTATCTGGCAAACATTGATACCGACGACACAATCGGCTTATACCTGAAAGAGGTCAGTCGCGTACCGCTGTTGACAGCCGTGGAAGAAGTGCAGCTTGCCCAACGCATCGAGCGTGGACGCACGGCCCGCGAGGAACTTGCGCATGGCAACGTCCCTCCAAAACGAAGGCTTGAACTGCGTCGTTCGATCGAAGATGGCTGGGGTGCGCGTGAACACCTGATCACAGCAAACTCGCGCCTTGTGATCTCGGTTGCCAAAAAATACATGGGGCGCGGGGTTCCTTTTCTTGACCTCATTCAAGAAGGCAACATCGGACTCATCCGCGCGACAAAGAAATTCGATTATCGTCGGGGGCATAAATTTTCGACCTATGCTACGTGGTGGATCCGCCAGGCTGTCACCCGCGCCATAGCAGACCAGGGGCGCACCATCCGCGTGCCCGTGCACATGGGTGATCAGATCAACAAACTCCTGCGGATACAGCATCAACTGACACAACGACTGGGCCGCGACCCAAGCGTGGATGAGTTGGCCGTTGCACTGGATGTGCCGCCCAAGAAAGTCGAAAACATGATCCAGGTGGCACGCCGTCCGCTCTCATTGGAGACACCCACAGATGATGAAGAAGATTCTGTGCTGGGTGATTTTATCGAAGATGATGAGGCGCCTCCGCCCGATGACACCGCCACTTACAACCTTCTAAAGGAACACCTCGGTGAAGTATTGAATGGCTTACCCCCGCGCGAGGTGCGGATATTGCAATTACGCTACGGCTTGCTCGATGGCCAAGCCTACACTCTCGAAGAAGTAGGGCGCAAAATGGGCGTAACCCGCGAGCGTGTTCGCCAGATCGAAGCCCAGGCCTTGAGCCGTTTACGACATCCAACCATCCGCAGGAAATTGCGTGATTATTTAGGCGAGTAAGATCAGAAGAAATAACATACAAAATGGGCGAAACAATCGCCCATTTTGCTTTTAATATAGGGGAGTTTTCGGATTACATCACCGCGTCAATCATGAGCGCCAGAAAGATAAACGCCAGGTACATGCTGGACCATCTATACATCGTCCATGCAACTTTGTTCCCACCAACTTTAAAAACCCGCCAGGCGGCGTACAGCAGGAAGCCGCCCAGTACCAACGCCGAGATAAGATAAATCGTTCCCGCCAAATTAAGAATGGGAAGCAGTAAAGTCACCGCGACCAGTTCAATTGTGTAAATCAGGATGTGCCTGCGAGTTCTTTCTTCGCCATGCACGACCGGCATCATCGGCACACCTGCATTTTCATAATCCTTCATGCGGACAATTGCCAGCGCCCAAAAATGAGGCGGCGTCCACATAAAGACGATGGCAAAAAGAAGCCAGGCCGCGAGTCCAAGATTCCCTGTTGCAGCGGCCCAGCCCACCATCGGCGGAATTGCGCCCGCGCCGCCGCCGATCACAATATTTTGAACGGTTGCCTTTTTAAGCCAGACACTGTAAAAGAAGACGTAATAGAAAATACCCGCGAGTGACAATAGCGCTGCCAGCAAATTAACGAATCCCGCCATCACGTAATAACTGACCAGGCAAAGAGCGAGGCCGTAAGATAATCCCTCTGCCGCAGTCAAACGCCTATCTGCAAGCGGACGCTTCGCTGTACGCTGCATGTTCTTATCCAACTCGCGATCAATATATTGATTTAACGCGCTGGAACCTGCCGCCGCAAACATGCCGCCAAGTAAAGTCCAAAAAGTAAGTGACGCGGATGGCCATGCTTTGGTCCCCGCCACCAGACCACTATAGGTTGTCACCAACAGCAAAGCCACGATCAACGGTTTGGAAAGAACAAAGAAATCCTTCGCGCGTTGACGATAATCAAACTTCGGAACTTCCCTCACATCTTTTGCCAAAACACCGGATGCAAAAACCAAAAGGCCCAAAGAAATCCATAATGCAATTGCAGACATTGTGTGTAAAACCACCAAATGCAAAGGAAAAGCGCGAGTCACTACGATTGCGCCAATAAATGCCTGACCAAAAAATAATACACCCGTCACCGTTGTGAGAGGCAAAAGCAAGTTTTGGTCGCGCTGTTCACGCCAGGCTTTTCGCCACACCAACACCATGAAAACTGAAGCCACGCCCACTAACGCAAGATGTGCGAGTTTCAAATATCCCAAAGGGGCGGTTGGCATGCATACGGGCCAACCTATGCAAAATGACCATGCGCCTGTTATGGTTACGATGCGTCCAACAATAGTCAATAAAAAGACCATTACGAACAACGCTAAAACCAAACGTGGAAAAGATGATCGAAGAGAATATTTCATGTTCGCTATTCCTGCTTTCGCAAATAAAATGGATACCCAACGAACAAGATCGCCGCAAACACAAACCATTGCAAAGCATAACCGAAATGCGAGCCTTTGGTCAATTCTACAACGGGCTGATATTTGATCGGCGGTTCAGAATTATTTTCATCTGGATTTGGTTGAACATACACAGGTAAGAGCGGATACGGACTCTGCTCGGAGATACGCACCACATTTAGATTATTCCACACATCAAGCCGTGCCTGCCCTGGACTAAATTCCGCATCTGCGACTCCGCCAATGGCTGGTTTGTCCTGCCCAAGCCTGATCTGCCCCGTAACAGTTACCTGACCTGCTTCATCGTACTGACGCCAATCTTTTGGGACGGTATTCCCGCTAGCGGGGATCCAGCCGCGGTCCACCAGAACAGCAGCTTGCCCTGACGCGTAGCGTGTCGAAGGGTCGAAGAGAAGCGGTGTGATGAGATGATAACCATATTGATCGCCGACATATTGATTCCGTAATACCACTTGATTTTCAAAGTCATATTCGCCAGTGACAGTCACTGCGCGCCATTCCATCGCAAAAATACCCGCCGGTATATTTTGATTCAGATCCAACAACTCTGCCGCGCGCATGGATTCGACTTGCGAATTAAATGCGCGGCGTTGTTCCAAGCGATCCAACTGCCAGATGCCAAGTCGAATGCACAAAGCTGTCCCGGCAAAAACGAGCAGGGTCGCGAACAGCCACCCACGGCTAAACATTTTTTTCAGGATCATTTTTCTTTACGGGCATGATGAGTGCATATAACGCGATCAAGCCGCCCAACGGAATGCCTGAGTATAAAATTCCGTATAACCTTGTGCCAAGCGTCAGCGCTTCATGCACGTCGAGGCCGAAATATTTGCCGGGTTGGAATGAACAGGCATAGGCGTAGGATTGAACCGCGTCAAGTGACAGACTTGCCGAAGAGCCGGCAGGAATCCACAACGGACCCAGTTCGTGATCTGCCGAGTCATCGTTCTTTACCAACAAGGTATCACCAACAACAAATGTCATCGAATCAGGAATGGTCGGCGGAGTCTCGCCGCGAGCAACACGCTCTGCTGTTCCTTCGGGAATCACGAGTTCAATCACCTTTGGCGCGCGCGCAGTTTCACGTAAAAATATGAACGTGATCTCATTGATGGCGGTTCCTATAGCGAGACCGATCAATAGAGAAATCAAAATTCTTTTAATGATTATTCGAACAGGAGGCATGGGTTTTCTTTCAGGCAGGCCTATTTCAACAAAAGTTCAAGATCATTCACGATATCTTTCACGGGTGTGTCGAAACTATACGAGAGGCGCAAATTTCCGTCTGCATCTATCAATGTGACTCGCGCCGTGTGACTCACAAGGTATCCCATGGACGATTCGCTTTGGACAATTTCGCGGAAAACACCGTAGTCATTCCATATCTTCTCAAGTTCTTCCTGTGAGCCGCTCAACCCGATAAAGGATGAATTGAATCGTCCGGCATACTCCTGCGCTTTTGGGGGAGTATCGCGGTCCGGGTCCACGGAGACAAATACCACTTGAACAGATTCTGCTTTTGCAGGGATGGCATTCAAAGCCATGTTCAATTCAGCCAGGGTTGTGGGACAAACATCAGGACAGGCCGTGTAGCCAAAGAAAAGCAAGACGATTTTACCGCTCTGATCGCTCAAGCGGAACGGTTTTCCATTTGCATCCAGTAATTCAAAATCCGGCGCGGTTGGATACGGTTCGCCATAGGCTGCGCCGCGGAAACTGGCGGGCTTGGTTAACAACAAGGTCAATACCATGGCGATGATGACAACCGCCAGAGATGAGAAACCAATCCAGAGAATTTTTTTATCCATTTGTGCTTAATACTCCAAAAACGGGGCGACCCTGCGGCCGCCCCGATCATTCCTTCGCTATTCACTTATACCAGAAATTGCCGTTGAATTACACTACCCTGCCAATCAGGTACAAAGCGGGATAATAGAAAATCCACACCAGGTCTACGAAGTGCCAGTAGACTGCGGCGGCTTCCACACCCCAGTGCTGCCTGGCAGAATACAGATTCTTGCGTGCGTTGTTCCATACCACACCCAGGAAAATTAAGCCTGTTAGAACGTGAAAGGCATGCATACCTGTCATAATATAAAAGACCGCACCCATAGGGCCTGCAGCAGGGTTGCCAAAACTGGCTACAAGTCCTCCTTCAGCGGCGAGGCGCCACTCAACCAATACCACACCGAGCAAAAAGCCAAGCCCAAGTACAAAGGTGACCAGTGTGTTGTTCATGAAGGACTTCTTATCACCATGAGACATGGCAGTTTCGCCGCGATTCATAAAGAACGAGGAGAGCAATAGAATCGCAGTCACCACCAGACCAAGCAGTTGATCCAAATGCGGGCGCGTGAGGCCGAGCAAATTGATGCGCGTGGTCATCAATCCAGCAAAAACAAACGAATCCGACAGCAGGAAGAGCCACAGTCCGAGTCGATTCGTGCCAGTTTTGTATTCGTAAGAGTGTTCGTCGTCCTCGCTTTCAGCATTTAGCTTATAGATGTGCATGTAATAATACATGACCAATGCCGCTTTGATCATTGCTACGATAACCAAAATGGAAACTGCTTTAAACGTGATCGCAATGAAATATTCCAGCGCGGTGAGGGCCGCCAGGTAAATAAAAATTAAAACGCCCTGACGGAGAGCAGCAGATTTATCTTGTGTGTGAGACATTTGACTCCTCCCCTTTATTTATGCTTGCTTTTGGCAGGCGAAGAAAATTCAACATATTTCGAGCCGGGCAAACCGTAGTCATACGGCTCGCCAACAACCTCAAAGGGTTGATCATAGTTGTGCACGGGCATAGGCGAAGGAACCTGCCATTCCGGTGAGCGTGAGTTCCATACATTGCCCTCTGCCTTTTCACCATTCTTGATGCTGTTGAAGAAATTGTAGATGAAGATCAACACCGAGAGGCCAATGAGATAGCCGGCAATCGTCAAAACGAGGTGGGTTGAGTCAAAACCAAGCGCGGGATCATAGTCCACAATGCGTCGGCGCATACCCAGCAGACCGATTTGCATCATGCCGAAGGTCAAGACAAAGAACGAGGGCGTCATCAACCAGAAGTGGATCTTGCCGAGCGTCTCATTCATGCGGCGGCCGGTTGCCTTGGGGAACCAGTAGTATAGAGCAGCAAAGAAAGGGAAGACAAATCCGCCAAAGATCGTATCGTGGAAGTGACCGACGATGAAATATGTATCATGCAGATGAAGGTCAACTGAAACGGTTGCATTGGGGGGGCCAGTCAGACCGCCCAACAGGAACACAACAATAGCGCCCAACACAAAAAGCATCGGGGTGGGATAAGTCAACTTGCCCTTCCAAATCGTGGCAACCCACGAGAAGAATTTAACGCCCGTCGGGATGGCTACCAACAGCGTGCTATACATGAATGGCACACGCAAATATTCGTTCATGCCCGAGGTGAACATGTGATGCGCCCAAACGAGAAAACCCACCAGCGCGATGCCCATCGAAGACATGGCGATCCAACGATAGCCAAACAATGGCTTGCGCGCGAAGACAGGCAACAGTTCTGAAATCACACCGAGACCGGGCAAAACGAATACGTACACGGCAGGGTGCGAATAGAACCAGAATAAATGCTGGAAGAGAACGGGATTACCTCCTTTGGCAGGATCAAAGAAGCCCATTCCGAAGAGACGCTGGAACATGACCAACTGGAAGGAGAGACCGATCAACTGTGTGGCCGTCAGCGCGATGATGGAGGTTGCAACAGCCGCCCAGACAAAGATCGGCATACGCATGGCGGTCATGCCTTTGGAGCGCATGCGGATAATGGTTGCGATCACATTCAACGCGCCAAGAATGGATGACCAGCCGGCCGCGGCCACACCCAGGAAGAACATCTGTACGCCAACTGGAGCGCGCACAGAAAGCGGCGGATAACCCGTCCAGCCGGTGTCAAATCCGCCGAGAACCAGGCTCATCAGCAGAAGCACCGCGGCGGGAACAGCAATCCAGAAAGAGAATGCGTTCAAGCGGGGAAAGGCCATATCCTGCGCGCCAAGCAACAAAGGAACCACATAGTTGATGATGCCCGCAATACCCAAAAGGATGGATACGATCATGATCATGCCATGCAAAGACATCAATGTGTTGTATAGCTGTGGGCCGTTCTGGCCAAACAATTTCATGTCAACTGTCAGAAATTGCAATTGGGATTGAGCGAGTTCAGTACGGAAGATCAGCGCGAACAGACCGCCGATGCTGATGAGCAACAATGCGGTGACGGTGTATTGAATGCCGATCACTTTATGGTCGAGGGAAACATTTAGATATTTTTCCCAGCCAGTGTAATGGTCTTCATGGTGTTCGGGCGTATCAATCCCGCGCGACCACTTGAACCAATCGGACACGGAACCATTGCCAGCCAGGAAGAAAAGCACTCCAAAAAAAGCGCCCAAGACCCAGGCAGGCTCGGTGAAAAAGAATGTGTCTGTGATACTTAAACCCATCATTGCGCGAATGCCCGTAACCAGACCCGCCCCCACCAGGGTGCCAATCAGTTGCCAGACCAATCCACGTGCCAGGGCTGTGGAAAAGAATTTCTTCATTATTTATCCTCCGCCAGTTATTTCAGCGTCTTAAGATACGCGATGATATTCGCGATTTCTACTTCAGATAAGGTGTAAGGAGGCATGGTGGTTGGAGAAAAACCAGCCACTTCCTTTGCCTTTGGGTCGAGAATGGATTCAGTGATATAGGCTTCATCGGAAACAACCGTAGTACCGTCTGCCAATTCAGCATTTGAACCAAATAGACCAAGCCATGTGGGACCAGTCATCTTTGCGCCATCAACGGAATGACAGCCAATACAGCCATTCTTCACGGTAAGTAACTTACCCTGTCCTTCAGGAGTTTGGTTGGCAAGAGCAATTGCCCGTTGCTCAGCAATCCATGCATCGTAATCCGCCTTTGTATCAACGATAACGTTGTTTTCCATATATGCATGGGATGCGCCGCATAACTCTGCGCATCGAACTTTGTAATCGCCAACGAGAATCGGGGTGATTCTGTAATCGGTCAGGGGCCCAGGCACAATGTCTTGTTTGACGCGGAACTCAGGTACCCAAAATGAATGGATCACATCGGCGGATTCCATCTTCAGAACCACTTGTTGATCCACAGGCAAATGCAACTCATTGCTGACAATGCCATATTCGGGATATTCGAACGTCCATGCAAACTGCTGGGCTTTAACTTTAATTACGATTGCATTGGGATCCACACGGCGCGTCTCGCCGAGCGAGTAGGAACCCATATATGCAAGAGCCAACACTGCAAAGAGAGGTATCACCGTCCACACGATCTCTAATGTAGTGTTGCCTTCAAAATGTTCGCCCTCGCTGGGATCGCCTTTCTTGCGCCGAAACACAATCATGCTGTAAGCCATCGGTACAACAATAAGCGCGAACAAGAAGGATATCGCCATAATCTCCCAGTTCCATAGCCAGTCAATAGACACTGACTGCAAGCTAGCCTCAATAGGATGCATTTGAGTTGCTACCCCGGCAGCATCCAATCCGACATAAGTGAGAATGGCCATCACAACAACCAAAATTCCCACGATTATAAAGTGTCCCATACGCTCTCTCTCCTAATAATATTTCAAACAGGGTAACAACCCCATGCTTCAAAATTAGACTAATTTTGTACGAATTGTCACTATTTTCACAACCCGACTACTATACCAAATTCTTTTCTACTTGTCACTATTTTTTGTGGACATTGTACGCATCTTCCTTAACCGAAGCCTGCTACCGGTCAATTGACAAAATCGTGCCGACGGTATTTTTTACGCCACCGTCGGCATATTGTTTGATAATAACCCTGCTTTTATTATGACGATACGATAATCGTTATGCCAAACCTAGCTCCGCCAATAACTCTATACTATGCTCAGCAGGGCGAACTTTCTCATACACACGTTTAATATTCCCGTCTACGTCGATCAGGAATGTAGTGCGAAGCACACCTTCATATTCTTTGCCCATAAATTTCTTAGGTCCCCAGACTCCATAAAGGTCACAAACTGTATGTCCGTCATCTGCAAGCAGTGGGAATTGAAGTTGAAATTTCTTCTTAAATTTCACATGCGACTCAACCGAATCGGGACTAACTCCCAGGATCACCACCCCAGCCTTTTCATAGGCAGAATAATCATCTCGAAAATTACAGGCCTCCCTTGTACAACCGGGTGTATCATCTTTTGGATAAAAATAAAGCACAATGTTCCTTCCGCGATAATCAGAAAGTTTACGCAGTGAATTTGTGTCATCCAACAATTCAAAATCGGGCGCAGGGATTCCCGCAGGTATGGGCATATAATCATTTCTCCTTTACCAATCTGCGCTATTATAACTGCAAATACAAGCGCTCCGGCGTTGCCAGCAAGACCACCGGGGCTGTCGTCGTGCACGACCGGGGGCAATTCCAATGGAGGCAAAAATATAGCGGAGACCAGTTTGGGTTGTTTCTCCGCGACAAGTATTCTAGACTCGGCGTCCGTGATGCCAGACCTTGTTAATTAGGAAATAGGTTCTTTTTGCAAGATAAATTCGCAAACATCATCTCCGATTGCAAAGCATTTTGATTCGTTTACGCGGAATTCATTGCCACCTGAAACCCATTTTAAGCTTTCCTGTAGTAAACCTGTAGCAATAAAGCAGACCGGTTTATCTGCGGCTGTGCGTGCCCAGCAACACGGGCATTTATGGATCGACCATATCCATTCTTTATCTTTTTCCACCACAGTTGTGTACTGGTCACTTAATTGGGAGAATATCTTTGCAAATGCCGGCAGACCAGTTCTCAGTTTGGTTTGAAGCGGGAGCACCACAAAAGCCAAATCCGCCGCGCCTGCCAGCGCTCCAAAATTCCTTAAGGCATCTGAGAAAGTTGAGCGACCCGTACGGAGGGCAAGTCCTCGCCCTCCCCGAGGTCCGTACATTTCTTCCAATGCAAGACCGATTGATGAAAGATCCGCAAAATCAAAATCTTTATCGAGGTTATCGGGAGGTAAAGTTTCTATATAATGATTTAAACCAGCAAGATTTAGAATGGCATTCAATCCGTTCTTGCCCATGACTTCTTCAAGGGATTTGATGGTAATCAAGCCAAATTTATTCGGGTAGTACAGGCCAGCTTTTTGGAAGGGGCTCATGACAACTCAACTAGATCAACTTCACCAGATCTTCGGCGGCGCGGCGCATATCAAGGAAGATCAATCCAAGTTTGGCCTGTTCGCGTGCCAGCGCGGTAAGGACGGCTTCTTCGCCGACTGACATCAAAACAACGTACCCTTTCAAGCCCTTGATGTAAACTTGTTCAAGAGAACCGCGCCCCAATTCGATTGCGATGCGTTCACCCAATGAAAGCATAACTGCAGACATGGCCGAAACGCGGTCTTCTTCCACACCTTGAGGAAGTGCAGATGCGATGCTAAGACCATCAACGCTAACTACCGCTGATGCTTCAATATCTGGTGACGATGCCTGTAGTTCACGCAGACGATCAACCATTTGTTGCGTACGGCTTTTAGACAAATCAGCCCTCCTGGGAGAAAATAAACGCCCCAATAACCCAGGGCGTGCGAATTTTTATATCGTGTAACTATTTTAGAACATGGCATTCATTGTGTCAAGTTCAACGGTTTGTATGTTAGTATATAAGCAGTCTCTCAACCAATTGAGATACATACAATTCATTCCTCTCCTGCATGAAATTATTCAGATCTAATCGTTGCCTGGGCATTTTATCTCTTCAATCGAAAAAAAAGGGGTTATCTTATTTTTTATAACTCATATTGACATCGCCTTGCCGTCATGGTAAACTCTCGCCCGCTTAACGAATTGGTCCCGTGGTGTAGCGGCCTAACATGCGGCCCTGTCAAGGCCGAGATCGCGGGTTCGAATCCCGTCGGGACCGCAGAGCGTAACAATTAAACCCTTTGGCAAAAAACCGACTTTCGAAAGTCGGTTTTTTGTATTTCGGATTCTTATCCGCCTGTCAGGAACGAGTATGTTGACCGGAGTTTCAAAGATGTCTTTCGATGGTCAACACATAAAAGACCAAGTCGGAGGAGAATCCATCCACGCTGATCTGGTTGGCGTAGAATTTGGTTATGGGGGCTTAGGTTTCCTTGACCTGACCCGCGAGCCTGACAGAGATGACGATGATCCTTTAGCAGCCACCGAAGTGGTTATAATTGGTATGTCAAAGGAGTTCAAAATGGACTGGCAAAATCACATTATCGTTGACCCCAAGATTCTCGTCGGCAAACCCGTTATCAAAGGGACACGGCTCGCTGTTGAATTTATCGTTGACTTGCTGGCGCAAGGCTGGGCTGAAAGCGAAATTCTACGAAATTATCCTGGCATCACTCACGATGATGTTACAGCCTGCCTGAAATATGCAAAAAGTAATTGATAAAAAGCAAGGAGATAAAATGGTACTCACCTCTCATACTCAAAACTTACTGGCTGATTTACAAAAAATCCTGTCGCTTAATGAAGATGAAATCGTTCAGCGCGGCATTGCACAGGCGACAACAGATCGCATTATTGAATTGCGCCAGCGCGCAGGACAATTGACGGAAAATTATGGAAGCATTGAGAAACTTGAATCGCAAGGCAAAAATGTTTCTGCCGATGACCACACGCTTTACACTGACCTGCTTGAATGGCGGTCAGTGCGGTATGAATTGGAACAGTTGACTCGCTTTCTGGAGACCGTGTGAGCATCTGGCACGCGTCTATCGTCCGAACTTTGCGGGAAAGCGGACTATTTTCTGATGTTCAACTCGCGGGGGGCAAAGTCCGCGCCTTTCTCAGCCAGACACGGTTTCTTGATATTCACTTCGACCCAACTACCAGCAGTTACTCCTACGCCCTGATTGATCTGACCCTTCCCTACCCTGGCGATAAAAGATTATTCGGCTGGGATGACTTTCCTCACCCAAATTATATTGCTTTGACAAGTTTGGCAAGTTATCCCCACCATTTTCAAGATCGTCTTCCCAGTGGGGAATGGCTATTCTCTGAATCAACTTTTCGTGGGGATGTCGAAAAGGAAATTCACGAAGTTATTGAAACGATTCGTCAACATGTAATGGGCGAAGGATAATCACTCGCCCTTTTTCATCCTTCATCCTTTCCTATTTGCCCTGACTGATCACTGGTCACTGATGACTGATTTCACCCCTCGCCCCTCCCCGCCTTCGGCGACCATAGACGATAGACCATTGACCATTGTCAACCATCGTCCGTTGTCCATTGTCCATGGTCTCACATAAAATGAACAATTTTACTCCTCGTCCCTCTCAACAAAAGATTTTAGAATATGCCAAACATGGCGGGCGGCTGGGTATCGCCGCTGTGCCTGGCGCGGGCAAGACACATATTCTCTCTGCGCTGGCGGCGCAGATCATTCACGATAACCAGTTGCAAGATGGGCAGGAAGTGCTGATCGTCACGCTGGTCAATTCGGCGGTGGACAATTTTGAAAACCGAATCAAAGGTTTTTTCGACAACCCTGTTCAGGCGCTTTATAAATATCGCGTGCGCACGCTGCACGGGCTGGCGCATGACATTGTCCGCGAGAAGCCTGCGAGCGTGGGGCTTGAAAATCAATTCAGCATCATTGACGAGCGCGAAGCGGATTTCATCCGCCGTGAGTCGGTCAATGCGTGGCTGGCGGCTCATCCCGATTTTCTGGACGACTACCTCGACCCCGCGCTGGATACTTCCAAACGGGATTGGGTGAATCGTCAGCAGCTGCCCAATTTAGTGGACTCGCTGGCTTTGGCATTTATCCGCTCTTCAAAAGATCGCCTCCTGACTCCCGATAGCCTGCGTGCCAAACTCGACCCTTCGACAGGCTCAGGGCAGGCTCTTCCTTTCGCCCCGTTGCCTCTCGCTGAACTTGGCTGGAGCATTTACGCGGACTATCAACGCGCCCTCGCCTATCGCGGTGCGGTTGACTTTGACGATCTAATTCGCCTGGCATTGACCCTGCTTCAAAATGACGATGAATATCTGGAACGATTACGTTTTCGGTATCCGTTTATATTGGAAGATGAGGCGCAGGATTCAAGCAGGACTCAACAGAAGATTTTATCTTTATTATCTGGTGGTCGAGCGCAAGCAGTCGAGACCACAGGGCATCATGCAACTGCTGGTTTCGATACGCCCCGCGAAGATCAGCGAGGCTACTCAACCAACGAGGCGGGTGGCAATTGGGTGCGCGTTGGTGACCCAAACCAAGCTATCTTTGAAACGTTCACGACGGCTGACCCTGATTTGTTGCATGAGTTTATTCGCACCAACCCCAATGCGGACATGCCCGAGTCGGGGAGGTCACAGCCTGCGGTGATCGCGCTGGCGAATCATTTGATCGACTGGGTGATGACGGCGCATCCTGACCCGAACGTGCGCACGGCGTTGTCGCTTCCCCACATTGAGCCTGTGCCTGCGGGGTATGAACCTGTCAACCCGCCTGATAACCCTGAGGGGATTCGGTTCATCAGCAAGAAGGTCACACCCGAAGAAGAATTGGAAGCGGTGGTGAAATCGGTGAAGAGTCATTTGGATTCGTTCGCTGATGCGCCACACGAAGAAAAGCCGACCATCGCGATACTTGTCCCACGCAATCAACGCGGCGTGGATGTCATCAACGCGCTCAAAGCAAAAAATATCGAAGTGATCGAGTTGATCTCGTCCACGTCCACCACGCGGGCGGCGGCGGGATCGTTGAATTATTTATTGTCGTATCTGGCAGACCCGCAGTCCGCGCGGAAGTTGTCGAAGGCGTATGAGGTGTGGAGGAGGGATTGGAGAGAGGGGAGAGGAGAATTAGAGACTGGAGAATTGGAGACTGGCGATTCGGGTGAGGGTTTCTCGAGGACAGAGTTAATGAAGCATGTCGCCAAATTGTTGAACACGCTGGGTTATGTGGAAAAATTCATCGCGCCGAGCGACCTCACCCCCAGCCCCTCTCCTAAAAGGAGAGGGGAGTCTGACGACTGGCTGGCAACTGTCGGTGAGTCAGAAGCGGAGCACGTCATCCAGGAGTTGATGGAGTTTCGAGTCAATGTCCAGAGATGGTTGAATGCGGTCACGCTTCCGATTGATCAACTGGCACTGACGCTGGCGCAGGATGTGTTCACCGAAGCGCATGATCTGGCGTTGGCGCATAAACTGGCGCTGGCGCTGAGGCAGGCCGCGAACGACCACGCAGATTGGCGCCTGCCTGAGTTGACGTCGGAGCTGGCGGTGATCGCGAAGAACGAACGGCGCTTTATCGGGTTCTCGTCGGACGATTCGGGCTTTGACCCCGAACGGCATCGCGGACGGGTGGTGGTGACGACGATGCACAAGGCGAAGGGGCTGGAATGGGACCGCGTGTATTTGATGTCGGTCAATAATTATGACTTCCCGTCGAACATGCCGAACGACCGTTTTATTTCGGAGCGTTGGTTCGTGCGGAGTGGGCTGAATTTGGAAGCGGAGGTGCTGGCGCAGTTGACCGCGCTGGAAGCGACGAGTGAATATGACTGGTACGAGGAAGGCACGGCGACAATACAGTCGCGGCTGGGGTACGTGAAGGAACGTCTGCGTTTGTTGTATGTGGGGATCACGCGCGCCAAGAAGGATTTGATCGTGACGTGGAATTCAGGTCGTCAGGGTGATGCGACGCCGAGTCTGGCGATGTCTGAGTTGATGGGATGGTGGGAGGGAAAGTAAAGTTATGCACTCCAAAACCTTCTTAGCATATAATTAGGGAATAATGGAAAATTTATTAGAAATTACAGGCGATGATATAGCTCAACTCGATGATGCTACGCTTCGAGAATTAATTGGCTTGTTGTGTGAAGCAGATTATCGTTTAGCAGGCCTTTCTACTAAAGGAATAACTTGGGGAGGTCATCAAGACGCTCCCGATGGTGGGTTAGACGTTGCTGTTCGGTGCGAAGACGATCCTCCAAAAACAAGCTTTGTCCCTCGAAAAACAACCGGTTTTCAGGTAAAGAAGCCTGACATGCCTAACGCAAAAATTATCGCAGAAATGCGACCTAAAGGCTATTTACGCGATGAGATAAAAAATTTAATAAAAGAAGGTGGTGCTTATATCATTGTCAGTTCCAACGGATCTACAACTGATAAAGCTTTAAAAACTCGAATCGCCGCAATACAAAAAGCCGTCTCAAAAGAAGATAAGAATGACAAACTTGCTGTAGATTTTCTTGACCGTAATCGTATTGCAACTTGGGTACGTTTACACTCATCAATGATATTATGGGTTAGAAACAAAATAAGCCGCAACTTTCAAGGATGGCGTTCTTATGATAATTGGGCAAATACTCCCGGGGGAATAGAAGAAGAATACCTTCTCGACGATAGATTGAGATTATATGATGGAACTCAGCCACAACGCAGTGAAATACCAATTCAAGAAGGCTTACTTGTGTTTCGATCTGCCTTATCTGTTCCAAGAGCTTCTGTTCGATTAGCGGGGTTATCAGGTGTAGGAAAAACACGATTAGTTCAAGCACTTTTTGACGAGAGAATAGGATCACAAGCACTTAACGCCTCCCTCCCTTTATATACTGATATTTCATACAATCCTATGCCTAGCCCAGAAATAATTGCCGAACAATTAATTGCCAGAAAAACAAAAGCTATTTTAATTGTTGATAATTGTCCCCCTGACTTACATCGTCGTTTAACAGAGATATGCTCGCAACAACATAGCAATTTAAGCTTACTAACCATTGAATACGAGGTGAGAGAAGATATTCCCGATGAAACAAATGTATTCAGGTTGGAGCCTGCCAGTGAAGGGTTAATAGAAAAACTAATCAATAAACGTTATCCATACATCAGCCAAGCCAATGCCAATACAATAGCTCATTTCTCTGGTGGAAACGCCAGAATAGCAATTGCCCTCGCAAACACAGTGAAGCGTAACGAAACATTATCAGATTTTAACGATGATGAATTATTCAAGCGACTATTTTGGCAAAACCAAGCTCCAGACGAAAATTTGCTCCTATCTGCAGAGGTGTGCTCCCTTGTTTATTCATTTGAAGGAGAAGATACATATTCAGAAAAATCTGAATTAAGTTTTTTAGGGTCTCTGGTTAATAAAACAGGCGACGAGCTATATCATGATATTAGCATCTTAAGAGAAAGAAATTTGGTTCAATCGCGTGGTATATGGAGAGCTGTACTTCCACATGCAATTGCTAATCGATTAGCGAAACGCGCGCTTAATGCAATACCTAAAGATAAATTGCTTCAAGCATTTCTAAATTCTGGCTCAGAACGCTTAATAAGATCATTTTCAAAACGTCTTAGCTATCTCCACGACTGCATGCCAGCTATTGAAATCGTAAATCAATGGCTAGCCCCAGATGGAATATTGGGTAAAGAGAATTGCAATTTTAGTCAATTGGGAATAGATCTCTTTAATAACATTGCACCTGTCTCTCCAGAAAAAACTTTGATAGCAATAGAACGCGCTGCAAATAATGATGAAGAAAATCGTTTCTTCACTCAAGAAAATATCCATTACCGCAATTTCGTGAATATCTTATCTCACTTAGCATATGAACCTGACTTGTTTAGCCGAAGCGTGGAAAATCTTGTCCGTTTTGCATTATCGGGAAACAAGAATGAGAATAACAATCCTGCACGAGATTCTTTGAAACATCTCTTTTGGATTACTTTATCAGGCACTCATGCTCCAGTCGAGGTAAGAGTCGAAGTTATTAAAGATTTAACAACTTCAGAAGATGTAAATAAACAGCAAATCGGACTATATCTTTTATCTAGTTCATTAGAAGCTTTGCATTTTCACTCATATCGTGATTTTAGATTTGGGGCAAGACTTAGGGATTTTGGATATCATCCAAAAAATCGTGGTGAAGTTAACCTTTGGTTCAATACTTTTATTAATATGTGTACTGACTTGGCTCTTTCAGATCAATCGATAGCACCACAAGCAAGAAAACTCTTAGCCGATAAGATACGAGGTCTGTGGACTAGAGGCTACATGTATGATGCCTTAGAGGATGTTGCCGAGAAGATTCATAAGCAAAAAGCATGGAATGATGGATGGCTAGCAGTTCGTCAGATAATCCAACTTGATAGCAAAAGCTTTGATGAAGAGGCTTCAGAAAAACTACTTAGGCTGGAAAAGTTTTTAAAGCCTGCAAATCTACTAGAACGGGCACGCATTTTTGCTTTGAGTGATCAATTCGATCATCTTGATATTGACGATGATTTTAACCAAGAGGATGATGAACCACTCTCTTGGAATCAAGCTAATAAAATCACCCGAGAACTTGGTCTTCAAGTTGCCCAAGACACTGACACATTTAATGCTTTTTTGCCAGAACTTGTTTCCACGTATGCATCAAGGCTTCATATATTCGGTCAAGGACTAGCAGATGGTAGTGATAATAAACAAGAGACTTGGAAAGTTTTATACAATCAGATTAAGAAGACAGAGCCAGAGAAACGTCAATTTGTTGTTTTAGTAGGATATCTATCATCCTGCGCAGACAGCGCACCTGAATTTTACAATTCAACGCTTGATAGCCTTGTACATGATGAAATACTTGGTCAATGGTTCCCAGTTTTTCAAGGAGATATGATAATAGATCAACGAGGTGTTGAGCGCCTGCTTGAGGCGCTAGAAACTGGAAACGCAAATGTGGGTACTTTTCGGCATCTAGCTTGGGGAGGACGCCACAAAGCTATTAGCGATGACGACCTAGCCAAACTTCTAACAAAACTTCAAAAACAAGACAGCGGAGCAGATGTTGCAATAGATATTTTGCGAATGAGGTTTCACGAGACAGAAGAAAAACAACATCAACATTCTAGAATATTGATTGAGACGGCTTGCAGTTTTCTTGAAGAATACCTATTTGCAAAAGGTAATCTTAGACAAGACAGTACTGGCTACTCGCTAGCTCAAATAGTCAAAGTATGTTTCAACAGTGAATTTAGCGCTGAATTTATCTTAAATATATGCGAGCATCTAGCAAAGCTCACTGCTGACTATCGCATTTATCCCTTTGAATATACTGATTTATTTAGCACTATAGCTCGTATTAAACCTATTGTCTTCCTAGATGTATTCCTTGAAAATAATAAGAATATTGAAAATTACACGCCTCATTTGGTTTTCAGAGGTAGCTTTGATGAGCGAGATCTCTTTATTGATCAAATTGCAGACGATATTTTAATAAGCTGGTGTGAGGTTAACCCTGAAACTCGTTATCCACTATTAGCATCCGTCACAAAGCTTTTTTCAATATCAAAAGAGACAAAAGAAATAGGGTTGAATCGAACTACATATCTACTATTTAATAAAGCTCCTAATCTAACTGTTGTTCTTCAACACCTATCAAAATCAGCAATCCCTATGTCATGGAGCGATTCTTTAGCAGAACTTCTTTCAAAGAGGGCTGAGCTTCTTAAAGAATTGTTTGAGCATGAAAATGAAGAGATAAAATCTTGGACTAAAGAGCAATATTCCGTTTTGCAAAGGGAAGCAAAAACCGCGCATGAAGAGGAAGAAAAACGCAATCGTTTTTATAATGAAAGATTTGAATAAAGATTAAGCAAGTTATTCAATTTATATAATTCAGATTTGGGGATGAAAATGTGGCGCAAAATGAAAACGGTCTCGGACGTAATGTCCACGGGACCGTTTTTGTGTTTTCCTTCATATTGCTATGTCATATTGTT
The DNA here is from genome assembly GCA_016866215.1 of Chloroflexota bacterium. Taxonomy (GTDB): domain Bacteria; phylum Chloroflexota; class Anaerolineae; order Anaerolineales; family Villigracilaceae; genus Villigracilis. Next base: position 13,954 of record VGNE01000001.1, on the reverse strand, counting down.
ATGCAGGCATGTAAGCGGTCACTTCCACTTGCCTGTGACGCTGGCGGGCATCGTTGACGGTTATTTCAAGGCGTTCGGCGGTTTCGTCCGCAATCCAATCTGTACCGCATTGTTCGCAAACCAGCGCTGGAACATTCCGCACAACAACCACACCGAAGCCGAGGTCAACGGTAAAGGTAGTTGTGCCTTTTACTTTATTTCCGCCACAAATTGGACAGGTATTTTTTGTGCTCATGGTTTCCTCCGAGTTCGATGATCCGACTCGAATACTTCTAAACTTGGTTCGTATGCTGTAATGATGGCAATTTCACCATCGGGTTCAAGTGATAAGACAACGTGAATGGGGCGTTCCTTATCCCAGCCGAACAGCAATGCAGTTGGCGTTGGACGGTCAGCGGAATAATCTTCGATGACTTCGCCATTTGTTGCAACATCCAAAACGACACTGCGCCTCAATCCACGCTCCAGCATCCGCTCAAGGGCATGTCTGCGCCAGATGATTTTTCTTCGGTTAATTAACTGACGAATTTTGCTGGCATCGAATGTTTCGGTCACAGTTTGATTTTACCAGATAGCAAGGAGTGACAAACGGTCTCGGGCGTAATGTCCACGAGACCGTTATGTATTTATTCTTCGTATGCTTTCAGAAAATTATCCCTCGATATTCTCGATTGTGAGAGGATTGTCCGCAGAGTGGAACTTTTGAGTGTGCGATGATTGGGTATGGTCAGCGGTGCGTTTGTGCCATCTGCATTTTCCCGGGACATCGCGATGTGATTCCCTTCGCGCACCAGGCGAAATCCAAGTTTCTCAAAGGCTTTGATGACTTTCGCTTTTGGCGCATCAATAGGGAATTTCGGCATCAGACAGCGATTCCTGCTTCGGCAATGAAGGCTTCCAATACGGGAGTTTCGGTGTCGAATATTCCCTCGCCGAAGGTCTCAATATGAAATTGAAGAGCAGATTTTGCGTCCGCAAACGCGTCTTCGTAGGTGTCACCCTCACCAACAACAATCCCCTTCACCCCAAGCGGATATGCTACATAGCCATCAGAATGTTTTTCAACGATTATTTTGAATTGTTTGGTCATAGTTAACCTTTCATGTCTCTGTGAGTATTATACCTTCGTCTGTGCGGAGATGAAAAACGGTCTCGGACATAATGTCAACGGGACCGTTTTTGTTTTACAGGAATGTTGACACATGCGCATGTGGGTGAGTATAATGCCGATAAACAAGGAGTTCGTATGGAAAATCCACAGCGAGTTAATCTATTGCTGGAAAAACGTCAGCGCGAAGCATTGGAGCGCCTTGCGCGTCAGCGTAATCGCAGTGTCAGCGATCTGGTGCGTGAATATATCACCGCTGGATTGAGGGAAGATAACAGTCAGCAGCGCGAAAGACTTCTTGCGCTTGAAAATGCGCGCGCGCTCAGCGCCCGAATATTGAAACGCCGCAAGGGAAAACCGATCACAAACTCAGTAAAAGTCATGGAACAAATTCGCGAGGAGAGGGTCAATGAGCTACTGGGTCGTAGACGCTAACATTGCTGTCAACACAGTGATGAGCATGACTAACAACTTAAAACTATTTTGGGAACGGGTTGATCAGGAACAAATCACCCCATGTGCACCGAGGTTGTGGGTTAGCGAAACTACTTCCGCAGTTCGATTTTTTGTCTCGCAAAAAGAGATTTCTTCTGATGAGGCGGAAGAGGCTTTGAGGACAATACATGGCTTGCGCGTTGAAATCATCAATGAAGATGAAGAGTTGAGTCTGCGCGCACTTGAACTGGCTGGCAAACTTGGTCAATCCAAAGCCTATGATGCTTTTTATCTGGCGCTGGCTGAAAAGCTGGTTGCAGAATTCTGGACAGCAGATGAACGTCTCTTCAATCGCTGTCGAAAAGATTTGAAGTTAAGTTGGGTGCATTGGATTGGGGAATTATAAAAAATCGTTCAATCACAACGGCTTCGGGCTGATGGGTGAGTCCAATGTAGCCCCACCTGACCTTCGGTCACCCTCCCCCGCGAAGCGTCCGCGAGGAAGATTGCGCAGGTGAGCGGGGATAAATCCGCCTGCTCAGTACGTGGAAGCCCTGCGGGCTGGCCGCTGGCGCAACGAGTCCACTTTTAGTGGACTTTCATGAACTGAGGCAGAAATTTATTCCGCCGATTCGGGAGATGAAAAACGGTCTAGACGTAATGTCAACAGCCCCGCCCGATCTCCGGTCACACTCACTAAATCCACGAGGAAAGGTAATAAGCAAGGTTACTAAGTTCCCATTGCGAATTTGGTGAGAGATAGAAAGAGAATATTCTTTGACCCTGCAAAGGGTAATTGGTATAGGATAAAATCAGGTCATACTGGCATTATCCACAGTACGTAGTACAATGAAATCAGATTACCAAATGGTGAAAGAGTTTGTAAATTTTGTTTTGCCGTATGCGGGGAAATAAACCGTCATTTGTAAACAAAATTATAAAGCTCCCAATGATTGGAAATACCTGAAATGCACCACACTGAGAAGGTGCGATAAACATTTAATAAAGATAGGAGAAATACATCATGATGAATAGAGCGATATTCGAAGAAAAATGGACATTGATCCGCGGGCAGATCAACGCCAAATGGAACCTGATGGTTGAGTATGACCTGATCAAAGTGGACAAAGCAGATATGAAGTTCGATAAATTCACCACCATGCTTCAAGTCAAATATGGATATACACGTCAGAATGCCAGGGATGAAATTGGCAAGCTCTGGGCAGAATACGAAGCCAAAAACAAAAGTAAGGCTTAATTACACAAAAAGAAAAACCATTGGACCCAACACTAGTCAAGACGAAACCAAGCGGCCATCGAAAGGTGTTCGCAAACATAATCGAATTGCAAAACAGGAAGTCTGTAAAAACAGCCTTCTAAGTACAGAAGTCAAAAAAGAAGGCGCCCTGCATAAAAACCGGAAAAATGATGAAAAAATTAGAACCGTCGGTTCCAATTTTTGTTTCAATTTTGGAAAAGTGAAAGTTTGGCAAACAACTCGCAGTATGACAACTCTGCAATTATGGGCATTTTAATATTCAAGAAATCCAAAATTTCAATTTATTTACTTTGTGCTATAATTTCGCTATTATGAAATATCAATACGCCTTCGCGAATAATAATGATAACGTTAATAACGATCCCCGTATCGTTGGGCGAAGCTTTGCTGGTTGATGGAACACTCAAGTCAAAACCTGTCGCCCGACGCAAATGCGAAGGGCGATTTATTTTATATATATTACGTGTCACTCTGAGGGAGCGTAGCGACCAAAGAGTCTCCACTACGGAGGGCTGAGCCCTTCGCTTCGTTCAGGGCGACACAATTAAATTGGAGGCGCATTATGTACAGAACTCATACTTGTGGAGAATTACGTGCCAGCCACGCGGGGCAGATCATCACCCTCTCTGGCTGGGTACACCGACGTCGCGATCATGGCGGGGTGGCGTTTTTTGACCTCCGTGACCGCACGGGGTTGGTGCAAGTTACCATCAACCCAGACCTTCCAAAAGAATCACTTGATCTAGTAGCCAACATCCGCATGGAGTGGGTTTTGCAGATCGAAGGTGTTGTGCAATTGCGCCCCGATGGCATGAAGAATCCCAAAATGGAAACGGGCGAAATTGAAATCATCGCACGCAGCATAAAAGTATTAAATGCCGCAAAGACCCTGCCCTTCATGATCAATGGAGAGAATGACCTGCCCGATGAAAATACGCGCCTCAAATATCGTTATCTCGACCTGCGCCGCGAACGCATGACCCGTAACATGGTTCTGCGTCACAATGTCATCAAATTCATGCGTGATTATCTTGATGAAAAAGGCTTCATCGAAATTGAAACGCCGATCATGTTCAAAGCCACACCCGAAGGCGCGCGCGACTACCTTGTCCCCTCCCGTTTATTTCCTGGGCAATTCTATGCTTTGCCGCAATCCCCTCAACAATTGAAGCAATTGCTCATGGTCGCCGGCTTGGACAAGTACTTCCAGATCGCGCGCTGCTTCCGCGATGAAGACCTGCGCGGTGACCGTCAGCCCGAGTTCACGCAACTCGATCTTGAAATGTCCTTCGTCCATCGCGATGATGTGCTTGCGCTGGTTGAAGACCTATTCACCAAAATGCTTCCCGCCGTTACGCCGAATAAAAAATTACTCTCATCACCATGGCCAAAATTCTCGCATCATGAAGTGTTGGACAAATACGGATCGGATAAGCCCGACCTGCGCTTTGGCATGGAACTGATCGAACTGAATGATATTTTCGCGAAGAGTGAATTCCGCGTCTTTCAATCCACACTCGAGGCTGGTGGCGTGATCAAGTGTATTATCGCCCCCCGCTCAGCGGACATGTCCCGCAAGGAAGTGGACGCGCTCACAGAAGTGGCGAAGTCGCTTGGGGCGAAGGGAATGCCCACGTTGGCAATAACAGGCGAGGGCGTGAAAGGAAGCGCGGCAAAGTTTGTTAAGGAGGAAGAAGTCGAGGCGTTGAAGTCCAAAACGGGAGCAGGAGTCGGTGATCTCATCGTCTTCGCAACCGATGAACGCAAAGTCGTCAACAAAGTTTTGGGCGGACTTCGCCTATGGTTCCGCGATAAACTAGATCTCGCCGACAAAGACATGATGGCTTTCGCGTGGATCGTGGACTTCCCGTTCTTTGCGTGGAATGAAGAAAATAAAACCTGGGAGTCAGAACATCATCCGTTCACGATGCCGAAGATGGAAGACCTTCCCAAGTTCGACACCGACCCCGGCGAAGTATTGTCTGACGCGTACGACATGGTCTGCAATGGCTATGAGACGGCATCTGGCTCGATTCGTATTCATCGCCGCGATATTCAAATGAAGATGTTCCAAATGCTTGGGATGAGCGATGAAGAAATTCAAGCGAAGTTTGGTCACATGCTCGAAGCCTTCGAATACGGCGCTCCCCCGCACGGCGGCATGGCGCCTGGCATTGACCGCCTCGTCATGCTCCTCGCGGACGAACCCAACATCCGCGAAGTGATTGCCTTCCCCAAGAATCAAGCGGGACGTGATGTGATGGCTGACGCGCCCTCTGGCGTTGAGCCGAAGCAGTTGAAAGAGTTGCATATTAAGTTCGAGTAAATAGTAACCGCTGGTGGTTGAGTAGCCCTGAGCGCACTTTGCGAAGGGCGTATCGAAACCACCAATATCAAGTTTACTTTTTATTTTCTGCTTACCTTTCGTTGTTGGTTTCGATACGGCGTCGGAAGAGCATCGCCGCCTACTCAACCAACAGAGTTGCTTTTGAAATACTCACCAACGGAGTAAAAAAAACTATGACTCAAAAAATAGACACCGACATGGTCAAACACGTAGCCCGCCTCGTGCGGCTTGGTATCTCGGAAGAAGAAGCGCAAAAATTCAGCGGACAATTTTCTTCCATCATTGGCTACTTCAACATGCTCAACGAAGTGAACACGGAAATGGTCCCGCCAGCTTCAGATATCACCAACAACACAAATGTCCTGCGCGAAGACGTAGCCAAACCCTCCATGAGCCGCGAAGAATTTCTCAAGAATGCCCCTCAATCCGAACGCGGATATGTCAAAGTGCCGACCGTGCTGAGCGATGAATAAAACCTTTTGAACCACGGAGACACTGAGACACAGAGATTTAAAAACTCCGTGACTCCGTGTCTCAGTGGTTAGTCTTTGGGTATTTCGACAATTCGACCAAGTGACTAATCAACTATGAGACTAACTGACTTAACCATCCGCGAAACGCACGAATTACTTATTACCAAAAAAATCTCCAGCGTCGAACTCACGCAGGCAACTCTTCAACGCGCCCACGAAATTGACCCGCAGATAAAATCCTATGTCACCATCACCGATGACCTTGCGCTCGAACAAGCCAGACAAGCCGATGAGCGTATTGCCAAGGGAGAAAACGTCACTCCCCTCACAGGCATTCCGTTTGCGATGAAAGACTGCATCTCCACCCGTGGAGTCCGCACCACCTGCTCATCGAAAATTCTTGAAGAGTACATCCCGCAATACAACGCCACTGTTACAAACAAACTCGCGGATGCAGGCGCAGTGCTGATCGGCAAAACAAACATGGATGAGTTCGGCATGGGATCTTCCTGTGAAAACTCCGCCTTCTTCAACACGCACAATCCGTGGGATCTCGACCACGTTCCTGGCGGTTCAAGCGGAGGTTCCGCCGCTGCCATGTCTGCCAGCCTTTGTTCATTTTCATTGGGCGAAGACACAGGCGGCTCGGTTCGCATGCCCGCGGGTTTTTGCAATGTCACAGGCATCAAGCCAACTTACGGGCGCGTCTCACGTTACGGCTTGATCTCGCTCGTCTCTTCATTCGATTGCATCGGACCCATGACTCGCGATGTCTACGATTGCGCCACCGTGCTTGAAACCATCGCAGGTCACGATGAACACGACAGCACAACTTTCAACTCGCCTGTTCCGCAATACAATCAAAACCTAAATAAATCTATCAAAGGCATGACTATCGGGATTCCAAAAGAATATTTTGTGTCAGGCATGGAAGCGGGCGTCGAGTCCTCCATTCAGGAAGCCATTCGCACTTATGAAAAACTTGGCATGACCGTTCGCGAAATCTCGCTTCCCAACACCAAATACGCGCTCCCCGTTTATTATCTTTTGCTTTTCGCCGAAGCCAGTTCAAACCTTGCGCGCATGGACGGCACTCGCTTCGGACTCTCCGTTTCAGAAAATGCAAAAGATGTGATCGACATTTACTTGCAGACTCGCCACGAGGGATTCGGCGACGAAGTCAAACGCAGGATCATGCTTGGGGCATACGCGTTATCCGCTGGATATTATGACGCCTACTATCTCAAAGCCCAAAAAGTGCGCACGCTTCTTCGTCGGGACTTTGAGTTGGCTCTGTCATCCGTTGACATTCTCCTCGCCCCGACCTGCCCCACCACCGCATTCAAACTCGGCGAGAAAACAAACGATCCGCTCGAAATGTATCTTTCCGACATTTATGTTGTCGCCACAAATCCAGCAGGCGTCCCAGCATTAGCCCTCCCCTGCGGATTCTCCAATAGCATGCCCGTCGGTATGCAACTCATCGGCAAACACTTGGATGAACAGACTCTCTTCCAAGTCGGTCACGCATATCAGCAGGAAACTGACTGGCACAAGCAATTGCCGAACTTATGAACACAACCATCTTAAGCATATTGTCTGGAATAGCAGGTATGTTTGGATGGGGAATATATGACTTTCTGGGCGGCGTTTTTGCCAAACAGATAGGACCTTTCAAATCTTTCTTTTGGTCGCAATTGGCTGGTTCAATAGCTACCCTTTTGATTGCAATTGTTTTTGCAATAAGCATTAACATTCCTATCTTTGTAATCATTTTGTTTCCACTTGCGGCGATTGTTTACTCTGCCGGGTATTTGTTTTTCTTCAAAGGTTTTGAGATAGGCAATGTATCCATCGTTGCCGCGACCATGAATCTATGGGCAGTGTTTACAATGTTGTTCGCTTTCATCTTTATGGAACAGCGGCTTTCCACGATACAGACCCTGGGCATCTTGATGATTATTTCTGGTGTCACGCTGGCATCTGTAAATTGGAGTGATATTGGAAATCAAAGGTTTCAACTTTCATTAGGTGTCAAGGAAGCGGTCTTTGGAGCATTTTTCTTCGGTATCTTTTGGAACATCAGCGAGATTATTTCTGAAGAAGTCGGATGGTTATTAACGACTTTGCTTGTAAAATTTGGAATCGTCATATTCCTGCTGGCATTCTCTTTTCTTGCGAAACGGGAGATCGGTTTGGCGAAAATCGACACAAAAACCAAATATGCGATCGTGCTCATGGGCGTTATCGAAGCAGGCGCAGTAGCAGTTGTTAATTACGGATTGACGATCGGAGATGCAATCTTGATCACACCCATCGCTTCCGCCCTTTCGATAGTGACCATAGCATTGGCTATTATCTTCTTGAAAGACAAGGTGACTAAAATCCAAAGCCTCGGGATCGTCACAGCAATTGTTGGTATCGTCGTAACTACATTCTAAAGGGCAACTTTCATAATATTTGCGGAGTAATCAATGACTCTAAATCGAGTTCTTATATGGGATGGTTGTAACAACGTCCGCGACCTAGGCGGTTTGAATACTTCCGATGGCTACAAAACCCGTTGGGGCGCAATTGTTCGTTCGGACCATCCCGCCAAACTCACTGCGGACGGTTGGTCGGCGCTGTACGCCCACGGCATCCGCACCATCATCTCGCTGCGCACGCACGGATTGGCTGAAAACGATTATCTCGACACTGTGCCGCCATCGCCTGACATCGCTACTATCGAAGCAGCAATCGAGGATTTTACCGATGCCGAGTTTATAAAACAATGGGTTGACACTGACTTATGGCGCACGCCTCTCTATTATCGGGATGCGCTTAAACGCTGGCACGAACGGCACGTGAATGCGATCAGAGTCATTGCACGCGCTCGACCCGGCGGTGTCCTGTTCCACTGCAAACGCGGGCATGACCGAACTGGAATCATTGCCCTGTTGGTACTTGCACTCGCTGGCATTTCACCAGAAGACATCCTCGCCGATTACGAATTAAGCGTTGACCCTGTGCGCGAAGAACTACTGGCACGCGAACACACCACCACCCGCGAGACCATCTTCGCCACATTGGCATCGCTCGATGCAAAAGACTATCTCCTTTCAGGAGGCTTGAGCCAGACCGATTTGGAAGCGGTCCGTAACCGTTTCCTTGAACCCATAAACGGGTAATCGCTATGGATTATCATAGACGTAGAAAATATAATCCTGAGATACTGTCTTGACGCCAAGATCATGTAACACTCTGAGAAGTTGGGCGCGGTGATCGGTTCCATGATTAGCCACATGAAGAAGCACCTGCCACACGACGAGGCTTTGATCTTCTTTTGGTTCTTTTATCGGCTTGGCGAACAACATATCATCCTGCAACTCGGCAAGGTACGTGCGACTATTTTGCTCAATCTTGTCCCAATGCGCGCGAATGGTATCTCGATCGTCAAAGTCAGCGGAAGGAATCGGCTCTGAAGGTTCGACGCCGCGCAGTTCACTGAACCACATGTCTTCCGCGTCGATGAGATGAACGATCTGGTCTCGAACAGACCCGCGAGAGTAATCCACTGCCTGGGTAAACTGTTCATAAGTTAGCAAAGTGACATGACTCCACACCGTGCGGTTCTCCGCAAAGTGATAGTTGTAGAAATGGCGAAAGGCATTTGCATTCATATCGAAGATTACTCCTTTAGCAAGACATCATACCATCTCACTGATTACTGATCTCTTTCCACTCACAAACCACTCGACCACGAGACTATCCAACTACGAGACTAACCAACCATGCAACTAAAATACGAACCTGTCATCGGACTTGAAATCCACGCTGAGTTGCAGACCAACTCAAAAATGTTCTGCTCCTGCTCAGCGGATTATTCCAACGCGCCAGAACCGAACACATTTATTTGCCCCGTTTGCACGGGCTTGCCTGGCGCCATGCCTGTCCTCAACAAAAAGGCAATTGAACAAGCCACATTGGTTGGCTTGGCTTTGAATTGCTCCATCAACGAATTCAACACCTTTGCGCGTAAAAATTATTTTTATCCCGACCTGCCCAAAGGCTATCAAATATCGCAGTATGAATTACCCATCGCATCCAAAGGTTATCTGGATATTGACTCGCCCTCACCCTATCCCTCTCCCGCAAGGAGAGGGGACTCCCTTCCCCCTTCGGGGGAAGGGCTGGGGATGAGGGTGGTTGTTCGGCGTGTGCATATCGAAGAAGACACCGCCAAGTTATCCCACGAAAAAAATTACGCCCTCGTAGACTTCAACCGCGCAGGCGTGCCGTTGCTTGAGATCGTCTCCGAGCCAGATATGCGGAGTGTGGAAGCCGCACTTTCGTACGCGACCAAAATCCGCGCCATCCTGCGCTATCTCGGCGTCAACTCTGGTGATATGGAAAAGGGCATCCTGCGCTTCGAGGCGAATATCTCCGTCAGACCCAGTGGCAGCTCCGAGTTCCGAACAAGAACCGAGATCAAGAATCTAAACAGTTTCCGCGCGCTGACTCGCGCATCCGCTTATGAGATCGAACGTCAAATTAAAGTCTATGAAAATGGCGGCGAAGTTGTGCAGGAAACTTTGGGCTGGGACGAAGCGCGCGGCGTAACAGTTTCGCAGCGCGGCAAGGAAGATGCGCACGATTATCGCTACTTCCCCGAACCCGACCTGCCTCCCCTTCAACTCGACCGCGCGTGGATCGAATCGATCAAGAGACAACTCCCCGAATTACCCGACGCAAAAACCCGCCGCTTCATGGAACAGTATGAATTGAAACGACAGGAAGCCATCCTACTCACATCTGAAAAATCGCTCGCCGATTATTTTGAAGATATTATTTCAATATCCAAGAGCCCAGCAAAAACAATCCAATCGTGGATTGCGGGCGAGTTCATGCGCTACATGAATGACTCGGGGTTAGCTTTAGAAAATATTGTTTTGTCTGCTGAAAAATTCGCGCAACTGATCGACATGGTTACAGATAAAACTATCAGCGGAAATGCAGGCAAGATCGTGCTCAATGAAATGCTAAAGAACGGCGGCGACCCGCAGGAAATCGTCAAAGCCAAAAATCTCGCGCAGGTTTCAGATACAGGTTTCATTCAAGAAGCCATCGAAAAAATCCTGAGCGACAACCCCAAGGAAGTTGAGCAATTCCTCGCTGGCAAAGAGACCATTGTTCAATGGCTCATGGGACAAGTTGCCCGCGCTACCAAAGGCAAAGCCGACCCAAATGTTGCGAAGGAATTGTTGGTGAAGGCGCTGGAAGAGCGGAGAAAGTAATCTGCTTTTTGATGTAAAATGAAGTTACCATGAACACATTACTCACTGCCCAACCTCCCTGCCTGCCCGAAATCGTGGAACGAATCTCACGGAAATTTCATCCTGTGCAGATTATCCTCTTCGGTTCATGGGCGCGCGGTGAAGCGCATGAGGATAGTGACGTGGATTTGCTGGTCGTTCTCTCAAAAGTGGAACATAAGCGAAAAGCCGCGATTCAAATTGGCAATTCATTAAGTAATTTACCAATTAGCAAAGATATTATTGTGACCACGCCAGAGGAAATAAAAGAATACGGAAAAACCGTAGGGAATATCCTGCTCCCAGCGCTTCAAGAGGGAAAGATTATTTATGAAAACAAGTGAAGCAAGACTCTGGATGTCCTACGCAAAATCAGACCTGGATGCCGCTTACGCTCTTCTTGAGCAGGGAGATTTCTTCCCACGCCAAATCTGCTTTATGTCTCAACAGGCGGGAGAAAAGGCGCTCAAAGCAGTTTTGGTTTTTCTTGAAATAAATTTTCCCCACACTCATGATCTTGACCGAATTCGTGAACTAATCCCCGAAGGCTGGCAAGTGAAAGAAAAATTTCCCGAACTTTACGACTTGTCCATCTGGGCAGTTGAGTCGCGTTACCCTGGTCACATGCCCGATGTTGTGGAATACGAAGCGCGCGAAACGCTTCTTTTGGCACAGGCTGTTTTTGATACAGTATCCGCAGAGTTGGAAGAGCGGATTCAACAGAACAACTCATAAAACAAACCGCAGCCACCTCATAAGGTGGCTGTTTTGCAATGGCCTATGGGACAAGTCGCCCGCGCCACCAAAGGCAAGGCCGACCCAAATGCGGCGAAGGAGTTGCTGGTGAAGGCCTTGGAAGGGAGAAGAAAGTAATCACGGTATAATCCCTCCAAGGAAACCTCCCATGACGAGGCGCATCGAAAAGACCGTTTTCATCAGTTACCGCCGCAGAAGTTATCCGACAATCATACAAACCAACTTTTCATCACAACAGAAAAGAAACCGTCCCCATACCCTCTCCTTCAGGAGAGGGACAAACCGACACGCCGATCAATCATCTCCATCAGGCGCCGCACTGACTGGCGAAGCCGTGTCGAAGTGGTGAGGTCCCCCGCATCGAAAAGTCCGTTTTCATCAGTTACAGACGCATGAAGATATAAGATATAAGCAAGAATTTCCTGTATACTTGGGGCAACCAACAACTATCAGGGAAAAAATTCATGACCGAACTTACCTGGCAAGGCAAATATGACGAAAACAATAAACGCGTAGCGCCTCTACGCGTGTCTCTCCCTTTTCAAACCGTGGAGACCATCAACGAATCGACCATCGAACGCCAGCGCATGTTGGATTTGTTCAGCGCAGGTCGTGACTCGGACTGGCGCAACCGTCTGATTTGGGGCGACCGAAAGTATGTACTGCCTTCCCTGTTGGATGAATTTGCTGGCAAAGTGAACCTGATTTACATTGACCCGCCCTTCAACGTGGGCGCAGATTTTTCGTTCACTGCCGAACTCTATGATGATCCAAATACAGATGATGACGAATCTTCTGAGTTTATAAAAGAACCATCAGCAATTGAAATGAAAGCCTATCGTGATACTTGGGGGCGTGGAATGGATTCTTACTTGCAGTGGTTTTATGAAACTGTTGTGGTTTTGCGTGAATTGCTCTCGGACAGCGGCTCACTATATGTTCATATCGGTCCAAACGTTAGCCACTATTGCAAATCAATTTTGGATGAGATTTTTGGAGTAAACAATTACATCAACGAAATTGTTTGGAAAAGAGCATTTGGGCATAGCGATTCAGGAAGGTGCGGAATAATTCATGATGTCATATTCTTGTATGGCAAAACAGATTCCCGAACATGGAATCGTGTATTACAACCGCCAAATAAAGACTACATAGAAACTTTCTTCGACCAATACGATGAAAAGCGCAAAGAAAGGTATCAACGCATTAGCCTATCTGCAAAAGGATTATCTGGTGGCGGCTATGATTATGAATACAAAGGTGTTAGGACTTCGTGGAGATGTCCAATTGAAACATTGGAAAAATATGATAAAGAAGGACGTCTTCACTGGCCAAAGAAGGGAGTTCCTAGGCTTAAGCGTTATGAGAGCGAGTATGAAGGAATGACTCTTCAGGATATATGGACGGACATAAGCAAGATTCACAATCAATCACCTGAACTCGTGGGTTATCCAACTCAAAAACCCGAAGCCTTGTTGGAACGCATCATCAAATCATCCTCCAATGAAAACGATTTGGTATTGGATTGTTTCTGCGGCTCAGGCACAACCGCCGCCGTTGCTGAAAAACTCAATCGCCGTTGGATTACCTGTGATTTGGGTCGCTTTGCCATTCACACCACGCGTAAGCGTTTGCTTGGTATTAAAGGCATCAAGCCATTTGTGGTTCAAAATCTTGGCAAGTATGAACGGCAGGCATGGCTGAAGGACCTCACCCCCAGCCCCTCTCCTAAAGGAGAGGGGAGTCTAATGCGCGCATATCGTGAGTTCATTCTCGATTTGTATCATGCCAGACCATTGAATAATCATACGTGGCTGCATGGAATGAAAAGCGGGCGCATGGTGCATGTCGGCTCGGTGGACGCGCCCGTCACAGCGGGCGACCTTGCCAACATCGCCGCTGAATTCAAGAAAGCCATCGGCACTGGCAAGGATGCGCCGAAGTCCAATGGTGTAGATATTCTTGGTTGGGATTTCGCCTTTGAACTCAACGAAGTCGCCAAGCAGCAAGCCGCGCAAGCCAATCTCGATGTGCGCTTCATCCGTATTCCAAATGACGTGATGGATAAACGCGCTGTTGAGCAAGGCGATATTCACTTCTTTGAACTCGCCGCGCTGAAGGTTGATGTTGTCATTAGACTTTATCGGAAATAAAGATTTGGTCATAACCTCAACGGCTTTTTTCTGTGGTCAACGCGAAGGTTGTGCAAACTACAAGCAATCACCATGACCAAATCCGAAAAATTGTCCTTCGTGTTTCTCA